>CAZQVN010000063.1:0-20879 GCA_964596775.1 uncultured bacterium
CGGTTTCCTGTTTTCAGCAATCTGCTTCGGGAGTCCCACGACATTCTCGGAGGGCACCACCCGATTGTGAATGCAGAAACGACCGGGGGATAATGTAGACTTATGGCGCGTGATCGAAGCCTCGAAGGCCGCCATGACAGCCTGGACGGAGGATCCCTTTTGACCAGCCTGCGGTTCGTCGCTCCTCTCCTCCTGGTGGGGTCTCTCGAAGTGCTGGTTGGTCTGAGCACCCCTGCCCTGGCCGCCCCGGGCGTCCTCATCAACGAGGTCGTGACCGACCCCCAGCGGGACTGGAACGAGTCGTCCGGCGGCAACGGAGTCCCGTTCGACGACGTCCCGGGCACCGGCACGGTGTCCGGCCAGGACGAGTGGGTCGAGATCGTGAACGTATCGGCAAGCGTGGTGGATCTGACCGGCTGGACACTCGAGATGCGCGATTCGAGCCCCGCCACGCTCAACCTGTCCAGTCCTGGAACCACGTTTCTGGTTTTTTCACCCGGCAGTTCGTTGAGTGCATTCCAGCCGGGGGGGCGCCTCGTTCTCGGCGACGTGCCCGGCGACATGCAGAACAGCGTCTACCTCGTCCTGCGCAACGCCTCGGCCGTTGTCATCGACGATCTGGAGGTCGGTGACGACTGGGAGGGCGACGGGAACGGAGACGGCGCGCCCGCACCGGGAGAGAACGGCGACGCGACCGGGGTGGCCGACGAGGCCGTCGCCCGGGTTCCGAACGCCGTCGACACGAACGACGACGTGGCCGATTTCGTGAAGCAGGCCGCCACGATCGGAGCGCCGAACTCCGATCCGCCGCTGGTGCTCATCAACGAGGTCGTGACCGACCCTCAGCGGGACTGGAACGAGAGTTCCGGCGGCGACGGCACCCTGTTCAATGACGTTCCCGGATCGGGAACGATCGACAGCGGCGACGAATGGATCGAGCTGTACAACGCATCCTCCAGCACCGTGAACCTGTCGGGATGGAGTCTCCATCTCCTGGATGCCACACCGGACGTGCTGAACCTTGGGGCGCCCGGCGGCACGATCCTCCGCTATTCCGCGGGAAGCTCCCCGACCGCGTTCCTGGCCGGGGGGTACCTGGTGATCGGCAATCCCCCCGGAGCGATGGCCAACCAGGTCTACCTCGAACTGCGCGATCCCTTCGGTGCGGTGGCCGACGATGTCGAGATCGGCGACGATCCCGAGGGCGATGGCCCCGGCGACGGGGCTCCGGGACCGGGCCAGGACGGTGACGCAACGGGCATCGCCGACGAGTCCGTGGCCCGCGTGCCCAGCGGCACCGACACCGACGACGACGTCGCCGACTTCACCAGGGGGGAGGCAACGATCGGGAAGATGAACACGGCCACGGTTTCGGTGTCTCCGGCGCCGGCGGTCGGGCCGGATCTGGACGTTTCCTACTCCATGAGCGGGACGGCCCGCATGACTCTGCTCCTGCCCGAGGCCTGCCGTGTTGATGTCTCGATTCACGACGTCACGGGGCGGCGGTTCTTTTTTCAATCGATGGCGAATGTCGGGCCGGGGGCGGAGTCCTTCTCCTGGAGTCCCCGGCGAAGCGGCGTCTACTGGGTCCGGGTCGGTGGCCGGGGGATCGAGTCCGGCCGACCCGTCCACCTCGTTCGCAGGATGACGGTGGTGCGGTAAGCCGCCGTCTCCAGCGGCGCAGCGTCTCCGGCGGCCGGGTACCGATCAGCGGATCAGAACCACCTTCTGCGTGTCCGCCCGGCCGTTCCCCGACAGCCGGACGAAATACGACCCTCCGGGCAGGCGATCGCCGCCGTCGTCCGTTCCGTCCCAGAAGACCTGGAACGCTCCGGGATCGCTGACGCCATCCAGCAGCGACCGCACCCGGCGTCCGGCCACGGAAAAGAGATCGATCCGCACCGGACCGCTGCTCGAAACGGTGAACGCCACGCCGGTCCGGAACCCGAACGGGTTCGGCGAGATCCGGGTGATCGCCGTCACCGGGGGTGCCGCACCGACCGGCACCGCGGACACCGTGGTGCCCACCTCGTTGCTCCAGGCGCTCCAGTTGCCGTGCGTGTCGGAAAAGCGCACGACGTAGTAGTGCGGCGGGCTGTCGTACTCGAGATAGCTCGTGCCGGACGTGCAGGCGAGCGGCGCTCCCGGCGTGAATCCGGAGGATGTCCCGCGGTAGACGCAGGCCTTGTCGAAGTCCGGAATCGCGGGCAGCGTCCAGGACAGGACATCCGGCGTTCCGGTTTCATCCAGCGACACGAAAGGCGCCGGGGGTGCGATGTTGTCCACGGAATAGGCCACGGTCGTGCCGGACGGGCGGACGGTGCCGCCCGGTTCCACGGCGATCACCCGGTAGCTGGAAAACGGCGCGGGGTTCGACGGCGAGGCGATGTCCGCGGTCGGGATCGTGAGCAGGTAACCGGTGGAGGTGTTCGCGGCGATCGACGCCACATCCACCCAGCTACCCGACAGCCGCTGCACGGTGTAGTGATCGATCGGCCACGCCGAACCGGCCACGTCGAGCGAGTTGCGCTGCCAGCTCACCTGGAGGAAGCCCCCCTGGTCGTTCGGAACGTCCTGGATGGAGACGATGGTCGGCCCGGTGCTCGCCACGTAGAGGGCGTTGGCCCACTCCGGGTGATCCACGAACGGATTGCGGTTTCCCTGGAACGAAAAGACCGCGTCGGTGTGCGCCATCTCGCGCGCGTCCGGCGGATCCTCGGCGTTCCACTTGAGCAGGACGGACAGCAGGCCCATGTACGCCACCGAGGCGTTGCCGCCGGTGGTCGCGATCTGCCCGATGTTGTCGGTGAGGATCAGGTTCGGCTCGGCCGCCCCGGTGATGCCGTGATTGCCCCCCTCGTAGCGGATGTCCATGTAGAACATCGCGCGGGCCACATCCCCCTTGCGACCGTTCCAGGTCTGCCAGATCGAGGCGGTGTACCAGTTCGAATTGCCCGGGAAAACGCCCGAGCCGCCCCCCTGCCCGTTGTTGACGTCGGTGACGCGCTCCGTGGATCCGGCCGTGGCCGCGCCGAACGGCTTGTTCCCGCGATCGCTGTTGTAGCTCACGTCACAGAGAAAAAGATGGTGACAGTCCGTGTAGGGGTAGTTCGTGCCGCCGTCGTCCGGAAAGCCGTAGCTGTTCGGCCAGGTGTGCTCCCGGTTGTAGGGGCCGGTGCCGCCGCCGAACTTGGCCAGGCTCCGGTTCCGGTACAGGTCGAGAATGCGCGACGAGTTGGCCGGGTCCTGGTCCGCGATCTCGAGGATCGTCCAGGTGTCGGTTCCCGAGGACGAGTAGGGGTAGCGCGTGTGGTCCTGGATCACGCTGTGGAGCGTGGAACGGAGCTGGGCCGGCGTGTCCGGATTGACCGAATTGTAGTAGCCGGCCGGCGGTCCGGCGTGAAGGACGGCGGGGAGAAGGCTGAAGAGCAACAGGAACGCAACGACCCGGTGGTGCGCTGCCGTGGCGGTCGCGCGGACGGATCCCCTGGTCCAGGGTCGGTGGGCGGGCGATGGCATGATTCTTCCTCTTGATGCGCCGGCAATTCGGACGGGAACGGGTGCGGCCCGCTGAACGAAGGGACAAGTTTAGGCGATCGACGGGCCCTTCCGGTACAGGAAAAACAGGCGGGGCGCGATGGCTTGAACCATCGCACCCCGCCGTGCCCTCCCTCTCGTTGCTCGTCTAGCCTCGATACAGGCTCTTCACCCTCCCCCACGTCGTCGGCTCGTACGGCGTCGGCTCCTCCGGCGGCGGGCAGATTTCGATCCCCAGGTCCATCGGGTGACCTCCGACCAGCCCGAACTCGTCCACGCCGGTGGGCAGACCGCCCGTGCAGTCCCCGGTGATCTCCACCTTGTCGTCGGGATTCAGGAACGCCGTGTACCCGGCCGCGGCCAGGGCGGCCAGGACTTTCCCCCGGACCACCGCGGCCGATTCCGTGCCGTCGAGCGGCACGAAAATGATCGGGCAGCCTTCCAGCTTGATGGCGAGCGTGGTCGGGAACGGCGGCGGCGGGCTGTCCAGGCAGAGCTTTACCGGGCGGCCGTCGCCGGGCGGGAAACCGGGCTTGCCGCAGGGCGGATTGATCCGGAGCGACATCGTGCCGCAGCGGAAGGAGACCGAGCCGCCCACGATGCAGCACCCGGACGCCGCGAACGGTCCGGACAGCGGATACTCGTAGCGGGCCTGCCCCCCGATCGGGCTCGGCACGGCCACCGGCGGGCCGAAGATCGGCGCGCCGCCGAACATCATGCCGCCGACCGCGGCGTTCACGGCTCCCATGACGGCGCCCGCGTCGGAGCAGTCCACGACGGCCGTCGTGGCGGTCACCCGGGTCGGGACGAGGTCGCCGGGGCAGCAGATCAGGAAGGAGATCGTGAAACTGTCGAAGGAGCCGGGGCGCCCCTGGCAGAAGCCAATGGCGATCTGGGCCTGCGCGGGGGATGCCGCCGCCAGCAGGCCGAGTGCCGCAAGCAGGCACAGCAGCCCGCGGCGGGCTGCCGACAGGATCGGACGAATCGAAGTACCGGTCACGTTCATGGGTCACCTCCAATGATCGGAGCCCGAAAGTCGAAACGGATTTTCGTCGGGCCGCCGAAACAGCAGTCAGCGAACTTTCAACACCCTCTCCGAGGCCACCGCGGAGCCCGCCCTCATCTCCACGAAATACAGGCCGGCCACCACGGGGACCGCCCGGTCGTCGCGACCGTCCCAGTCCAGGTCGTGGGCTCCGGCCGCAAACGGGCGATCGGCGAGCGTGCGCACGAGTCGCCCGGCGAGATCGAAGACGCGCACGGCCGCCGGGCCGGAGGTTCCGAGCGAAAGTCGCAGGCGGACCGCGCTCCGGAACGGGTTCGGACCCAGGCTGTGCACGGCGGCGACCGCCGGCGCGCCGGCAGGCGGAAGCCCGGGCACCGCGGAGGTGCCGCCGGTCACCTGCACATGCCCCTCCGCCCAGTCGTCGACCGTGGGATCGGCGAGCGATTCGGCCTGCAGCAGAACGGTATCGATGACTCCACCGGTCGCCAGGGAGTCGATGATCACTTCCAGGTTGAACCCGGTGGACGAACCCGGGCCGAGCATGACGATGGTCGGAGTGCCCGGCAGGTCCCACCCCTGCGTGTCGAAGCCGGTCAGGACGAACGTGTCCGACGTGTTCCCGGTGTTCGTGATCGAAAACGGCAGCGAAACGGTGTCGCCGGGCGCGCCGATGGTGTCGAAGAGCGCCGTCACCGTGACCCCGAGGGTGGCCAGCGAGCTGTCGCCCGGGGAGTTGGACAGCGACGACAGGTTCACCACCTCGTCGCCGACCTTCATGGCCACGTAGTACGGCTGGAAGGCGGACGGAGCGCGGAAGGGAATCGCCTGGGCGCTGCCGGGGGGGAAGATCGGCGCTCCGGGTCCTCCGATGATGTCGCGCGGGTCGACGCGGTCGGCGTTCCTCCAGGCCGCCTCGGTTGTGATCGGGTTCCGCGAATAGCGGAGGTCGAGCATGCTGGCAACCGGCTCGGTGGGCGGGGAGGCCGCCACGTCGTTTTCCCTCGGCGCCGTGAAGCTTGCGTCGAGCGTCGTCGTGCCGGCCGTGCGGCCGAGCGACAGGTTCGTGACCGTCGCCGGTTTTTGCGGATCGAACGCCACGACCATGACGTCGTCGATCGCGATCCTCCCCTGCCAGTCCGTGTGCTCCACGAATTCGATGCGCACGACCTCGCTCCCGGTGTACCCCGAAAGGGGGATCGTCATCGTGCCGCTGCCGATCGGGATCACGGCCAGGCTGTGCTTCACGCCCGAGGTGTCGATCCGCACGTGGCAGAAATCACCCGCCGGGCTGCAGTTGTTCGCCTGGTGGCAGTACCAGAACGCGAGGGTGGCCGACGTGTACTCCTTCCAGTTCATGGCCGGCGTGGCCATGACGTTGATCCGCTCGATGAACCCGTTGCAGGGGGATCCCGCGGCGGGATGGATGCTGATGCCCATCCTGCCGCTGCCGCGGTGCATGCAGGGGGGTGAAGGATCCGGCACCCAGTCCCAGGTATCCATGGTCTGGTAGTTCGTGCCGGCGTCGAACGTTTCCACGTAGTTCACCATGTCGGCGTCCTCGACCTCGCCGAACTTCGCCGAGTCCGTGGGACTCCCGGTGGACAGCCCGTAGTTCAGGCGCGTGCGCACCCGCAGCGGATTGCCGAGAATGTGCGCCCCCGCCGGGGTGATCGGCCGGGTGACGAGTTTCGTGTTCGCTCCCCAGGTGGCCGGGTTTTCCACGTGGTCGGACACCGCCCGTTCGCCGGGCGCAAAGACACCGTCCGAATCCCAGTCGAACCAGGCATCGAGATGAAGGCTCTTCGTGGGAGCGGCGCCGTAGCGCGGTCCGTTGAAGCGGGACACGGACAGCCCGAAGTCCGCGGCGCCCGGCGGCGCGATGTGCGGCGGGAGATACGGGAGATAGCCGAACGAGGCGGGAAATACGCCGTCGTCATGACCGTCCGCGGCCTGGGGCGCGCCGATGTTTTCTCTGAAGTCGGTATCGAACGGATCGGCGATCGACTTTTCGGCCGAAGCGTCCGCACCGAGCCATTCCCAGAGGAAATTCTTGTGCCAGGCCTCGGCCACCGGAGGTGGAAAGTCGCTCCAGTCGGTGAGTCCCAGGAACTCGACCCGCCCCGCCCCGTCCTTCGCCGCGTCGCCGCCCGGAAGCGGGCGGACATGGGACTTGAGCCAGGCTTCCATCTCCGCCTGTTTGATCTTCGGGTTCCGGTGGGCCACGATCGCGGCAACACCCGAAACGAACGGGGTGGCCTGCGATGTTCCGTCCTGTCGGGCATAGCCCGGTCCAGGGACCGTGCTCAGGATGGCCACGCCGGGCGCCACCACGTCCAGCTCCGGACCGTAGTTGGAGAACGACGCCACCTGGTCCGCGGCATTGGTGGCGCCGACGGTGATCGCCTCCGGATAGCGACCCGGGTAGCTTACGGACGGCGCGCCCTGGTTTCCGGACGCGGCGAGGACGATGCACCCCTTGCCGATCGCGTACTGGATGGCGGCGCGGATCGCGTTCGACGGATCCGGGCTCTGGATGCTCAGGTTGATCACCCGGGCGCCGTTGTCGGCGGCGAACTCGATCCCCGCCGCAACGTCCGCGAAACTTCCGGGGCATCCGGCCGCGGTGCAGTCGAGAACGCGCACGATCATCACCCGGGAGTCGTAGGCCACCCCCGCGATCCCCACCGTGTTGGCCACGCCGGCCACGATGCCGGCCACGTGCGTGCCGTGACCGTACAGGTTGCCCGCGCCGGCGTCGGTCGGGTTCGCGTCGTCATCGACGAAGTCGTGGCCGACCGCGTGCACGTTCGCGGCGAGGTCGGGATGCGGCGCCGTGAAGTCGTCGATGCCGGTGTCCACGATCGCCACGATCACCGAGGACGCGGCGCCTCCGCCGCTCCGCCACAACGCGGGGAGGCCGGTCCGGAAGATGCCCCACTGGTTTTGCCCGGTGCCCAGCGAGTCCTCGAGCGCGGTCAGGTACGGATCCTGGGGGCAGTTCACGCAGTCGGCCGGGTAGCAGTAGCCGTTCCACTCCGCCCAGACCACGTCCGGGTCGCGGCGGAGCGCCTCGAGGCGCTCCCCCGCGGAAACGCCGGGCGTCACGCGGACCGTTTCGAAGTCGAGCCGGCGACTGGAGGCGGTCACGGAGGCGTCGAAGCGGCCGGCGATCGCCGCCTTTTCCGGACCGAGGACATCGGGGCGGAAGCGGACGAGGATCTCGCCCGGAACATGATCCCGAGGGTTGGATGCCGGCACGGCGGAGGTTTGCGGCCAGGCCGCCCCGAACGGAGCAACGAGACAGGCAGCGGTCAGCAGCAGTGAGCGCAACGGATGCATGGCGTACCTCCTATTCCGGCGGGACGGCCACCTCCGCCGGCCGGTCATCTGGAGGGTCAAGAGGAAAACGGGGGCGCGGGAGGACAAGAATCTGTGGAAGGGGCGATTTTTTTCGTGACGGGGCCGTGGAGCGCCCCCCAGTACCGGACCCCGGAAGCCCAAGGCTTCCGGGGCCTCAGCGACCCATGAGGCGGATCCGGGCCAGCAGTTCCTCCATCCGGACCACCGCGGGGGTCTTTTCGGCGCCGGCGGTCAGGCGTTCCAGCGTGTTCCGGACGCGCGTGCGGTCCTCGAGCCGCAGCGCGATGTCGAGCGCCGACTGGGCGCTCCAGGGGTCGCCGCCGCCGTCGGCATCCAGGTTCTTCAGGAGGTATTCCTCCGCCCTGTCCATGTCGAGATACTCGGGATGGGCTGCGTACGCCTCGTCGCAACCCCGGCAGTTGCCGCGCGACGCCCCCGAATACAGGTTCGCCAGGCAGATGAGCGCCTTTCCATGGTCGGGCCTGAGCTGGACCGTCCGGCGGTAGGCTTCCTCGGCCTCCACGAGCTGGTGATCGAGGTCGTGGGAATACCCGAGGTCGTACCACAGACCGGCGTTCGCGGTGTCCGCGGCGATCAACCCGCGCAGGATCTCCCGCGCTTCGGCGCCGCGGTTCGACTGCACGCGCAGATTCGCGAGCGTGCGGAGGGCCGCCGTGTCATCCTCCTTCAGCTCCAGGGCGCGGAGGATCGCCGTCTCCGCCTCGTCCATCTTCCGGCGGCGGAGACGCGCGTTGGCGAGGTCCCTCCAGCTCCGCGCGGAATCGGGCTCCATCACCGTGACCTGTTCGAAGATCCGCTCCGCCTCGTCGCCGCGGCCGAGCCTCTGGAAAATTCGGGCCAGGTTGCGCTGAAGGGTCGCCGATCCCGGCAGCCGGCCCGCCGCTTCCACGCCCGCCGCCTCGGCGTTGGCGGCCTCCCCCGACTCCGAGGCGCAGAGCGCCGACACGGCCACGAGCAGCGGCGCGTCCTTCCCGGCCGGCGGAAGTCGACCCAGCCTGTCCAGCGCCAGCGGGCAGTCGCGCGCGGCGTACGCGTCGAGAACGAGACGCACGCTGTCCGCGGCCGCGGAGCGGCGAAACCGCCCGGCCCCATCGGAGAGATGGAGCGCCAGGGCCACCGCGGCCGGGTTCCCCGGGTTTCGATCCAGCGATCGCCGCACGGCCTCGCGGGCCGGCTCCTCATGACCGTCCAGCCAGAGCGTGGCCGCGCGGTCCAGCTCCGCGGCGGCGGCCGCGAGATCCTCCGGGCCCGGGTCACGGGGCCGGAGGCCCTGAACGAGGAGGACGGCCGCCAGCACGATCGCGAAGGCGAAACCGGCGGCCTTCACCGGCTCCGCCGCCATGCCGTCCCAGGCGCGGGTCGCGAGGCCGGGCGGGACCGCGCGAACCTCCCCGCCGGCCAGGAAACGGGCAAGGTCCTCCCCCATCTCCCCGGCCGAGGCGTAGCGGTGTTCCGGCCGCCGGGCCAGGGCCTTCAGGGCGATCTTCTCCAGCGGCTTCGGAATGGCCGGGTCGATCCGCCGCGGAGCGGGAACGCGACCGTACCGCACGGCCTTGAGCAGGTCCTCGCGGCTCGCCTCGGACCGGGCCGGCTTGCGCGTGATCAGCTCGTAGAGGATGAGCCCGAGTCCGTGGACGTCGGTGCGCGCGTCCGGCGCGCCGCCGTCCGCCTGCTCGGGCGCCATGTAGCGGGGCGTGCCGACGAGTTCGCCGGTGAGCGTGAGACCGGGCACGTCCTCCCAGGCGCTCAGGCCGAAGTCGACGAGCACGGCGGTTCCGTCGGGGCGGAGAAGGACGTTCTGCGGCTTGAGGTCGCGGTGGAGCACGCCGCACGAGTGGGCGGAGTGGACGGCCTCGCACAGCGAGCGGACGACCGCGGCCGCCGCCTCGATCGACAGCGATTCCATGATTTGGTGGAGCGGCGCGCCGTCCACGAGATCCATGACGAGGTACGGCATCTCGCCGTGCATCCCCGTTTCGTGAATGCGGACGATGGAATCGTGCGAAAGCTGGGCCAGGTTTTCGGCCTCGCGCCGGAACCGCTCGAGCATGCGCGGACCGAGCAGCGGCGCCAGGGGGAGCAGCTTCAGGGCGAACGTCCGGCCGTCCTTCTCCACCCGGTAGACGATCCCCATGCCGCCGCGGCCGACTTCCGCCTGAACCCGGTAGGCGCCGATCGTGTCCGGAACGGCGGGGGTGCCGGTGAACATGCCGTCGATGTCCAGCGCGGCGCGGAGCGCGGCGAGCAGGTCGTCACCGGAGCCGGGATGCTCCGAGGCAAACGCTTCCGGGGTCAGCGACGGCGTTTCCTCGCGCCGCTCCAGAAACTCGACGATCAGCTCTTCCAGCCGCTCGTCAGCCATGGGCCGGTTTCCGGAGCGTCAGGGCGAGGCGGGCCAGCGCGCGGTTGTAGAGCTTGGACGCGGCCTCCGGAGTCTTCCCCATCGCCGCCGCCGCCTCCTGATTCGAGAGCTCCTCGATCCTCCGCAGCAGGACGACTTCGCGCATGGCGTCGGGGAGCCGCTCCAGTGCGCGTTCGAGGCTCTCGTAGCGCGCCCGGTCGGTGTAGGTGACCGCACCCGCCGGCGCCCCGAACCCTTCCAGGACCGAGTCGGTCAGCGGCACTTCACCCTGTCGTTTCATCGCGCCGTAGTAGTCGGCCTTGGACCGGATCTTGTTGAGCACGCAGGCATGGAGATAGCGGTTCAGCGAATCGGGATGGATCGGCTCGAAGCGGTTCAGGTCGGACAGGGCGTCCCGAAAGACCGAGTGGAGGATGTCCTCGGACTCGAGGCGCGACCGAAGCCCGGGCCCCAGCCGGAAACGGATGAAGAGGATGAGCTGATCCCGGTAGCGCCGGTACAGGGGCTCCCATGCGGCGGAATCGCCGGACTGGATGCGCCGGACCAGGTCGAGTGACGTTTCCCGGTTTTCGCTGGCGTCTGGGACCACGGGCCTCCCATGCATGTACAAGCAGTAACGGAGGTTGTGATGCTGGGGACGGGTACAAGGATATCACAGGGGGGAAAGGGTGGAGGGAGGGGCAGCCCTACTCCGGCCCCGCGAATCCCGTCAGCGGGTGCCCGTAGTACGCTCCCGTCTTCCAGGCCGTCTTGTTCCAGACGGGATTGTCCATGCGGACTTCGACCGGCACGATGACCCGGTCGCTTCCGAGCCTGTTGGAGGTGGCGATGCCGTTGTCGAAACTGCCGTCCGCCTTCACGGTGAACTTGACCACCCGGGCCAGCTTGCCGCCGGCCAGGCACTTGATCTCGTAATCCCCGGGATGCGCGCTCAGGTCGTAGTTCGGCTCATAGCCGGAGGCGGCCTTTTCCGCGCTGCCGTACACGCCGATCAGCTCGCAGTCGACCTCCCACCACATCCGCATCGTCGGATCGAAATCCTTCACGTCACCGATGCCGCACCCCTCGTTCTTGGCCACCTCGACGCCGTTGTGGAACAGGAACGTCTTGACGCCGCCCGGACGCCCGCGATACCAGGTGACGATGTGCAGTCCGCGGTCGCTCATGTACAGGTAGCCGATGGGAAGGCGCCAGTCGTCGTTGACGAACACGTCCGCCGTCCCCTCGTCCTTGGGATTGATGAGAAATTTCTCGTACTGGAACGACCCTTCGTAGACGACGGCGTTCGTTTCCATGAGTTCGTTGCGGACGCCGATCGAGAACTCGATCGTTCCGCCGGGGATCTTGCCGGGATAGATGAGGCCCGTCTTCGAGGACCGTCTGCTCCCGACCATGATCTCCCACCGGTTGTCGTGATTCCAGACCTCGTCCAGCGAGGCGTCCATCCGCAACGGGGGATTTCCCGCCGCGCGAAACTCCACCCAGGGCTGCGACCCGCTCGGCAGCGCGCCGTAAAGATGGCACTTGAGTTCCGGGAAGAGGACGAGATCGGTCTTCTTGCACCCTTCATCGCCCATGAAACAGCTGCTCTGGCTGACGGTGATCCGGATCGTGTCCTTGGCCACGGCCAGCTCGTCGGCGGCCTGTGCCGGGAGGGGCGCTGCGAGGAGAAAAAACGCCGGAAACGAACAACGCACTATCGTGGAGCGCACGAAACGGATCATCGAGACTCCCCCTGGTGGACGCGCCCGGCAGCCGGGGCGTTGAAGTTTCCCGATCCCGTTCGCCGGGCAGGGCGGTCCGGATCGGAAAGGTCGGATCGGAGGGAAGTAAAGCGCAGGGATCTTCGGCGGTGCAAGCGTTTCCCGAAGACCGGAACGGTTGCCTAGACCGTGACGGACACTTCCGGCTTTTCGGTCATCACTTTCTTCCGGGCCGCGGCGTCCAGCCCTTCCAGGTAGGCGTTCTGATTGTGCATCAGGGCCCCGGCAGGGAGCGCGTCCCAGAAGACTCCGAGCGATTTCTTCACGTAGTCCTCGTAGAAGCTCGGGAGCTGTCTCGTTTCGCCGTTGAAGAAGCTGACCACCGAGGGATCGGTGTCGAGCAGGCTGCGGACCTGCTTGTGATACTGGATCCGGCCGAACCCTTCCGAGGAAACGGCGCGCACGAAGTTCATCGACTTGACGATCCCGCCCTGGTTCGCGGCGAGGCGCTTCATGATCCGCGGCCAGGAAAACGAGTAGCTGGTGAGGTCGATGACGTGGTCGTAGAACTCGGTCCACTCGTAGTTCTTCGGCTTCACGTTGATGGCGTGGTTGTTGTTGAGGAAGTGGAACGGGAACGGCAGCACGCGGTTGTCGCGCTGGAGTCCGAGGTTCAGCTTCGTGGCCTGGCCGAACGCGGTGAGCAGCGAATAGCCGGGAAACGCGCCCGGGCAGAGATCGATGAACTTCTTCGTCAGCTCGAACGGCTCGGCCCCCTCGTCGCAGTCGAGACCGAGGACGAAGTTGGCCTGCACGTAGGGGATGTAGCGCATGATCATGTTGATGTGATCCGCCACCTGGTGCACCTTGTCCAGGCCGTGCTGCTTGCCGGTCTTCGACTTGTTCCCCATGTCGTACCAGGATTCCACGCCCGGGAGAACGGCCATGAAGCCGTTCTTCTTCAGCCGCTTGAGGTGCGGCTCGGCCAGCAGCGACAGCGAGCTCTCGGAGATGAACCGGATCCCGCCGTTCGGCGCGGCCTGCTCGATGGCGTTCATGTAGTCGTCGAAACGGACGCCGAAGTTCGGGTCGTGCCAGCCGACGATCGGGTCCTTCAGTTTCGTGAGCAGGAACCTGAGATCGTCGCGGATCTGGTCGTAGCTGAGCGGCTGGTAGTCCACATCGGCGTCGATGCAGAAGCTGCACGTGTACGGGCAGCCCAGGCTGCCGATCATCGGCACGACCTTGATCGTCGGCGCCTTGGCGATCGTCGGCTCGATGAACTTCCAGCGCTCCTGGACCCCCGGGAGTTCCAGCGGCTGCTTGAGCGCGGACAGGTGAACGCCTTCCGGCCGGTGCTGCGCGCACTCCGTCAGGACATCGTTGACCAGGGCCCGGTCGGTGAACCCGAGCACGTAGTCGAAATACTTGACCGCGTCCTCCGGGTAGGCCCGCGCATGAGGGCCGCCCAGCACGGTGACCGTCCCACGCTTCCGGTACAGGTTGCTGATGGCCATGGCCAGCTGCGCCGCCTGCGTGAACGCGCTGATGAACAGGATGTCGGTTTCGGACTGGAGTTCCTTGTGAAGATCCTCGAACCCGGTGTAGCAGATGAAGTTGACGTCGTGACCGGCCTCCTCGCACCAGACCCCCAGAACCTGGGGCATGATGCCGGCCTGGTTCGCGTGCATGAGGCGGGCGTAAAGCGCCGTCGTCGGCCCTTCGGTGGTCAGGTCGAGAATCGTGATTCGGAGACGTCGCACGTGAACCCCATTCCGGGTGGAAGTATGTCCGCAACCATCACGAGCGGAGGCAGGCCGGAGTTCAAGCTCAGCGCGCGCAAACAGCAAGGGGCGGTATCGGGCAACCGCCGCCTCGGACAGATTCAATACTCAATCACCTTGTAGAGTAGTCGGAACCGGGCCTTCTGAACAGGCCCAAAGCGAAAAAAAGGGGGGAGGAATCATGCTCCCGCCCTCGACCACCCGACTCATTGACCGGAAAATCCCACCCCCCTAGCATCCGGACCCATGACCCGCACCCGCCTGGTCCAGATCCACGCGCTCCTGCTTCTCCTGGTCGGCGCCTCGCTGTACGACACCGTCACCGGAAAGGAACACTGGCCGATCTCCCCCTATGCCATGTATTCGGGGGTGGTGAACAGCCGGTCGCTGACGCTCATCCGGGCGTTCGGCGTCACCGTGGACGTTCCGGAACAGGAAATCCCGCTGCTGTCGTCCGAATTCATCCATCCGTTCGACCCGTCGCGGTTCAACCTGGCGCTGCGGCTGTTCGAGGATCGCGGCGACCCCGCGGTGATCCGCGAAGCGCTCGAAGACTGCCTGGAGCGCTACGATGCGCGGCGGGTGGCCGGGCTTCACGACGGGCCGCCGTTCCGGGCGATTCGGCTCTACCGCCTCTACTGGAAACTGGACGCCCGGGCGGCCAACGCGGACCGGCCGCACAATCGGAAGCTGATCGGGGAAGTCGTGAGGGAACCCCGGTGAGGAGGCGGCCGGACGCGCGCCGAGCCGGGCAACCGCATCGATCCGGGCAACCGCGGCGGTCCGGCGCGGCCGGGCCCGGGCGGACGCGCGGTTCCGCACCGTTCATCGACCGCTGGATGCGCTTCTGGTTCGAACCCGCGGGGCCCGAAAACCTGGCGGTGTGCCGGATTCTCTTCTACGGGTCGTTCTTCCTCTACTACCTGGGACGCGACTTCAGCGCCTGGGCCACCGTCTCCGATGTGTTCTGGATGCCGATCTGGCTGTACGCGCCGCTGTCCTTCGAGAGCCTGACGCCGGGACTCCTGAACGCGATGCAATGGGTCTGGCGGGCTTCGCTTCTCCTCGCCTGCGTCGGCCTGTTCACGCGGGTCGCCACGATCGTGGCCTTCCTCCCCGGCCTGTTCCTGCTCGGCCTGCCCAACAACTTCGGCATGACGAACCACTCGGACGGCCTGGTGGTGATCCTCTGCCTGATCCTGGCCGTGTCCTCCTGCGGGGATCGCTGGTCGCTGGACGAGGTGCGGCGCCGGCGCGGCCGCGTGATGCCGCCCGGCCTTTGCCCGAACCGGACTCCCGGCCTTCCCGGGCTCGCGGACCCGCCGGCAACCAGCGGCGAGTACACCTGGCCGGTGCGCGCCGCGCAGGTGACGTTCGCGCTGATCTTCGTCGCGGCGGGCGTGTCCAAGCTCAAGCGCTCCGGCCTCGAGTGGGTTTTCTCGGACACGATGCCGATCCTCCTGATCACGCACCAGTACCAGAACCCCGGCACCCTGCTGTCGCTGGGGCTCGACATCGCCCGGGACCAGATCGCCTGCAAGGCGATCGCCCTCGGCACGATCCTTCTCGAGATCGGCTATCCGCTGGCGCTGTTCCACCGCACGTCGCGGTGGATCATCGTTCCCGCGGTGTTCCTCATGCAGCTCGGCATCCGTTACGTGATGGGGCCGGTCTTCTTCCCGTTCCTGATCTGCAACCTGTTCTGGGCTCCGTGGGATCGGGTGATCAGGGCCGCCGCGCGAACAGTCTCGAGTTCCCGAGCCCCCACTTCCGCAGCAGGAAGCGCGCCATGACGCCGAGCGTGGACAGGCCGTAGGTGACGCTCCGCGAGAAATCGATCGACGACGCCTCGGGAAAGTAGCGGCAGGGCACCGGCGCATCCCCGATCTTGAAGCCGAACCAGGCCGCCTGGGCCAGCACCTGCGTGTCGAAGACGAAGTCGTCGGCGTTCGTCTCGAACGGAATCGTCTCGAAGACCTCGCGGGTGTAGATCCGGAAGCCGGAGTGGAAATCGCCGAGGTTCTGGCCGAGAACGAGGTTCTCCGTGATCGTCAGCAGCCGGTTGCTGATGTACTTCCACACCGGCATCCCGCTGTCGAGCGCCTCGCGGCGCGAGCGGATGCGCGACCCGAGCATCACGTCGCACACGCCCGTTTCCAGGAATCCGACGAAGTGCGGGATGAGGCGGGCGTCGTACTGATAGTCCGGGTGGAGCATCACGATCAGGTCGGCGCCACGGTCGAGCGCCGCCCGGTAGCAGGTCTTCTGGTTGCCGCCGTAGCCGGTGTTCCGCTCGTGTTCGATGACGGTGAGGCCGAGCGACCGCGCGATCTCCACCGTGTTGTCGCGGCTCCTGTCGTCCACGAGGATGATCTCGTCCACACTGCCTTCGGGAATGTCGCGGACGGTGGCTTCGAGCGTGGCGGCGGCGTTGTAGGCGGGCAGCACGGCGATCCGCTTCGTGAACCGGCGCAGCGGGGAGCGCGGGAGAGTGGTTCCGGGGGGGGTCACGGACGCGGCTCTCCCGTCCGGGTCAGGACTCGGTCCCGCGCGGCGCGGCTTCCCCCGAACGCGGGTGATTCACTAGAATGCCGCATGCCTCGCACCCCGTCACGGAACTCCGCGACCCGAAAGCGCGGAGCGCCGGCCTCGACCGACTCTCCGGCCTGGCCTTCCGGCCTCTGGATGGCCGCGGCGGCGGCGGTGATCACGTTCATGGCCTTTCTCCCCGCCCTCTCGGCCGGTTTCGTGAACTGGGACGACGACCTCAACTTCCTGGCGAACCCACATTATAGGGGGATCGGCCCGGAGCAGATCTCCTGGATGTTCACCACGTTCCACATGGGACCCTACCAGCCGCTCGCCTGGCTGACGCTCGGCCTGGACTACACGCTGTGGGGCATGGATCCGGCAGGCTACCACTTCACGAGTGTTCTGCTCCATGCCGTGAACGCCGGGCTGTGCGCGATCGCGGCATGCCTGATTCTGACCGCGGCGGCGGGGCACCGGCCGGCGGACACGGCGGGCACCAGCTCCGACGGGGGCGGAGCCGGGACTTCCGGCAGCGACTCCGCGGACTTGGGCGCCGGTGCGGGCGGCAGTCGCTCCGCGGACTTCGGCCCTCGTGCTGGCGGCACACTCCTCCTTGCGGCATCGCTTCTTGCCGCCCTCGTTTTTTCCATCCACCCGCTCCGCGTGGAGTCGGTGGCGTGGATCACCGAGCGGCGCGATGTGGTGTCCGGACTGTTCCTTCTGCTCATGCTCGTTGCGTACGTGCGCGGCGCCGCGATCGAGCGGGCCGGCGGCCGCGCCACGGGTCACCGGATCGCGGCGTTCTGTTTCTTCGTGATGAGCCTCCTCGGAAAGGCCACCGGTGTCACGGCGCCGATCGCGCTGCTGGTTCTCGATGTTGTTCCGCTGCGGAGGCTTCCGGCTTCGCCGAAGCTCCGGCTCGAGGCGCGTCACCGGGCGGTGCTGATGGAGAAGGTGCCGTACCTCGCGGCATCGCTCGTGATCGGCATCGTGGCGGTCCTCGGCCAGAAACAGGTCGGCGCCCTGAAATCGACGGCGGCCGCCGGGCTCGTCGACCGGATCGGACTTGCGGTGTACGGATCGATGTTCTACGTCTGGAAGACGATCGTGCCGGGGGACCTTTCGCCGCTGTACGAACTGCGCCAGTTCAGCGTGTCGTCCCCGGGAACGCTGACGGCGGCGGCGGCGCTGGTCGTCGTCACGATCGTTGCGGTCCTCTGCGCAAAGCGATGGCCGGCGGTCCCCGCGGCGTGGCTCGCCTACCTCGTGCTGGTGGCGCCGGTCAGCGGTTTCGCGCGGGCGGGCAACCAGATTGCCGCCGACCGCTACACGTATCTCGCCACCCTGCCCGTGGCGTTTCTGGCCGGGGCGGCGTGGCTGGCCCTGGCCCGGCGCCGGAGGGTCGCGGCGCGGGTCGCCGGGGCGGTGGCGGTCCTCGGGCTCGCCGGCCTCACGTTCGCGCAGACGCGCGTCTGGCACGACTCCATCTCGCTCTGGACGCACGCGGTCCGGCTCGATCCCGGAGGCGAGCGCGCGGCGATCAACCTGGCCTCGGCTTACGTGGACGCGGACCGGTTCAGCGATGCGGAAGCCATCTACCGGGAGCGGATCCGGACGAATCCCGGTGACGCCGACTCCCGCTACAGCCTCGGCATGGTGCTTCTCCGCACCGGCCGGGTCACGGAGGCGGAGCGGACGTTTCGCGACCTCGTCCGCGACCGGCCGGAGTTTCCGATGGGGCATTACGGCCTGGGTGTTTTCGAGATGCAGCGCGGAAACAGGGACGCGGCACGGGCGGCATGGGAGAGGTCGCTGGAACTGCAGCCGACGCTCGAGATGGCTCGGCAGGCGCTGGAGGAGTTCGTGCGGTAACCGGGTCCGGACCCGGTCGGCGCTTCCGTCGGGATTCCCGTGGAACGCGGCGAAAAAAAACGGCGACGGTGCCGAAGCGCCGTCGCCGGTCCTGTTCTTCTGCGAGGTCTGTCCCGGAAATCTAGTTCCGTTCCCGCCGTCCGTAACGCGCGGGTCCGAATTCCTTCGCGACCGTCCTGTCGGGCCCGGCCGGCCGGTGGCCGTGCGAGGCCGGCGCGGGGCGGCCGTTGCTCGTGGCCGGCGCGGCGTGCGAAACGACTACGCCGTGCGACGAACCCTTCGACCGACCCTTGTAGCTCTTGTATCCGCCGTTCGACCGCGCGCCGCCGGAATGGCGATCACGGGAGGCCGGGCGATCCGTCGCTGCGTAACGCGGAGCATGGCTCCCGTTGCCCGCCGGACGATCGCTGGATGCCGGGCGACCGTTGTAGCCGCCGTGGACCGGGCGATCCGTCGACGCACCGTTTGCGCCGTATCCGCCGGCCATCGGGCGATCCGTCGACGCGTAACGCGGGGCATGGCTTCCGTTGGCCGCCGGACGATCGTACGACGTCGAACGCCCCTTGTACCCGCCGCCCGACCGCGCCCCGTTGCCGTTGCGACTGCCGTGCTTCGAGCGACCGCTGTTCCTGGAACGCGACTTCGTCGAGGTACGCGGCGAGGCCTGGTTCCCCATCGCGTGACGGCTCGCGATCGACGCCGAGTGAAACGGCTGGTCTTCCATCGCCGTCAGGTTGATCTTCGTCAGCATCTCGATGCCGCGGAGCATCTTCACTTCCTCGGTGTCGCAGAACGACATGGCCACGCCCTCAGCGCCGGCGCGCGCCGTGCGGCCGATGCGGTGCACGTAGCTTTCCGGCTCGTGGGGCAGCTCGTAGTTGATGACATGCGTGATGCCGTCCACGTCGATGCCGCGGGCCACGATGTCGGTGGCCACGAGGACGCGGACCCTGCCGCGGTCGAACGCGGCGAGCGCCTTCTGACGGGCGTTCTGGCTCTTGTTGGAATGGATGGCGTCGGAGCTGATGCCGCTCTGGTAGAGCTGCTTCGTGATCCGGTCGGCGCGGTGCTTCGTGCGGGTGAAGACGAGGGCGCGCTGGATGTTTCCGGAGGTCAGGATGTGCGTCAGCAGGTCCTTCTTGTTCGCCTGGTCGACGAACAGGACGCGCTGGTCGATGTTCGCGGCCACCGTGGACTGACGGGCCACCGCGATCGTCTCCGGGTTCCGCAGCAGCTCGTTGGCCAGGTTCGCCACTTCGGTCGGCATCGTGGCCGAGAAGAGCATCGTCTGGCGGCGCGGCGGAATCAGCGCCGAGATCTTCTTCACGTCATGGATGAAACCCATGTCGAGCATCCGGTCCGCCTCGTCGAGAACGAAGACCTGGACGTGACCGAGCTTCACGTAGCCCTGGTTGTGCAGGTCGAGCAGGCGTCCCGGCGTGGCCACGAGAACGTCGGGGCCGCTGCGGAGGTCGCGGATCTGCGCGCCGGCCGAAACGCCCCCCATCACCACGGTGCTGCGCACCGGGAGACCGCGGCCGTACGTCTTGATGCTTTCGTGGATCTGGATGGCGAGTTCGCGCGTCGGCGTGAGGATGAGCGCCCGGATGTTCCGGGACCTGGGTCCCGCGGCCAGCGTCTGGATGATCGGAAGCGAAAACGCCGCCGTTTTCCCGGTGCCGGTCTGGGCGGTGGCGAGAAGGTCCTTTCCCTCGAGCAGAGGGGGAATCGCCCGGGTCTGGACCTCGGTGGGCGTGGTATAGCCCTCTTTGGCCAGGGTACTGAGGATCGTGCCGGACAGATTGAGGCTCTGGAAGGTATTCGTGTTCATGATCTCCTGTTTTGAAGAGCGCCTCGAGACTAGCGGCGGATTAGTTCTCGATGGGACGCTCCGAAACAGGTCACAATCACGAGAAGACGCAGATAATCTTGATGGGCATATGGGTTTATAAAGCCGGGGGAGAATAGCAGGGCTGTAAGTGGAAAGCAAGGCTTTTCCACCTCACGGAATGCACCCCTCCGGCCGCCCCTCGATCGCGAACAACCAGGTGTAGAGCGTTTCCGCGTTCTGCGAGAGGTTCTTCCTCGCGATGTCGCCGGCCGCATACAGGAGGACCGGTTCGTACGCGTCCTTTGCGGGATGGTAGCGGTAGGCCTGGAAGGCCATGGCTCCGTAGTCCGCGCATCGGCCGACCGGATCCGAAAAGGGCCCGGCGGCGGCACCATCGATCAGAGCGGCCATGTTGCTCAGCGTCTTTTCGTCGACCGTGCCGACCTGTCTCGCATTCGCGTATTTTTCGCGCAGTTCCCTGCCCGTCACCCTGTTCTCGTCGGCCGGCTCCCAGTTCGCGTGGCTGTGGTCGTAGCGGAAGATCCGCCCCCTGCCGTCGATGTACGTTCCGGTGATCACCCGCCCCCAGGCGAAGTTCGCGTAGCCGATCTCGAACAGGTACTCCGGTGCGCGGCGCTCGAAGTCGTACTCGTGGAACTCGTTCACGCCGCAGTTCACGATCCACGGCGAAGGGTCGCCGGTGAATCCCAGTTCGGCGAGGCGCTCGCCCCCGCCGGAAACCCGGACCACCAGC
Organism: uncultured bacterium; assembly: GCA_964596775.1. Taxonomy (GTDB): domain Bacteria; phylum Eisenbacteria; class RBG-16-71-46; order JABDJR01; family JAWXBZ01; genus CAZQVN01. Next base: position 20,763 of record CAZQVN010000063.1, read on the forward strand.
GCCAGGGTCGTGCTGGGCGCCGCGCAGAGGGACTCGCTCCTCGGCTGCCAGGCGGCCGCGATGGTCACGCCCGCCCGCAGTGCCTCCTTGAGGATCGGTGCCGGATCGTCGGACGGC
>CAZQVN010000064.1:0-20865 GCA_964596775.1 uncultured bacterium
GAGTGGAGTCGAGGCAGGGATGCCGAGACGGAACGTCCCCCGAGATGGCGAACGGCACACCGGAACCCGGGAAGCAGGTGAGCCTACTACCGGCGCACCAGCGTGATCGGCCGGACGACCGGTTCCCCCGCCCCGGACACCCGCGCGTAGTACCGGCCGGAAGCCGCGGCCTCCCCTTCCTCCGTCCGCCCGTCCCAGTCGACACTGTGGGGCCCGGGGGACAGGTCCGCACGCCGCACCAGCGTCCGCACCGTCCGCCCGGTCACGTCGAAAATCTCCACCGTGACGGCCGTTCCCCGTTCCAGGTCGAAGCGGAGCGTCGTCGTCGCGGAAAACGGGTTCGGGGCGGCGGAAAGTCCGCTGGCCACGGGGGGAGGCATCACCGGAACGCCGGTCAGCACGTCGGGGATCTCCACCTCGTACACGCCGTTGCCATGCGTCGACACGCGGATCCGCCGGGCGGAGGGCACGTACGTCAGGTCCGTCACGATGACCGCTTCCGGAAGGCCCGTGTTGAACGATCCCCAGGTGGCGCCGCCGTCATAGCTCGCGAAGACGCCGAGATCGTTCCCCACGAAGAGGCGCGATGCGTTCAGCGGATCCACGAACACCGCCGAGGTGGGCACATCCGGCAACGCTCCGCCGATGTCCTGCCAGGAGATCCCGCCGTTCGTCGTCTTCCACAGGTGCGAGGTTCCGTAACCGGACAGCACGAGGTGCACGACCAGGTCGTTCGACCGATCCACGCTCATGTCCAGGGCATAGCGATCCGGCAGGTTGCCGGTCCGGTCCGTCCATGTGGATCCGTAGTTCGTCGTCCGGTAGAAGAACCGGCCGGCGGCCGGCTCCGTGGTGACGTAGAGAAGACCGGAAAACACGCTCGACGCCCCGATGGTCAGGATCGGCCTTCCGTTCACCTGGTTGCCCGGCTGCCAGCTCGACCCCCCGTTCGTCGAGCGGACGATCGTGCCCTGGCCGGCGAAGATCTCGTTCTGCGACATCGGCGAAAGAATGAACGGCGCGATGAACGCGGTGTTTCCGGCGGCCGGCGGCGCTATCGGGAAAAAACTCGCGCCGCCGTCCGTGGACTTGAGGATGTTCAGGAACTGGTAGGAACCGTAGAGAATCTGCGGATTGCCGGAGTCGATGGCCGTCCAGCAGCCATCCCCGCCGATGACCCGGGACCACGCCGAGGTGCCGGAATAGATGGCGGTGTAGTTGTCCTGCATGCCGCCCATCGCGGGCACGGTGTCCGCGCCGGCGTTGGAGAACCCGGCGTAGAACTGCGACGTCTGGTAGCCGCCGTTCGCCCCGAAGAAACTCGCTCCCCCGTTCGTCGTGCGGAAGATGCCGCCGTCCGTGGCCAGGTAGATCGACTGCGGATTCGCGGGATCGAAAACCACCTGGTGATGATCCGCGTGAGTGTAGAGCGCGCCCCCTTCCGGACCGCCCTGCGGCACGACGCCGAAATACGCGGCGTTCGCATCGGAGATCTTCGCCAGGGACGCACCACCGGTCGTGGAGCGCCAGACTTCGATGCCGACGGCCACGACGTCGTCGGCGTTCACCGGGTTCACCGCCACGTCGTGCGAATACCACCCCTGGAACGTGGCGTAATCCGTCGCGCTCATGACCGTCCAGCTGTCTCCGCCGTTCGCGGAGCGGCAGAGCCAGGTTCCGGCCCCGGAGTAACTGCCGTTGCCGATCGACGCATACAGGATGTTCGGATTGGAGGGAGCGATGGCCAGGCTGACCTTGCCGCCGAAACCGCCGGGAATGCCGTTCGTCAGCTTCGTCCAGGTCGCGCCGCCGTCCGTCGTCCGGTACACGCCCTGGCCGGTCGAAGCGAGGTTGCCGCACCCGACATACACGCGGTCGCCGTTTCCGGGATCGATCTCCAGGTCCATGGCCATGATCACCGCGTGGACCCGGGTCCAGGTTCCCCCGCCGTCCAGTGACCGGTACACCCCCTCGGTCGTGGCCGCCCAGACCTTCTGCCCGTTCCCCGGGTCGACCCGGACCGCCCACACGCCGCGCTCCTGGTTGCGCGACCAGTCGAGGCTCTTCGACCAGGTGACGCCGCCGTCGGTGGACTTGAGGATCCCCATGCCGTAACTGCCGCGGGTGGTGCGATTGACGAGCCCGCCATCGGCGCTCTGATACCCGTAGACTTCGCCGGTACCGAGGAACAGGGTGCCCGGATTCTGCAGGTCGAACGCGATCGTCGACACGGAGAGCACCGGAAATCCGGTCGGGACATACGTCCAGGCGTGAACGCCGACGCCCCCCGTGGCGCTCTTCCAGAGACCGCCGCTCGCGGACCCGGCCCAGATCGTTCCGGGCGTCCACGGATCGAGCGCCACCACCAGCGTGCGGCCGCCGATGTTTCCCGGTCCCATCGCGCGCCATGCCGGTCCGGCGGCCGCGGGCGACGCGGGCCGGGTCGCAAGGTGGCCGCCGCGTCGGGCCGTGCGCGAATCGAAACCGCCGGCGGCCTCCCGCAGGCGCTCGAACTCCGCGGCATGACGGTCGCCGGGGACGATGCGCTCCGGATACGCCCGGCTCCGGGCCCACCAGTCCAGCGACTCGAGCGCTCCGGATGTCCGGGGTTTTTTCGCGGTGCCGAGCGGGGTCACGGCGGGCAGGGCGACCGCAAGCATCAGTGCAAGCGTCGCGAGAGCGCGAACGGTTCGGTGTCCGGTCATGGGGTCCCCTCCGGGTGGAGTCCTGATTCTGTTGCGCGGGATCCGGACCGGATGGCCCGAGGGGAGGATCGCGACCGCACTATTATAGTGGATCGCGCTCCCGATGGCCCGTCGAAAGTGGGCCGGAGGATGCCGGGTCGTGATGCGGCGCCCCCCGCAACGCGCCGACCCAGGTGGAAGTGCCGGCGCCGGTCCCCTCGTCCAGCCCCTTCAGAGCCGCAAGAAGTCCGGGATCTCCCGTGCCGGCATCCGGAGAGGACGAATCCCCAGCCTCATCGAACCCGGCCAGGAACGGTGCCCGGCGGACCGCTTCGGCAAGAGGAAGCGCCGGCCTGCCGTGATCCCTCAGGTCATGGAGAAACCGCAGCGTGCGGAACCCGTCGAACCAGGTGTGGAGCGACCTCCGGCGCACCCGCGCGAGCGCCGGATCGAGAAAGCGGGCCGCTGCCGTGAAGGCGCCCATCGCATCGAGCACGTCGACGATCGCGGCGGCCGTATCAGCGGTCGCCGGCCGCCCCGGGTCCGACCCCTCCGTCCGGTCGAGCCTCCCGGCGGGAACCGCGCCGGCACGGCCATCCGCCCCCAGGCATCCACGAAGCACAGCCCGGAGATCGGTTCCGGCCTGCACCTCCGAAAGTCCGTCCAGCCAGTCGAGCACCGATCCCAGTGCCGCGAAGCACGCCGGGTCGAGAACCGTGTACTCCTCCGGAGTGCGGTCGCCGCGCTGAAACTCCAGCAGCGTCCGCCCCGTTCCGAACGGGACCCGGTCGGAAACGCGTCCGCTGATCCGCACCGGCGCTCCGCCGAGCGTGCGGACCGGACCAACCTTGGCCAGCTTGTCGAGCAGGTAGAAGTCCTCCCCCGCCTCCCGCCGCGGAAAGCCCCGGACGGCGGCGTAGGCGACGAAGTCCATTGCGATCGTGCTCCCGATCGTGTGGAACGCGAACGGCGACCGCGCCGCCTGAAGCCCCAGCCGGTGATAGCGCAGCGCCGCCTCGTAGACCACGATGGCCCGCGCGGCGCCGGGATCCGCCGCCGGTTCGTGGGCAAACGGGTAGAGGAGCGCCACGGGCCCCGCATCGCCGGAGCGGCCCCGGGCGGCCGGGGTCGGGCGCCGCCGCGACGCGTCGTGCGGAGACGGGCCGTGAAACTCCAACGCCCGCTCGAATGCGTCGACGGGAAGAACCGCGTCCGCGTCCGTCGTGTGCAGGAACCGGGACCGGATCCGGCCCGCGGCGTGGAGGGCGAGCGCCGCATCGCACCCGATTTTCCGGGCGAGTCCCACCCCCTGCTTCGCCGGGAGAAAGCGGCCCGGTGTGGAGCGGTCGATCACGACCAGCGTCCGACCGTCGCCGGCATCGCGGGTTTCGATCCGGTTTGCCGCCGCGAACGCATCGCGAACCCGGGCGTTCGCGGCATGGCGTTCCGGAGCGTCCCCCTCGCCGGCGTTCAGGACAAGAAGAATGAGCACGCCGCCCGGAGAAGGCGGCACGTGATCGATCGCGCGGAAGAGTTCCGCTCCCTCGCCGCGGGCCGGGATCACGACGGCGTGATCGTACGTTCCGGCGGGAAGTTCCGCGGACCGCGCCTCGTCTTCCGCGTGGGTGGACAGGTACTTGCGAACCGCTTTTCCCTCAGAAACCGGCGGCACAGCCGTCCTTGCGACTCTCCGTGGCGCCGGTGTACACGCCGCTTCCGGGGTCGCGGGCGATCGCCTGGTAGCCGCCGAAGCCGCCGACGGCTTCCGGCCGGATGCGATGTCCGCGCCGCTCCAGCCCTTCGCAAATCTCCGCGGGCAGCCCCGGTTCGAGGTGCAGAACGCCCCCGTCGTTCATCCGCGTCCCGGTCGGTTCCGAGGATCCCGTGTGATGAAAGCGCGGCACGTCGCCGGCCTCCTGCAGGTTCATCCCCAGGTCGTGAACGTTGACGAGAATCTGGGCGTGCCCCTGCGGCTGCATGTCGCCCCCCATCAGGCCGAACGCCAGCCATGGCACGCCGTTCCGGGTGACGAACGCCGGGATGATCGTGTGGAACGGGCGCTTCCCCGGAACGAGCGCGTTCGGATGATCCGGGTCCAGCGAGAACAGCGCGCCGCGGTTCTGCAGGCCGATGCCGAGTTCCGGCACCACGTACCCCGAGCCGAAACCCGTGTAGTTGCTCTGGATCAGGGAGACCATCATCCCGTCGCCGTCGGCCGCGGCCAGGTACGTGGTTTCCTTCCGGTCGAGCGCCGGAACGTCGCCGGGTGTGTCCTCACGGGCGGAACGGTTCCGGTCGATCTTCGCGGCCCGGGTGCGCGCGTACTCCTTCGACAGGAGTTCCTCGACCGGCACCGCGGCGAATTCCGGATCCGCGTAGTAACGGGCGCGGTCGGCGTAGGCCAGCTTCTTGGCTTCCACGAACACATGCCAGAAGTCGATCGCATCCCGCCCCCATGCCGCCAGGTCGAACGTTTCCAGGATATTCAGCAGCTGCAGGGCCGCCAGCCCCTGCCCCGGCGGCGGCAGCTCCCAGACGGTGAGCCCGCGGTAGGTGGTCGAGATCGGGGCGTCCCAGGTGCAGCGGTGCTTCGCGAAATCGTCGCGGGACAGAAACCCGCCGTGCAGGTCCGAGTAGCGGACGACGGCATCGGCCATGAGTCCGTCGAACGCGCCGCGACCGTCCCGGGCGAGGGCGGTGAGCAACCCGGCCAGCGCCGGATTCCGGAAGAGGTCGCCGGGGCGGGGTGCGGTCCCTCCGGGCAGAAACACCGGGGCAAACCCCGGCACCGCTCCGAAGCGTTTCACGGAACGGGACCAGTCGGAGGCAATCACCGGGGACACCGGGAAGCCCTCGATGGCATGGCGGATCGCCGGCGCCAGAACCTCCGGGAGCGGGCGCCGCCCGAACCGGGCATGGAGTTCGAACCAGCCGTCCGCGCAGCCGGGCACCGTCCACGAAAAGGGGGAGAAGAGCGGGATGGTGCCGTCGGCGTCGGGCTTCACATCACCGATCGTGAGCCGCGCGGGAGCGCGGCCGGACGCGTTCAGCCCGTGCAGCGCCCCGTCCTTCGGGTCGTGAACGATGGCGAAGAGGTCGCCGCCGAGGCCGTTGGCCGTCGGTTCCATGAGCCCGAGGCAGGCGTTCGCGGCGATGGCCGCGTCGACCGCCGAACCGCCGTCCCTGAGCAGATCGAGGCCCGCCTGCACGGCCAGCGGCTGGGAGGCCGCCACCATGCCCCGACGGGCGTACACCGGCGAGCGCGAGGCCGCGCCGCGCACGGCGTCGAAATCGAGGGGGTCGCTCATGGAACCGACGGTGCGCCTACTTCCCGCGCGCGTAATCGATCACGACGAGCCGGGTTTCCTTCCCCTCTCCGTCCACGTCGAACAGCTCGACCTTCATGTGGTCGGCGTCGACGTGCGTCGTCATCGATTTCATCCGCTTCTGCGAGCCGCTCATCGGATCGAAGTAGTCGGCGTACAGGGACACGACCTTGCACGCCCCGTCGCAGTCGCCCGCGAAGTTCATCATGTACGTGCCGAACGAATCGAACCAGGTTCCGATGTGCTTCTTCTTGTGCGTGTCGTAGCCGAACACGCCGCGCCCCTCCCAGGGCATTCCGAACATGTCCGCGTTCGTCACTTCGGAAATGAACAGGCCGTTCATGATCAGCTCGATCGACGACGTTCCGGTGGACTTCATCGGTTCGGCACCCGGCTCCATCCAGAACGTGCTCGACGTCGTCCACTTCCCCGCCGCCCCGTTCATGGACAGGTGATGCGGGGTCGGCTTCAGCGCTTCCATCATCGCGGCCATCGGATCCGCTCCATCGGGCGTCCCGTGGTCGTCGTGACCCTCATGGGCGACGACCGGCGCCACGGCGATCAGGAGTCCGGCACATGCAATTCCCAGGCATCGAAACAACTTCATGAGACCTCCCTGTTTCCGTTTTTCGAAAGCGACCGGCACCCCCGCCCCCGGGGATGCCTTCCGGATGCTACAGGATCCCCCTCCGTTCATCGAGGGGGCGGGTGCAGGCCCCGGTCACCCCGCCCTGGACGACCTTAATCCGCCTGTCGATACGCGCGATAGGCTATAATGACCGCGCCGCACAACCCACAGAGCGCCATTGCCAGGAGGTCCCCCAACATGAAGCTGCGCTACGGTCTGTTTGTCTCCCTCTTTCTTCTTTCTCTCACCAGCGGTACCGTTTTCGCCCAGCAGTACGACGCATACCTGAACGGCCAGCAGCAGGTACCCGCAAACTCCTCTCCGGCCACCGGATATGCTTCCCTGACCCTCGACGCCGGAAAGATCCTCACGTACTCGATCAGCTATTCCGGCCTCCAGGGCACCGAGTTCGCCGCCCACGTCCACGGGCCCGCCCCGGCCGGCCAGACCGGCCCTCCGGTGTTCAGCCTTCCGGCCGGTCAGCCGAAAAACGGCAGTTTCGGGCCTCTCTCCGCCGCCCAGGAGGCGGACCTGAACGCCGGCCTCTGGTACATCAACATCCACACCACGCCGGGTTATTCCGGCGGGGAGATCCGTGGCCAGATTTCCAGTGCCCCGGTGCCGGTGGAAAGCGCCACGTGGAGCCGGATCAAAGTCCTGTACACGCGCTAGGATGCCGTCTAGAATGCCGAAACAAGGGCCGTCGGCAGTCCAACCCATCACCTGGAGGTCTCCATGAAACTGCGTTACGGTGTGACCCTTTTCGCTCTTCTCTTTGCGGTTTCCACCGCGGGAGCCCAGAACTTCACGGCAACGCTGGACGGAGCCCAGGAAGTCCCCTCCGTCCCCACCCCGGCCACCGGCTCCGCCACGATGAATCTCGATGCCGCCAAGATGCTGCACTTCAACATCACCTACAGCGGACTGGTCGGATCCGAAACAGCGGCCCACTTTCATGGTGCCGCGGCGCCCGGCTCGAATGCGGGCGTTCGCTATGGTCTGCCCGCCGGCCAGCCCAAGAACGGCATGGTCGGACCGCTTACGGCCAGCCAGGAAGCCGAACTGAACGCCGGTCTCTGGTACATCAACATCCACACCACGTTCCGGACCGGCGGAGAGATCCGCGGCCAGGTGCTGCCGGAAGCAGTGCCCACGGAATCGGCCACATGGAGCCGGATCAAGGCGCTGCTGCGCTAGTCGAAGGAATCGAAAAGCCCGGCGCTTTCGAGGCGCCGGGCTTTTTTTGTGCCCGATGGAGTCTCAGGCGTGCGGCTCGCCGCCGTGGCGGATCGGGTCGATGCCGGGGCCACCACCGTGCATCTTGTCAACGTGGACCCGAAGCCGCGGTGGATCTCCCGGTCATCCCCCTTCGACCGGGGCGCCGGCGAGCATTCCCTCTTCCCGGTGAAGCCCCGTCACGTCGACGAACGCGCCGGTCAGGTCCTCCCCCGTCAGCCAGGGGAACGCCACCCGCACGTATTCATCCGAGAGTCCCTGCCACCCCTGCTCGCCCACCGGCTCCTCGACGAGGATCCTCATCCGGCGCTCGACGAAGCGCTCGGCGAAGGCGCGCCGCCTCGTCTCGGACAAGTCGCGGAGGACCCTGCTCCGCTCGTCCGTGACATCTCCCGGCGGTCGGCCGGGCAGAGAGGCGGCCCGTGTCCCGGGGCGGGGTGAATACGGGAACACGTGAAGGTAGGTGAACGGCTGGTCTTCGATGAACCGGACCGTCTCCCGGAAATCCGCGTCCGTTTCGCCGGGGAAGCCGACGATCACGTCGGCGCCGAGGCAGAACGGGTCCACGCGCCGGGTCAGCCGCTCCACGATCGAACGGTACTCGCCGGCGGAATAGGTGCGGTTCATGAGACCGAGGATGCGGTCCGAACCGGACTGCAGCGGCACGTGGAGATGCGGCACCAGACGCCCTCCGGCCGCCATCCGCGCGATGATGCGATCGTCGATCTCCTGGGGTTCGATGCTCGACAGGCGCACGCGGAAGTCGCCGGGCAGTTTCTCGATTTCATCGATCACGTCGGCGAGAGAGCCGGCGGCCACGCGGTCGCGGCCGTAGAGTCCCAGGTGGATCCCGGTCAGGATCACCTCGCGGAACCCTTCCTCGACGAGCCGGGCCACCCGGCCCACCGCCGCGCCGCGATCGAGGCTCGTGCTGCGTCCACGGATGTGCGGAATGATGCAGAACGAGCAGGCGGCATCGCAGCCGTCCTGGACCCGCACGTACGCGCGGGTGCGCTCGCCGAACTCCACCGGGGACAGGTCGAAGGAACGCTGCGTCTTCCGGAGGTCGGCCACGGCCACGACGGGCCCCGCGGGTTCCGGCGGCGTGCCGGGCTCCGAGTTTGAAGCGCCTTCAGCCGCCCCGACGGCCCTGCCGCCGGCCTGCCACCACCCGAGATCGTCCACGATGCCGCGCAGCCGGTCCTTTTCGCCGTTGCCGGCCACCAGCGTCACGCCGGGGATCGCCGCCACGGCGTGCGGAGCGCGCTGGGCGTAGCAGCCGGTAACCACGAGCTTCGTGTCCGGCCGGTCCCGGACGACCCGCCGGATCAGCTGCCGCGCCTGGGCGTCGGCCCGGCCGGTCACCGAGCAGGTATTGATGATGACCACGTCGGCGGGCTCATCAAAAGAAACGACGGTGTATCCGGGCTCGGTGAACTGAGCCCGGATACCCGCCGTTTCACACTGATTCAGCTTGCAACCGAACGTGGTGAACGCCACACGGCGTGCCACGTGGGGGTTACTCCTCCGTCGACTCTTCGTCGCCGGCGTCTTCCATGTCCGCGGAGTCACTCGAGGATTCGTCATCCCCGGAGTCGTCCCCGGAATCGTCGTCCAGCATGTCCTCGTCGCGCCGCGACTTTTTCTTCGGCTTGTCGCCGGTTTCTTCCTCGACGGGAAGCGGCGGGCGGTTGGAGAACGTCTTGGCGAACTCTTCCTTGATCTCCTCGTTCTGCTCCATGAGCCAGGACTTGACCGACAGGACGATGCGGTGATTCGCCACGTCCACGCGGGTCACGTGCAGATGCAGCTCGTCCCCTTCACGGAAGTTGTCGATCGGACGCTTGAGGTTGTCGATGCCGAGCTGCGACAGCGGAACGAACCCCTCCACCTCGCCGTCGAGATCGACGATCACGCCGCGGTCGAGCAGGCGGACCACCTTGCCGAGGAGCGGCGTTCCGGGCTGGTACTTCTCTTCCAGGCCGGGCCACGGGCTCTCCTGCGTCTGCTTGAGACCCAGGCTGATGCGGCGGCCGTCCTTGTCGATGTTGAGGATCTCAACGTCGACCTTGTCGCCCTTCTTGATGACTTCGCTCGGGTGGTTGATCCGCTTCGTCCACGACATGTCGGAAATGTGGACCAGGCCGTCGATCCCCTCCTCCAGCTCCACGAAGGCGCCGAAGTTCGTGAGGTTCCGAACCTTCCCGGAAATCCGGGTGCCGATCGGGTACTTCTGGTCGAGCTGGTTCCACGGATCGGACTCGACCTGCTTGAGCGACAGGGAGATCTTCTCGTTCTCCTTGTCGACCTTGAGGATCAGGCATTCCACCTCGTCACCGATCGAAACGACCTTGGACGGATGCCGCACATGGCGGGTCCAGGACATCTCGGAGATGTAGATGAGCCCTTCCACGCCCTTCTCGAGCTCGACGAAGGCGCCGTAATCCGTGATGGACACGACCTTCCCCTTGACCCGCATGTCGGCCGAGTAGCGCTTGTCGACGTCTTCCCACGGGTAGGGCGTCTGCTGCTTGAGACCGAGGCTGATGCGCTCGCGCTCCGGATCGAAGGACAGGACCTTGATCGTGATCTTGTCGCCGATCGAAACCACCTCGGACGGGTGGCTGACGCGCCCCCACGACATGTCGGTGATGTGGAGCAGGCCGTCGATGCCGCCGAGGTCGACGAACGCGCCGAAGTCGGTGATGTTCTTCACGACGCCCTCGCGGATCTGGTCCTTCGCGAGTTCGCCCATGATCGCGGTCTTGAGCTCGGCCCTCTCCTCCTCGAGCACCACGCGGCGGCTGACCACGATGTTGCGGCGCCGCTTGTTCAGCTTGATGATCTTGAAGCGGAGCGTCTGTCCGAGCAGGGCGTCCACGTTCTGGACCTGGCGCAGCGCGATCTGGCTGCCGGGCAGGAACGCCTCGACACCGAACAGATCCACGACCACGCCGCCCTTGATCTTCCGGAGCAGGCGACCCTGGACCACTTCGCCCTTCTCGGCGGCGTCCTTGACCTTGTCCCACACCTTGACGAAATCGGCGCGCTGCTTCGACAGGACGACGAGGCCGTCCTGGTTTTCCATTTTTTCGAGATAGACTTCGATTTCATCGCCGACCTTGATCGCCGAAGGATCGGGGAACTCGGACATCGGAATGATTCCTTCCGACTTGAATCCGATGTCCACGAGAACGTCCTTATCGTCCACGGACAGGACGCGTCCCTTGACGATCTCGCCTTCCTCCAGATTCTTGATCGACTCCTCGTACATGTCGATCATCTCGGCGGTGAACGTGCGGGCGCCTTCGGTCATTTCATCGTCGTCCTGGAAGACGATGCGGCTTTTTACCGGGCGCTTGCTCTTGGTACCGCCGTCGTCGTCCGAGTCCGGTGAGGAATCCCAATTCTTGTCGTCGTCTTCGTCTTTCACGGCAACTCCCATCTTCATGTCAGCCAATGTTTTCAACTCCCGTTTTCGTGGTGATGCGTCTGTGCCGCCCGCTCGGGGCGGCGGAAGATCGCCGTCCGATCGGTCGGACGGAATCACGTTGGCCCCCGCCTGCCGGCACGGATGTGCCGGGACGCAAGGGCGTGCGCCGGCGAGATCGCGCTCTGCGTTCCCACTGGCGTGCGCGCCTTATTCGATTTTCATGAATCAGCGCTTCCCGTGAACAATCACCTCAATTCCGGGCCCGATTTTTCAGGCTGCCCCACCCGGGTTCGATCCCGCACCGACGTTCCGGACGACCGCCAGGATGGCGTCGACCTGGGCGTCGAGACTGAGATGCGTTCCGTCGATGTGAACGGCATCGGCGGCGGGCCGGAGGGGATCCACGGCCCGCCCCGAATCGCGGGCGTCCCGTTCCTGGATCTCCTTCAACACCGTTGCCATGTCCGTTCCGTCTCCCCGGGCCTTCAATTCCAGACACCGCCGCCGGGCACGTTCCTCCGGCGAAGCGGTCAAGAAGATCTTCACTTCCGCGTCCCTGAGAACGCGCGTTCCGATGTCCCGCCCTTCCATGACCACGCTCCGCCCGCGGGCGAGTTCCTGCTGCAGAGCGACCATTCTCTTTCTTACTCCCTCGTGCACCGAGATGCGCGAGGCCCCGTCGGACACCGCCCCGGTCCGGATGAGCCCGGTCACGTCCTCTCCGTCGAGGAGAACCCGCACCGTTTCATCCGCGGCGGGATCGAGCGTGACGCTCGTGTCCTCCGCCAGGCGGACCGACTTCGTTTCATCGTCCACGGACACGCCGGTCCGCATCGCCTTCAGCGCCAGGGCCCGGTACATGGCCCCCGTATCGACATAGAGCGCGCCGATCCTGTCCGCCACCGCCCGCGCCGAGGTCGTCTTTCCGACCCCGGACGGCCCGTCGATGGCCACCCGGACCGCCTGGGACTTCATGACCGGAGCAACCCGGCCAGCGTGGCCTCGAAACCCGGGTCGGAGATCGCCACGCACTCCCCCCCCTTGATGGTGACCGGGCCCCGCGCCGCGAGCGACGCCACCCGGAAAGCCATGGCCAGCCGGTGATCGTCCAGCGCGTCCACGACCCCGCCGGCAAACCGGAAACCGGCCCCGCCCCCCTCGATCACGAATCCGTCGTCCTGTTCCTCGATCGCAGCACCCAGCGTCTTCAGTCCCGCCACGATCCCGGCGATCCGGTCGCTCTCCTTGATCCGCAGTTCCCCGGCATCCCGGACCGTCGTCGTGCCGGTGGCCAGGCAGGCCGCCACGGCCAGAACCGGCAGTTCGTCGATCACGCCCGCCGTTGCCGCGCCCTCGATCGTGACGGCGCGCAACTCCGAGAACCGGACCGTGACATCCGCCGCGGGCTCGGGCCGTCCCGCCTCCGGAAGCGGATCCTCGATGACCTCCGCCCCCATGTTTTTCAGCATGTCCAGCACGCCCCTCCGGGTGGGGTTGATCCCCACGCCCCGGGCCGTGACTTCCGAACCTTCGACCATGGCCGCCGCCACGAGCGCAAACGCCGCCGCCGATATATCCCCCGGCACCGACACCGGGCGCCCCTCGAGCCGCGCGAGCCCCGGCACTTCGATCGTTTCGTTCTCCACCCGGACGTTGCCGCCGAAGTGGCGCAGCAGCCGTTCCGTGTGATCCCGGGTGGCCACCGGTTCCCGCACCGCCGTCGTGCCCATGCTCAGGGCCCCCGCCAGCAGTACCGCCGATTTGACCTGGGCGCTGGCCAGCGTCATCGTGTGCCGGACCGGCAGGAGCTTTCGCCCCATCACCGCCACCGGCGCCGTGCCGTCGGAGCGGGTCCAGATCATCGCCCCCATGGCTTCGAGCGGCTCCGCGACGCGGCGCATCGGGCGCTTCGTCAGCGAGGCATCGCCGGCGAGAAGAAACAGCCCCGGCGACGCGGCCAGCACGCCCGTCATCAGACGGAGCGTGGTTCCCGAGTTGCCGCAGTCGAGAACGCAGGCAGGCTCCCGCAAGGACGCATCCGTGCCGGTCACCAGCACTTCTTCCGCCTCGTCGCGGAAGACCGCGCCCAGATGAGACAGAACCTGCCGCGTCGAGCGGCAGTCCTTTCCGGGGTTGAGACCTGAAAGAATCGATGTGCCCCGCGACAAGCCGGCCAGGATCAGGACTCTGTGGCTGATGGATTTGTCGCCTGGCGGGCGAAAATCACCGGTGAGACGCGTCACCCGCCGCTCCGCGTCCGTCGTGCCAAGTGCATGATATGCATAAAAATAGAGCGCGGTAAGACTACAGTGTGTCCGGGGGGAGCGCAAGCACTTTTCCTGAAGTTTTCTAAAGCCGGAAACCGGTTCCGCCGATCCTGACATGGGGACCGCCCACCCTCCCTCCGGGGCGTCCCCGGACCTGCCGGATTTGTTGAGGAGATCGCCGCTTTCGACTAGAGTGACGCCACTTATGCGAAGTCTGATCATCATTCCGGCGCACAATGAGGAGGCCAGCGTGGGCCGGGTCATTGCCGAGGTCCGGCGCGTCGTGCCGGAAGCCGGCATCCTGGTGGTCGACGACGCCTCCCGCGACGCCACGGCGGAGGTGGCCGGACGGGCCGGTGCGGAGGTCGTTTCCCTGGCCACGAATCTCGGGTACGGAGCCGCCGTCCAGACGGGGTTCCGCTATGCCGTCCAGCACGGGTACGACATCGGCGTGCAGATGGACGCGGACGGCCAGCACGACCCGGAATCCCTGCCCGCCCTGATGGCCCCGGTCCTCGCCGGCGAAGCGGACGTGTGCCTCGGGAGCCGCTTTCTCGGCCGGGCCGACTACCCCATTTCCTGGCCGAAGCGGATCGGGATGGCGCTGTTCGGCTGGATCGCCTCCACGGTCGTGGGCCGGAAGGTCACCGACCCGACCACCGGATTCCAGGCGCTGAACAGCGGCGTGATGTCCTACTTCTCCGTCGACAACTATCCGTCCGACTATCCCGACGCCGACGCCATCATCCTGCTCGCCTTTCGCGGTTTCCGTCTCAGGGAGGTTCCGGTGGTGATGAAACCCCGCCTGGCCGGAACGTCGATGCACTCCGGTTTCAGCACGGTGATCTACGTGTTCAAGATGTTCCTGTCGATCTTCGTGGTGATTCTCCGCGAGCGGGTGCTGGCCCCCGAGGGAGCGCGGACGTGAACGCATCCAAGCTGATCTTCTGGCTGATCCCGGCGATCGCCGTGGCGTTCATCGCGGTCGTCCTCAACATGGTCCGGCGTCGGCACCTGCTGGAAACGCACGCGCTGCTCTGGATCTTCACGTTCCTCGTGGTGGCGGTGAGTCCGGCGTTCGTGCCGTTTCTCGACCACATCGCCTACCGGGTCGGAATCGCCTATCCGCCCACGCTCTATCTCCTCGTGGCCATCTTCATCCTGATGGCCAACACGCTGCGCAACACGATCGCGGTATCGAAACTGTCCGACCAGAATCGCCGCCTGGCCCAGGAACTGGCGCTGCTCCGCAACGAGATGAAGTCGAAGACCCCTCCCGGACCTCCGGACGCGTGACGACCGCGCCCCGCGAGCGCATGGTGCAGCCCGGCGGCGTGACCCCGGCCCTGCCGGGCCCGCCCCGCGTGATCTTCCTTGGCCTGGCGGCCGTCCTGCTGCTCGTCAACGCGTGGTGGCTCCGGCACTACATGGTGGACGACGCGTTCATCTCGTTCCGCTATGCCGCGAACATCGCCGGGGGGCTCGGACCGGTGTTCAACGCCGGCGAGCGGGTGGAGGGGTTTTCCAACCCGCTGTACACGTTCCTGCTTGCCGCGGTGGTCAAAGTGCTGTCGACTCCGGATCATCTCCCCGGCGCGGCCAGGACCATCGGCATCGCGGCCTCCCTCGGTTCGCTGTTCCTCATTGCGCGGCTCCCCTGGGGTCGGTCGACGTGGGGCCCGGGGCTGGGTGTCGTCCTCACCGCCACCAGTGCCGGCTTCGGCCTCTGGGCGGTGGCCGGCCTGGAAACGCCGCTGTACGGCTTCCTGGTCACGGCGGGCGTGGCGGCCACGCTGGCGCGGCCGTCCCGTCCGTTCACCCAGGTCCTGACCGGCCTCCTGTTGTCGGCGCTGATTCTCTCGCGACCGGAAGGGATCCTCCCGGCCGGCGCGCTGTTCCTCGTCCGGCTGCTCGACCCGGAAACGCGGCGCGACGGCAGAGGTCACCTCCGGACGGCGGTCGCGATGGCGGCGCCGGCGCTGGTCTACCTCGGATTCCGGCTTGTCTACTTTCACGACTGGCTTCCGAACACCTGGTACGCCAAGAAGCTGCCGCTCGACCAGGCGTTTCCGAAGGGGCGCTGGTATCTCATCCAGTTCGTGGCCGACAACGGGGGCAAGTGGCTCTATGCCGCGACACCGTTCGCGCTGTTGTCCCGCGAGGCACGGCGCTGCGTTCTCGTCTGCGGACTCGTCCTGGCCGCCTACCTTCCCTACATCCTCATCGTCGGCGGCGACTGGATGGGGCAGCACCGGTTTCTCGCGCCGATCCTGCCGCTGCTGTTCGCCATCACCGGCACGGGGATCTTCGCGATCGTCGAACCGGGGGTCGCCTGGATCGAACGGCGCACCGGCGCCCTGCCCGTCGTCCGCCCCGCGCTGTTCCTGGCCGCGTGGCTCATGCTCCTCGTGCCGACCGTTCCGTTGATCGCGAAGGAGCGGCGCGAACCGTATGTGAACGCTTCCCCCTATTACACGACGGTCGGCCGGGCGATCGGCGCACTCACTCCCAGGTCGTGCAGCGTGGCCGCCCACGACATAGGCGCCATCGGCTGGTACGGCCGGCGGAGGGTCGTGGACCTTCTCGGCCTCGTGGATCACGACCTGGCACGGGGCGCCGTCGACGCCGACGGGCTGATCGCCCGGGAACTGCCCGAGATTCTCATCCTCCACTACGACAACCGGCCCGGGGCCGTGGAACGCTGGCGGAAGCCGGAGATCCCCGGTTTCGATTCACTCTACGTCCACCCGGTCACGAACCCTCCGCTCCCCGGATCCTTCTACGTGCGCAGCGACCGGGCGCGGTTCGTCGCAAACGCCATGAACGACGAGGGCCGGGACGCGCTGGCCCGCGACCTGGCTCACCTGGACGCCTTTCTCGAGAAACGCCAGCCCGACGGACGGAGCCTCACACCGTGAAACGCCTGCCTCTCGCCCTGCTCCTGATCCTTTCCGTCGGCCTGTCGCTCTACGGTCTCGACTTCGGGCTGCCGAACCGGAACCACGCCTACCCCTACAATCCGGACGAGTGGACGCCGATGCAGGCGCTGCGGGCCATGGAACCGTCGCAGCTCGACTTCAATCCGCACTACTTCATCGGGCCGACGCTCCCCATCTACATGTGGGGGGCCACGTTCGGCGCGGCGCACCTGGCCGGCTGGCTCAGCATCACCGGCGGCGAGCGGTTCTACTTCGATCATCCGGAGCACCTGGCCCGGATGCTCTACGCCGGGCGCCTCTGGTCCGTCCTGTTCGGCGCGCTGATCGTCTGGGCCGTCTACCTCCTGGCCCGGCGTCTCGGCCTTTCCCGCGGCACCGCACTCCTGGCCGCGTTCCTGGCCGCGATCCATCCGTCGGACGTCGTCCACAATCACTTCATGAAAGTGAACCCGATGGTGACGTTCCTGATCCTCGCGGCGCTCCTGGCCATGGATCACTGGGTGCGCCGGGGCGGACGGAAGGGGCTGCTCCTCACCGGGATGTTCACCGGCGCGGCCCTGTCCACGAAGTACAGCGCGGCGATGCTCCTGCCGCTGATCGCGATCGCCGCCGTGTTCCGCTGGGCCGCCCTGTCGCGGGAGCGCACCGGGGAGGCCTTCGGGTTGTCGTTCCAGCGCCGCGAGTTCGGCCGGGCATTCCGGGAAACGTTCGGCGTGTACGTGACGGCACTCGTCGTGTTCCTGGCCGGAACGCCGTACCTGGTCCTCGACTTTCCCGAGTTCTGGAAGGAGGTGGAACCGTACGCCCGCCTCGTTTTTGCCCGGAAGGAGTCGGAACCCTCCACGCCGCTCCTCGAGGCGCTGAAGCACTGCCTGACGATCCACCTGCACGCCCAGACGCCGCTGCTGCTGCTGGCGGCCGCGGGCGGGCTCATTGCGTTCGTCCGGCGCCGGAACACGCTGATGCTGCTCGTGTCGGGCTGGATCGTCCTGTTCGGCTGGACCACGATCCGCGCCGGCTACCTGGCCACCGACAGCCGGTTCATGCCGCTGTTTCCGATCACCGCGCTCCTCGCCGCGATCGGCCTGGCCGCCATGATCCGGTGGAACCGGACCACCGGTCTCGCCGCGGCGCTCCTGGTCGTGATCACCACCGGATTCTGGACGGCCACGCTGCTCACCCGGTTCACCGGCGTGCAACCCCAGGAGGCGGCATCCGAGTGGGCGATCGCAAACATCGGACCGGGCGAATCGGTCTTCATGCAGAGCAAGGGGATCTACTGGAATCCCGATTTTCCGTTGCGGGAGTTCCTCCAGGAGGACAACCCGGACAGCTATCCCCGAACGACGACCTGGCGGTTCATCAAGGGGAAGACGTACGCGGACGCCCGGCCGGCAAACCCCGACGTCGTGTTCGTGACGTCGCAGCTTCCCCGCGCCCCGATCGGGGCGGAGTGGTTCTCGGATCCGGACTACGAAATCGTGGCCGAGTTTCCGGGAAAGGTCCACCTGTTCGGCCGGCGCGTGCCGGTGTGGATCGACTTCTACGAAGTGGACATATGGGTGCTGCGCCGGAAGGATCGCTGACCGCCGGTCCACGGCCGTCGCGGCGGCTCGCCCGCGGGCGACCGCATCCGCTCCCCGCGGCGCAGCACCCGCGTCTTCAGCGGATCCGCACCAGCCGTTCGGTGGCCAGCGGGACGCCATCCAGTTCGAGCCGGGCGAAATAGACGCCCGGGGCCGCAGGGCTCCCGTTGATGTCGGTGCCGGCCCAGGCAACGCTGTGCGGTCCGGCGGCCAGCACAGCGTCGACGAGCACCGCGACCCTTCGACCGGCCACCGTATAGATCGACAGCCGGGCCTCCCCGTTCCTTGGGAGATCGAAGTGGAGCGCCGTCCCGCGGAGGAACGGGTTCACGCCCGCCCTGAGCAGGCGGCCTGGAGCCGGAACCGCGGCGGCTTCGAGTTCAGGCGTCCGCTCCAGCGTCGCGAACGATTCCGCGGCGGATGCCCCGCCGACGCCGGTCACGGTGATGTCGTCGATGTACGCGCCCTCGTCGGTCTTCGAGTTGTTGGAGACGAAGACGAACCGGAAGCGGTAGGTGCTGAACCCGGTCAGCGTGTAGGTGTGGCTGCGCCACGTCGCGTCACTCGCCGTCCAGCGCTGGTGCTCGGCCCAGGAACTGCCGTTCCAGTACTGGAACGAAAGATAGTCGCTGGAGTGGGCGGTCTTGAACCACTTCCAGAACGTGATCTTCACGTCGGTATAGCCGGCCACGTTGATCGCGTTGATCAGCGTCATGTCGGAGTTCATGTTGTTGTCGTAGGCCTGGCCGGCCGGGCTGGCGTTGTGCGCGCAATAGGCGCTCGCCGATCCGCCATGGACCCGGGCGCCGGAGGCGACGGTCTGGGCGCCCCAGTAATCCAGCCCGCTGCTCGAGTTCGCGTCGCCGGCCGACCAGACGCTGCCGGGCACCGTGCCGCTCTCGAACGTTTCCGAAAACAGCGTGGTCGTGACCCCGCCGGCCAGCTGCACCGCCCCGTAGGCGTTCAGCCGTCCGTAGCCGGTTTCGGCGTCCCAGCCGGCCGGGCCGAGATTGTCGGCGCTGAGGATGAGCTTCTGCCACATCTGCCCGGACGTCAGCGACGGGTTCTTCGACCAGACGAGGGCTCCGATGCCGGCGGCGTGCGGCGTCGCCGAGGACGTTCCGTTGAAATTCGTCACGTAGTCGTCGCTCCCCAGGCCGGCCGCGCCGCGGATGTCCGTCGTGTGGATGCGGACGCCCGGCGCCATGAACTGGAGCCCGGTGCCGTAATTCGACCCCCACCAGGCTTCGCCGTCGCAGCTGGTCGGTTTCTTCCGCTCATTGCAGGGCGACAGGGCCCCCACCGAGATGCAGGTCGAATAGGCCGCCGGATAGTCGAGAAACGGCGCGTCGCCGTTTCCCGCCGCGGCAAACGCCGCGCATCCCTTTGTGTTCACGGCATAATTCAGGGCCACGTTGATCACGCTCGACTGGAAGCCCCCGATCGACATCGAGAGGATCCGGGCGCCGTTGTCGGCGGCGAATGTGATGCCGTTGGCCACGTCGGTGTCGCTGCCGAAGCCGTCGAACGCCATGACCTTGACCGGCATCAGCTTGACGCCCCAGGCCACGCCGGCGATCCCCTGCCCGTTGTTGCCGGCGGCGAGAGCGATGCCCGCGCAGGCGGTGCCGTGACCGTGATCGTCGCTGGCGTCGGCGTCGCCGTTCACGAAGTCCCAGCCGGGCACGACGCGCCCGGCAAACTCGGGATGTCCGAGATCCACGCCGGTGTCGAGAATGGCGAGAATCAGGTTCGGGCTGCCGGTCCCGAGATCCCAGGCCTCGGGCGTGTCGGTGTCGGCATCCGGGGTGCCCACCAGGCCGCCGCCGTGGGAGATCGCCTGGCCCGTGTTGTTGTGGGCCCACTGGGACGGATAGGTCGGGTCGTTCGGCGTGAGCAGGATCGAGTAGCGCCGGCTGGGCTCGGCGCTCAGGACGTGCGGGCTGTTGTCGAAGCGACGGACCGCTTCGGCCGGATCGAGCCGCTCATGGAAGCGCACGCGGTAGAACCGGTCCAGTCCGGCCGCGCGCTTGGCCGCCCCGTCCACGTCCAGGTCGAACACCGGTTCCAGGCCGGCGGCATCCACCGACTGAAGCCGGGCATCCAGATCGTCCAGCCCGGTGCGCACAGGCCGGCCCGGGCCGAAGCGGAAGGCGGTTGCCGGAACGCTGGCGGGCGCGAGTTCGATCACGATCTGTCCGGGAACCGGCTCGGTCCGCGCCCGCGCGCCGGAGGGTGCTCCGGAGGGCGCTCCGGCCGAGGCCGGAGGTGGAGCGAAACACGCCAAGAATCCGAGGAGCAGGCCTGCGGGCACAGCGCACTTCCGGGAGAGTCGGACCATGAGGGGGATCCTCCGAGGCGGGCAGCCTCCGAAAATGGTGGACGGTAGACACCTGCGCGTGGCGCGGGATTCTAGTCCCGCCGTTCGCCGCGGCTCAAGCGAATTTTTCGCGCCCTCGGGCCGCCCGGATCACACGCCCCACTCCACGATCGGATGGCGTTCCGCCCAGGCCAGCAGGGCGCTCTGGCCCCGGACGATCACGCTGTCCAGAACGCGCGCTTCGCGAGGCGCGGCGGGATTCCAGCCGGCCACGCCGAGGGTGGACGCCACGAACTTGCGCAGAAGCGCTCCCGTCACTCCGCGGGTGATCTCCGCACGGTCGATCTCCACACCGCCGCGCGACAGCGCCTCCCGGTAGGTCTCCACCAGTTCCGGTCCGACGGCGGGCCCGCTCATCAGCAGCAGATCGCACAGGTCGAGGGCCG
>CAZQVN010000065.1:0-20620 GCA_964596775.1 uncultured bacterium
TTGATCCGGCTCCACGTGGCGGCCTCCACCGGCGACGTGCCCGGCAGGACCGGCGAACCGGCCTCGATCCAGGCGGAATACCAGAGTGAGGCGATCGCCAGCGACGACTGCCCCACCCAGAGCACGGTTTCCTGGCCGAGTTCCTCCCAGAGTACCGCGTAGTACGCGTCGCTCGACGTGCTGCCGCCGGCGGCCGAACGGGCCGTCCGGTCCGCGGCGAGGATCCGCGCCACGCCGGGGTACTGAATGTCGATCCAGGCGAACGTCGCGTCCAGCGGATCGGCCACGGCCAATGCAGCCCCGCCCAGCGGCCGGAACGCGCCGAGGTTCCGCCCCGTCATCCGCGTTTCGTAGCGGGAATGGATTCCGTTCTGCCCGGAGAGCTGTCCGTCGAAGTTGTTCGTGAGATGAAGCGGCTGGTGCAGGTCGCCGGCGTAGTGCCCGATGTCGGCGGCCACGTTCACCGCCCCGGTCCAGTCCCCCGCCGTGAAACGATCGACGAGGCGGCGGTACTCCTCCTCGAGCGCCCACGGGCCGATGCCGTTCCCCTCCACGCGGCTCGTTCCGTAGCGCGACTTCATGGCCGCCAGCGTGCGGGGCAGCGTGCCGGTGAAAAACTCCGGGTAGTCGTCGATGTTGATGTAGTGGCGGATGTTCTCCCCGTCCACGCAGCATTTGCGCTCGTCGGCCTCGACGGCCCGGGCCTCGAGGGTAACCGCCCACTGCCCGAACGCCGCGAAGTCGGCCGGCAGGTTCGAGACCGCCTGTTTGTTGATGAGCCGATGGATCGTGTAGCCCCAGGCGTGCGCCGGCGGGACCGCCGCGATGATACAGGCGCCGGCGAGAAGGGTGGCGAGCACCAGCGGGCACCGAAACCTCCTAGAACGCTTCATCGAACCCCAGGAACACCGGCTCCGGCCTGAGCTCCACGCCGAAGCGATCCCGGACGGCGTCCCGGACCTCGCGGGCCAGGTCGAAGATCTCCCGGGCGGTGGCGTTGTCCTGATTCGTCAGGGCGAGCACGTGCCTCGAGGAGAGGCCGGCGCCTCCTCGGCGGTGACCGCGGCGGAAGCCGGCCGCCTCGATGAGGCGCGCCGCGGACAGCTTGACCTGCCCCGCGCCGGCCGGGTGGGCGGCCAGGTCCACGCCGGCCCTGCCGGCGACGTCGTCCGCCGCGGCGGCCGGGAGGATCGGGTTCTTGAAGAACGATCCGGCGCTCCGCGTGTCGGGATTGCCGGCCTCGATCACCATGGCCTTGCCGGCGCGGATGGCCAGGACGGCGGCGCGCGTTGCGGCGAGCGTCGGCGGCCCGGCGTGCCCGGCGAACGCCTCGACGAGGTCGCGGTAGACGAGATGCGCGGCCCCGCCGGGAGTCAGGGCGTACGTCACCCGGGTGACGATGTAGCGGTCGCGCCGCGTCGTGTTGAACATGCTGGTCCGATAGGCGAACCCGCAGGCGGCGCGGTCGAGGTCCGTGAAGGCGCCGGCATCGCGGTCGAACGCGCGGACGGTCCGGATCGTTTCCGAAACCTCCTGGCCGTAGGCGCCCACGTTCTGGATCGGAGTGCCGCCGACGGAGCCGGGGATGCCGGACAGGCACTCGACGCCGGCGAGGTTCCGCTCCACGCACCACGCCGCGAACTCGTCCCAGGAAACGCCCGCGCCGGCGGAGACGACGGGCGCGTCCCCGTCACGCTCGATTCCGGCGATCATCACCCGGAGGACGACCCCCGCGAACCCCTCGTCGGCCACCAGCAGGTTGCTGCCGCCGCCGAGGACGAAGAGCGGCAGCCCGCGCTCCGTCGCGAAAGTGGCGCCCGCCGCGATGTCCGATTCGGTCCGCGCCTCCAGAAAATGCCGGGCCGGGCCGCCCACGCCGAACGTGGTGAACGGGGCCAGGGGGACGTACTCGCGCGGTTTCATGTGCGGGAGAGTAGCACGGAGGACGCTGGAGATCGCACGGGATAAGGCTTACACTCGCTGTCCAACCCAAACAGGAGGACCGCCCATGTCGGATCACGTCTACAAGAAGACCGAAATCATCGGCTCGTCCACGGTCGGGATCGAGGATGCCATCCAGAAGGCGGTGGCCCGGGCCTCGAAGACCGTTCGGAACATGCGCTGGTTCGAGGTCGTCGAAACGCGCGGCCAGATCGAAAACCAGAAGATCGCCCATTGGCAGGTGACGCTGAAAATCGGCTTCACGCTGGAGCCCTGATCTTCATGGCGGACCACGCCCGGACCGGGCGGCTGCTCGGCATCGGCACGGTGGCGTCGCCCGGGGCGCCGATGGTCACGCATACGGAGATCGCCGTGGAGCAGGCCACCGGCCTTCCCGGTGATTGCCGGGGCCGGTCGCGCCGCCGCAAGGTGACGGTGCTCTCCCGCGAATCGTGGGCGGCGGCGTGCGCGCAGCTCGGCGCCGACCTCCCCTGGATGACCCGGCGGGCCAACCTGTTCATCGAGGGTCCGGACCTCCGGGACTCGAAGGGACGGCACCTCCGGATCGGAAGCGTGATACTGGAGATCACCGGCGAGACCCGGCCGTGCAGCAACATGGACGATCAGCACACGGGGCTGCGCGAAGCATTGATCCCCGACTGGCGCGGCGGAGTGACCGCCATCATCGTCGCGCCGGGGACTATCGGGATTGGAGACGATGTCCGGCTCGAAGCGGAAGAAAAAGTCTGAACGCATGAACGCGAACGACGCGGAACTGAACGCCAAGGCGGAGTCGCTGGGGATCGGAAACGCCCGGCGTCACATCGTCCTCTGCAGCGACCAGGACAAGCCGAAGTGCGCCCCCCGCGAGGCCACGAACGAAGCCTGGAAGTACCTGAAGCGCCGCCTCAAGGAACTCGATCTCGTCGACGGCGGCGGCGTCCTCCGCACGAAGGCGCACTGTCTGCAGGTGTGCCTGCGCGGCCCGATCGCCGTGGTGTACCCCGAAGGAGTCTGGTACCACTCGTGCGGCCCGGAGGTGCTGGAGCGGATCATCCAGGAGCATCTGATCGGCGGAAAAGTCGTCGAGGAGTTTGTGATCGTTCGGAATGCTCTGGGGGTGCCTGAGGGTGGGCTCTGAGGACCTAGTTCCTTGGCCCGCCCTGCCGGTGATCCATCATCCCACTCGGGGCACGCTTCGGCGCCTGCAGCCGGTACTGGCCCGCCCTGCCGGCAGTCCATCCTCCCATTCGGGGCACGCTTCGCCGGCACTTCCTGTGCCGGCGGCTCGGCGTCCGCTCACTCCGCCATCCATGGCTCCGTTCGCTCCCGACGGCCCCTCATGGGAGGATGGACCGCCGGCAGGGCTGCTCAGGAGCCGGCCATCAGGCTTTCTATTGTGTTCAAAACCTCTTTGCCTGACAGGTCTTCCAGGAGGAGGTCCGGGTTTGAGGTGGCCAGTTCAGATGCTGAAACGCCACCGGTTGTTACGGCGAGGGTTCTGAATCCGTTCACGGCGCCGCAGTGGACGTCGTGGACGGTGTCACCGATGACGAGGACGTCTTCCGGGGGGATGCTCCGGCCGGCGATGACTTCGAACTTGCGGCGGGCGATGCGGGCGATCTCGGGGCGGTCCTCGGCGTCGCTGCCGAAACCTCCGGCGGCAAAGTAGCGGTTCAGGTCGAACGGCTCCAGCTTGATCCGCGCTCCGGCCTCGATGTTGCCGGTCAGGAGACCGAGCGTCATCCCCTTCCGTTCCTCGATGGCTTCCAGCAACCCCGGCAACCCGGGGCACAACTGCGCGGGAAACGCCTCGGACACGTTGACCTTGAGATGGCGCAGATACGTTTCGAACACCGCCTCGAAGGAATCGGCCAGCGTCTCCTCCGGGATCCCGCAGTTGTGCGCCATGGCCCGCACGATCACCGGGTCCGTCCGCCCGTTGAGTTCGATGCCCGCCATCTTCGCGGAAACGTCCGCGACACCGAACACCTCGACGAACGCCGCCTCGATGGCCTTCCGCCCCGCTCCACCCCCCCGGATCAGGGTCCCGTCGATGTCGAACAGAATCAGTTTCATTGGTTGCGGTTTTCCCCCTCAGAGTAAGCCCGCCGGCGGTCCGTTTCTTTCCGAGGGGCCGTCGGGAGCGAGTGTAGCCATGGATGGCGGAACGAGCGGACGCCGAGCCGCCGGCACAGGAAGTGCCGGCGAAGCGTGCCCCGAGGAAGGGAACGGACCGCCGGCGGGCGACCTACCGGAACAGCGGTGAAGAATCAGACCTCGATAAAAACAGAATCCTCTTCGACGCGCACCGGAAATTTCCGGATGACCGCCGCGGGGTTCATCGTGCTCTGGCAGGTCGTCACATCGAATGCCCAGCCGTGCCAGGGGCAGACGATCGTGTTCCCTTCGAGATCCCCTTCGCCGATCGGACCGCCGCGGTGCGGGCAGATGTTCTCGATGGCGCTCAACTCTCCGGCGATGTAGCGGAGTACGATCGGCCGGTCGTCGACATCGATCACCTTGAGTCCGTCGGCGGGCACGTCGGCCACGCTGCAGACCCGTCGCTCTTCGGCCATCAGTGCCCGCCGTCTCCGGCGGTGGCCGCGTCTTCCTTCGGCGCGTCTTCCTTGGCCGCGAACGACTGTCCGCAGCCGCAGGTGGACTCCGCCTGCGGGTTGTTGAAGCTGAACCCCGACCCGTACAGGTTGTCCGTGAAATCGATTTCCGTGTTTCCGATGAACGGGCGGGAGAGCTTGTCCACGAAGATCTTGACGTCGCCGTAGTCGTAGATCTTGTCGCCCGGCTTCGACTCTTTTTCGAACGTGAGGTTGTAGTTGAACCCGGAGCAGCCGCCGCCGGTCACGCCGATCCGCAGCTGAACATCTCCCAGGTTGTTGTCCTGAATGAGTTTCCGAACATGGGCCTTGGCCCGATCCGTGATGGTTATCATTGTTTCGTACCTCCGGACTCCAGTATACCCCAAGCCCCGCGGGAGGCTCAAGTTTCGGCCGTGTTAACGCTCGCTGACGTAAAGAGTTACGATGCCGAAGGTGAGCCGCTCGAACCGCGAGACCCGAAAGCCCGCCGCGCCGGCCAGGGTGGTGAACTCCCCCGGAGAGGGGAACCGCCGCACCGAGTCGGGCAGGTAGTCGTAGGCGTGCCGGTTTCCGGAGATCAGGCCGCCGATCACCGGAAGCATGTGCCGGAAGTAGAAGAAGTAGAGCGCGCGGAAGAACCGGTTCGGCGGGATGCCGAATTCGAGGATCGCGAGGCGCGCCCCGGGTTTCAGGACCCGCGCGATCTCCCCGAGCGCCCTGGCGCGGTCCACCACGTTCCGGATGCCGAACGCGATCAACGCGCCGTCCATGGAGGCGTCCGGGAGCGGCAGGCTTTCGGCGTCGCCGAGTCCGAACAGCATTGCCGCGTCGCTTCCGCGGCGGCGCGACTTGTGATGCCCGATCCGCACCATCTCCCGGGCCACGTCGAGGCCGACGACGCGGATCGATTCATGGTCGAGCGCGGCGAAGCCGAAATCGCCGGTGCCGGTGCAGAGATCGAGGATCACGTGCCCCGACTCGAGGTCGAGCGCCGAGATCGCCTTCCGGCGCCAGCCGCCGTCGAGCCCCGCCGAGAGGACGCGGTTCAGCAGGTCGTAGCGCCGGGCGATGGAGTCGAACATGGCCGGGCCGCCGTCCCGGTGACGGGTGCTCATGCCTCCCCTTCGAGGATCGCGTACGGCATCTCGCGGTTGCTGCCGGCCCAGCAGTCGGTGCGACCGGCCACGATGAACCCGACGACGATCGCCTGCGGAAACTCCGCCAGGACCGCCCGCCCCGCCGCCCGCGCCGAATCGCCGGCCGCCATCCGGTCGTAAATGCGGAGACAGGCCATCCGCCGGACGATCTCCTCCCCCTCGCCGGTGGCGGCCACCGCGCCGTGCGGGCCGGCGTAGAGACCGGCTCCGAAGATCGGGGAGTCGCCGACGCGGCCGAGAAGCATGATCGACGTGCCGCCGGTGGAGTTCGTCACCGCGAACCGGCCGGCGGCGTCGCGGACGACGGCGCCGATCGTGTCCCCCGCACGGAATTCGTCGGGAAAGTTCCACCACTCCGCGGGATCGACCTCGAGCCAGCCGGGGTGACCGTCCCAGGCGGCGGGTGACTCGGCGGACGGGTTCGCGGAGGTCCGGTCCACGGTGTGTCCCGCCGCGCCGGGATCGCGATCGTTCGGGTTGCCGGCCGAGCCCCGCGCCGCCGCGAGGCGTTCGAGCGCCCGTCGGTGCTTGTCCACCGCTTTCGGCGTCGTCGGATCGTAATCGGCGTGCCCGAGCCTGCGGGCCAGGCGCAGCGCCCCCTCGCCGGCCAGCATGAGATGCGGCGTGTCGGCAACGGCGGCGGCCACGAGAATCGGATTCTTCGTCCGCTGCAGCGCCATAACCGCGCCGAATGCGCCGTCGGACGTCATGACCGACGCGTCCATCTCGATCGTCCTTCCGTCGAGACGGAGATTCGATCCGGTGCCGGCGTTGAACCGCGGGTCGTCCTCCATCCGGACGGCCGCGAGGATCGCCGCGTCGAGCGCCGAGGCGCCGGGTTCGGCGAGGCGCGCGAGAGCGGCCTCCGCCGCCGCGGCGGGACCGTCGGCGTGGATGGCGAGGGCGGCGGCGCCGCCGTGGACGAGGATCACGGGTTTCATGGTCGACATTCCGGCTGAAGAGGTTGCAGAAAACGCCCTGGTGCTCTTGAGCGGCGGATTCTATCACGCGGCCCAGGGTCGATGAGCCGTCCCGCGGAAGGTGCGGAGGGACCCCGGAACCGTCACCCTTGCCACACGGGCACCAAAACCGCATCCTTGGTCGATGACACCCCACGATCACGGATCCCTGCACGCCGCCGAGGAACAGCTGGAACGAATCCGCCGGGCCCGCCTGGATCTGGAGTTCCGGCGGCTTGCGGGCGGGGACACCTCGGGGGTCGACGCCGCGGCGTTGTCCCGGAACGAACGGTCGATCCTCGAGGATCCGGCGTACCTGGAGCGGTTGCATTCCGCCGGGAGCCCGGACTCCTCGCCGGAGGCGCAGCACCGGGCGCGGGTTCTCGCCCGCGATGCGCTGTCCGCGGCGGTCCGCACCGATCCGGACATCGACGCGCTGACGCGGTCGATCGAGGGTCGCGTGGCCGCGTTCCGCCCGTGGGTCAACGGGCAGCCGGCCCGTTCCGCCGATGTCCGGTTCCTGCTGCGGTCCGAACCGGACGGAAAGCTCCGCGAGGCGGCCTGGCTGGCCCGTGCCCCGCTCGGCGCGGAACTCGAAGGGGACGTGGCCGCGCTGTTCGCGCTCCGGAACGGCGCGGCGCGGACGCACGGGTTTGCCGGATTCGCGGAGCTGGCGTTCGAGGCCGCGGGCATCGAGCGGATCGACTACCTGGCGCTCTGTGATGAACTGGAGCAGCTGACCCGTTCCCGGTTCGAGGAGAGCCTGGGTCAGCTCAGGGAACTGCGCGGCGGCGCAACGCTCGAGCCGTGGGATCTCGACTACGGCCTCGATCGTCTCGCGCAGGGCGCGGGGACGGTGGCGGGGGGGCACAACGCCGGCCGCGATACCCGGGCCGAACCCGGACCGGCCGGCTCGACCACGCCCCCGTCCCGGCTCGACGTCGCGGACATCTCAGCCCGCTTTGCGGCGATCGCCTCGGGCTGGGGCATCGACGCCGGCCGCCTGCCGGTGACATTCCATGACGCGGATCCGGGCGACGGGGCACTCTGCCTCCCCGTGGACCCGGCCGCGGACATCCGCATTCTCGGTGACTTCCGGAACGATGCCGCCTCCCTGGAGGC
Organism: uncultured bacterium; assembly: GCA_964596775.1. Lineage (GTDB taxonomy): Bacteria > Eisenbacteria > RBG-16-71-46 > JABDJR01 > JAWXBZ01 > CAZQVN01. Next base: position 7,780 of record CAZQVN010000065.1, read on the forward strand.
CGCCGTCGGCGCCCTGGGCACGGCCGTTCACCATCACGCGGCCGCGGAGCAGCCTGCCGTGTTTGCACGGGATCGCAGCCCGCTGCCCGAGGCCACCGGACTGCTCGCGGCTCGAAGGATCCGGGGTGACGAACCGCTGCGGGTCACGGCCGCCCGTCTCTACCGGCTCCGGCGCCGGATCGCCGACTCCCTGTTCGAAATCCTCGCCTACGAAAAGCCGGCGGGGGATCTCCACTCGCTGCACTGCGAAATCGCCGAGCACTACCTCGGCTTTCCGCGCCACCCGGAGAGTCTGTGGGCCGCGGACGGAGCGCTGGTGAGCCGGCCGCTCGGATCCGTGCGGCACGTCCTGGCGGACGTCGTGGCCGCGGATCTCCACGCCGCGCTGGAACGGACGGCCGGATCCGCGCTGTCCGTGGAAGCAGGGCAGGCCCTGCGAAGAGACGTCTGGGCTCCGGGCGACTCCGTCCCGTGGACGGAGCGGCTGCGATCGCTGACCGGTGGCCCCGTCGATCCCGGCGCGCTGCTCAGGGAACTCGGCGCGGACGACATTCCCTGAGCCGGATTCCCGGAGCGATCAGGCGCTTCCGTGACCGTCCAGGAACTCCCGGACCTTCCGGTTCAGGGCACTGGGCGAGAACGGTTTTTCGAGGAGGGTGATCCGCCCCGCCTGGACACCGTCCCGGAAGATCGATTCCTCGTTGTAGCCGGAAATGAACAGGACATCGATCCCCGGGCGCTCGGCGGTGACCGCCTCCGCGAGCTTCGTGCCCCCCATCCCCGGCATGACGACATCCGTGATGAGCAGGTCGATCGGCCCATCATGCCTCCGGGACAGCTCCAGCGCCGCATGCCCGTCTCCCGCCGGCAGGACCGTATATCCCTGTTCCCGGAGCGCCTGAATCAGGAGATCACGGACCATCCCTTCGTCCTCGACGAGCAGGATCGTCTCGTTGCCGCCGCTGCCGGCGGGCACGGCCTCCGGAGCCGCGTCCGGCGCCGCCGCGGACAGGTCCCGGGGCAGATGGATCCGGACCACGACTCCCCCCTCCGGGCTGTTCTCCACGGCCATGTAACCGGAAGCCTGTTCGATGATTCCGTAGCAGGTGGACAGTCCGAGGCCCGTCCCCTTGCCCACCTCCTTCGTCGTGAAGAACGGCTCGAAGATGTGGGGAAGAACATCCGCGGGGATTCCGGAGCCCGTGTCCTTCACCTCGAGCAGGACGTAATCCCCGGGCGGGCTCTTGAAACCGGCCGCCCCGTCCTCGATGCGGACGTTCCGGGTGGACAGGGTGATCGTGCCCCCGTCGGGCATGGCATCGCGGGCGTTGACGGCCAGGTTGACGATCACCTGTTCCAGGTTGCCGGGATCCGCGCTGACGTTCCAGGTTTCGGGCGCGAGGTCCAGCACAATCCGGACATCCTCGCCGATGAGACGGCGCAGCAGGCTGTCGAGATCCCGGACCATCACGGTGAGGCCGATCGACCGGGGACGGCTGATCTGCCGCCGCGCGAAGGCCAGCAGCTGCCGGGTCAGCGCGGCCGCGCGTTCGGCGGTGCGGGTGATGTTCTCCAGGGAAGCACGCCGCTCCCCTTCGGACTTGCCGCGGCGGGCCATTTCCGTGTAGCCGAAGATGGCCGTCAGCAGGTTGTTGAAGTCGTGGGCGACGCCGCCGGCCAGACGCCCCACGGCCTCCATTTTCTGGGCCTGGCGCAGCTGCTCTTCCATGAGCCGCCGTTCCGAAGCGTCGCGGGCCAGGCAGAGAATGAAAGGCCGTCCGCCGAGATCGATGAGGCCGGCCCGCGTTTCCACCGGGAACGTGCTGCCGTCCCGGCGGCGGTGATGTCCCGGCATCGTGACGAAATCGCCGGGGGCCATCGTGGAAAACTCCGCTCTCCGGCCGCCCGACCACGACTCGTCTATGTCGCCGAGGGTCAGGACCAGCAGATCGCGGCGGTCGTATCCCAGCGACTGGCTGGCCTGCTGATTGACGTCGACGAGGCGCCCGTCGAGATCGCAGAGAAAGAACGCGTCGCCGGCGTTCTCGACCAGGCTGCGGAACCGCTTTTCGCTTTCCATCAGCGCCTGGTTCGACTCCTTGACCTCGTGCACTTCCTCGAGAGCTCCGATGTACCCGGCAAAGTTGCCGTCCAGGTCGTTGTACGGGCGGCCCCAGTCGATCACCCAGCGCCACGCACCGTCATGACGGCGCATCCGGTACTCCATCTTGAACGGTTTCCTCGACTCGATGGCGGCCCGGAATTCGGCGCGGCAGCTTTCGCGGTCCTCGGGATAGACACCCATGGCCCACCCTTCCCGTTTCACGTCGAGGATCGTGCGGCCGGTGAACTTCGACCAGGTCTGGTTGAAGTAGTCACAGCGACCGTCCGGGCCGGTGCGCCAGACGAGAAGGGGAAAATCCTCGAGCAGGGTCAGGTAGAAATCGCGGGAATCCCTGAGCTTCTGCTCCGCCTCGCCATGCCCCCGGATTGTTTGATCCAGCGAGACTCTCATCGCCTCCAGGGACGACGAGAGTTCGTCCACCTCGCGAACCCGCGACTGCACCCGTGGCGAGGGGGAAAGATCGAGCGACGCGATCCGGCGGCCGAGGCGCGCCAGCTCGCTGAGGGGTCGCGCGATCCACCGGGAAAGGCCGGCGGCGATGAGGATTCCGATTCCGAACGCGAGTGCGGCGATCAGGCCGGCCCGCCCCTGGAGCCGGCGGGCGGAAGCCATCAGGTCCGACTCCGGAGCCACCACGCCGATCAGGATGCGCCGGTTCGGGCCGAGCTGGAACGGTTGAAAGCTGGCCAGCCAGGTTTCCCCGCCGGTCCGGTAGCGCGACGGCTGGTGCGTGGTGGCCGAATCCGGCCTCCAGTGCTTCATGGCGTCGGCGATCTGCTCGAGGCCGCACTCCACGACCGGCTTGAGCGTGACCTCGGCGCGGACGGCTTCCGAATCGAACATCCGGTGCCCGGGAATGCCGAGAAGGTCGCCGGATTCCGTGAACAGGAAGACCAGGCCGTTCCGGGTGGGGTGGGCCGTGCGGGTGAACCGGTTCAGATCCTCGAGGAGCATGTCGTAGGCGATGATGACCTTTTCTCCCGAGGGGTCCACCGCGGCCACCGACGCGGAAATGCCCGGAGTCTTCGTCGTGAACAGCGTGTAGACGTCCGTCCACGATATGGCGCCCCAGGGATCGGCCATGAACTCCGTGACTCCCATGTCGCGATAGTTCTCGAGCGCCAGTCGATACCAGAGCCGCTGACGCGGGTTGTAGTCGGGCAGGATCTTCTCCCAGGTCTTGACCGGGCGGCTCCCGTCCTGGCTCCAGAGGTTCCACACGCTGTTCTGCCCCCACTCGTCCGCCCGGAACTCCCGCGTGAAGAACTGCGGCGGATTCGAAACGGGAACCGGCAGCCCGTCGACGCCTTCGAGAAGCGGAGAACCGGTCATCGTGGAGTCGTACTTCATCACGAGAAACTGGTATCCGGTTTCATCGCCCACCATCATCGATCCGGACTGGGGGAGGCGGACCAGGGCAGGAAAGAAGAGGTTCTTGAGGGACTCCCGGTCATGCCGGTGCACCATCCCGGCCCGCACATACCAGTAGTCCGCGGTCATCCTGCGGAGGATCGGGTCGAAATAGTTCCGGAGATTCGCGCTCGTTTCACTCCGTGCCCGGGACATCGCTTCGTCCGCGGTCCTGAGCACTTCCGAACGGCTCTCCAGGTAGGACATGTAGAGAACGATGCCGAGAACTATGAGGACCAGGCCCGCGAACGCCGACAACAGCGTGGAGTATACGGAGAACCTGAACCGGGGAGATTCCTGCACGGCAGCACCTTCCGAAAAGAGCATCCTTGATCCCTTCGATGCGAAGAATAAAGTATCCTCCGCCCGGAGTCATCCCGACCGGGCTGACGCGCGCCGTTCCACGGGGAGAAGCGCTCGAGTCATGAAACGCACGTCCATTCCGCTGTTCGTGATCGCCGTGCTGGCTTTCCTCGCCTATGCCTGGACCTCCCCCGCGGGGGTCACCTGGAACCACCGCGGGGAGGATGGCGCGGAGTTTGCCGCGGTGGGGAAGGTCCTCGGCGTGGCTCACCCGACCGGGTATCCGCTGTACAGCCTCCTCCTCCGCCTGGCCTCCGCGGGGGTGGCGGAACCGGCCTGGCGGGCCACGCTCGTGACGAACCTCGCCGCGGCCGTGGCCGTGTTTCTCCTTGGACTGCTCTTCGTCGAAACGGCGCGCCGGGCCTCGTCGCCTCTCCCGGGCCATGCAGCCTGCGGCACGGCCCGGGCGGGGGGATACGCTCTTGCCGTCGCCTTCGCCGCCGCGCCTCTCTGGTGGGGGCAGGCGAACATCATCGAAGTCTACGCCCTGCACGTGCTGTTCGTGGCCCTGGCCCTCTACCTGGCCGTCACGCTGCGGGAGCGGGAACGCCGGTTCCTGATCCTCGCCTACGTCTGCGGCCTCGCCGCGACCCATCACCTGCAGATCGTGCTGCTGGCCCCGGCGCTCCTGATCTTCGTGATCGCCGACCGCCGGGCGGTTCGGACGGGACCGGCGCGAGCGGATGGAGACGCCGCCTCCGGAGTGAACCCCGATGTTTCAGGAGCCGTCGGACCGGACACCGCCGACTTTGGAACCGCCGAAGCGGAACGCCCTCATGGAAAGCGGCGGGAAGCATCGCTGTGGACGCTGGCTGTGCTCCTGGCGCTTCTGCCGGTCAGCCTCTACCTGGTGCTCCTGATCCGATCCCGGCTCAACCCAGCGCTGGACTGGGGCAACCCCGAATCGCTCGAGCAGCTCCTCTGGGTGATCCGCGGCGAGCAGTACCGCTTCCGGATGTTCACGTCTCCCCCCGCGGAAGTGATGGAGCGCGCTCGGGCGACGCTGCTGCACCTCCTGCCGGGCCAGCTGGCCTGGACCGGCGTGCCGCTCGGCCTCATCGGCATCGTGGCGCTGCTGCGCCGGCGGGAACGCGTTCTCGTGACCGGCCTGTCGCTCTATGCGGTCCTGCAGCTCGGCTTTGCCCTGAATTACGGGATCCCGGATCCGGAGGCATACTTCATTCCGGTGCTCCTCGTCTGGTGCGCGTTTTCCGCGGCCGGCGCGGTGGTCCTGATCCGCCTCGGGCAGCAGAAGCAGCCGGTCGGATGGGTCCTGCTCGGTCTCTTCCTGTCCGGTCCCGCGGCGCAGATCTACACGACCTGGCACGAGGTCTCCCTGCGGAACGACACCGCGGCGGAAGAATATGCCCGCGAAGCCGTGGCGTACCTGCCGAAGCGCGCCCTCGTTCTCAGCGAGGGGGACGGACGGACGTTCGGACTCTGGTACCGGGCCGTTGTGGAAAACCGGGCGGACCTGACCGTGATCTACAAGGCGCTTCTCGTGTGGCCGTGGTATGTGGACAACCTGAGGGAACGGGACCCGGACCTGGTCATCACCCCGCTGGGGCAGCCTCCGCGGGACTTTCATCACCGGATCCTCACCGAAAACCTCCCCCTGCGCCCGGTCTACACGACGTACACGGAACCCTGGCTCGCCGAGAACTTCCACGTCGTTCCGGAAGCGCGCCTTTTCCGCGTCCTCGGAAACCGCCGGCCGCATTTCCCCCCGTCGGGCGCCGTCCGGTCGAAACCGGTCGACCTGGGCGCCGCGGCGAACGCCGGCTACCGGCTGGATCCGTGGACCCCCGGAAGCATCGACTCCGTGGGGCTGTATCCCGGATTCGGTGGCGGCGCGGTCTACTGGGGCGACCTCCCGTTCAAGGCGCGGCGTCCGGCCGGGACCACCGGCGACTGGTCGGTGATCTCCACGGTGCGGAGCCCCTCGTTTTCCGCCGCGGTTCCGCTCTGGCCGGACTCCACGAAGATGGTCTGCGTGCTCATGGACGCCGGGCTGGCCGGGCGGTGGAGCCTCCGGCTGGGCGAAATCCGTGTCCTCTATAATGAGGGGCCCGCCGACACGGTCGAGGTTCGGTCCTACGTGAACGTCTGGGATTACCACGCCGAATCGTGGGAGTACTGCCTGCCCGCCGATGTCGTGGCCTGGGTCGGTCCGCTGGATCAGAGCCTGACGGTGCTCCCCATCCCGACCGATCCGGGGCGGGTGCCGGTGTCCCTGGAGATGACCGGAGAAGGGCCGCGCGGGGAATCCGGCGAAATTGCGGGATACGTGGTTTTCGGGATTACCCAGTGGCTCCCGTGACCGCACTGCAGCCCTTCATCACGGTTGCTTCCGACGGGTTCCTTGATTACGCTTCACCGGTTGAGATCTCCGCCCGGCCCGGTTCGGGGCCGGCCCCGCCGCGGGATTCCTCGTATTTCGCATCCCTGGAGGCAGAGTGAAACAGGATATTGAAAAACTCATGGAGACCCGCGGCGTCGACGCGCTCCTCGTGATGGGCGGTACGGCCGGCAATCCGAATCTGTTCTACGCGGTGGACGGGGCCGGCCTGACGAGCGCCGTGTTCATCAAGAAGAAGGGAACGCCGGCGCACCTCGTGCACGGCCCGATGGAGCGGGACCAGGCCAGGGCCACCGGGATCGACACGTCCACGTTCGTGGACAACAACCTCCCCCGCTTCGTCGAGGAGGCCGGCGGTGACGGCGCCGCCGCCCAGGCCGCGTTCCTCACCCATCTCCTCTCCACCCAGGCCATCCAGGGGCGGGTCGGCGTGTACGGAAACGGCGAAGTTTCGCGCCTGTACCCGGTGCTGCGCCGGCTGGCCGGAGTGCCCGGTGTGGATCTCTACGAGGAATCCAACGGGCGCTCGCTGTTCGAGGAGGCTCGCATCACGAAGTCCGAGGCGGAGATCGAGCGGATCCGCGTCGTGGCCCGCTCCTGCTTCGACGCCTACGACGCCATCAAGGCGGTGATCCGCGGCGGACGGCTCGTGAACGGAAAGCTCGAGGACACGACCGGCCCGGTCACCGTCGGACGGCTGCGGGCGATCGTCCGCAAGACGTTTGCCGAGCACGGCGTCGTGGAGGATCACGATTCCATCATCGCCCAGGGGATCGACGGGACCGCCCCCCACAACCACGGCACCGATTCCGATGTGCTCCGTGAGGGGGCGTCGATCGTCGTGGACATCTTCCCGAGGGAGTCGGGCGGGGGCTACTTCTTCGACATCACCAGGACGTTCTGCGTGGGACCGGCTCCCGACCGGCTGCGCGAGGTCTATGCCCAGGTCAAGGAGGTCCTGACGAGCGCCCTGGCGGAACTCAAGGTCGGCGAGCGCTGCTTCCAGTACCAGGAGCGGGCCTGCGACCGCTTCGAGGCCATGGGCTACTCCACGATCCGGAAGAACCCCCGCACCATCGAGGGGTACGTGCACGGGCTGGGTCACGGCCTCGGCCTCGACCTCCACGAAGCCCCGCGGCTCGGCGGAACCGCCTCCAACAAGGATGTGCTGGCGCCGGGCATGTGCTTCACCGTGGAACCGGGACTGTATCTCCCGGACGAGGAGATCGCGGTGCGGCTCGAGGACGTGGTGTTTGTCCGACCCGACGGAACCATGGACAACCTGTCCGCCTACCCGTACGACCTGGAGATTTTCCCCGCAGGATGATTCACGACCTCTCCGCCGAACGGCGCCGGAAGGAACGGGCGGTGCTCATCGGCGTCGTGCCCCGGACCACCGACGAGGACTCCATCGCCGAATTGGCCCTGCTGGCCGACACCGCCGGCGTGAAAGTGGTCCAGACCGTCCGGCAGCGCCGTGACTCGATCCATGCCGGGACGTTCCTGAGCAAGGGAAAGCTCGAGGACATGGCGTCTCTGGCCGCGGACGACCGGGTGGACGTGTTCATCTTCGACGAGGACCTCCATCCGAACCAGGTCCGCAACCTCCAGGACAGGCTGAAGAAGAAGATCCTCGACCGCAGTGAAATCATTCTCGATATTTTTGCGGCCCGCGCCCGCACGCGCGAAGCCCGGATCCAGGTGGAACTGGCCCAGCTCGAATACATGCTTCCCCGCCTCACGAAGATGTGGAGCCACCTTTCGCGCCAGAGCGGCGGCATCGGCACGAGGGGCCCCGGCGAAACGCAGCTGGAAACGGACCGCCGGCAGGTCCGCGAGAAGATCGCCGGGCTCAAGAAGCAGATGAAGAGCGTGGAAAAGGAGCGGGAGGTCCAGCGGAACCGCCGGCGGCGGCATCACCGGACCGCGCTCGTCGGCTACACGAACGCCGGCAAGTCCACCATCATGAACGCGTTGACCGGCGCGGACGTCCTGGCCGAGGACAAGCTCTTCGCCACGCTCGACGCCACGACCCGGCGCCTCGTCTGGGACAACGGCTCGATGACGCTCCTCTCCGACACCGTGGGCTTTCTGAGGAAGCTCCCCCACCACCTGATCGCCTCGTTCCGATCCACGCTGGAGGAGGTGATCGAGGCGGACCTGCTGATCCATGTCGTGGACGCCTCGCACCCGGACCGCGGCCCGCAGATCGATGCGGTGGAGCGCGTCCTCGAGGAGATCGGCGCCGGCGACAAGCCCACGCTCCTCGTCATGAACAAGGCCGACAATCTTCCCGACGAAGCCGCCCAGCGCGGCATGGAGCTTCAGTACCCGGGGAGCATCGTGGTGTCCGCGCTGCAGAAGCCGGAAATCGATCGCCTGAAGGCGCGCGTGCTGGAACTGGTGCAGGCCTCGCCGGCCGGGCGACCGCGGTTTCGCGGCGACTCGAACGCCGCGGCGCCGCCTTCCGAACCGAACGACGACTGAACGGACCACCTTCCCGCGAACGTCGACGCAACTAGTCCTCGGTCCGACAAAGAATTAGGTGCGGCCGAAAAAAAGCGCGTCGTTTCTCTCCGGCAAAAAGCAGAAAAAATTTCGCCGTCGCATTGTTTCCGCGGGAGCCGCGCACGCGGTTGCCGCGCGGTCAGTTGCCGCGCTGCACCACGCGCGCCGGGGTTGGCGCGGGGCACGCGGTGCGGGCGGCGCGGGACTCGCGATGCTGTAGTGTTTGCGGACTGTTCCTTGAAACTCACCCAGTGACGGGTGCGACCTTTCTTCGACAGCCAAGGCAGGCACCTCATGAGCACAGCCCCCGATTTTTTCCCCACCCAGGCCGGCATGCTCCGGTTTCTGAACCGGTTCATCCTCGGCCAGGACCGGCCCAAGCGCGACCTCATCACCTGCGTCAACAATCATCTTCTCGGCGCCGCCTACGCAAAGCGGCATCCGGGCGCAAGGAACCCGTTCGGCCGGAACCATCTTCTCCTGCTCGGCCCCACGGGCTGCGGCAAGTCCTACCTGGTCAAGACCCTCGCAGAGTACCTCGGGCTTCCGTTCTACCATGCCGGCGCCAAGTCGCTCGTCGAGGTGGGCTACGTGGGGCAGCAGGTGGACACGCTGCTCCGGGGCCTCTACCTCAGCGCGGGCCGGAACCTGGAGCGGGCCCAGCGGGGGATCATCTTCATCGACGAGATCGACAAGATCAGGAGGTCGCGCATGAGCGAGCGCGACGTGTCGGGCGAAGGGGTGCAGAATTCGCTGCTCACCTATCTCGACGGGCAGGTCGTCACGGTCCGGATCGACGGCGAAGGCTCCCTGGAAATGGACACTTCGGAAATCCTGTTCATCGGGGCGGGCGCCTTCGTCGGCCTGCTGGACATCGTCCGCAGGCGGACCGGCTCGACGTCCGCCATCGGGTTTTCCGGTTCCCCGGAGCAGCCCCCCCTCGGCGATGACGAGGCCCTCGACCGGGTGGAGCCGGAAGATCTCGAGATGTTCGGGTTCATCCCGGAGTTCATCGGCCGGTTCGGCACGATCACGGCGCTTCACCCCCTGAACATCGAGGATTACGTGGCCGTGCTGCGGTCCTCGGAGGAAAACGCCTCCTACAAGATCCGCCGCCTGTTCGATGTCAGCGGCATCGATCTGAAGTTCACGGCGGACGCGCTGACCGCGGTGGCCCGCCGGGCCCGCGAGAGAGGTCTCGGGGTGCGGGGGCTCGAGCGGCTCGTCCGGGAGTCGGTGTCCGACCTGACCTGGCAGCTGGATGAGCTTGCGGAACAGGGCGTCACGCGCGTGCTCGTCACGGAGGAGGTCGTGCTGGGTCGCGGCAAGCCCGTCCTGACCCATGACCCGGACCGCGGCGACGTCATTACCGAGGCGGAATTCCTCCGGGACGAGGCGGCCCGGCTGCTCAAGCCGGAGCGCAAGGTCTTCGGGGAGGAGCGCATGCAGTCCAGCCGCCCGCGGCGCGCGAGGAAACGCCGCAAGCAAAGGCAGGAAAGGGACTTGTTCGATGTGAAGCGGGAGGATTGACGGAGCGGGACCATTGGAGTGGTTCAAGTTCGACATGTAAAAACTCGCGAATAAAGCGAGTTTTTGGCTGTTTTACCGTCCAATGGAGCTATGATCTGCTTCGGCCCTTCGCGGCCGTACGTCAGGCATCCAGCACCCCTAACATCGGAGGTCCTCAAATGACTCGTGGACAATGCGTGACAACTCTGGGCGCGGCGTTCTGCGTCGTTGCCCTCGCAGCGGTTTCCCCCTCGTTCGCCGACAGCAAGGCGGACCCGTTCAGCGCGCCGGGACAGAACGGTCCGGCCACACCCGGCGCCGCGTGCGACCGCGTCAACGTCTGCGCCACGCCCGGCGTCGTGTACAACGGTGAGGCGTTCGCCGGGATGGGGCGCATCTGGCGGACGAACTTCACCGATGGCGTCCTGGAACTCTGGGATGTGGTCAACTGCACGATCCTCGCCCGATGTCCGGACCCCGCCGCGGGTGTCGGCACTCCCAGTGAACTCACCGTGATCGGCGACATCCTGTATCACTACAATTTCGGCACCGGGCTGATCTATGCCATCGACACGAACACGTGCCAGGAAGTGGCCCGCTGCGACGCTCCCGGAAACGACCTCGGAGAGGGGCTGACGAACGACGGCACGTACCTGTGGCGGAGCGACGGCAACGAGCTGATCCAGTTCACGCCGCCGACCGCGGCGGCGGGCTGCCAGATCGTCGGGCGCTGCCCCCTTCCGGCCGGTGACGCGGGGGACGGGCTCACGATGTGCAAGGACCAGCTCGTCATGCTCGGCTACTCGGGAACGCTCTACACCATCGATCCGGTCACGTGCCGGATCACCGGTGTCTGCGACCTGAACGCCGGCGCCACCGGCAACGGCCTGGCCGGCAACCGTTCGGACACCGTCCTGGCCGACAACGACAACGGCGACCTCGACCGCGTCGACGTCGGCTGCGACATCCCCGTGCCGCTGGAGAACAGCACATGGGGCGGGGTGAAGGCACTCCACCGTTGAACTCGATCCACACCTGATGCCTGACGGCGGGCCCGGAAAGACCGGGCCCGCCTTTTTCATGCCGTGATGACGTCCGTCCGCTCGACCTCGCCGCCGCACCAGGCCTGGGCCCGCTCGGCCAGGACCTCCACCGCCTCCGCGAGATCCTCCCCGGGAAAGTCCGGCGGCGCGAAGAGGATGGCCAGTGCACGGACGGTGTCCTCGGTGATGAGCGTCCGCATCGAGTCGGAGATCGGCGATCCGAACGCCCCCTGGTCGTCGGCCGCGCAGAGGCGCCCGGCCAGGTGGATCTCGCCGCGGCCGATCCCGGCGTAGGACTCCCCCTCGCGGCCAAGGCGGAGCGTCACATCACCGGAAATCCGGTCCATGTCGTAGAGGCCGATCGGGATCAGGAATTCCAGCGAGCACCAGTTCATGGCGTCCACGAGGGTGTTGATCTGGTACAGCGACTCGCCGCGGATGGCCCGGCGGAGCAGCGCCTCCGAGGAGGGGCGATGCTTCGTGGGATCGATGCCGACCGAGGAAAAAAGCCGGCGGGCCCACTCCACGTTCGGAATCTGGGCCATCGTGGCGGCGTGAAACTCCTCCCTGAGGGCGGCGCAGAGTCCGTCGACGGCGTCCCAGCGGGGGTTGTCCCTGCGGACCGTGACACCGGACATTTCGACCACGCCCGCCACGAGAACGGAGGACACATCAGAAGAGAGTGTGATGTTCATGAGGCCACCGCCTTCCGGGCTGGAGCGGATACGTCGTGCTGCGTCCACCCGTATCGTACACGCGTGGCGGGCGGTTGGGGGGAGGAATCGGGGGGTGTTCCGAGGCCACCGCTCCATGGAAGCCTTTGCGCCCCGGTGCGGACAGAGTACAGTAGGGGCATGGATCGCAGTGAGTTGCCCACGCGCGTGCTCAGGAATCAGGATGATCCGGGTGATCCGGATCCAGGCCGGCTGACGCCCGCCGAGCGGGTGGACATGATGTGGCCGCTGACCGTGGACGCGTGGGCCTTCATGGGAGAAGAAGTTCGTGAATCCCGACTTCCGAGACATGTTGTCCGCGTTATCCGCGGAGGGTGCTGATTATCTGCTGGTGGGGGCTTACGCCCTTGCGGTGCACGGTCTTCCCAGGGCCACGGGGGACATGGACATCTGGGTTCGCCCGACATCCGACAATGCCGCGCGGGTATGGAAAGCGCTCGTCCGCTTCGGAGCTCCCCTCGCCGACCTGACTCCCGTTGATCTCGAAACGCCCGGTACCGTCTTTCAGATCGGTGTCGCTCCGTGCCGGATCGATATCCTCACCCGGATCAGCGGTGTGGAGTTCGAGGAGGCCTGGACCTCGCGTTTCGAGACGGAACTCCACGGTCTGCCGGTTTCCGTGGTCAATCGTGAACTCCTGATCCGCAACAAGCGGTCGACGGGGCGCCCGAAGGATGTGGCGGACGCGCTGTGGCTGGAAGGTCAGGGCTGATCGGCGACCTTGAGAATGCGGACGGACGTGTTTGCGAACATCGGCATGAAATCCGGCTCCCCGCTGAACCTGTCGCTC
>CAZQVN010000066.1:0-19981 GCA_964596775.1 uncultured bacterium
CCGCGGATCGTGTCGATGGTCAGGAGAAGGATGGACGGTCGCGGGGCGGCGTGGCAAGGAATTGAATCACGCAGCAGCGATAAAGAGAAAACTACAATGAGAATGAAGGATCTTAGAATTTCTTTACCAAGAGATGCGATTCCAGATTGCCGGAGCCTTGAGCGTTTAAGAGGACTCATGCTTCGACAAGAGATCTATGCGCAAAGTCAACAAGGGCGCGCGCCAGAGCCTTGTTAGTATCCTTGTAGCGCATCTGTCGAAGCGCGTGTGTGTACACGCAAGCAATCAATGTCTTATCACTCGGGCTACTGGCCCTGGCCCACCTCCGGCAGGCGCTGACGAATTCTGGGATCGGGCATCTAGGGAGGTAGACTTCCAAATCATCCCAATGAAGTACTTGGTCAATCGTTGGCCAATCAGATAGTAGCTCCTTCCCTCGTGGATGAAACAAAACACCTAACTCGAGTGCAATTGCATCATATCCAGATATGGATTCGCCGACTCGACCAAAATCGATGACAACGGGCCTTGAATCGTCGTCCAAGAGAACATTTCCAGCGTGCAGGTCACCGTGCTGGATTGACTTCTTAACAATCACCTTTTCGCTGTCCACAGCATCGAGAATACTCTGATCTATGTCGTCGGCTCCTTGGTCAGGATCAATGATCTTACGCAGCTCTCCTACCGTGATCTCACTTTGTGCGCCGCTGTCAGTCCATCGTGCTAGGTTAGTGGCAAGTCTATCAATAATTTCCGAAGACCTACTTTGATCCAAGGCTAAGCTGTCGAAAAGAGAGAAAGATTTGGCCAGTTGATAGAAAACCGCGCCTGTTGTGCCCGCCCCGGCGAGTACCTTATGGAGAAGAGCCGCAAAGGATCCAGGGGGGAGGGTGGGCTGGACGAATCGGGTTAGTCGAGTTACCTCATCGTTAATTGCTTCTATGCTACCGATCTTCGCTAGGGTTATGCCACGCAATTTTCCCTCAGCGTCTGTGATTCTCACGGTGTATGTGTTCGTCTTGGTGAGTCCACCAATAACTTGGTCAACATCTATGATTCTGCCTTCGCAGCTTCTGGCGAAGATTCTGACTGCACGCGCCTCGGCCTTGTCGAGTGAACAATCAGCCCCCTTGCGGATTTCTAATCGATCTGTTGCTGAGAGACGTTTAGCGAAATTCGCAATCTCCTCTATGCAACTGTCAAGGCGATCCTTGGTCATGAACTGAGTCATGAGCATATCATCCCGGTCGCCAACCACATCCATTCGAGGGGCGTGCTTGACTATCCCCATAGCTGAGTCAATCGATCCAAATGCGCTCAAAACAATAACCGGAGTCCCCGGAGTTACTAGGCTAATTTGGGATAGTACTGCTTCGCCATGTTCTTCTTGTAAGTCAAGCTCACCTTCCGTCGATGGGATCTTGAGATCGCACACAATTAGGTCGAAGCAATTGTTTGCAATCTGTGAAAGTGCAGAATCGCGACTGCTTGCCAGAGTAACCGTGACCTTCCCAGTCTTTTCAACTAGCTCGATAAAGGTTGACGCAAAGTCCTTTTGGTCTTCAACCAAGAGCACGCGAATCATTTTGTATCCGTCAGAATCGGCCACCGAAACTCAAAACGGGCACCCCCATGGCTTTCGCGAGGAGCAAGCAAAAGCGTCCCCGACATTGATTCCGCCGCTTGTCGTGCGATAGCAAGGCCCATTCCGAGGTGGTCTGGCTTTGTGGTGTTGCCAATGTCAAATGCACGGTCAGCAGAAATCGGTGGGCCGGGCCCTTGGTCAAGAATTGTTATCCAAACGTCTCGATCAGTGGTGCCCCATGTGATTGTAACTGCTTGAAGCTCGCCCTGGCGCGCGGGTGCGCTCTCAGTTGCTTCAATCGCGTTTCGAAGCCCATTGCCAATGACAAATCGCAACAACGCGGCATCACCAACAATCATTATGGGTCGCTGTCCGGCCAAGGATACCTTGACCGAATGACCCTCAGACTCTGTCTCAGCTATGTCAGCGATTGTAGAGGACAAATCCATTTCATCGAGTCGTGGTGCGACGGCTGCTTGACTTAGTGTGTTAAAGGCATCCAGCAGGCTCCTAAATCGTTCTATGTCCGTGCGAGTGCGTGAGCCAGCAAAGTTTGTGATTTCGTCTCTCGCGTGAACCGATATCATGCCTAGGATCGGGGCGATCTCATGGACCAACCGTCGAGTTGTCTCGTTAACAGCTATGGCCTTTATCTGATCATAGACGTCGGGTGACACCATGCTCTCATCCGAAGTCGGCAGGTCAATTATTGGTTGGGTTGGCGATGTCTTTTGAATCGCTTTCTTCAGTGCATCTTTGACCCATCGCACGCTCTCTTTGGCCAAGGCGGCTTGAAGTTGAGTGATGTCTTGTGGAAGTGCGGCCTGCGATAACGTGCGAGCCGATGCCAAACGCACAGACAGATCTTTTGACTCTAGTCCGGCTAGTGCTTCAGTCCTGTTCATTGGGACGGTCGCGATAGAAACGAGCTCGCTGTTCAAAGGCCGCTCGCCCGCCCTCCATGACGGTTGTAATTGCTTGTACTGATTGCTGACTATCAAGTGGGCCGGAATATTTCTCGAACCCACGCTGTCCATCGGATCCCATGAGAAAAATCTTGTTTGCATCACCCAAAACGGGAATGTTTGGGTTGTGAGTTGTGAAAATCATCTGGGTGAAAGGTTTCTGATTTCGAATTGCGCTTATCAGCGTGTCTACTATGAAGGCATTGTCAAGATGATCCTCTGGTTGATCTATCACTAAACCGCGAGTGGGAAAACCCAAGAGGATTGATAAAACAACTGTACATCGCTGACCCGTTGATAGTGCTGTGGTTGGCTTGAACTCGTTGCCATCGAGTAAATACATTGTTACCTGGTCGTGAATTTGTGCAGTCACGATATCTTCGGTGCCACTTCTTGCGATGGCCGCCACTACCTTTGCGGCCCGATCCTCTGGAAGATGCGCCATTTGTGAGACAGAAAGGTGGTCACCACTCTCGACAGCTTCTGCAAGTTCATAGGGGCTGAGGGCCTCAGCCAACTGGGATGCAAGAGTGTTGTAATGCAGACCACTCCCGCGTAAGGCAGCTTGAATCGTTCCGACATAGGCGGGAGAGTCGCCTCCTTGCTCCACACGGATCATGATTCGTGGCGCTAGGAGTTCGTTAAGAGAGCGTGCAGTATCGGCTCTGTACGAGTACCTGTCGTCTCGCAATTGTTGTAGTCCTCGCAAACGCATGAGCCGCTGCTTTCGCACATCATCAATGCGTTGAGAAAGATGTGAAGCACGAGACTGAAGCGCATGAAGATGCGCCACTTGTTCTTGCAGGGCGGCAAGGCGGCGGGATGCTTCGCCTGCTCCCGCTCTCAGAAACTCAACCTCCTTGCGAATCGTACGCATAGACTCTTCAAGCGGGAAGATCTCTTCTCTTGTGCTGATCTCCATGGTTTCCACTTCTTGGATCATGCGTTGAAAGGACCGGAGGATTTCAGAGAACTCTGTTTTGCTTGTCTCAAGATGGGAGCGCACAATATGGAGTGGGTCGGTGTCCCCGGCAGATGACGGCCACTCAGAAAGGGATGGGAAGTTGTGCAGCAAGTGAGCGCCGCTTCCGCGCCACTCTTCCAAAATCGCTTTGGTTTCACGAAGTTGGCGAAGGCGAGTTGTCGCGGCAGCGAGGAGAAAACCCGTTCGCTCAAGCTGAGCTTGTTGTCTTGATGGCTGGTCAATCTCGCTGGACAGTTGTTGCTGTTCGATGATTATGGCATCAAGTGCGGCGGGTGCAGCGGCTAAGTTCTCTATCTGTTCCTCAACAGAATCAAGTTCATTGCCGAGTTCTCTCAGTTCGATTGTGTATGAACGTATGGGCCCCTCAAGAGTGCGTTCTTCGACCGTTGTAGTTTGTTTAGCAAAACCGTCGAGGATCGCTAATCTTCCTCTTGATTCTAGTCCTATACGTTCGATTTCAGCCTGTGAAAAGATAAGTGGCTTGATGAAATCTCCGCTAATTCGTGGTTCGTCCTCGTTCGCCGACCTGGATACGACAATCTGTTGACCCTCATTTACGACAGTGGCCGTCACCCGGCCACTCCCAAGAATGGAAGATGCGTGCTCTCGTGACTGAGAGTCGGAGTCGGAGGTCGCCCCTCGTCCACCAATGCAGAACCGAAGAAGCTCTATGATGGATGTCTTTCCCGAACCGCGTGGACCAATGATCACGTTCAATCCGTCAGAGAAATGCAGGTCTAGGCCAGCAAGGAACCCTTCCTCTACTTGCAGTCTCTTGATAACTGGTGGCATCAGCGGTAAACCTATCAAATTAGTTGAATTGAACTAGCTCCCTCAGTAAGACAGTCACACAGAGAGAGGGCTGTCGATTCCTCATCACCCCGAAGTCATGTACGGATACTTGCCGAGATCCTGCTTGAAGCGGTCCGTCAGCTTCTTGACCGCCGCGGCGTCCATGTTTCCCTTGCGGACGAGGACCATCAGGTTCTTCTCGAACCCCTCGGTCAGCTCCTTCATCGGGTACCGGTAGTAGCCGAGCACCTCGCCGGTTTCGTCGCCGCCGATGACCTGGGAAAAGTGGTACTTGCCGTTGTCGTCCACGATCACGTGGGCCTCGTTGGCCATCCCGAACAGATTGTGATAGTCGCCGATGATGTCCTGGTAGGCGCCGGTCATCATGATCGTCAGGTAGTACGGCTGCTCCGGATGGAACGTGTGCAGCTCGAGGAAGTCCTTGATGTCCCGCAGGTCCACGAACTGGTCGACCTTGCCGTCGGAGTCGCAGGTGATGTCGGCCAGCGTGGCGTTGATCAGCGGCATCTCGTTCAGCCGGTGCACCGGCATGATCGGAAACAGCGTTCCGACCGCCCAGAAGTCGGGGATCGACTGGAACACGGAAAAGTTCAGCACGTACTTCGTGGCCAGGAGCTTTTCCAGCTGCTCGAACTCCTCGGCGAAGTAGCGGGCGGCCTTGGCGTACTTGAGGATCTTCTTGCAGCTGTTCCAGTAGAGCTGCTCCCCCTTGGCCCGGTCCTCCAGCGACAGGAAGCCGAGGTTGAACAGGTTGAACAGCTCGTCGCGGTGCTCGTTGGCGTCGTGGAAGAACTCGCGGTAGTTCTTGGGGCCGACGTTCTTGTAGATGTGGAACAGCTCGTTGACGACCTGCGGCTCGTCGTCGGTGACCTTGACGCCGTTCAGGTCGGGGGCCACGTCGACGACGCGCACCACGTTCGTGATCACCATCGAGTGGTAGGCGGTGATCGCCCGGCCGCTCTCGGTGATGATGTTCGGCTCGGGCACGCTCTCGTTTTCGCAGACGTCCTTGATCGTGTACACGACGTCGTTCGTGTACTCCTGCATCGTGTAGTTCATGCTGGAGTCGGACGACGTCTTGGAGCCGTCGTAGTCCACGCCGAGGCCGCCGCCCACGTTCAGGTACTCCACCGACACGCCCATCCGGCAGACCTTGGCGTACACGCGGGCCGCCTCCTTGATGGCGGTCTTGAGCCGCTTGATCTCGGTGATCTGCGACCCGATGTGGAAGTGGAGCAGCTTGAAATTGCCGATCATGCCGTCGCGGGTGAGGATGGCGATGGCCTCCAGCAGTTCCGCGGCCGACAGGCCGAACTTGGCCGTGGCGCCCCCGGACTCCTGCCACTTGCCGCTGCCGCGCGCGTTCAGGCGCACGCGGAAGCCGATGGCCGGCATCGGCCCGCCCTTTTTCCGGGCGCGGGTCAGGTGATACAGCTCGTGAAGGCTCTCGCAGACCACGACGACGTTCCGCCCCATGGCCGCGGCGAGGTAGGCATAGGAAATGTAGCTTTCGTCCTTGATCCCGTTGAGGATCAGGAGCGATTCCGGGGGCTGTTCCAGCGACAGCGCCCCCATCAGTTCCGGCTTGGAGCCGACCTCGAGGCCGAATCCGTAGCGATGGCCGGCGCGGAGGATCTCCTCGACGACCTCCTTCCGCTGGTTGACCTTGATCGGATAGACGCCGCGGTAGGTCTTCGTGTAACCGAACTCGGCGATCGAGTTGCGGAAGCATTCGTTCAGCTTCCGGACCTGGGCCGCCAGAATCTGGGGGAACCGGAGAACGATCGGGCAGGTCATACCCCGGCGCTGGAGGTCCTCGATGATCCGGAGGATCTCCACGCTGCGGTGGTTGTCGGCACAGACGGTGAGGTTTCCCTCGTCGGACACGTCGAAATAGCCCTGGCCCCAGTTCTCGGTGCCGTAGGTCTTCAGATTCTCGGTCAGATGTGTTTTCATCAAAAGTCAGCTGCCTCCACGGGCCCCACGATTGGAGCGCAGGTAAATCTACAAAACACAGCCCCGAATCCAAAGGTTTTTTCTGCCCGGGGCCGATTTCCGCTCATTTCCCGTTCGGGGAGGTTTTCTTGATCCGCACGCTGCTGTTCTCCGGCCTTCTGGCCCTCGTCGGGCCCGCCACGGCCCTGTCCGCGCCCGAGTCGACCGGCGCATCCCCCGAGGTCGCTCCGGCCGCCGTGTCCACGCGGGATTCGACCGCCGCCCGGCCCGACGCGCGGGCCCTGGAGGCCGTGCGCACCGGCGCCCGCGAGCGCCTGAGGCAGGTCACGCTCAGGGACTGGGATCTCCGGACGCGGGGCACCGCTTCCGGTTCGAGCGGAACCGCACCGGATTCGAATGAGGTGCGCGCCGCCCTGGCTGTGGTCCGGGAGGCCGTCGCCGCGGCGGATTCCGCCGATCGCCGGGCGCTGCGGCATCTCGAGGACTTCCTGGTGATGGAGGCCGCGCGCAACGCCTCCGCCGGGGCGCCCCCCGAGTTGCGCCCGGCGCTCGAGGACAGCGTGGTCCGGGCGCTCGGGTGCGGCGACTACGTGACGTTCAGCCAGCGTTGTCGCGATGTCCGGCTCGCCGACCTCATGGCCGGGGCCTTCCGGTTCATCCGGGAGACGAACCTGATGTACCGGACCCTGGTCACGGAGCTGACCCGGGAGCTGCCGGACCGCACCGGCACGGGCCCCTCGGCCGCCGACCTGGCCCGCATTCTCGAGAAGGATCCCGCCGATGCGGCGTTTCCGCCCGCGCTGATGAAGGCCGCGTTTCAGGAGTTTCTCGCCGGAATGGGCCTGAGCCTCGCGACCCCGGGCGGAGGGGAGATCCGGATGGACATTTCCGACAGGCCCGCCAAGAATGCCCGCGGCGCCTGTCTTGTGGTGGACGTTCCCGAAGACATCCGGATCAGCCTGAAGCCCGTTTCCGGGCTGCAGGACTACCGGACCCTGTTTCACGAGGGCGGGCATGCCGTGTACGCCGCACAGGCTCCGGCCGCCCCGTGGGAACTCTCCCTGCTCGGTTCGGCGGCGGTCACCGAAGCGGTGGGGACGCTGTTCGCCGGGGCCTGGAGCGATCCGGCCTGGCTCGCGCACTACCGGGAGTTCGCGCGCGCCGCCGGCCAGTCGAAGGCGGCCGAAGCCCTGTCCGATCTCGAGATCGCCCGCATCGGGCGGCGTCAGCTCCTGCGCGACCTCTACGCGTTCCGCCGCTATGCCGGGGCGCAGATCCTGTTTTCCGTCATTGTCCACGACGCGGATCCGGAGCTCTACCGCCCCTATTTTTTCGAGGCCGAGGATGTCCCGCGCCAGGAGCTGTACCGGCAGATCTCGGGATTTGCCGCCGGCGTCGATCTGACGGCCGCCGAGGTCGGGCCGTACACGGAGGATCTCGATCCCTTCCTGTACGCGGCGGACTACGTGCGGGGTTTTGCCCTTTCCGCCCTGATGGAGGAACAGTTCCGTCAGCGCTTCGGGGGGGACTGGTTCAGGAACCCCGACGCCGGAGACTGGCTCAGGCGGGAGCTGTTTTCCCGGGGGAACAGCCGGTCCGTCGACGAAGTGGCCGGACTGCTCGGCGCGGAGCCGTTGACGTTCGAGCAACTCAAGGCCGGCCTGACCCGACGTTTCGCCGAAACGGAAGCCGCTCTTGAAGCCGGCCGGCGGTAGGCGGGAATCCGGCCCGCCGTCAGCGTGAGCGTGCGGTCCGTGTGGGCCGTGCCCGCCGCCCCGGCAGCCGCGCGGTTCCCGCGGGGAGTTTACCGCCTTCTCGCCGGCCCGCACCGCGCGATGCGGGTCTTCGATTGACAATGCGCCCCCGCGGTCCTAGGCTCGCGGCGTGAACGGATTCTTCCGGCGGTCGTTCGTACTGGCCGCCTTCCTCATCCTGGCCCTCCTGGGGTCCTGGTCCGGCGAAATCCTCGCGTGTCACGATCATGAAGGAGTTCAGCCGGATCCCTGCTGCGCCGTCTGCCGCCTCGCCGGAAACCCCGGCCTGACGCTGTCGCCGAATGCGCTCCCGAGCGGCATTCCGGTACTCGACGCGAAGTCGGAAACGCAGGCGACGGTCCGGATTCCCGGTTCGCGGCACGTCTTTTCCTCTCCGGTCCCACGAGCCCCCCCGACCTCCTGATCCCCCATTGAGCGAAAGCGGACACCGGAAGGCGCCCTCGCCGTTCGGCGTCCACGCGCGTCGTGGCGTTCCCGCCCGGCGCCCCATTTCACTCTTTCCGGCCGATGGTACGTGACCCGGCTCGGCAAAGGAGGTCATTCATGTCACGCGCACTGTCGCCGCGCATCGCCGTCGCGTGCGTCCTGGCGGTCGCCGCCTGCCCGCGGATATGCGATGCGGGACCGGTGAATCCGGATATTTCCGTGATCGCCCGGCCCGCGATCCGCTGGACCGGCGACCCGGACGATCCGGACCGGAAGCGGGTCACGATGGACGTCGGCGAAACGGAAATCGTGTTCGACGCCGCGCTCAATCCGTACGCCCGGGGCTTCCTTGCCTTGAGCCTGGGCGAGGAGGGGCTGGAGCTCGAAGAAGGCTATTTCACACTCGTGCGCGGTCTTCCCCTGGAGCTGGCGCTTCGAGGAGGCAAGTACCGCGCGGGCTTCGGCCGATTGAACGCGGCCCACCCGCACACGGACCCGTTTCCGGAACGGTTCGGCGTTCTCAAGGCCTATCTTCCGGGCGAGGAGTCGCTGAACGAAACCGGCCTGTCGGTGGCCCGGAGGATCGCGGTGGCCGGAGAATTCTCCGTCAACCTGGCCGCGGACTGGCTTCAGGGCGATTCGTTCCGCATCTCGCGGGAGCCGGGGCCGGAGGGGGATCCCCTCCGCGCCGGCGGAGACGACGACGCGGCGCTGTCCCGGCCGGCGTTCCTCGGCCGGCTGTCCGGTTTCACGATGATCGGCGATCGGTCCGCGCTGGAAATCGGCGTCTCCGGCACGGCGGGCACGAACAACGTGGCCGCGGAAACCCGGACCGCCGTCTTCGGCCTGGACGCGAAGGCAAGGGTTGCGACGTCTCCCCGGGCGCACCTCGTCCTCCAGGGAGAACTCCTGCACCTGAGCCGCGAGGATGCCGCCTGGTCGACGACGTCCGGTTACGAGTCCAGCACGGAAAGCCGGACCGGCGGATACGCGTTCGCGGACTACACGTTCGCCGACCGTTACAACCTCGGCGCCTCGTTCGAGCGGTTCGCCCCGCCGGGCGCCGCGGACATCGCCTCCGCGGCCGGCCTGTTCGCGGGCCTGTCGCTCCTGGAAGAAACCACGGCGTTCCGCGCCGGCTGGGTCCGCACCGATCCCGGCGCGGGTCGCGCGTTTCATGCGTTCTCGCTTCGTGTCGTCTACTCGATGGGTCCGCACAAGGCCCACTGGTTCTAGAGGAGAGTGTCATGCGTTCCATACTGGTTTTCCTGCTGACCCTGACCGCCGTGTCCGCGCAGGCCGGTCCGGTCCGGATCGTGGCCTCGACGACCGACCTCGCCTCCATTGCGGCCGAGATCGGCGGGGCGCACGTGGACGTGGCGGTGATCTGCAGGCCGTCCTCCGATCCCCATCGGGTCGAAGTGCTTCCGTCCTACATGGTGCGCGTGTCGCGCGCCAGGCTGTACCTCAAGGTCGGCATGGGCCTCGACCCGTGGGCGGACGCGATCATCGACGGGTCCCACAACGGAGGGATCACGGTCGTCGACTGCTCGCGGGGCGTGCACGTTCTGGAGAAGCCGGAGGGGAAGGTGGACGCCTCGATGGGGGACATCCATCCGGCCGGAAATCCGCACTACTGGCTGGATCCCGGGAACGGCGCGGTGGTGGCGGAAACGATCGCGGCGGCCCTGTCCGCCGCCGATCCGGCCCATGCCGCGGAGTACGCGGCCCGGGCCGTCGGTTTCGCCGAGTCCGCCCGGGCCGCGGTACAGCGCGGCAAGCAGGTCGTGAAGCAGCTGCCGAACCGCAACATCATCACGTACCACAGATCCTGGAGCTACTTTGCGGACGCGTTCGGTCTCGAGGTCCTGTCCACGGTGGAGCCGGTTCCGGGGATTCCGCCGACGGGGAAGCATCTCCAGGAACTGCTCGATCTGATCGGGACCCGCGGCGCGGTCGTCCTCATCCAGGAGCCCTATTTTTCCGGGGACGCCGCCCGGTTCCTGAATCGTGAAACGGGAATCGGGATCGCGACCGTGTCCGCCTCCTGCGACGAACCGGCGGCCGGGAGTTACCTGCGCCACTTCGACGACGTGCTGGCGGCGCTCAAGGGGCTCTCCGTTTCCACTGCCGCGGAACCGGGCGGCCGGCACTGATGGAGGCGATCAGCCTGCCCTTTTTCCGCACGGCTCTCCTGGCCATCCTGGTCCTGGCCGGGATCCACGCCTACATGGGGTATCACGTCGTGCGCCGCGGGGTGATCTTCGTGGACCTGGCGCTGGCCCAGATGGCCGGACTCGGTCTCGCCCTCGCCGTCGTCCTGCACCTGCACGAGAATCCGGTGGCGTCCTACCTGCTCCCCTTCGGAATGACGCTGATCGGCGCGGCCAGTTTCGCCTGGCTCCGCAACCAGGATCGAAACGTGCCCCTCGAGGCGTTCATCGGAATCGTGTTCGCCACCGCGCAGGCCGCGGTCTTTCTCGTCCTCGAAAAGACGCCGTCGGGGCCCGAGCATCTCAGGGAAACGCTGGTCGGCAGTCTCTTCACCGTGAACCCGTCGCACCTGGTCCATGTGTGCGTGCTGTACGCAGTGGTGGGGGTGGTGCATTTCCTGGCCCGCCGGCCGTTCTTCGAGATCACCGACGATGCCGAGGCGGCGCGCGGCCGCGGGCGGAACCTGTTCGCCTGGGATTTCTTCTTCTACGCGCTCTTCGGCCTGGTCGTCACGTCGTCGGTGCAGATCGCGGGGGTCCTGCTCGTCTTCGGGCTGCTGGTGATCCCGGCCGTGGCCGGGCTTCTGGCCTCGCGCACGCCGCGCGGGGCGCTTCTCGTCGGCTGGACGTTCGCGCTGGTGGCAAGCTGCGCCGGTCTGTGGGGTTCGGTCCGGTTCGACATGCCCGCGGCACCGAGCATCCTGGTGGCGTTGAGTTCCGTGCTCGTCGTGCTGATGGCGTTTCTCAGCCTTCGAGGATCCGCCCGGCCCAGGTGAGCATGAGTCCGCCGATCAGGTAGACGAGCTGGACGCGCGCCTTCCTGTCGTGAAGTTTCAGCTGCGGCAGAAGATCGGACGTGGCGATGAACAGGAAGTTGCCGGCGGAAAAACCGAGGGCGGCGCCGAGCACCGTGTCCGGGAGTCCCTTCGAGGCCAGGAACGTGAAGACCGCGCCGAGGGGAGTGAGAAGCGCAAAGCAGAGGATCATCCCGACGAGGCGCTTTCTGGAATGATTCCCCAGGCTGAGCAGGCTGCCCAGCGAGAAGGCGTACGGGATCTTGTGCACGAGGATCGCCAGGAACACCACGAGCGACAGCCGGGCGTCGGACAGGGAGGCACCCAGGGCCAGGCCGTCCACCAGGCTGTGCAGGGAGATCCCGATGTAGGCGGACAGCCCCAGGTGATGGAAGTCGCAGCCCATTTCCTCGCAGGGATGGACCATCACGAACTTTTCCACGATCAGGAGCATCAGGAAGCCGGCGAGCACCGAAAAGCCGATCGATTCGCCGAGCAGCTCGCCCGCTTCGGGAAGCATGTGCAGGAATGCCGTGCCGAGGAGAATTCCCGAGCCGAAGGAAAAGATGAACCCGTCGTTGCGCCGCGTTTCGGGGCGGAGGATCGGCATGAGGCCGCCGGCGGCCGCGGTGGCGAAAATGAGACCGCCGAAGAGGGCAAGCTGGCGTGCCGCGATTGCGGTTTCCATGGTTTCGGTTACTTGCCCCGGGATCCGCGCCGGGGAGAAAAGTCGGGCCTGCCGATGTTCAGCAGGTTCTGCTTCGGGTCCCACGGGTTGTAACCCGGTCCGCCTCCGAAGTCGATGAACCCGAGGTTTTCCGGGAGGATGATGTCGACGACATCGGCGTTCTTGCTTCCGGGTTCGACGCCGCAGCTGCTGACGGCGGCTACGCCGTCGGCGGGGCGGGGGATGATCGAGAGGCGGTCGGGCGAGTACGCCGTGACGTAGAAGTAGCCGGCCACCCGGAATCCGGACGTGTCGCAGTCGGTGGACTGGTTCCACGTGAGCATGTTTCCGGTGCCCGATTCATCCGGCCAGCCGACCGACGGCCAGTTGAGCAGCGAGCACTCCTGCCAGTCGAGGACGTCGACCCCTTTCTTCAGCGTGTCGTTGAAGGCAATTCCGAACTGGCACCCCACGACACCCGCACCGGGCGTGCCGTCCGCCACGAGCGCGTACACCGTGTACTTGAGCGGGTAGAGTCCGGCCTCGGTGACGATGCTGTCCGGCAGGGCAACGCGGCCCCGGGTGCAGGTGTTGCGATTGGACTGCGGCACCGCGTGAAGAATGATCTTCGCGTTCGGGTTCGGACCGGCCCAGGCCGCGGGAGGCACGAGAAGCAGGGCCAGCGCGAGGAGAAAGCGGATCAACGGGGCGCGCTCAAGGAGATCCCTTGGCGCCTGTGCCGGTGTCCGAGGGCGTGGGCGGCAGGAGCCTGAGCCTCTCGTTGGGGTCGTTGACCGACTGAGTCGAATTGTTCTTGGTGTCCACAAACTCATACAGCACGACCTCATTGTTCCGGAAATACAGGTGCGTAACCGCGTTGTTGACGAGATAGTTCCCGAAAGTCCAGCGTTCCTCGCCCTTCTCGTTTCCGATCGGCAGCTTCTCGATCCGGGTGGGTTCTCCCCACGACGTCTTGACCATGTCGCGGTTCATGCCCACGAGAACATTTCCATCCAGAACGGCCCGGGCAAACCGCGGCTCGATTTCCGGATGCTGCGTGACGTACATCGTCCGGGCGTCATCGCCCGGCTTTCCCGAGCTCGCGGCGCAACCGGCCAGCAGTGCTGCGAGAAACACCCACGTTGTCCTTGTCGAATTCCCACCGGTCATGCGTGCACCCTCCGGAATCTCGGGGACGGGAGATCTCAGGGACCTGCGAAGATCCTAACACCGACCGGGGAGAATGCTCAACGTGATCCGGAGTCATTTGAACACCGGGCTCCGCGTTGCTATTCTGCGTCCCATGCTCCTTGGTGCGCGCGGGTGGCTCTTGATTGCGCTTTTTCTGGGCTTGGCCACGGGGCTCAGGCTGCTGCATCTCGAACTCGATCCTCATCCTTTCATGTCGGGCGGTCCCGGCCCGAATGAAGGGCTGTACGCGCACAATGCCCGCAACCGGGTCGTCGAAGGTTCCTGGAAGCTCGACGACTGGAACAGCCGCATCCTCCATCCGCTGAGTTCCGCGGCGCAGGCCGCCATGTTCCGTCTGGAGGGAACCGGACTTCTCGCCTCCCGCCGGCTCACGGCCGTGATCGCCTCGGCGGCTCTTCTCCTGTTCGCCCTCCTGGCGCGGGACGCATCCGGTCCGCTGGTGGCCCTTCTGTCCCTGGCCTTCCTGGGATTCAATCCCGTCTTCCTGGCCCTGAGCCGCACGGCCGGGCCCGCCCCGCTCGGAATCTTCCTGATGATGGCGACGATCGGCCTCTGGCGACTCACCGAGCGGCGGACCTGGATCGCGCCGATCGCGGGAGCCTGCCTGACGGCGGCGTCCGTCATGGAAAACGCGCCCCACACCCTCTTCTTCCTGGGGACGGCATGCCTGTCCCTGCTGATGGTCCGGATGCAGGCCTGGAAGATGCCCTGGTCGCGGCGCACCCGGAACCGGGTCCGGCTGTTCTGGCTGGGAGCCGGCCTGGCGCTCGTCGCGTGGGCCCTGTTCTTCGTGTGGCCCCTCCGCGAGGACATCCCCCGGATGGTCAACACGCCTTTGGGGTCGCTCCGGCCGGGGAACGTGTTGATCAACCTGTTCATGGCGCCGTTCATTTTCGGTCGTCTCGTCTACTGGATGCCGCTGGTCATCATCCTGGCGCTCGTCTACGTGCTCGTCTTCGCGCGATCCCTGTTCGCGCCGATCGCCCGCCACCGGCCCCTCTCCGAAACCCGGGTCTGGTTCTTCGCCTGGCTCCTTACGGGGCCGCTGTTCATGGCGATGCGCTTCGACAGGCCACTCGCGGCGCTCGTGCTGCTGGCTCCGCCGATCTGTTTTGCGGCGGCGGAGGCCCTGGCGCGCCTGCTGCCGGTCCGCGAGGTCCGCAAGCCCGATCTCGACATCATGGTCGTGCTCGGCCTGATCACGCTGGTCGTGTGGACGGCGGTGCAGAGTCTCGTCCATGTGACCGTCCTGGCCCGCGCCGATGCGATCCCCGAGTGGTTTTTCGACCACATCTTCCGTTACGAACTGCTCATCGTGGTCCTGGTGACCGTGCCCGTCATCGTTCTCGTCTTCCGCCTCTGGCTCAAGTGGCGCCGCTTCACCCTGCGCATTTCGCCGGCGGTCACGCTGGCG
Organism: uncultured bacterium; assembly: GCA_964596775.1. Taxonomy (GTDB): domain Bacteria; phylum Eisenbacteria; class RBG-16-71-46; order JABDJR01; family JAWXBZ01; genus CAZQVN01. The sequence goes on from CAZQVN010000066.1 coordinate 14,806, forward strand.
GTGTTTGCCGTGCTGTCCCTGGCGATCCTCGGTCGCGATGCCGTCATCGCCGCCCGCTTCCTTGACGCCCCCCGCGAACTCCTCACGGTGGGCGCGGAGCTCCGGTCGCTTCCCGGAGGGTCGGTCGTGGCCGGCTCATGGGCTCCGCTGATGGCCCTCGACAGCGGTCACCGGGGGCTCGTGATCTGGCCGGGGATGAACGACGAGTCGGCTCCGGCGGATCTGGGGGTGACCCACCTGCTCCTGCAGCGGGGCAGCAGCGAGGAGGTCCTCGCCGGGTCGCCCGACGCCCGGGACGCGATGCGCCTCCGGACTTTTCCGGTGGGCCGCAATTTCCTGGACCTGTACGCGATACGCCGGTGAGGATCGAGCGCGCCGAAGTCGGAGCTGCCGCCGTGGTTGAAGAAGCGCGCCGGCGCCGGGGTGACGCGCCGCCGTTGATCTAGGCGAAGCTGGGGGCTTCGCTCGCCTGGTTTTCGACGATCGCCGCGACCAGTCCGTCCACCTGGTCCGCCTGGAGCCCGAGGAAACGGGCCGCCCGCGTTTCGTGGGGCGGCAGCAGGTCCTTTTCCGTCCACGGCGCTCCGGACAGCCGGTGCGTCAGGTCGTCGGCGAGGTGCACGACGGCGAGAAGCCGCGCCGCCCCCGTGTCGAGACCGGCCACTTCGCGCCGGGCCCGCCCCACGTCCGAGGTGTCGAGAAACTCGGTGGCGTGATGGTACTGCGCCACGAGCGCCAGGCGGCGGGAGAGATTCCAGTGGGCCAGGACGAGGGCGCCGACCTCGGTGTGGTCGTACCCGTACGTGTCCCATTCCGGCTGCGCCCAGCGGCCCGTCGTGCGCCCTTCCTCCGCGGTCACGCGGTAGCGCGCCGGGTGCCGGAGCTTCATCACCGTCTTTCCGATGTCGTGCAGCAGGCCCGCGGTCAGCGCCTCGTCGGCCATGGTGGTTCGGGTGGCCCGGGCCACGACATGCGATGCGATGGCGGTCTGGACGGAGTGTTCCCAGAGCCAGGTGTCGAGTTCGTCGACGGGACGGAAGAGTTCCTTGACCGACGCCTGGATGACGATCCGTTCGGTGGTCTGGAATCCGAGCCGGACCACCGCCTGGTTGACGGTTTCCACGCCCTTGATGCCGCCGTACAGGGATGAGTTGGCCATCTTCAGGAGTCGAGCGGCGAGCCCCTGGTCCGTGGAAACGACGCGGGACAGCTCCTGGGCGCTCGTGTGCTCGCTGTTCGTCAGTGCCATGACGCGCTGCGCGACGGCCGGCATCGGGGGCACATCGCCGAGTTCCTCAAGGATGTGTTCGAGCGGTGTTCCCATACCGGCTTTATCGGCCGGTGGAGCCCTCGGGCAAAGCGGAAAGAACCCGGGTGTGCACGAAGAGATGAATGTTGTTCGCGGAGGCGGTTTCGCGGTAGTCGCGGCTTGTCCGGAGATGCTCGTACAGCTTCGGCAGCAGTTCCGGATAGCGGGCGGCTTCGAAGGATTCCGGGGCCAGATCCACCAGTACCGCGTCAAAGCGTTCCAGGACAGCGGGTTCCAGAGCTCGCTCCTCGAGGCTCCCGATGCAGGCATACCGGGCGCGGTTGGCGAGCCGGGCAAACGCGTAGTCCGGCGCCAGCACCGACACCGTGTCCGGGACCGCGGCCAGCACCTGCATCTGGGCGGCCAGATCGCTCCGTGGAGTGGTCGTGAACTGCCGGTCGATCCGCATCACGGACAACGAGAGGAGCGCGGCAACGACGACGATGGCCGCCACGGGCGCGCCGGCCTGGCCGTCGATGAACCGCGGTCCGGAGCCCTTTTCACGATCCCGCGCGTTCCAGAGATCGCCGAGACGGGCTTCCGCGCGGACCGCCGCGCCCCGCTCCTCGATCGACCCCCGGGGACCGGCCGGACCGACGAGGCGTTCCGGCGCGCCGAACCGCCGCCCCCAGAAAGCGAGCGCTCCGGGAAGGGCCATGAACAGCGCGGTGACCGCCGGAATCGAATAGCGGGCCAGCGGCGACTTGAGCACGTTCCCCTCGCCGACGATGTTGAGCCCGAAGTTCTGGAGCCCGGAGATCCACATCGGATCGGGCAGGGGGACCAGCAAGCCGACCGGTCGCGTGAGCGCCAGCAGGTAGAGCGCCGTGTCCCGGTTCACCACCCGGTGCACGAGGTCCATGGGATGGGCCAGAACGTGCGCGATCACCGCGGCGGGCGTGGAGCCCCAGGACCCGAGATACTGGTTGAAGAAGATCTGCGGACTGGCCAGAAGCTCCGGGGTCCGGAAGTGGGGCATGATCCAGGTGATCGCCGCCAGAAACCAGAAACCGCCGAAGAGGAGCGCGGCGAACGCGTATCCCCGGCGATTGCCGACCCACCAGGCCGGAATCGAGAAGAGGATCACGAAGAACGCCAGGTCCTCCCGCAGGGCCATCAGCGCCAGGATCGCGATCAGGAAGAACAGCGGGCGTCTCCTCAGGAGGGCCCACAGCGCCGTGAACGCGAAGAACGGCATGAACGCGAGATCGTGAAAACCGGTCAGCGGGCTGCCGACGATCGTCGGGTGGAGCAGCCAGGCCACGCTCAGCAGTCCCGCTCCCATGCGGTCCGTACGGGTGCGCGCCGCCGCGTAGAGCGGCAGGGCGGCGAGTCCCAGCGCCAGCGCCTGGGCCCAGAGCAGCGTGGACGCCGACGGGGCGCGTTCATAGAGGGGCTGGAGCAGCGCCAGCAGCGGAGAAAAGTGAATGGCGAACTGGCGGTGCAGGCTTCCGTCGGTGGTGGCGTAGGTAACGCCGAGCGGCACGCCGTGACCCGTCCACCAGAGAGCCTGCTGGAAAATGCCGACGGACCACGCCTCCTTCCGTCCCAGTGCCGCCACGCGGTCCAGCGACGCCCCGGCGATCAGCGAGGCGAAGAGCAGCGCGCCTGCGGTGAGCGCGAGAGGCCAGCCGATGGCCAAAACCCAGCCCGGCAGCCCCCGGCGGGCCGGCGGGGCCACGGGAGCCGGGTCCGCGGCCCTGGCCCGTGGTCTTTGGGGTTCAGGCCCGCCCGGGCCGGCGGAAAACGGATTGAAGGCGCCGAGGCCGGAGGTCGGCGGGGCATTTTTCGGCTGGGGCGGGGGGGCCGCCCGCGGCCCCTCCTGCATCCGGCCAAGCCGGTCGGTGAGGGCGAAGGCGACCGCCGTCGCTACCAGAATGGCTATCGTCTCGAGAAGCCCCGGCCGGCTGCCGAAGAAGTAACCAGGGAGATAACCGGCCGGAATCAAAAGAGAAAGCCATGGGAGGCGGAACCCGCTTTTCATTCCGGGACAATAGAAAACGGGACTCCCGCTGTCAAACTTGGTAGACTTTCGGTCCGCTAAGACGCTGCCGGGTTCGGTTCTCCACGGGCCCCCGGCGAACCCAATCTGGAGGAAGCATGAACCGTCGAAACGGCATCACGGGTCTTCTTCTGATCGGATTGATCGGGCTGGTTGCCGGGTGCGGTGATGAAGACACCGTGACCCCGGTCGTGAACGACCCCTATCAGCCCCTGATCGATCAGTTCGGACTGTCCGCAATTCCGGCCGTACCCTTTCCGGCCACCAACCGCTTCCAGGCGGAGCGGGTGGCCCTCGGACAACTCCTGTTCTTCGACCCGATTCTCGGCGGCGAGTCCGCCCCGTGGGTCAAGAGCGCCGCGGGCAAGGACCCGTATCGATTCCGCGCCAACGACGTGGCCTGCGCCACCTGTCACCACCCGACCCTGGCGTTTGCCGACGGCCGGCAGCTCGGCGCCGGCGTGTCCGGGGCTCACCTGAACGACATGGATCTCGGCCCGCAGCGCGTCGTTCCGGGGCGGAGCATCATCTCGAACACTCCGGTCGGCGCGGAGCCGCGGAATACGCCGACGATCCTGAACGCCGCGCTGAACGGCAAGCTGTCGGGCCTCCCGGTGGCCGAGAACTTCCAGTTCATGGACGGCCGGGTCACCAAGGGGCTCGAGGAGCAGGCCGCCCTTCCGATCACGTCGCGCGATGAAATGGCGGGGGATGCCTACAACCTGCCCCTGCTCGGGGCGGCGCTGACAAAGGCGGCCATCCAGGACAGCGTGGCGCGGCGCGTCCGGAACATCCCCGCGTACGTGACCCGGTTCAAGCAGGCGTTTCCCACCGAGGTTCTGCAGGCTTCCGACATCACGATCGATCATGTGACCCGCGCCATCGCCGCGTTCGAGCGGGAACTCGTCACACCGGACTCCCGCTACGATCGGTTCGTTTCGGGGGATCGAAACGTGTTCAACGACGTGGAAAAGAAGGGGTTCGAACTCTTCTTCACGAAGGGGAAGTGCGGCGACTGCCATTCCGGGCCGATGCTGTCCGACTTCACGTTCCGGATCCAGGGCGTGGGCGATGCCTATGAGCGCGTCCTGCCGGGATTCGTCGGAAAGAACGGTTTCGGCGGCGACTGGGGACGGTTCCACGCCGACCCGGTGGCGTTCGCAAACCAGAAGTTCGCGTTCCGCACCCTGACGGTCCGGAACGTGGAGCTGACCGGACCGTACTTCCACAGCGGCAGCGCCGGCACGCTGCGCGAGACCGTGGAGTTCTACAACCGCGGCGGCCTCGGGCCGGACGACATTTCCACGGCCACGCTGACCGAGGCCGGCGTCGTCCGCGACCCGTCGATCGTTCCGCTGAACCTGACCGACGCGGAGATGGACGCTATCGTGGCGTTCATGAAGACCACGACCGCCCCGGTCCAGAACGGCCCGCTGGGCCTCGACCTGACCCGGGTGCCGCAGCGCGTGCCGAGCGGGCTGCTGCCGCCGGGCGTGCCGACCCCTCCGGGTCCCGGGCCGTTCAAGCCGGAGAAGGACATGTACTGATCAGTTGATCGAGAAACTGACGAAATCGCCCGCCGGTTCAGACCGGGGGGCGATTTTTTTGTGGAGATCATTGAGCGGAACAGGATCTCCCATGAGCATGGTCCCGTTCCGGCTTGCGGGCCACGTTTCACGGCTGTACTCTTGGCCTCTGCCTTTGACCCGTCCTAACGAGCGCAGGCTCGGGAGGTTGCGCGAACACATCGGCGCCTGAACGCCGCGGGGGGATAAAACAACACATGTCACCGGCCATCACCTATATCGATCAGAACCGCTCGAAATTCGTGGACGATCTCAAGGAATTGATCCGCATCCCCTCCG
>CAZQVN010000067.1:0-18866 GCA_964596775.1 uncultured bacterium
AGGCCGGCGGCGGTCACGCGGTCCGCAAGCTGGTTGTCCGGTAGGCGGTTTCGGCGCTTTCAACGCGCCGGGAAGTCTCGTTAACCTTTTTGAATATAATGTGTTAAAGAGTTCGTCGACCGGAATCGTTCGAATATGAAATGAGACGTTGCATTTCATGTTTACCGGATGCTAGTCTAGCAACAGCGATTCCGTGGAGACGATCCCACGTGGATTCAGGCGACCACTGCAGGGGCTGGCGTCAGCGCCAGTCTCTTTTTTGTGTCGTCGAGATCGCGCGACAGTGGCGGCGGGTGCCGTTCCTGTCGGAATTCCAGCCCATCGTGAGGGCATTGATCACGAACATCGTATCCGGCGGACGAGGCATGGTCCCGGCCACGGATACAATTCCGAAGGAAGTGTGGAAAATGCGTATTTCTGGAACAGTCAAGTGGTTCAACGATTCGAAGGGCTTCGGCTTCATCACCCCCGAGAATGGCGAGAAGGATGTCTTCGTGCATCACTCGGCCATCGACGCCCCGGGCTTCAAGTCCCTGGCGGAAGGCGAGCGCGTAGAGTTCGAAATCGTCCAGGGCCAGAAGGGTCCTGCGGCCGACAAGGTGGTCAAGCTCGGCTAGTCCACTCGACACCATCACATTAGCGTAAAGAAGCCGGCCCATCGAAAGGTGGGCCGGCTTTGTTTTGGGTCGTTGAGGCGAGGCAATGCGGTTGCCTTGCCCGAACCGGCCTTCGGTTGCCGGACTGTCGCACGTCCCGGGAAGGTTCCGTCACACTTTCTGCGACAATCGCGTAGACCGGCCCCCCGAGGAGGTCCCGAATTCATGAAGCGGCAGTTCACGATCCTGTTTCCGGCACTGTTCATCCTGGCCGCCCCGGCCCTGTCCGCCCGGGCCGCAACCCATCACGTTCCGTCCTCCTTCGCGCGCATCACCGATGCCATCGCCGCGGCGACCCCCGGAGACACGGTGCGGGTGGCCGCGGGAACCTACTCCGGGAGCGCGAACGGGGAAGCGTTTCCGCTGTCCCTGTCCGCCGCGATCCATCTGCTCGGCGCCGGTCCCGGGCTTTCCGTGCTGGACGCCGGGGCCACGGCCTCGGTGATCGCGGTGACCGGCGGGCCCGGGGGTCACGTCTCGGGCTTCACGCTGACCGGCGGGCGCGCCGTCGACGGGGCGGGTGTTCTCATCGCGGCCGGAACCCCGGAGGTGGATCACTGCCTCATCCTGGCCAACTCCGCATTCCGCCACGGCTCCGGCATCCACGTGACCGGCGGCGCGGCGCCCTGGATACATCACAACGTGATCTGGGACAGCGAGGACTGGGACCACAACGATGCGAACGACCCGCACGGCATCGACCTGCGCGGCGGGAACGGGCTCGTGGAGCACAATCTCGTCGGCCGGGGCGTCAGCAACGGGATCTTCATCCAGCCGGGCGGCGCGCCGACGGTTCGCAACAACATCCTCTACGAGAACGGAACGCCGGGCGTGCGTGGTCGCGGCATCTGCGCGTTCGGTGATGCGGGCACGGTCGTCGCCCACAACCTGTTCTTCGGAAACGCCATCGCCCCGCTCGTCGTGCCCGCCAGCCCGTTCGTCGACGTGACCGCGGCGCAGGCGAACGATCTCGATCCGAACGACGGAATCTACGGAAACGTGGACGGCGATCCGCTGTTCACGGACCCGGACGGCTTCGACTGGTCGCTGATGCCGGGGAGCCCGGCCATCGACGCCGGCGATCCGCTGTCCGCGCCGGATCCGGACGGCACGACCGCGGACATCGGGCCGTTCTTCTTCGATCAGTCGACATCCGGGGCTCCCCAGCCGCCGGCGGGACGGATCCTGGCGGCGTACCCGAATCCGTTCTTCTCCTCGGTGGACATCGAGTGGCGGCAGTCCGGCTCCGCCCGGACGAGCGTCCTGATTCTGGATGTGCGGGGGCGCATCGTTCATCGCGTTCCCGGAGAGGATCGCGGAGCCGGAAGCCATCGAGTCCGCTGGGAGGGGCGGGATGCCGCGGGGGAACCGGCACCATCCGGTCTGTACTACGCGGTTCTCCGCGGCGCCGGGCCGGACCGGGTTGTCCGGCTTCTCCGGCTGCGCTGAGGCCGGGAAGCGACGATCAGTCCATGGCTAGGAGGATGGACTGAGCCATGACTCTGCTGTCCGTGTCGATGTGTTTCAACTCCGGTTCCAGATCCCTGGCCCGGATCGGTGCTTTCTTCAGGCCCGGGATTCTCAGGAATGCATCGAGCTTGCCGGCGACTTCGGGATAGGATCCTCTCTTGGCGATCATCAGGGCAAAACTGACAACATCGGAAACCTGGATCAGTTGAAGGAGACGGGTCACTTCCGGCGGAATGACGCGATCATCACCCTCTTCAAGAGCATGATGGTCGCGGATAAGAACGCTTACCTTTTCGGGAAGCTTCCACTTCCGGCAGGCTTCCCATCCGAGTTCCGCATGATCAAGTCCGCAAATCGTAACTTCAGCTTCCAGGATGTCCTGTCCACTGGCCCAGCCCGTTTCATCAACGGCACCCAGGTCCTCCGGAGACTGGTCGTACAGGACAAAGCGGCCGATGTCATGCAGCAGCCCGGCAAGGTAGGCCTCGGCCGGCTTGATGCGCAGTTCCTCCTGCATTTCCGCAATGCGCCGGGCGGCGCAGGCCACCTGGATGGAGTGCAACCAGAGGTTACGTTTGGCCTGCGTCGACGGCAGGAAGACGTTCATGGTGGCCAGGGTCGTTATGGTCTCGGCGAGCGTCTGTGCGCCAAGTTGAACAAGAGCTTCGCGCAGTGTCAGAGTAGGCGTCCTGTCGCCGCGATTCCGGTTGGCGAGTGAAATCAGGCGGAACGCGAGGGGGGGATCCCTCATCAGAAGGCTTTCGACATCGTCCACATAACCCTTGCTCGCCGGATCCAGTGAAATGATCCGGGCCACGACCTGGGGGAGCAGCGGGAGAGCGTCGAGTCTGGCTTCGAGCGCTGAGAGAATCCTGTTTCTTTTCGCCTTCGAGTCCAATGGTCCTCCACCACGTCGGTCCGCTGTGTGAAGAGTTTGCATCATCCTACAGCGGAGGGTTGATTGTCACGCGAATAGTCACGCATCAAGATTCTGTCCTCACCCCGCCCCCGCAGGCGGTTGCGCTCTTCCGTGATCCGTCAGGTTGTTGATTCATTCATCGCCACCCCGTACTCTCCGGCGATGACCCCAACCGACGGCCACCCCGCCAGGATCGGACCCTATCCCATCGAGCGCGAGATCGGCCGCGGCGGCATGGGGATCGTGTACCTCGGTCGCGATACCCGGCTCGAACGCTCCGTGGCCATCAAGGTTCTCCCCCCGGAATTTGCCGCCGACCCGGAACGGCTGGCGCGTTTCGAACGCGAGGCCCGGATGGTCGCGGCGCTCAACCACACCAACGTGGCCGGGATCTACGGCCTGGAAGAGGCGGACGGCCGGCGGTTCCTGGCGCTCGAGTACGTGGAAGGGGACACGCTCGCCGAGAGGATCGCGCGGGGCCCGCTGGATACGACGGATGCGCTGGAGATCGCGCGGCAGATCGCTGCGGGGCTCGAGGCCGCCCACGAAGCCGGCATCATCCACCGCGACCTGAAACCCGGCAACATCAAGCTCACGCCGTCCGGCGACGTGAAAATTCTCGACTTCGGCCTGGCCCGGGCCGGCGGCGGGCCGGAGGCGGCTTCCGGATCGAACCTGTCGCACTCGCCGACGATGACGCATGCCGGCACGGTGGCCGGCGTGATCCTCGGCACCGCGGCGTACATGAGCCCGGAGCAGGCGCGCGGCCGGGTGGTGGATCGGCGCACCGACATCTGGTCGTTCGGTTGCGTGCTCTTCGAATGTCTCACCGGGCGCCAGGCATTCGCCGGCGACACGGTTTCGGACATGGTGGCGCTGATCCTCCAGGGCACGCCTCCGTGGGACGCCCTGCCGTCCGCCACGCCGCCCGCCCTGCGCCATCTCCTCGAGCGCTGTCTCGAGAAGGACGCGAAGAAACGGATGCGGGACATCGGCGACGCCCGCCTGGACATCGAGGAACTCCTGTCGGGGAAGGCCCCGGCGGCGGCACCGACAGCTGCGCCGGCGCCACGGTCGGCACGGCCGCTTCTGTTCCTGGCGCTCTTCCTTGCCGCCTCGACCCTTGGACTGGCCCTCTTCCACTGGATGACGAAGCCGGAAGCGGAGCCGACCCTCCGTTTGTCGCTCACATCGCCGCCGGGCATCTACATGCTGCCCAATCCCGTCGGCGTGGACGTGTCGCCGGACGGAACCCGGATCGCGTTCGTGGCGGCGGACTCTTCCGGTGAAACGTACATTTTCGTTCGGCCGGTCGGGTCCCTGGCCTCGCGCAGGATCGCCGGAACGGACGGCGTTTCCGTGTGCTTCTGGTCGCCGGCCGGCGATCGGATCGCCTTCTTCACGGATGACCGGCTCAAAAAGGTCAATCTCGATGGGGGTACGCCGGAGGATATCTGCACGGTCAACGGCAGTGGGCGGGGTGCCGCATGGAGTCCGGACGGGACGATCGTGCTGGCCCCCGCGGGCGAAGGTCCCCTGTTCAAGGTATCCGCGAACGGGGGAACGCCGGAACCTCTGACCGCACTCGACGCGTCCACAGGTGAAACCGGGCACCGGTTTCCGCACTTCCTGCCGGACGGCACCCACTTCCTCTTTGCCGCGCTCCCTCCCGATCGCGGACAGTACACGATCCATGTCGCCAGCACCCGGGGGCCCGATCGCGACTCGTTGATGGTGGCCGAGGGGGTTCCGGTCTACGTCGAGCCCGGCTATCTGCTGTATTCCCGGAACAGCCGACTCGTGGCCCAGCGTTTCGATGCCGGAAAGCGGAAGCTCATCGGTGAGCCGGTATCCCTGGGTGACGAACCGGGTCCCTCGGACTGGATGGGCTCGCCGAGCATCAAGGCCTCCGGGAATGTGGTGACGTACTTCCGAAACATGCTTCCGCCGACGGAGCTTGCGTGGCTCGACCGCTCCGGCGCGAAGACGGGCATCGTGCCGGCTCCTTCCGGGCACTACAACAACGTCGCGCTGTCGCCGGATGGGGAGCGCGCCGTAGTCAGCAGGAAAGAGTCGGCGCGTGAGTCCGACCTCTGGATCGTGGAACTGGCCAGCGGGACGACGACACGGTTCACGTACGGGCCGGGACGGATCGAGGGACCGGTGTGGTCGCCGGACGGAACGCGCATCGTGTTCAGTTCGGACCGCAACGGCACCTGGGACATGTACGTGAAGGCGGTGAACGGGGCGTCTCCCGAAGAGAAGATTCCGACGGAGCGGTCGAGCCTGACCTATGCCGCGGCCATCACTCCCGACAATCGCACCCTGCTGTTCCGGCAGCTCAGCGAGAAGACGAACTGGGATCTCTGGACGATCCCTCTCGATGGGGACAACAGGTCGCAGATGCCTTACATCCAGACGCCTTTCGTGGAGCTGGGCGCCTGCTTTTCTCCCGACGGCCGCTGGGTCTGCTACGGGTCCACAGAGTCCGGCGCCATGGAGCTCTATGTGCAGTCCTTTCCGGAGCCGGGTCGCAAGTACAGGATCTCGAACGGTGGCGGAAACGGTCCGCGATGGAGCGCCGACGGCCGCGAGATCGGTTACCGGGACGGAGTCGGTCGCGCCACGTTCGTCTCCGTGCAGACGGACGGCGGGTTCTCGGCGGGCCGGCCGGTCTCCACGTTCAACCTGTTCCAGGCCGTCGACGGTGCGCCGACCGCGGATCTGCAGAGGTTCCTGGCCTCTATCGTCGACGAGAACCACGATCTCCCCCCGGAAATGACGGTGCTTCTGAACTGGCGCGGCGAACTGGAGCGGAAGTGAGAAGGGACGCCCCGCGGCCGCGGTCGGGCCCCGCCGAAGATACGGGAAAGAGGATGGAAACGTCCGGCCGCGGTAGAAGCCCCGACGTCCGTGAGGTGGCGGCAAAACCGGAGGCCATCGCCTCATCCGGGCAGGCGTCCTCCTGCGACTTCCGGCTCGTCTGTCCGAACTGTGGAGCGCCGCTCGTCGACCGGGGCTGCAAGAGCCGGTGTACGCGGTGCCATTTCTTCACGGATTGTTCAGACCCCTGGTAAACGATTGAATAAAAGGCGTTTACAGCTACCTGGACAATTCGATTGATTATATTTAGATATTTAGCTAAATTTAGATCCATGAATCTTGTCTTCAAGGCCCTCGCCGATCCGACCCGGCGCCGGGTTCTGCAGCTTCTGCGGACCCGCCCCATGTCGGCCGGCGAACTCGCCGATCACTTTGCCGTTTCGAAACCGACCATGTCCGCGCACTTTGCGGTACTGCGTGAAGCCGGACTCGTCGAGGCGGAAAAGGTCGGGCGCGTCATCACCTACCGGCTGAAGATGTCGGTGCTCGAGGATGCGCTGCTGAGTTTTTCCCAGACGCTGGGACTCGGGCGGGCGGCGGACGAAGGCGCCGAAACTGCAAAGGAGAAAACATGAGCGGGGAAAATAATGCGAGTCCGTTTTCCGGAGATGTGATCAAAGCAGGACTGGTGCTCGTCGCAGCCATCGCCCTGGCCGTGCTTCAGAACCTCGGCCTGGTCGAAGGGTCGATGATCAAGCGTGTCTCCGGCTTTGCGCTGGGGGTGATGCTGCTCCTGACCGGCAACTCGATCCCGAAGCGCATCGCTCCCTTGTCGGAGATGAAGTGCGAACCGTCGCGGAGCCAGTCCCTGCACCGCTTTGCGGGGTGGACGTTCGTGCTTCTGGGCATCGCGAACATGCTGGCGTGGTCGTCACTCTCGATTCCGGTGGCGACGCTCGTCGTTTTCGCGAGCCTGGCGGGGATCCTCCTCGTCCTCGGGCGCTGCTGGCTGGCCCGCCGAGCCTCGACGATGGAATCGCACACGTCCTGAAAGGAGACTGCATGAAGATCGAGATCCTCTACTGCACGGCCTGAGGATACAAGGCAAGGGCCGCGAGTCTCGCGGCCCACATCAAGAAGCACCTCGGCATGGACGCTGTCCTCAAACCCGGGGCCTCCGGGCAGTTCGATGTCGTGGCCGACGGCAAGACCGTGGCCAGCCGCGAGGGCAACTTCCTGACCCGGCTGGTCGGCGGAGGGTGGCCCGACCCGGACGACGTGGTCAGGGCGCTGAGGTCCGCCTGACGATGCCGGGATGGTTGCGTCGAAGCGCGTCCACCCGGCATTCGGAGCCCGCCGGCGGTTGAAGCGGCGGCGCTCCCGGTCTAGACTGCGCGGCTTCAGGTTCCTTGCATGGCCGGGCTGGACGGTGTCCGGCCCGGCCACTTTTCAGGACCCGGCGCTTCGATCGGGAAGCGGCAGGTCCCATCCCCGTGGAGATCTCATGGCCAACCGCAGACGGATCGCTTCCTGGACCGGCCGCATTGACGACACCCCCGTCTCGCTGACCTTCGAGAGGCCATAGCATATGCCGCTGGCATCGGGCACCCGCCTCGGACCCTACGAAATCGTTTCTCCCCTCGGCGCCGGAGGCATGGGCGAAGTCTACCGGGCCAGGGACACGCGCCTGGAGCGTGAAGTGGCCGTGAAGGTGCTGCCCCAGCACCTGGCCGCCACGCCCGAGGTCCGCTCCCGCTTCGAGCGGGAGGCCAAGACCATCTCCAGCCTGAACCACGCGCACATCTGCACGCTGTTCGACGTCGGCCACGAGGGGGACACCGACTACCTGGTGATGGAACTCGTGGACGGCGAAACGCTGGCCGCCCGCCTCGAGCGCGGCCCGCTGCCGATGCCCGAACTGCTCCGTCTCGGCATGCAGATCGCCGACGCGCTGGACCGGGCGCACAAGGCCGGCATCGTTCACCGCGACCTGAAGCCCGGCAATGTGATGCTGACGAAGGCGGGCGCCAAGCTGATGGACTTCGGCCTGGCCCGGGTGACCGGCCTGCCCGGATCGGGGGCGGGGAGCAGCAGCAGCGTGACGATCGCCGGTCTGACGCAGTCGCCGACGGTGGCCCAGCCCCTGACTTCGGCCGGCTCGATCGTCGGAACGTTCCAGTACATGGCGCCGGAGCAGCTCGAGGGGAAGGAAACCGACGCCCGCGGGGACATCTGGGCGCTTGGCTGCGTGCTGTACGAAATGGCCACCGGCAAGCGGGCCTTCGACGGAAAGAGCCAGGCCCTGCTGATTTCGTCGATCATGGTGTCGCAGCCGGCGCCGCTGGCCACGTCGGTGGTCGGCATTCCGCCGGCGCTCGATCGCGTCATCCAGCACTGCCTGGCCAAGGATCCGGACGACCGGACCCAGAGCGCCCACGACGTGAAACTGCATCTCCAGTGGATCGCGGAGGGGAAGGAGGAGCCGGCGACGGTGGGAGCGTCCGCATCCGGCGGCCGGGAAAAGGCGGCATGGGGGCTGTTCGCAGCGGCCACCCTGGCCGCGGGCTTCCTGGCGTTCCTGCACTTCAACGCGCCGGAACCGGTGGTCAACACGCTGCGTTTCGAGATTCCGCCGCCGTCCTCCGTGCAGTTCCAGGACGCGCCGCGCATTTCCCCGGACGGAAAGTACCTGGCCTACAACGCCACCGACTCCACCGGCGCGGTTCTCATCTGGGTCCGCCCGATGAACGCGCTCACCGCCCAGGCCATCGGCGGAACGGAAGGCGCGCAGCGCCCGTTCTGGTCGCCGGACAGCCGCTTCCTCGGCTTCATGGCCGGAGGCAAGCTGAAGAAGATCCCGGTGACCGGCGGCCCGGTGTCCGTGATCTGCGATGCCCCCACCGGCGCGGACGGGGCCTGGAGCACCAACGGCACGATCCTCTACGACGGCCGCTCCACCGATCCGATCATGCGCGTATCCGCGGCGGGAGGGGTCCCGGCGGCGGTCGTGACCGCGGATTCCACGCGGGAGGTGGCGCAGGTCGGCTGGCCGGAGTTCCTTCCGGACGGACGTCACTTCTTTTATCTCGAGATCGGCCCGAAGCAGACGCTGATGATCGGGGATCTCGACTCCGACAAGCGGATCGAGATCGGTCCGTGCGAATCGCAGATCCAGTACGTGCCCCCCGGCTACATCCTCTATTCACGCAGCGGCTCGCTCGTGGTCCAGCCGTTCGACGCGAAGAAGCTCAAGTTGACGGGCGAGCCGATTCCGGTGGCCGAACAGGTCACCAGCAGCGCCATCGGCGCTTCGGACTTCCGCGCCTCGATGAACGGAACGCTCTGCTTCTCGGCGCGGCGCGCCCAGGGGGGAGTTCTCGTCCAGTTCGACCGGAGCGGCAGGAAAGTCGCCCAGATCCCCACTCCGGCCAACATCCTGCTCCCGACCATTTCGCCGGACGAAACGAAAATTGCCCTGCGCGTCGTCGACGACCAGACGCGCAGCCGGGACATCTGGCTGGTCGAACCCGCCCGCGGCATCTCCTCGCGCCTGACCGTGGCCAACACCACCGAGAATTACCCGATCTTTTCGCCGGACGGCCGGAAGGTCCTCTACTATTCCGATGCGACCGGATCGAGCGGACTGCACACGAAGGAGCTGACCGGAGCGGGGCGGGAGGAGAAGGTCCTCGACGCCGACACGGAGTTCATTCCGGACGACTGGTCGCTGGACGGCCGGTTCGTCCTGTACGAGCGGCAGGGAACCACCTCCCGCACGGACATCTGGGTTCTTCCGATGGAGGGGGAGCGGAAGCCGTTCGTGTTCCTCGACGGCCCGTTCGACGAGTACCAGGCGCACTTTTCGCCGGACGGCCGCTACGTGGTGTACGGATCGGACGAGTCGGGGCGCCCGGAAATCTACGTCCAGACGTTTCCGGACCGCAGCGCCAAGTGGCGCGTGTCGACCGAAGGGGGCGAGGATCCGGTCTGGAGCGCGGACGGCCGGGAAATCTTCTACCTCAGCCTGAGCCAGGACATGATTTCGGCGCCGGTCCGCCTGGAACCGTCGTTCGAGCCGGGCGTGCCGGTCCGCCTGTTCGCGAGCCCCGTGCTGTTCCCGCTCGGTCCGCGCAATCATTATGTCGTGACGAAGGACGCCGGCACGTTCTACGTGATCGCTCCGCAGACCGCGGCCAGCCTGCCGTCCACGACGGTGATCGTGAACTGGATGGACGAGATCGCCGGGAGATAGGCCCGGTCCGGCAACGTTCGGGTAACCGACCGGATCGCCGGCGGCGCCGGCCCGTCAACGTTCGGGTAACCGACCGGGTCGCCGGCGGCGCCGGCCCGTCTACTTCCGCGTGACCGACCGGATCGCCACTGGCGCGGTCAACCGCTGCGACGTGTCCGGGAGCGCCTGGATTCGCCGGACCACATCCATTCCGGAGATCACCTTTCCGAACGCGGCGAATCCCTGGCCGTCCGGGTTCCGTTTTCCGCCGAAGTCCAGTTCCGGCTGGTCGCCGACGCAGATGAAGAACTCCGAGGCCGCGGTGCCGGGTTCGCGCCGGGCCATGGAGACCGTTCCGTCCCGGTGACGGAGGCCGGATGCGTCCGTCGTCTCGTGCGCGATGGCCGGCAGCGCCTGCCCCGCCTTGTCATCACCGAGTCCGCCCTGGATCACTTCGATCTTGACCGGGCTCTGCGGCTGATTGTCCGGACGCACCACCCGGTAGAACGTGGCGCCCGCGAACCGGCCTTCGTCCACGTAGCGCAGAAAATTGCCGGCGCTGACCGGCGCGCGCTTCGGATCCAGTTCCACGGTGATGTCGCCGGCGTCGGTGGCGAGAAGGACGCGCGGGCCGGATGAGGAGCAGCCGCCGAGCGCCAGGGCCGCAAGAATGAGAACACGGGACAATCGCATGGCGGCATTCTGGCATGACCGTTCCGGAAAGGGAATGTGACATTTGCCGGTGTGAACGCAGATATCTCCAGAATGTGTTTCGGAGGATCCGTGCACGGGAGCTACAATCCGGCATGGACACCACCCCATTCCGGATCCGCGGGTCATGAATAAACCCCGTCGCGTCCTCATCGTCGGCGGCGTGGCCGGCGGCGCCTCCTGCGCGGCCCGTCTCCGCCGGCTCGACGAATCCTGCGAGATCGTCGTCTTCGATCGTGGCCCCTACGTTTCGTTCGCGAACTGCGGCCTCCCGTATCACGTGGGCAACGTCATTCCCGACGAGAAATCCCTGCTCGTGGCGTCCGCGGAACTGTTCCGCGAACGCTTCAACGTCGAAGTGCGCACGGAAACGGAAGCGCTGTCCATCGACCGGTCGGCGCGGACACTGACCGTGCGCGACCTCCGGTCGGAAACGGAGAGCGTGGAGCCGTACGACGTCCTCGTTCTCTCTCCCGGCGCCGCGCCGATCCGCCCGCCGCTGCCGGGCGTGGACCTCCCCGGCGTTTTCGCGGTGCGGAGCATCCCCGACTCGCGGCGGATCCGGGCGTGGATCACCGAGCGCAACGCCCGCACCGCGGTCGTGGTCGGCGGCGGGTTCATCGGCCTCGAGATGGTGGAAAACCTGCTCCATCGAAACCTCGCCGTGACGCTCCTCGAAAAGCTGGACCAGGTCATGCCGCCGCTCGACCCGGAGATGGCGGCGCCGCTCCGCGATCACCTCCAGGCCAGGGGCGTGACGCTGCAGCTGGGCGACGGGCTCGCGGCGATCGAGGAGGATCCGGCGGGCGGGCTCGTCGTCGTGACCGAGAGCGGGGCGCGGATCCCCGCCGACTTCGTGATCCTGGCCATCGGCGTCCGCCCCGAAACGGGGCTGGCCCGCGGGGCCGGGCTCCCGCTCGGACCGCGGGGCGGCATCATCGTGGATGCCTCGATGCGTACCCCGGATCCGGCCATCTGGGCCGTTGGCGACGCTGTGGAACTGCACGACCTGCTGACCGGCCAGGAAACGGTCCTCCCGCTGGCCGGCCCGGCCAACCGCGAGGGGCGCGTTGCCGCCGAGGCGATCGCCGGGCGTCCGGCATCTTTCCGCGGCGTGCAGGCCACCGCTGTCGTCGGCATCCTCGGCATGACCGCGGCGTCCACGGGCGCCTCGGAAAAGGGGCTGCTGCGGGCGGGGGTCACCGGGTTCGAAAGGGTCTACCTGCACCCGGGACATCACGCCGGTTACTACCCCGGAGCGCGGCTCATCCGGCTCAAGCTGCTGTTCACCGTTCCCGACGGGCGCATTCTCGGCGCCCAGGCGGTGGGGGAAGAAGGCGTGGAGAAACGGATCGACGTGATCGCCACCGCGATCCAGTTCGGAGGCACGGTCCACGATCTCGCCGAGGTCGAACTCTGCTACGCGCCCCAGTACGGCGCCGCCAAGGACCCGGTGAACCTGGCCGGGATGCTGGCGGTCAACGTGCTGGCGGGAGACATGCCGCTGGCGGAGTGGGCGGATCTCGACCGCACGGAGGACCTGGTCCTCGACGTGCGGGAACCGGAGGAGTATGCCGCCGGTCACATCCCGGGCGCGGTGAATCTTCCCCTGTCGCAGATGCGAACGCGCTTCGAGGAACTGCCGCGCGACCGCGTCATCCGCCTCTGCTGCGGCGTGGGACAGCGGGGGTATTACGCGGTTCGATTCCTCGCGCAGAAGGGGTACCGGGTCGCGAACCTCTCCGGGGGATATGCCACGTACTGCGCGCTGACGGGGATCGCCCCGGCGGTGTAGGAGGGACCGGGCAAAGAAGATGACGTACCGCTGCCCGCGTTACGCGTCGCCTTCCTCATCCTCCGCCGCCCTGTGGAGAACGCTGTCCTCGAGGTACACCGCATTGCTGACCGCCAGCGTCTCCCCGTCGATGTCCACCAGCGTCTGCGTCGGGGTGATCGCCTTGAGCGTTCCCTTCCGTCCGCGCATCTCTATGGAATCCCCGGCCTGGAAGATCTTGCGGGCGTAGAAGCCGGCAATGATGTTCCGGGTGATGTCCCGGGTGCCGAGCCCGAACGAAAGTCCGAACGCGAGCGCCAGGCCGCCGAGGCTGCACATGGTGACGATCCGGATGATGTCCGTGTTGATCTTCAGCTGGGCCAGCGCCATGATGCCGACCACGAAGAGAATCAGCGCGGAGACCATGCTGCCGAGCGACGCCCCGTACTCTATTCCGGCGTTCTTCGCGGACTGGGCGATCGTGGCTCCGGCAAACTGACCCGCGGCGCTGCCGAGCAGGATGAGCAGGAACGCGGTGATGACGTTGGGAAGATAGGCCATGAAAGCGGAGATCGCGTTGGCCACGGCGAACAGCCCGAGCCCCTCCGCGCCGGTCTGGGCAAACAGCAGCAGGAGGAGGTAGTAGGCCAGACGCGGCAGGACCAGGTTCAGCGACTGGCGCACGCCGATCTTCTGCAGCGACTTGTCGATCCCCGCCCGGGCCAGGACGTCGTCGAAGCGGACCCGGGTCAGCATGGAGCGCAGGAGTCTCTCGACGATCGAGGCGAAGACGATCGCCGCGATGACCAGCACGATGCCGATCACCACCTTCGGCGCGGCGGCGACCGCCCTGGCGATGGCGTCGCGGTACGTGTTGAGCAGCTGTTCTCCGATGCTCAGGGAGCTGTCCATCTATCGTTCTCCTTTGTTGCGGCCGGCTCCAAAGCCGGAGAAGAGCATGTCGAGAAACTGCATGAGAATCTGGCCCGGCGAGGCCCAGGAAAAATCGACGACCTCCGACGCGAAGATCCGTCTCTCGATCCTTCTTTTCAGCCGGTCCAGGAATCCCGCCGAGGTGGGCTCGGAAAAGTCCGCGAGTTCCGCGATCGGTTCGGTGAGCTCGGCATCCTCGTCGGGCAGCCTGCCCCCCGGGCTGCGCGGGTCCTGTGTCACGCCCGGCTCCCCGGAGCGCCGGGGTTCCCCGTAGCACCCCGGCTCCTCGTAACGACCCGGCTCCCTGGAGCGCCCGGGCGCCTCATGAACCGGCCCCTTCCGGAACCGGCGCGGAGTAGCGCGCCCGGAATTCCTCGCGCCCGCGCTTGATCCTCATCTTGAGGGCCGAAAGCCCGATTCCGAGCGTCGAGGCGATGTCCTCGTAGGCCAGGCCGTCGAGGTCGCGCATGAGCAGCGGAATGCGGAGGGTGTCCGGCATCTCCTCGAGGACCGCGGCGATCCTTTCCCGCTTTTCCATGTTGGCCACGCCCCGGTCCGGCGTGACGTCCGTCTTGAGATCCGGGTGCCCCGACAAGTGTTCGGCATCCAGTTCCTCGAAGGACTTTCCCTTGTTCTTCTTGATGAAGTTGAGGCAGTGGTTGACCTTGATCCGGTTCAGCCATGTCCGGAACTCCGACCGTCCCTCGAAATTGCGCAGGCCGAAGAACGCCTTGACGAACACTTCCTGGGCCAGGTCCTCGGAATCGTCCGCCGATTTCGTGATGTAGCGGCAGTTGGCCAGCACCTTCTGCCGGTACCGGTTGACCAGGGTGTCGAAGGCCCGCATGTCGGTGGAGATCGACGCCTGCGCCTGCAGGACGAGGTCGCTGTCCGACTTCGACTGGATCGCTGCCATGCTGGGTGGTTCTCCGGAGTGGGGACACGATCGGACACCGGCGGCCGAAAGCGGACCGGGGCCGCCAGGACCACATGGAATCACACGGGGTCGCGTTCGTCAAATTGTTGCATGCATGGCTGTTAGCGTTGAGAGAAGGGCTCATGGTGCCAATCGGCGGCGCGCGCGGTATCCGGAAACCGGCCCGCTGCCGGCTCCGTGCCCTCCGGGGAGGGAAGGTCCGGGAAATCCGGAAGACGAAGCCGTGATGTCGGTCCCGAAGAGAATCTGGCCCGCGCCTCCCGAATTCCCGGATGGTCTTTCAGCTCTTCGGACAACCGGCGGATTCAAAAAGTCACATCATTGGGGGCAGAACGAGGGCGAAGGAGCCATGTCAAAGACGGTCGGGATGCGGTCGCGTCAGGAGTCCTGCTTCATCAGGGCCAGGAACTCCGTGCCGTACCGGCTCATCTTGGCCGGGCCGATCCCGGAAACGTCGAGCATCTCTTCCGGCGTCTGCGGCATCCGCTCGGCCAGCGCCTTGAGCGTGGCATCGCTGAAGACGATGTAGGCCGGCACATTTTCGCGATCGGCGATCTGGCGGCGCAGCGCGCGCAGCAGTTCGAACCGCTCGAGCGTCGTCTCGTCGAGTTCGATGGCCGCGCTTTTGGCCGCGGAGCTGTTCGAGCCGGCCGATTTTCCCTTCGTGTGAACGACGAGATCCGCCACGGTGATCCCCCGGCACACGTCGCAGGACTCGCCGCACGGCGCGATCTCCTCCTCGAAATAGCCGACGAGCCGGCGGTGACGGCAGCCGCGGTCGTCCGCGAGGCGGAACATCTCCACGGTCTTCCGGCGCGTGTCTTCCTGGATCGTGGAATCCTGGATGTCGTACAGGAAATTCTCGTAGCCGATGACGTCGGACCAGGAGTACATGAGCACGCAGTCGCTGGGGAGCCCGTCGCGCCCGGCCCGACCGATCTCCTGGTACCAGGCTTCGACGCTCTTCGGCATGTCGCGGTGGACGACGAACCGCACGTTGCTCTTGTCGATCCCCATGCCGAACGCAACCGTGGCCACGATCACGTCCGCCTCGTCGCGGGCGAACGCATTCTGGTTGGCGGTGCGCACCTTTTCGGGCAGGCCGGCATGGTAGGGGAGCGCGTGAACGCCCTGCGTGTTGAGCCAGGCCGAGAGGCTCTCGACCGCCTTGCGGGACAGGCAGTACACGATGCCGCTGGCGCCCCTGTGGCGGCGGATGATCCCGAGGATGTCGCGCCGCGTGTTGCGCCCTTCCCCCTTCTTCTGGGCGGTGATGTGCAGGTTCGGCCGGAAGAAGGAGCCGCGGAAGCCGTCGGGCTTGCTCATGCCGAGCTGGCGCAGGATGTCCACCGCCACGCGGCGGGTGGCCGTGGCGGTCAGCGCCAGCACGGGGATGTCGCCGAGCAGGCTCTTGAGCCCCGACAGCCGCCGGTACGCCGGACGGAAATCGTGACCCCACTGGGAGATGCAGTGCGCCTCGTCCACCACGACGAGGGAGATCGTGCAGCCGGCGATCAGGTTCCGGAGCGACCCCTCGATCCCTTCCGGCGCCACGTAGAGCAGTTCGAGGTCGCCGCGGGAGAGCCGGGACAGCACCTCCTTCCGCTCCTCGAAGTCGATCGACGAGTTGAGCACCGCCGCCTTGAAGCCGAAACGGACGAGAGCGTCCACCTGGTCCTTCATCAGCGAGATGAGCGGCGACACGACGAGCACGGTGCCCGGGAGAAGGCGCGCCGGAATCTGGAACGTCAGCGATTTTCCGGCGCCGGTCGGCATCACGCCGATGCAGTCGCGCCCTTCCAGCAGCGCGTCGATGATCTTTCTCTGGCCGGGGCGAAAGTCGCGGTACCCGAACACCTGCTCGAGAACCTGCTGGGGATCCGTAAGCCGGGTTTCGGGAAAAGGCAGTGTCGGTTCGGACAAAAAACGCTCTCCGCTGCGCAGGGGTCGTCGTCAGGAATGCCGGGCGCAGGGACTGTACCACGCGCGCCGGCCGTGCAAAAATGACGCATGCACACATCCACTCTTGCGGGGATTCTCCTCGCCACGCTGCTGACCTGCACACCGGGAAAAACCGCCATGGCCGCCGACGAAACGATCGACATCACGAAAATCGGCCCCCAGGTCGGGGATGCCGCCCCCGACTTTACGCTTCCGGACCAGGAAGGGCGCGAGCGCTCGCTGAAGTCGCTGCTCGGTCCGAAGGGGCTCGTGCTCGTGATCTTCCGTTCCGCGGACTGGTGACCGTTCTGCAAGACGCAGCTCGTCGAGCTGCAGAAGCAGAAGGAAGGACTGGCGGCCCGGGGATACGGGCTGGCCGCGCTCAGTCATGATCCGCGGGAGATCACCGGGCCGTTCGCGGAGCGGAAGGGGATCACGTTTCCGCTGCTGTCCGACGCCGGCTCCGCGGTGATCCGCAGGTACGGTGTCCTGAACACGCAGATCGAGCCGGATCACAAGTTGTTCGGCATCCCGTTTCCGGGAACGCTCGTCCTGGACGCGGAGGGGCGGGTCACCGAGCGGTTCTTCGAGGATGAGTACCAGTTCCGCATGACCGGAAACGCGCTGGCCGGGCGGATGGCGTTCGGCGCGGCCCTGCCCGATTCGGCGGGAACGGAAACGCGCGAGCATCTGTCCGCGCGGATCCACGTGTCCGACGCCGCGGTGGCACCGGGGCAGGAGTTTCTGGTCACCGCGGAGGTCGCGATGAACCCGGGTCTGCACGTCTACGCGCCCGGAGATCACACCTACATCGTGACGCGCCTCGAGGTGGCCCCGGACTCGCTGTTCACCGCCGTCGACGCGATCTACCCGGAGTCGAAGGACTATCACTTCAAGCCGCTGGACGAGCACATACCGGTGTTCGACGGCGCGTTCACGATCCGGCAGGTCGTGCGGCTCGCGGCCACCCGGGAGATCGCGGCCCTGGCCATGAATCCGGGGGCGTCGGCCACCCTCGAGGCCACTCTTCATTATCAGGCGTGCGACGACAAGGTCTGCTTCATGCCGGAGTCGATTCCGGTGAGCATCACGATAGGGTTGAAGCCCCTGGAACGGTAGAAAGGAAGAAAGGAGCATCATCATGAGCAGCGTGGACAAGGCGCTCGAAACCCAGCTGAAGAACATCCAGACGCGCACCGGAAAGACCCTGACCCAGCTCTACGCGTTGATCCGGAAGAGCGGGCTGGAAAAACACGGCCAGATCCGCGACATGCTCAAGAAGGACCTGGAAATGGGGCATGGGGACGCGAACACGCTGACGCACTTCTACCTCCAGCAGGCCTCCGGCGCCCCCGCTGCGCCCGCCGGCGACGTGCTCGACACGATCTATTCCGGGCCGAAGGAGGGGCTCCGCCCGATCCACGAGAAGCTGATGGCGGCGATCGGCACGTTCGGCGATTTCGAGATCGCGCCGAAGAAGGCGTACGTGAGCCTGCGCCGCAAGAAGCAGTTCGCGATGATCGGCCCGGCCACGAAGACGCGCGTGGAGGTCGGCCTGAACATGAAGGGGGTGGAGGCCACCGAGCGGCTGATCGCCAGGCCGCCGGGTGAGATGTGCCAGTACAAGGTCAGCGTGACCGAACCGTCCCAGGTGGACAAGGAACTGATCGGCTGGGTGCGGAAGGCGTACGACAGCGCCGGGTGAGAGGAAGTTTCGGGCGCGGGGCCGGCACTTTCGTTGATCGGAACGAGTCTGTGTGGGGCGCAGCCGGATGGCATGGCGTTCGCGGGGGCTCGCGAAGCGTTCCGAGTGCAGCAGACGCGTCCTACCGCGATCGACGGCTCTTGATCAGGCCCCAGGTCGCGGGTTCCACCGGGGTCTCGTCCGGCGTGTAGTGCACGGTGAGGACCGGCCGGAAGAGTGCTTCCTCGTTCTCCCGCGTATCGAACCGCCGGGCGCTCGAGGCGGCGGTTTCCTCGCCGATCAGGATCCAGCCGAAGTTCGACCCGGGAGAGGCCAGCCAGGCCCGCACGTCGGCGGCCAGCGAGTCGCCCGACCACGAGTAGAAGCCGACGCCCCCGACCTCCGCCGATGCCCGGGCCTCCGCTTCGAAATCGCCTCCCGGCGCGGACCAGGCCTGATCGGGGAAGAACCGGTGAATCCAGGTGGCGTCGCCCGCCGCGGACGGGGCCCCGCTTCCGCCGGTGGAACTGGAGAGGCCCTCGCCCCACGGGGCGTTGAGCCGGTGAATCCGGATCGTGCGCGGCGTCTCGTTCGAGGCGTTGGACAGGTGCAGCGTCAGCGTGACGCTGTTGATCACGGCGCCCTCCGGAAGTGCCGCCGCCACGTCGAAGGCGATCACGCCGCGGCGGCGGTTGAGCATGGAATTGCTGCCGACGAAAAAGCCGGGCCCCGCGCCGTTGCTCACCGCGCCGGTTCCGTTTTCGAAGAGCGTGTTGTCGCGGCTGGA
>CAZQVN010000068.1:0-18106 GCA_964596775.1 uncultured bacterium
TCCGCGAGGGTGGTCGGACCGTGGGCGCCGGTGTCGTCTCGAAGATCAACAAGTAGGCGAAGGGAAATCACGTGGCAACGCAAAGAATCAGGATCCGCCTGCGCAGTTACGATCACGCCATTCTCGATCTGTCCGCCGGCGAAATCGTGAAAACGGCCAAGAGGACGGGAGCCCGGACCGTGGGTCCGGTGCCGCTTCCGACCCGGAGGTCCGTCTACACCGTTCTCCGGTCGCCGCACGTCGACAAGAAGTCGCGTGAGCAGTTCGAGATGCGCGTGCACAAGCGCATGATCGACATCTCGGATTCGACGCCGCAGACGATCGACGCGCTGATGAAGCTGGATCTTCCGGCGGGCGTCGACATCGACATAAAGCTCTGATTCCGCGCGGCGCGCACGGCGCCGCCCGGTTCGAGCGGGTCAGTCAAGTTCTGTGAACGCGGCAGGAACCGCGTTCCGCCAGAACGGAGGTTGGAACGAAATGAGTGCCATCATCGGCCGCAAGGTCGGAATGACGCAGATCTACCTGGAGGACGGCCGGGCCATCCCGGTCACCGTCCTCGAGGCGGGTCCGTGCCCGGTCATCGGGCGGAGGACCATGGAAAAGAACGGGTACGAGGCCACCCAGATCGCCTGGGGCGCCATCCGCGCCAAGCGGGTGTCGAAGCCCCGCGCCGGACAGTTCAAGGCCCCGGCCGTCGAACCCCGCCGTCTCATCCGCGAAGTCCCGGTCATCGCCGGCGTCGAAGTCGGCCAGGACGTCAAGGTCGACCAGTTCGAGGTCGGCAACCTGGTGAACATCACCGGGACGTCCAAGGGCAAGGGTTTCGCCGGCGTCGTCCGCCGCCACCACTTTTCCGGCGGCGACAACGCGCACGGCTGCAAGACGAAGAAGCAGCCCGGTTCGATCGGCGCATCGGCCTATCCGTCCCGCGTCATCAAGGGCAAGAAGCTTCCCGGCCAGATGGGGAACAAGCGGGTTACCATGAAGAACCTCCAGGTCATGGGCATCGACGCCGCGGAAAACCTGATCTGGGTGAAGGGTGCCGTTCCCGGTGCCACCAACGGGTACGTCGTCATCCACAAGGCCCCCGCCCCGTTGAAGAAGGGGGGAAAGTAAATCATGGCAACCGCCAAGCACTATTCCATGGAAGGGCAGGAAAAGGGCACCATGGAACTCACCGGCAAGGTGTTTGAAGTTCCGGCCCGCCCCGACGTCGTTTACGACGCCCTCCGTTCCTACCGCGCCAACCAGCGCCAGGGCACCGTGGCCACCAAGACCCGCTCGTTCGTTTCGGGCGGCGGCAAGAAGCCGTGGCGCCAGAAGGGCACCGGGCGGGCCCGTCACGCGTCGATCCGTTCGCCGATCTGGGTCGGCGGCGGCATCGTGTTCGGTCCGCACCCGCGCGACTTCTCCTACAGCATTCCCAAGAAGATGAGGAAGCTGGCCATCCGGTCCGTGCTCTCCGAGCGCGCCCGTGACGGCAAGGTGTTCATCGTCGACGACATCAACATCGCGGAGCCGAAGACGAAGACGGTGGCCACGATGCTCAAGAAGATGAACCTGTCCGGAACGAAGGTGCTGATCATCGGCGGCGAGCCGAATCTGAACCTCTACCGGTCGGTCCGGAACATCCACGGCGCCCAGATTCACCCGGCCGCCCAGATGAACGTGTATGACCTTCTCGAAGCCGAGGCGGTGATCGTGACGACCAGCGGCCTCGAGATCCTCAAGGAGGCAGGCGAGTGATCAAGAGCGAGCACAACCTGATCGTCCGGGCGCTGATCACCGAAAAGGGGAGCATCCTCCGGGAGAAGGGGAACAAGTACATTTTTCACGTCGACATGAGCGCGAACAAGATCGAGATCAAGAAGGCCATCGAGAAGATCTTCAGCGTTCACGTGACGAGCGTGCGCACGATGACCGTGGCCGGCAAGGAAAAGCGGCTTGGCCGGTTCTCGGGTCACCGTCCCGACTGGAAGAAGGCGATCGTGAGCCTCCAGCAGGGTGAAACCATAGAGTTGTTCGAACAGGTTTAACGACCACAGGTGGTCACGGCGGGGAAACGCTCCGCCGGCCCGCCGGGAGATGGATATGGCGATCAAGAAATTCAGACCGTTGACCCCGAGCCAGCGCTACAAGACGGTGGCGGACTTTTCGGGTCTCACGAAGAAAGCGCCCGAAAAAAGCCTGCTCGAGCCGCTCAAGAAGACCGGGGGGCGCGACAACAGCGGGCACACCTCGTCCTGGTTCCGCGGCGGCGGGCACAAGCGCCGCTACCGGATCGTGGATTTCCGCCGCGACAAGCGCGGGATCCCCGGCAAGGTGACGGCCATCGAGTACGACCCGAACCGCACCGCGCGCATCGCGCTCATGGTCTACGCGGACGGCGAGAAGCGCTACATCATCGCGCCGGACGGGTTGAACGTCGGCGATCGCCTCGAGTCGGGTCCCGATTCGGAAGTCCGGGTCGGAAACGCAATGCCGCTGCGGACCGTTCCGCTCGGCACGAACATCCACAACCTGGAACTCGTTCCCGGCAAGGGCGGCCAGCTTGGTCGCGGCGCCGGCGTCGCGTGCCAGCTCGTGGCCAAGGAAGGCGGCTACGCCCAGGTGAAGCTGCCGTCCGGAGAAGTCCGCATCTTCCACGAGGAGTGCTACTGCACGATCGGGCAGGTCGGAAATCTCGAACACGAGAACATCGTGATCGGCAAGGCCGGACGCAACCGCTGGAAGGGTCGCCGGCCGCACAACCGCGGAGTGACGATGAACCCGGTGGATCACCCGATGGGTGGCGGTGAAGGCCGCACCTCGGGAGGACGCCACCCGTGTTCGCCGTGGGGTCTGCCGTCGAAGGGATACAAGACGCGCAAGAGCAAGCCGTCTGATCGGCTGATCGTCAGGCGTCGCAAGAAGTAGTCATCAACGGAGAGGTCAATGGCTCGTTCACTGAAAAAAGGTCCGTACATCGACCAGCGCCTTTTCGACCGGATCGAGGGCATGAATCGTCGCGGCGAGAAAAAGGTCCTCAAGACCTGGTCGCGCCGGTGCACGATCGCTCCCGAGTTCGTCGGACACACTCTGGCGGTGCACAACGGCAACAAGTTCATTCCGATTTACGTGACCGAGAACATGGTCGGCCACAAGCTCGGCGAATTCTCTCCGACCCGCGTTTTCCGGGGCCATTCGGCTTCGGGCGACAAGGCGTCGGCGGTCAAAGCCACATCCAAGACCTGATTTTGAACGGGGTCGCATTCCGCGGCCCCGAGTTGGGGATCTGAAAAATGGAAGCTCGGGCAACAGCAAGATACGTGCGGGGATCCACGCGGAAGACGAACCAGGTTCTTGACCTCGTCAGGGGCCAGGGCGTCGAGTCGGCCATCCAGCTGCTCTCGTTCACCCCGAAGCACGTGGCCAGGACGGTGCTCAAGGTTCTCAAGTCGGCGGTGGCCAACGCCACCGTTCTCGAGGGACGCCTGAACCCCGAAGACCTGTACGTCAAGGAATGTCTGTGCGGGCCGGCGCCGATCATGAAGCGGTTCCTGCCGCGCGCGCAGGGCCGGGCCACGCCGATTCTCAAGCGCTCGTGCCACATCACGATCGTGGTCACGCCCCGCAAGGGCGCGCTGGACCGCTACGTGACGACGGCTGAAGCACCGGCGGCGACCGCTGCGCCCACCGGCAAGGAAAAGACCGCCGGAACCGCGGCAAAGAAGACCGCCGGCAAGAAGACCGCAGCCGCCAAGCCGGCCGCCAAGAAGAAGGCGGCCCCGAAGAAGAAGAAGGAAAAGTCTCCACTGCGCGAATCGAAGCGCGGTTAAAGGATCGGGAGGAACAAGAGTGGGTCAGAAAACAAATCCGATCGCGCTCCGGCTTGGAATCGTCAAGACCTGGGATTCCCGGTGGTTTGCGCGCAAGAAGGAATACGCGAACTACCTGGCCGAGGATCTCAAGATCCGCAGCTACATCAAGCGGCGTCTTGCCCAGGCCGGTATCTCGAAGGTGATCATCCAGCGTTCCACGAACAAGGTGACGATCAACATCGCCACGGCCAAGCCGGGCCTTGTCATCGGCCGCCGCGGCGCGCAGGTCGACCAGCTTCGCGATGAGCTTCATCACCTGACCCAGAAAGAGATCTACCTGAACATCGACGAGATCAAGAAGGCGGACGGCGACAGCCAGCTGGTGGCGTATCACATCGCCCGGCAGCTCGAAGGCCGCGTGTCGTTCCGCCGCGCCATGAAGAAGGCCATCCAGTCGGCCATGAAGGGCGGCGCTCTCGGTGTTCGCGTGGCCTGTTCCGGGCGCCTCGGCGGCTCGGAAATGGCCCGCTATGAAACGTATCGCGAAGGCCGGGTGCCGCTGCACACGCTTCGCGCGGATATCGACTACGCCGTGGCTACCGCGTTCACGACGCACGGCACGTGCGGCGTCAAGGTGTGGATCTTCAACGGCGAGATTCTCGACAACAAGGCCGTGGAAACCGTGCCGGAAGCCAGGGAGCCAGAACGCCGCGGCCCGCGCCGCGCCGATCGCCGGGACCGGAACGAGGGGCGCGACGCCTCTCCCGGCGCCGGAAACTAGGAGCAGAGACCGATGCTGTTACCGAGCAGAGTCAAACACAGAAAGCAGCAGCGCGGCCGCATGCGTGGCAAGGCCTATCGCGGCGGCACGATCGCGTTCGGAGACTTCGGCCTCCAGTCCATGGAGCCGGCGTGGATCACGAACCGCCAGATCGAGGCGGCCCGTGTGGCCATCACCCGGCACATCAAGCGCGGCGGCAAGATGTGGATCCGCATTTTCCCGGACAAGCCGGTCACCGTGAAGCCCGCGGAAACGCGAATGGGAAAGGGCAAGGGAAGCCCGGAGTTCTGGGTTTCCGTGGTCAAGCCGGGCCGCGTGCTGTTCGAACTGCAGGGCATCGACGAAGCCCTGGCCCGGGAGGCGCTGAAACTCGGCGCCGCCAAGCTGCCGATCAAGACGAAGTTCGTCATTCGTGAGGAGGGTCTGTAATGCCCCGCGAATTCAACATAACGAAGATCCGGGAAATGGAAGCGGACGAAGTCCTGGCCCGGATCAAGACGGTTGAAGAGGAATTGTTCAACCTGCGGTTCCGGAACGCCATGCGGCAGCTCGACAATCCGCTGGAAATCCGCAACCTGCGACGCGACCTGGCCCGTCTGAAGACGGCCCTGCGCGAAGGATCGTCCGCAACGGTGTCGGCAGAAGGGAAGAGCAAATGACGGAGACACAGGTTGTCGCCGAGGCGGGTGACCGCAACAAGCGCAAGGTCCGGGTCGGAACGGTCATCAAGGCCAAGATGATGCAGACACGCGTCGTGCAGATCGAGCGCCTCGTGAAGCATCCCGAGTACGGCCGCTACGTGCGGCGGCGCAAGAAGTACGTGATCCACGACGAAAAGAACGACTCACAGGAAGGCGATACCGTCCGGTTCATCGAGACGCGGCCGCTTTCCAAGACGAAACGCTGGCGGCTTGTGGAAGTCGTCGAGCGGGCGAAGTAGGAGGCCCGAGCCATGATTCAGATGCGCAGCATTCTCAAGGTGTCGGACAACTCCGGCGCCCGCGTGGCCCGGATGATCCAGGTCCTCGGCGGATCGCACAAGCGGTACGCCCGGATCGGCGACATCGTCGTCGCATCCGTTCAGGACGCCATTCCCGGCGCCGCCGTCAAGAAGGGCGACGTCGTCAAGGGCGTGGTGATCCGGACCCGCAAGGAACTTCGCCGCAAGGACGGCACATACATTCGTTTCGACCAGAACGCGATCGTCATCATCGACGACGCCAGGGAGCCCCGCGGCACCCGTATTTTCGGGCCGGTGGCGCGTGAACTTCGCGACAAGCAGTTCATGAAGATCATCTCCCTGGCTCCGGAGGTCATCTAGTCATGGCGACAACGCACATCACGAAGAACGACACCGTCATGGTCATCGCCGGCGACGATCGCGGCAAGACCGGCAAGGTGCTGAAGGTTTTCCCGGAAACGGGACGAGTCATCATCGAAAAAGTCAATTTTGTGAAACGGCACACGCGTGCCTCGCAGAAGACGACCCAGGGCGGAATCCACGAAAAGGAAGCTCCGCTGCACGTGTCGAACGTTCAGCTGGTCTGCCCGAAGTGCGGCAAGGCCGTGCGCGTCGGATCGCGGAAGCTGGAAGACGGGTCACGGGAACGGTTCTGCCGGAGTTGCGACGAGACAATTTCCCGCGCTGGACTGTAAGGCCGGATCCGAGGAGAAGAAATGAAACCGCGTCTCAAGAAAGATTACGAAGAGAGAGTCGTTCCGAAGCTCGTGGAGCGCTTCCAGTTCACGAACACGATGCAGGCGCCCAGGCTCCTCAAGATCGTGGTGAACATGGGTGTCGGCGATGCGGTCCAGAACGCGAAACTTCTGGATGCGGCCCTGGTCGACATGATGTCGGTGACCGGCCAGCGGCCCTCGATCCGGCGCGCCAAGAAGTCGATTTCGAACTTCAAGCTGCGCGAAGGACAGCCGATCGGCTGCGCCGTGACCCTGCGGGGCAACCGCATGTGGGAGTTCTACGACCGGCTCGTCAGCGTGGCCATCCCCCGCATTCGCGACTTCCGCGGCCTTCCGCAGCGGTCGTTCGACGGCCGGGGAAACTACACGTTCGGCGTTCAGGAGCAGATCATTTTTCCGGAAATCAATTACGACAAGGTCGAGAAGGTCCGGGGGATGGACATTACGTTCGTGACGTCCGCGCCGACCGATGAGCAGGGGCTTGAGCTGATGAAGCTCATGAACTTCCCGTTCCGCGAACGCTAGACCGCGGACAAAGACGAAACGAGGAGCAAGAGTGGCCAAGAAGTCGATGATCGAGAAGTGGAAGCGCGACCCGAAGTTCAAGGTGCGCCAACACAACCGGTGCCACCGGTGCGGACGCCCGCGCGGATTTCTGCGCAAGTTCGCTCTCTGCCGCCTGTGTTTTCGGGATCTCGCCCTGTTCGGGCAGATTCCCGGCGTGACAAAGTCCAGCTGGTAACCCGGCGGCAGGCGTTGCCCCGGCCCCGCGCTTCGAATGGAAGCGGGGTTCCGGCGACGAACCACCGCTGGAAGAAGAGGAGTCACTAGATGTCCGTCAGCGATCCGATCGCAGACATGTTGACCTGCATCCGCAACGCAGTGGGCGCCCGGCACCGCCGGGTCGACGTTCCCGCGTCGCGGATCAAGACCGAGATTGCCCAGGTTCTACTGCGCGAGAACTTCGTCCAGAACATCCGGCGCATCGAGGACAAGAAGCAGGGAGTCATCCGGATTTACCTCCGCTACGACGCGGCGGAAAAGTCGATCATCACCGGGATCAAGCGTGTGTCCACGCCCGGCCGCCGGATCTACGTCGGCCGGCACGAGGTTCCGCGAGTCCAGGGCGGCATGGGTACCGCCATTGTTTCCACATCGCAGGGGATTCTCACCGACAAGGAAGCGCGTCAGCGCGGCCTCGGCGGCGAACTTCTCTGCATGGTGTGGTAGGGAGGCGCCATGTCCCGAGTCGGCAAGAAAGTCATCCAGATCCCTTCCGGCGTCACGGTCACCTGGAAGGACGGGGAAGTGAAGACCAAGGGTCCGAAGGGGGAGCTGTCCTACCGCACCCTGCCCGGAATCGAACTCAAGATCGACGGGCAGACGCTGCAGGTGGTGCAGAATTCCGACCAGCGGACGGCCGGTGCGTTTCACGGGCTGACCCGGGCCCTGATCAACAACAATATCGAAGGGGTGTCCACCGGCTTCCGGAAGGTTCTGGAGATCGTCGGCACCGGATACAGGGCCGCGGTCGGCGGACGGACCGTCACCCTGCAGCT
Source organism: uncultured bacterium (assembly GCA_964596775.1). GTDB lineage: Bacteria > Eisenbacteria > RBG-16-71-46 > JABDJR01 > JAWXBZ01 > CAZQVN01. The sequence continues at coordinate 7,842 of CAZQVN010000068.1, forward strand.
CGGCTTCTCGCACCCTGTCGAGTTTCCGCTGCCCGACGGCATCGAGGCCAGGGCGGAAACGCCGACCCGCCTCGAGATCACCGGGATCAGCAAGGAGCTCGTCGGCCAGGTCGCCGCGAACATCCGGCGGCTGCGGCCGCCCGAGCCGTACAAGGGCAAGGGCGTGAAGTACGAGGGTGAATACATCAGGCGCAAGGCCGGCAAGTCCGCCGGAGCCTAGGGGACACTGATATGACGATTATCGCGCACGAAAGACGAGTCGCCAGAGACCGGCGCCATCGGCGGATCCGCAAGAAGATGAGCGGCACCACGGATTGCCCCCGTCTCTGCGTGTACCGCAGCGACAAGCACATCTACGGCCAGATCGTCGATGACAGCCAGCACCGCACGCTGCTCAGCGTGGGGTCGCTGTCCGATGCCGTGAAGACCCGACTGGGAACGCTGGAGGGGGCCAAGGGGAAGATCGGCCGCGCCCGCGCCGTCGGAATCGTCCTGGCCGAAATGGCGAAGGAAAAGGGTTTGACGAAAGTCCGCTTTGACCGCGGTGGTTACATCTACCACGGCCGGGTCAAGGCTCTTGCCGACGGCGCCCGCGAGGGCGGCCTCGAATTCTAGAGGAAAGGGAGGAGCCTTGAGACGCTTCGATCAGCAGGAAAGTGAATTTGTAGAACACGTCGTACAGGTGAATCGCTGCGCGAAGGTCGTCAAGGGTGGCCGTCGTTTCTCGTTCAACGCGATCGTCACCGTCGGCGACAAACAGGGGAAGGTCGGCGTCGGCCTGGGCAAGGCCAACGAAGTGGCCGAGGCCATTCGCAAGGCGTCCGAAGCCGCCCGCAAGAGCATGATCACGATCCATCTGGTCAAGGGGACGATCCCCCACCAGATCATCGGCCGTTTCGGCGCGGGCCGCGTGCTGCTGAAGCCGGCCTCGGCCGGTACCGGCGTGATCGCCGGCGGCGCCGTGCGTCCCGTTCTCGAGGCTGCCGGTGTGCAGGACGTTTTGACGAAGGCCCTCGGTTCCACGAACCCGCACAACGCGGTGAAGGCCACGTTCGACGGCCTGACCCGCCTGCGCCGGGTTCGCGACGTCGCGAAAATGAGGAACAAGACCGTGTCCCAGATCCTCGGCATTGCGGAAAAAACGGAGGCGCCGGAACCGGTTGCGGTGGCGGAGGCTCCGGCCGCGGAGGAACCGAACAATGGCTAAGAAGCTTCACATCACCCAGTACCGGAGCGCCATCAAGAGCGGTACGAAGATGGAGCTCACGATCAAGGCGCTTGGTTTTCGCAAACTCAACCGCACGGTTGTTCATGACGACACGCCGGTGATCCGGGGCATGATCTACAAGGTCCGCCACCTGGTCCGGGTGGAGGAGAAGAACGGATGACGATGAATCTCAGGACCATCAAGCCGGCCAAGGGCGCGGTCAAGAAGAAGAAGCGCGTCGGCATCGGCACCGGCTCCGGTCACGGCGGAACGTCGACGCGGGGTCACAAGGGGTCCAAGGCACGTTCCGGACCGAACATTCCCGCGTGGTTCGAAGGCGGCCAGATGCCGCTGCAGCGCCGTCTTCCCAAGCGCGGATTCACGAACATTCACGCCGAGGACCGCCTGATCGTCAACGTCGGCGATCTGGAAGCCCTCGATATCGGCGGTCTCATCACCGTGGATGCGTTGAAGAAGGCCGGGCGTCTGTCCGGTCGCGTCACCAAGCTGAAGGTTCTCGGCGAAGGCGAAATCAAGAAGGCGATCACGATCCGCGCCGACGCCTTTTCCAAGACTGCCATTGAGAAAATCCAGGCCAGCGGCGGCACGGTGGAGATCATCGAGCGCCCGCGCCGGCCCAAGCGTTTCTCCAAGAAGGTCAAGGCCTAGAGGTCAGCATGTTCAATAGAATCGGCGAACTTCTCACCAGCTTCCAGAATGCGTTCCGCATTCCGGAGTTGAAGAATCGCCTTTTGTTCACGGCGGCAATTCTGATCGTCTATCGCCTGGGCGGGCACATTCCCACCCCGGGGGTCGACGGCCAGGCCCTTTCCGCGCTTCTCAAGGAAGCGGGCGGGGGCATATTCGGCCTCTACGACATGTTTGCCGGGGGTAACCTCGGCAAGGCGACGATCTTCGCCCTGGGCATCATGCCCTACATCTCGGCGTCCATCATCCTTCAGCTGTTCGGTGCGGTCATTCCGTACTTCGAAAAGCTCCAGAAGGAAGGGGACGAGGGGCGGAAGAAGATCAACCAGTACACGCGGTGGGGCACCGTTGCCCTTGCGGCCGTCGAGGCCGCGGGCGCCAGCTTCGCCGTTCAGAGCTTCCAGGGACCGAACGGCCAGCCGATCGTTCCGAACCCGGGCATCGGCTTCATGCTGATGACGATCATCACGCTGACTTCAGGGTGCGTGTTCGTCATGTGGCTGGGTGAGCAGATCACGGAAAGGGGCATCGGCAACGGGATTTCGCTGATCATCTTCATCGGCATCGTGGCCATGTACCCGGGTGAACTGGTCTCCACACTGCGCCAGGAACTGTTTGCCCAGGAAGTGACGGTTTTCACGATCGCCAAGCTTGCCTTCATAGCAGTGCTGATGCTCTCGGTGATCATGGGCACGATCCTGATCACCCAGGGGCAGCGGAAGATCCCGGTCCAGTACGCCAAGCGGATCGTGGGCAGAAAGATGTACGGAGGCCAGAACACGCACATCCCCCTCCGGGTCAACACGGCCGGCGTGATGCCGATCATCTTCGCCCAGGCCCTCGTCACCATTCCCGGGACCGTGGCCAACTTCTTCCAGGGGAACGATGCGGCCCTGGCCATCGCCGGGTTCTTCTCGCCCCCGTCCGTGGTGTATTTCCTGCTCTACGGGATCACCATCATCTTCTTCACCTATTTCTATACCGCCATCGTCCTGAACCCGGTCGACCTGGCGGACAACATGCGGAAATACGGCGGATTCATTCCGGGCATCCGCCCGGGCAAGAAGACGTCCGAGTACATCGACAGGATTCTGACCCGCATCACGGTTCCGGGCGCCATATTCCTGGCGTTCATCGCCATCCTTCCCGATCTCCTGATCCGCCTGATGAAGGTGCCGTTCTACTTCGGCGGCACCGGACTCCTGATCGTGGTCGGCGTGGCGCTGGATACCCTGACCCAGGTCGAATCGCACATGCTCATGAGGCACTACGACGGCTTCATGAAAAAGGGAAAATTGAAGGCCCGATCCGGCCGGTAGCCCATGATCCTGATCCTCTTGGGGCCGCCCGGAGTCGGCAAGGGAACGCAGGCGCGCCTGTTGTGCGCGAGCCGGAACGTCAGGCAGTTATCGACGGGCGACATGATCCGGGCCGAAGTGGCCGCGGGATCGGCGCTCGGAAGGGAAACGAAGAAGCATCTCGACAACGGAACCCTGGTTCCGGACGAGATCATTCTCGGAATCGTCGAAGCGAAGATGAAGTCGGACACGTCGGCCGGCTACCTGCTCGACGGATTTCCGCGGACGATCCCGCAGGCCGAGGGGCTGGACGCGATTCTGGCGGGGCTGGGATGGAAGATCGATTCCGTCCTGAGTCTCAATGTGGCCGAGGAAAAGATCATCGAACGGCTGGGAAACCGGAGAATCTGTCCGGTCGACGGCCGCGTGTACAACGTGATCACGCAACCACCCCGGGTTCCGGGCCGGTGCGACGATCACCCGGAAACGGAACTGGAACTCAGAAACGACGACAGGCCGGAAACGGTGAGCCATCGTTTTCGGGTTTACCGGGAACAGACCAGCCCGCTGATCGACTTTTACCGTCGGCGGCACCTGCTCCTGGACATAGACGGACTGGGAACGCCCGAAGAGGTGTCGGCACGGATCAACACGGCACTCGATCGGGCGGGGGTCACCGGAGAACTATGATCCGGCTGAAACGACCGGCGGAAGTCGAGAAGATCCGCAAGAGCGCCTCGCTGGTATCGCGGACGCTGGATTATCTCGGCGAACAGGTCGCCCCGGGCATGACGACGGTGGAACTGGACAGGCTGGCCCTGGAATTCATCAAGAAGAACGGCGGAAGGCCGTCGTTCCTCGGTTACCGGGGCTTCAAATACACGATCTGCGCCTCGATCAACGAAGAGGTGGTTCACGGCCTGCCGAGCCGGCGGATGATGAAGGACGGCGACGTCATCTCGATCGACGTCGGCGTGAACATCGACGGCTGGCACGGTGATTCGGCCCGGACGTTCCCGGTGGGAGCGGTCAGCCGGGAGGCGGAGGAACTGATCCGCGTCACCCGTGAATCGCTGGAGAAGGGCGTGGAAAAGGCAAGGGCCGAAGGGCGGCTGGGAGACATCTCCGCGGCCATCCAGCAGCACGTGGAAAGCAACGGAATGTCGATCGTCCGCAGTCTGGTCGGACACGGCATCGGACAGGATCTGCACGAGGACCCGCAGATCCCCAACTATGGAAAGGCCGGCGCGGGTGTGGTGCTCAAGCCGGGAATGGTATTCGCCATCGAGCCGATGGTGAATGCCGGTGCCTGCGAAGTGAAGACGCTGGAAGACGGCTGGACCGTCGTTTCCGCGGACCGTTCGCTGGCGGCTCATTTCGAGCACACGGTGGCCGTCACGGAAAACGGCCCCGACATTCTGTCGTTGTCGTAGCAGACGAAGGAAGGTTCGGCTCACGAATGGCGAAACAGGAGGGTGTACAGGTCGAGGGAACGGTCATCGAACCTCTTCCGAACGCCATGTTTCGGGTGGAACTCGAGAACAAGCACGTTGTGCTGGCGCACATCTCCGGCAAGATGAGGATGCACTTCATCCGCATTCTTCCCGGGGACAAGGTCACCGTCGAGCTGTCGCCCTACGATTTGACGCGCGGACGCATCGTCTACCGGTACAAGTAGACGGGGCCAGGCGCATACAGGAAAAGAGCCATGAAAGTAAAAGCTTCGGTCAAGAAAATCTGTGAAAAGTGCAAGCTCGTTCGGCGGAAGGGCGTCGTCCGGGTCATCTGCGAGAACCCACGCCACAAGCAGCGTCAGGGATAGGAGGGGATCGTGGCACGTATTGCTGGTATCGACCTTCCGATGAACAAGCAGGTCGAGGTGGCACTCACCTACATCTTCGGAATCGGCCCCGCGTCGGCCAGAAAGATCGTCCGTGCTTCGGGTGTCAACCCGGAAACGCGGGTGAAGGATCTGTCCGAAGACGACACCGCCAAGCTCCGCGGTGAAATCGAGGCCAAGTACAGGGTGGAAGGGACGCTCCACACTGAAGTGAACATGAACATCAAGCGTCTCATGGACATCGGTTCGTACCGGGGGCTCAGGCATCGCAAGAAGCTGCCGGTCCGCGGCCAGCGTACGCGCACGAACGCGCGGACCCGCAAGGGGCCGAAGAAGACCGCCGGCGCCGTCAAGAAGAAAGCGGCTCCGCTCAAGTAGCGAAGTCCTGGAGGTATCGTGGCTAAGGGAAAAGAGAAGAGAAAGAAGAAGGACAAGCGCGTCGGGATCAACGGCGTGGCCCACATCAAGGCCACGTTCAACAACACGATCGTCTCGATCACCGACACGGAAGGAAATGTCGTGGCCTGGGCCAGCGCCGGCAAGGTGGCGTTCAAGGGTTCCCGCAAGTCGACGCCTTTCGCCGCCCAGATGGCGGCGGAAAACGCGGCCAAGGAAGCTCTCGGCCTCGGAATGCGCAAGGTGGAAGTGCTCGTGAAGGGACCGGGGTCGGGCCGCGAGGCCGCGATCCGCAGCCTTCAGGCCTCCGGCCTCGAGATCCACTCCATCCGCGACGTGACGCCGATCCCGCACAACGGGTGCCGTCCGCCGAAGAAGCGCCGCGTCTAACAGCACAAGCCCGGACCGCATGCGCGTCCGGTGTTGGAATAGAGAATTCGAAAAACGTCGGAGCCGGGTCAACGGCTCGAATTTAAACTGGAGGCTTTACCTCAATGGCACGTTATCGCGACGCTGTTTGCCGACTCTGCCGGCGGGAAGGGCTCAAACTCTTCCTCAAGGGCGAGCGGTGCTTCACGGAAAAGTGCGCCATCGAGCGCCGTTCCTACCCGCCCGGGGATCACGGTCGTGACCGCCGGATCAAAATGACGAACTACGGCATCCAGCTTCGCGAGAAGCAGAAGACGCGCCGCATCTACGGAATCATGGAAAAGCAGTTCCGCAACTACTTTCATGAAGCCGCCGGCTCGTCCGGCGTCACCGGCGAAAGGCTCCTTCAGCTTCTCGAAGGACGCCTCGACAACATCGTGTACCGGCTGGGCTTCGCGGCCTCCCGGTCGGCGGCCCGCCAGCTCGTCCGGCACCGCCACGTGACGGTCAACGGCCGGATCCTCGACATCCCGTCCGCCCAGGTGCAGCCGAACGACGTCGTGGCCATCCGGGAAAAGAGCCGGAGCATGGTTCCGATCACGGCGGCGCTGGAAGGCGTCGGACGCCGGGCCGAGGTGCCGGACTGGATCGAAGTGAACGAAAAGACGATGTCGGGCCGCATGACGCGGGTCCCGTCGCGCGACCTGATCCCGACGGCGGTCCAGGAAAACCTGATCGTCGAGCTTTACTCCAAGTAATCCATAAACCGTTAAACTGAACCTGTGCTCCGAGGCCCGGCACCGACCGGCGCCGGTCTCGGGATAACGCATTCAGGAGGCTCAAAAGAATGAAGTGGAAAAACCTCCAGATGCCCCGGAAAGTCGAAACCGATCACTCCGTCAGCAACGAGACGTATGGTCGTTTCGTGATCGAGCCCCTCGAAAGGGGTTTCGGCATCACGATCGGAAACTCTCTCCGGCGCGTGCTCCTGTCCTCGCTGCAGGGCGCCTCGGTCACCTCGGTCAAGATCGACGGGGTGCTGCATGAATTCTCCACGATCCCCGGAGTGCTCGAGGACGTGGCCGAGATCGTGCTCAACCTGAAGCAGATGCGCTTCAAGCTGCACGCCGACTACAGCCGCAAGGCCCGGTTCAAGGTGACCGGCCCGGCCGAGGTGCTCGCGGGCGACCTGGCCCGGGACGCCGACCTCGAGATCCTGAATCCCGAGCAGCACATCTGCACGGTGAACAAGGAAGGCAACCTCGACATGGAAATCGAGGTGACCGCCGGCCGCGGCTACGTGACCGCCGACATGATGCCCGACGAGGACCGTCCGATCGGCGTCATCCCGATCGACGCGCACTTCTCGCCGGTCCGCAAGTGCAACTTCTTCGTGGAAAACACCCGCATCGGCCAGCGCGTCGACTTCGACAAGCTGACGGTCGAGGTGTGGACCGACGGATCGATCCTGCCCCAGGATGCCCTGGCCTACTCGGCCAAGATCCTCCAGGATCACTTTTCGATGTTCGTGCATTTCGAGGAGCCCATCGAAACCGACACGGTCGAGGTCGTCGACGCCGACAAGGCGCGCATCCGCGACCTGCTCATGAAGAGCGTCGAGGAGATGGAGCTGTCCGTCCGCTCCGCCAACTGCCTCCGGGCCGCCGACATCAAGACGATCGGCGAGCTGGTGCAGAAGCCGGAAGCCACGATGCTCAAGTACCGCAACTTCGGCCGCAAGTCGCTGAAGGAGATCTCGGACATCCTTTCCGAGATGGGTCTCGGCTTCGGCATCGACGTCACGCCGTACCTCGGCAAGCAGGGCGTGGCCCCGCAGCTCTCCGACGAGGAGATCTCGCGGATCGGCGCCGGCATGCCCGATCTGGACGACGACGATGACGACGACGACCTGGACGACATCGAAGACACGGACGACATGGATGATGACGACGACGACGATTCCGACATCGACGAAGATGCGGATGACGACGAAGGCGCCGTGGTGGGTTCGTCCGACGACGACGAGCCGGCCGACGACGAGGACGGCAAAGAGTAGTTTCCAGGACCGCCGGGGCGCCTGAGGCGACCGCCGGCGAATAGGAAGGGTCATACAATGCAGCATCGTCGAGACGGACGGGCACTGGGTCGCACGGCATCACACCGAAGGGCGTTGATGCGCAACCTCGTGACCGAGCTGTTCCGCCACGAGCGGATCGAAACAACCGTGGCCAAGGCCAAGGAAGCCCGCCGGGTGGCGGAGCGGATGATCACGTTTGCCAAGAAGGGCGACCTGGCCGCCCGCCGGCATGTGTCCCGGTTCATCTTCGACGAGTCGGTGACGAAGAAGCTCTTCGACACGATCGCGCCGTGGTACGCCGACCGGAACGGCGGCTATACCCGCATCATCCGCACGCGCCGTCGCCTCGGCGACGCCGGCGAAATGGGCCTGTTCGAGCTCGTGAAGAGCAAGGAACAGCTCGAAGCCGAGAAGAAGGCCCGGGAAGCCGCGGCCCTCGAAGCCACCGACAAGAAGAAGAAGGGCGCGAAGGCCAAGGCCGACGCCGAAGGGGATGAAGGCGAGGCTCCGGCAAAGAAGGCGAAGGGCCCGAAGCCGCCGAAGGCTCCCAAGGAAGCCCGGACGAAGACGCCGCGGGAAACCGGCGGCAAGAAGAAGGAGCAGTCCTCGGCCAAGAAGTCGATGAAGAAGGGCGCTTCGAAGGCCAGCAAGAAGGGCTGAGAAGCCCGGCCGGACGGCTCCGACCCACACTGTTTGCGATTATCGCGGCGGCCCCCTTGTCGGGGCCGTCGCTTTTTTTGTGCGGGTGTCGCGTTCCGGCCGCGAACGACCCGAGGCGTCCATTCCGCGCGGGATGTCATATCCTGTTGCGGGATCGCCGGTTCCATGGCATTCTGCCCGGGCTGTCGGCGTTTCCGTTACTCAAGTTTCCCGGGGTTCAAGCCGATAGTGGAAGGGACATGATGCCTCGTATTTCCACACTCCTGACGCTCCTCGTTCTCGCCGGCCTCCTTGCGCCGCCGGGCGCCGAGGCGTCCCGCCTTTCGCCGGCCCGGTTTGCCCAGCTCGAGGACGGGCGGGCCCTGTGGGTCAAGCGCGACCAGCTGACGACCCCGGAACGGGTGTCGCGGATGGTCGACGACGCGGCGGAGAACGGGTACACCACCCTCTTCGTGCAGATCCGCGGCCGCGGCGACGCCTGGTACCTGTCCCGCTTCGTGCCGCGGGCCACGCTGCTGAAGAAAGCCGTGAACGGTGACGGCACCCCGTTCGACCCGCTCGATCACGTCATCAAGCGGGCCCATGCCCGGGGCATCGAGGTGCACGCCTGGGTCAACGCGATGCTGGCCTGGTCGGGAGACGCCTCGCCCGAGGATCCGAATCACATTCTGAACCTGCATCCCGACTGGTCGGCGGTGGATGCCACGGGTCGCCCGCTGTCCGACTATTCCACGCGCGACGTGCAGAAGGCGAACATCGAAGGCGTGTTCCTGGCCGCCGGCAATCCGGAGGTCCGCGAGCACATCCGCGCCGTCGTTCACGAAATCGCCTCCACCTACCCGGTGGACGGCATCCATCTCGACTACATCCGCTGCCCGCTCGTGGACTCCGGGTATGACCGGGCCAGCCGTTCGGCGTTCGCCGCCGAGCACGGCGTGGACCCGTGGAAGCTGCGTCACGGCGTTTCGGGCCTCGAAGCCCGCTTCGGCAAGGAAGGCGTGGCCGCGCTGGAGCAGCAGTGGCGCACCTGGCGCGCCGAGCAGGTCACGCGGCTCGTGGGGGACATCCGGAACGATCTCGACACGATCGGCCGACCGGTGGTCCTGTCCGCGGCCGTCTTTCCGAACTGCAGGAACGCGCCGAAGGACGTGGGCCAGGACTGGATGACCTGGTGCAAGAAGGGTTACATGGACATGGTGGTGCCGATGTTCTACAACAAGGACACCGAGGTGGTGCTGAACCAGATCGCGCTGGCCCAGCGCGACCTTCCGCTGGACGTGATCCTCTACGCGGGCATTGCCGTGTACAACCAGCCCCTCGGCGGCGCCGCCGACAAGGCGATCAAGGCCCGCCGCGCCGGAGTGCACGGGATCTGCTTCTTTCCCTACGACACGCTGGCCGAAACGCCGGGGTCGCTGCGCAAACTTTCCGTGGCCTCCTTCGGGGGTGCGGTGGCCGGAAGCGGATCGGGAGCCGTCGGAAAAACCCGCCAAAGTCGTTGACAGGAGCCCCCGTGCCGCCTATACTGCTTCTCCTGTAATTCGCAGCGTAAGTTGTTGTTTGACAGTTAAATAGCAAGGCAACCAATCCTCAGTAGCTCAATGGTAGAGCATTCGGCTGTTAACCGAAGGGTTGTAGGTTCGAGTCCTACCTGAGGAGCCAGTCACCGGTCTCCGGGCGCGAAGCATCGTGTCCGGAGATTTTGTTTTT
>CAZQVN010000069.1:0-3869 GCA_964596775.1 uncultured bacterium
GGTCAGCCGCGTCGGCGGCAACGCGCAGACGAAGGCCATGAAGGCGGTGGCCAAGTCGCTCCGCCTCGACCTCGCCCAGTACCGCGAACTCGCGGCGTTCGCCCAGTTCGGCTCGGACCTCGATGCCGCCACCAAGGCCCAGCTGCTCCGCGGCGAAAAGATGGTCGAGGTGCTGAAGCAGGGGCAGTACTCCCCGTTTTCGCTCGACCGCCAGGTGATGCTCATTTATGTCGGCGGCAAGGGGTACATCGACGACATTCCTTCGGGCGACGTCGCCCGGTTCGAAAAGGAATTCTTCGCGTTCTGCGACAAGCAGTTCCCGGACATCGCGGTCGACATCACCTCGTCGAAGGATCTGACGAAGGAAACGCAGGCCAAGCTCGACAAGGCCGCCGAAGCGTTCAAGGCCCAGTTCAAGCCGGGCAAGTAGGAGTTTCATGGCCACACTCAGGGACATCCGGCGCCGCATCCGCTCGGTGGAAAACACCAAGCAGATCACGCGCGCCATGGAAATGGTTTCCGCGGCCAAGCTCCGTCGCGCGCAGCAGCGCGTCACGGCGGCCCGGCCCTACGGGGCCAAGCTCCAGGAGATCCTCGAGAACCTGGCCGGCGTGGCCCGCAACCTGAGCCACCCACTTTTCGAGGCGCGGGCGGAAAACAAGGTGGCGCTCATCCTGGTCACGGGCTCGAAGGGGCTTTGCGGTTCGTACAACGCGCTGGTCATCCGGCGTGCCGAGGCGTTCCTGCGCGAGCGCCCCGCGGACTCGGTCACCCTGATCTGCATCGGGCGGCGCGGTTACGACCATTTCCGCCGCCGCGGCAACACCGCCGCGATCTACTACCCCGACGTGAACGATCTCGTCCAGTTCGGCACGGCCAGCCGGGTCAGCTCGGACGTCATCCGGATGTACCTGGACGGCCAGGTCGACTCCGTGTACCTGCTGTACACGCGGTTCATCAGCGCCCTGTCGCGGTCGCTGACCCTGGAAAAATTCCTGAACATCGAACCGCCGGAAGGACGCGAGTCGGCCGGGGACTACATCTTCGAGCCCGATCCCGAGGCGATTCTCTCCGTTCTGCCGGAGCGTTACGCCACGATCAAGCTCATGACCGCGTTCATGGAAGCGAGCGCGTCGGAGCACGGAGCGCGGATGATTTCGATGGGGGCGGCGTCGCGGAACGCCACCGAGTTGATCGAAAAGCTGGTGCTGGTCCGGAACCGGGCCCGTCAGGCGGCCATTACGAAGGAACTTGCGGAAATCGTGGGCGGTGCGGAAGCCCTGAAGTAGAAGAATTGGCGGGCTGGCGCCCGGCGAGAAAGGATCTGGAGAACGCTCATGAGCGGTAACAAGAACAATATCGGCAAGGTCCGCCAGATCATCGGACCCACGGTGGACATCGAATTCCCTTCGGACTCGCTGCCGAACATGCTGAACGCGATCAAGATCAAGGACGACGCGCGGAAGATCAACCTGACCGTGGAAGTAGCCACCCATGTCGGCGACAACATCGTCCGCTGCGTGGCCATGGCCTCCACCGACGGTCTCGTGCGCGACATGGAGGCGATCGACACCGGCGCCCCGATCCGCGTGCCGGTCGGCGAGCAGTCGCTCGGCCGGATCTTCAACCTGCTCGGCGAAACGATCGACGGGAAGGGGCCGGTCAAGAGCCCCGACCAGACCCTGCCGATCCACCGCCCGGCCCCGAAATTCGAGGACCAGTCCACCGAAGCGGCCATCCTCGAAACCGGCATCAAGGTCGTCGACCTGCTCGCCCCGTACGCCAAGGGGGGCAAGATCGGCCTGTTCGGAGGCGCCGGCGTGGGCAAGACGGTGCTCATCCAGGAACTGATCCGCAACATCGCCACCGAGCACGGCGGCTTTTCCGTGTTCTCCGGAGTCGGGGAGCGGACCCGCGAAGGAAACGATCTCTATCTCGAAATGTCGGAGTCCGGAGTCATCGCCAAGACCGTGATGGTCTTCGGCCAGATGAACGAACCTCCCGGAGCCCGCCTTCGCGTTGCGCTGTCCGGCCTGACCCAGGCGGAATATTTCCGCGACAAGGAAGGCAAGGACGTTCTCCTCTTCGTCGACAACATCTTCCGGTTCACGCAGGCCGGTTCCGAAGTGTCGGCCCTTCTCGGGCGCATGCCGTCCGCGGTGGGTTACCAGCCGACGCTGTCCACGGAAATGGGCGCGCTCCAGGAGCGGATCACCTCGACGAAGCAGGGGTCGATCACCTCGGTGCAGGCCATTTACGTGCCCGCCGACGACCTGACCGATCCGGCCCCGGCCACCACGTTCAGCCATCTCGACGCCACCACGGTGCTCTCGCGCCAGATCGCGGAAATCGGCATCTACCCGGCCGTCGATCCGCTCGATTCCTCGAGCCGCATGCTCGACCCGAACATCGTCGGCCAGGAACACTACGACGTGGCCCGCGCCGTTCAGCTCACGCTGCAGCGCTACAAGGATCTCCAGGACATCATCGCCATTCTCGGCATGGACGAACTGTCGGACGAGGACCGCGTCATCGTGGCCCGCGCCCGCAAGATCCAGAAGTTCCTGTCGCAGCCGTTCTTCGTGGCCGAGGCGTTCACCGGTGCGTCCGGCAAGTACGTGAAGATCGAGGACTCGATCAAGGGCTTCAAGCAGATCATCGACGGCAAGTGCGACGAGCTGCCGGAGCAGGCGTTCTACATGGTGGGCACGATCGAGGAAGCGTTCACCAAAGCCCAGGGAATGAAGTAGGCGGGGGCGGGCATGGCAGAAGGACTACATCTCACCGTCTTGACCCCGGAGCGGGCCGTCCTGGAAATGGACGTCTACTCGCTCGTGGCGCCCGGCGCCGGCGGCTACCTGGGTGTGATGAAGAATCACGCCCCGCTGATCACCACGCTCATTCCGGGCAAGCTCACCGTCAAGGATCCGTCGGGCGCGCCGACCGTGTACGCGGTCGGCGGCGGCTTCATGGAAATCAGCAACAACCGGGTGACGATCCTCGCGGACTCGATGGAATCGGCCGCCGAGATCGACCTGACCCAGGCCACGGAAGAGCGCGACCGTGCCCAGGCCCGTCTCCGGGACAATCTTCCCGCCGGCGACCGTGAGGAAGCGGAAGCGGAACTCGCCCGTGCGCAGAACCGGATCCGGGTCAAGAGGGATCCGTCCCCCAGCGTGTGATTCTCGAATTTCTCACCGTCGGGCCGTTCCAGGAAAACTCCTACATCCTGGGCGACGACTCCACGGGCGACGGGATCCTGATCGATCCCGGCCACGACCCGGAGGCGATCCTCGACCGCGTCAGGGAACTTGGCCTGAAAATCGCCGCGATCGTCAACACGCACGCCCACATCGATCACGTCGGCGGCGTGGAACTCGTCCAGAAGCGCCTCGGCATCCCGTTCCGACTCCATGCGAACGACGAGCCGCTTCTCAAGGCGCTTCCCCAGCAGGCGGCGATGTTCGGCCTGCCCCCGATTCCCGTTCCGGTCGTCGATGCCTATCTCGAGGAAGGTGAGACGTTCCAGGTGGGAACGATCGAAGTGAAGATCTTCGAGACTCCGGGACATTCCCCGGGGAGCGTCACGCTCCAGGTGGGCCGGCACGATCTCATCGCCGGCGACGTGCTCTTTGCCGGCTCCATCGGCCGCACCGATCTTCCCGGGGGTGATTTCGACACACTGTTCCGCTCGATCCGCAACCGTCTGTTCCCGTTTCCCGACGATACGCGGGTCTGGCCCGGGCACGGGCCGATGACGACGATCGGTGAGGAAAAGGCGTCGAACCCGTTCGTGGGGCTCGGCGCCTAGGCAATCCAACGAGCCCGTTCGTGGGGCTCGGCGCCCGGCATTTCAACGAGCTCGTTCG
>CAZQVN010000069.1:3969-17906 GCA_964596775.1 uncultured bacterium
CGTTCGTGGGGCTCGGCGCCCGGCATTTCAACGAGCTCGTTCGCGGGGCTCGGCGCCCGGGCATTCCGACCTACTCGCCGGCGCCCGTCCTCAGGAGTTCCATCATCCCCGTCCGCCCCACATCCGACCCCTTGAGGCCGGGTATCAGGCGATGCGTGAGGTCCAGCTGGATCTCGGCCACCGCGTTGGCCACGGTGGTGGCGGACGTGTGTTCGAACCGGATGAGTTCCACGATCCCGATCAGCTTGACGAGGCTCAGGTATACATTGGCCAGGGCCCAGGATCCGTGCGTTGCCGCGCCCTCCGAGGGCCCGGTGAGTTTTTCGACCAGGTTGTCCGGATCGTCCAGCCGCCCCAGTTTTTCCAGGCGGGCCACGTTCTTCTCGAACGCCTCGGTTTCGGCGTCTTCCTCCTCGACGTGGCGATCGAGAAACTCAGTGACGCGATTGAAGAAACTGACGGCTTCGCCGGACTTGTGCTCGAGGTAGGCAATGCTCTGCCGCACCTGGGCTCCCAGTTCCGGGGTGGCCCGGTCCGGGTTCTTCGCCGCCGGGGCCACGAGGCGGATGAGGTTCAGCCCTTCCGTGTACAGGTCGGACACGAACTGCGCAGCCGGTTCGGCCAGCGCGGAATGCACGCCGACATTCTGCAGGCGTTCTCCCACGACCTGAACGAGATCCGTGCGCGGAGGCTCTTCGAAGAGCAGCTTCTTGAATTCATTCGGTTTCTTCACGCTCACGAAGTGCCTTTCACTGAGGCGGCAGATGTCCGCCGGAAGAAAAATCGTTGAGATACCCGACGAGCCCCTGCCAACCGCGGCCGTCGCCGACGATGGCCGGCCGCATCCGGCCGCCGATCTCGCGGAAAACTTCGCCGAGCGCCACCGCGGCCACTCCGGAGGGGATCTCCTCCTCCTCGAGCATTTCCACGAGACCCGCCACCATCACGAGGCTCTTGAAGACCCGGGCTACGGCATTGGCGCCGAACGGCGTGCCTTCCATCCCCGATTCGCCGGGGAGGTCGAGTATGGACTCGACGTTGTAGCGGGCAACCAGCCGCCGGAGCGCTTCGATCCACGATTTGACCCGCGTTCGATCCTCGGCTTCGCCGCTGCGCCGCTCGATCTGGTCCATGATCTGGCCGGCGAATCCCGGCACTTCCGCCGTCAGGGACTCCAGTTCGATCAGGCTTTTCTTTAGCGTCTTGCGAAAATCCTCGTCGTACAGCAGGGCGTTGGCTCCCCGGTCGGCGGCAACGGTCCGCACGAATCCGAGGCCGTTGTCCACGACGCGGGCCAGGGCCGAAGCGGCCTGGCCGGCCAGCACCGGTTCGATGCCCACATCCAGCAGCCCTCCGAACAGGATTGACGCCGCGCGGGGGTTCGCCGGGCGCTGGAAGATGGCCTCATTGAGCGTGTCGAGCGATGGAACTTTCATAACTGCTCCAGTATCAAACCGATACGGCGGCCTTCCGCCGGGGTCGACACCCTGGCCTGCTGGTCGCTCGTTATCCTTTGGATCGACCGGTTGCCGGGCGGGATTAACGGGAGAAATCCGGTTTCGCCCCTGCCGGGCGAAGGACTGAAAACGGTAAGGCAATCCGTCCCGGAATTCAACCGTAACCGGCCGGAATCCGCGGAATCAGCGGATTGACCGCCCGGCACCGCGGAACCGATACTCGGCGGATCATGAAGATACTCGGCATCGAAACCTCCTGTGATGAAACCTCCGCGGCCGTCGTGGAAGACGGCACGCGCACCCTGTCCAGCGTCATCAGCTCGCAGATGGAGCACCTGGAGTTCGGCGGTGTCGTCCCGGAGATCGCGGCCCGGGCTCACCTTGCGAAGATCGATTCGGTCGTCGGCAGGGCCCTCGAGGATGCCGGCGTCACCCTGGACGAGATCGATGCGGTGGCCGCCACCTGCGGCCCCGGACTGATCGGCGCGCTGCTCGTCGGCTACGGTTTCGGCAACGCGCTGGCCTGGGCCCGCGGACTCCCGTTCATCGGGGTTAATCACATCGAAGGGCATATTCTGTCGCCGGTGCTCGACGACCCCGCGTTCGAGCCTCCTTTCGTCGCCCTGGTGGTTTCCGGCGGTCACACGGAGCTCGTGCTCTGCGAGCGGTGGCACGAGTATCGTTTCCTCGGTTCCACTCTCGACGATGCCGCCGGAGAAGCGTTCGACAAGATCTCCGTTCTCCTCGATCTTGGTTATCCCGGCGGTCCGAGGATCGAGCGCGCCGCGCGAGAGGGTCGCGCCGATGCCTTTGCCTTCCCGAGGGCGTGGCTCGAGCCCGGCCGGCTCGATGTGTCCTTTTCCGGCCTGAAGACCTCAGTGCGCCGGGCCGCCGAACTCCTCCGGGAGGAACTGAACACGCCGCCCGGAGAACCGCTTCCGCAGGCGCGGCTGGCCGACCTTGCGGCCTCGTTCCAGGAGGCGGTGGTCGAGGTCCTGTCCACCCGGCTCCGCCAGTCCATCGAGTCCTCCGGGGTCCGCCGGGCGGTGGTGGCGGGGGGCGTGGCGGCCAACAAGCCACTCCGGGAGCGCTGCAAGGCAGTTTGCGACGAACTCGGTGTCTCGCTTCACCTTCCGCGGATGAATCTCTGCGGCGACAACGCGGCGATGATCGCCGCGGTCGGGGCCCTCCGCATGAAGCGGGGAGAGCGCTGGACCCACGACATCGCGCCGGTTGCCGACCTCGAGACTCTGGGGCTCTGACACCCCGGTTTCGACCGTGCTGGCTCCTGCCTGCGGCCCGATCCCGGTGCGGCAAAGAACGCTTAAGTGCTGTCTCGCCCGGCCGATAGATCCCCCAAGAGGTTTTCAGGCCGCAGCCGAATCGGGAGTCTATGTCCGAAGTCAAGGTTCTCGTCATCGAAGACGAAGACAGCATTCGCAGAATCCTCAAGCTTCAACTGGAAGCCGCGGGATACACGGTGTTCGATGCGGCCAATGGCGAGTCCGGTCTGGCCCTGGCCAACGAAGAGCTGCCGGACCTCGTCATTTCCGACCTGATGATGCCCGGCATGGATGGTCATGATGTCTGCCGGGCCATCAAGAGCCACTTCCGCACCTCCCACATTCCGGTGATCATGCTGACGGCCAAGTCGGATCTCGCCGCAAAGGTGCAGGCCCTCGACTTCGGCGCGAACGACTACATCACGAAACCCTACGAGCGCCAGGAGATGCTCCTGCGCGTCCGCAATCTGCTGAACTGGAGCCGTTCCCAGCGGGAAGCCAATCCGCTCACCGGCCTTCCGGGCAACGTGGCCATCGAGAAGGAAATCACCCGGCGGCTCGAAAGCCCGGACCCGTTCCTGTTTCTCTATGTCGACCTGGACAATTTCAAGGCCTACAACGACTACTACGGCTACCAGCGTGGAGACTCGGCCATCAGGATGATGGCCAGGATTCTCGTGGAGGTTGTCGTCGAATTCGGCCAGCCGAGCGACTTCGTCGGGCACGTCGGCGGAGACGACTTCGTGGTGATCACGACGCCGGACAAGCTCGTCGACGTGGCGGAGACCATGACGAAGCGCTGGGACTCGGAGTCGAAGGACCTGTTCACCCGCGAGGATCTTGCCGCCGGATTCATCCGGGTGCGCAACCGCCGCGGGGAAATGGAGAGCTTCTCCCTGATGACCCTGACGGTCGCGGCCGTGCCCAGCAACAGGTACAAGATCACCCATCTGGCCCAGCTGAACGACCTGGCCTCGGATCTCAAGAGATACGGCAAGTCCTTGAAAGGCAGCGTGGTAGTCTGCGAAAGACGCAGCGACTCCGGCCCGATTCTCATGACCGGCACGGAAAACTGAAGATGCACGACCGAATTCGTAAATCGCCCTTAAGTCGGGCGGACAAGTGACCGATAGATACTCATATTGCAGGTTGCCGGGGGTTTTCGCCCTGCCGCTTTGGGTGAAAGGATGGAGGTAGGAACCGTGTCCCGAGGACGCATTCTCGTCGTTGACGACGAAATCTACATTGTCCACATCCTGGACTTCAGTCTCGGGATGGAAGGGTACGAAGTGATGACGGCTCTCGACGGCGAACAGGCCCTCGAGAAGGTCCGGGAGAACCGCCCCGACCTGATCGTCCTGGACATCATGATGCCCAAGATGGACGGATACGAAACCTGCAAGGCCCTCAAGGCCGACAAGAGCACGTCGGACATTCCCGTGATCCTCCTGTCCGCGAAGGGACGCAACGTCGACCAGCAGACCGGATTCGAAGTGGGCGCCGAGGATTACATCACGAAGCCGTTCAGTCCGAGAAAGCTCGTGGATCGGATCAACGCCATCCTGACCCAGCACCGGGAACAGAAACTCGCCTCCTGAGGGCGGAAACCCGGAAGCTCGAATCCCGCCTCCCGCGGGTCCCCTTGCGGTCCCCGGCGGGTACGCCCGACACTCCCACGGCGGGCAGCTTCGCACTCCCCTTCACACCCCTGCCCTTGACACCCGGCCCGGTCCGGGTAGTCTCAACGGAACGATCCGACTCAAGTGCTGCGTCTTCTCCCGTGGAGGTCACTCCCTGAATGTGTCGTCTCCTCGCTCTCTCGTGCCGTCGTTCCCCTTCCATGGAAATTCTCGAAAAGTTCAAATCGCTCGCCTTTGAAGGGCAGACCCCTACGCTCGGTCCCGATGCCCGCGGCCACAACGACGGGTGGGGACTCGCCGGTTTTTCCGGAACCCGGATGATCCTGGAGAAGAGCGCCCTGTCGGCCACCGACGCGGACGGTCGCTGGGACGAGGCGATAAAGCGCCTGATGATGCCGGCCGTCTGGCCGGCCCACTTCATGTTTCACCTGCGCCGCGCCTCGCCGGGACTCGATGTGCGCGTTTCGAACTCCCATCCGTTTCACCGCAAGTGCAACGGCAGCGACTGGTTCTTCATGCACAACGGAACCGCGGAAGGGTTCGATCCGGAGCGCCATCACGGGATGATCGATTCCGAGTTCTTCATGGAACTCGCGATGAAGAACATGGAGGGCGGCGCCGAGTTGAAGGATGCTCTCCACGCGGCGAAGGCCGCTTTCCTGGAGCAGTACCCGAAGATGGATTCCTTTGTCGGCATTTTCCTGCATCCGCGGGGGCTCGAGGCGTTCTACGACGTGCCGGACAAGTTCGACCGCTACCACACCCTGTACCGCGCCGAGTCCGAAGGGGCGGTCTTCATCTGCTCGGAAAACATGAAGGTCGAGGACCTGGAGTGGAAACCGATCCGCGAGATGGGGGGCGTCGTCAGCGTTCCCAGTTTCCGGAAGGGGTGAACGGCGGGCCGCTGCCCGAACCGGATCCGGCGGCGGACCTGCCCGGCGAACCCTAGAGGAAGAGCTTCGTTCCGGCGCCTTCGATGCGGAGAAGGATCGTGGGCATGGCCACGATGTCGTCCACATGCTCGAGTATCTCCTTCCGGCTGAATCCGGTGGACTGCGCGTCCGCGGTGCAGGCAAGCACCGACATCCGGCCGAACGACCGCGCGCTCTGGATCAGCCCTTCCGGTCCGGACTCGTCGCTCCCCGAACCCTCGTTGAGGCGACCCTCGACGAGGCGGGACAGCGCTTCGCCCATGAAGATGGCCGTGATATCCCAGTCCAGGGCGGCGGCGCTGGCCAGAATGGACGCGGCCGTCCGGATCCGGTCCGGGGAACCGCTCTGGACAAACACCGCCAGCCGGGTCTTCATGACTTCACTCCCATTCAGGGTGTCGGCGTCGCCACGGAGGTCCTCCGCTCCTGTGCGGTGTCCTGCCGCGTCAGCGCGCTGCGGGCCGGCGGGCTCGTTCCGTCCGCGGGGGCCGGGGAAAACTCGTTGACGCTGATCCGGCGACCATCATAATGCATGAGTCGCCCCCGCTGAAGCCGGGAGTCCTCCATCTCCGTCGAGAAACATGACGATCCCGGGCCCGCACTGTCGCGGATCGAAGTGTGCGGCGCTATAACAGGGTTGAAGGGGCCATGGAAGGATGACCATGCAGGTTCGAACGTTGAACGAGCTCTTTCTCGGAGCCGTCGAGGAACACGACAGGCCTGATGCGTTCCGATTCCGGTCGGACGGCCTCTGGCACAACGTATCGCATCGGGATGCCCTCGCCGCTGTGGCCGAGATATCCGCCGGCCTCGTGCGGATCGGTGTGGCTCCCGGCGATCGCGTGGCGCTCCTCTCGGAGAACCGGGTCGATTGGGCGCTGCTCGATTACGCGATCCTGGGCTCCGGCGCCGTCACCGTGCCGATCTACCCGACGCTTCCGGCGCACCAGGTGGAGGAGATCCTCGCCGACGCCGGCGCGTCGGTGCTCTTCGTGTCGACGCCGCATCAGCTGGCCAGGATGCACGGATCCCCGGCCCGGCTGCCGGAGCTGCGATCCCTCATTGTCATCGATCCTCCGGAGACCCTCCCGAAGAACGTTTCCACGTTGAACGCGCTCCGGGAAGCCGGGCGATCCTCGCCGGAGGCGGGACCGGAGGCCTTTACCGTCCGGGCGCTCCGCGTGCAGGAGCAGGACACGGCCTCGATCATCTTCACCTCCGGAACCACGGGGCGGCCGAAGGGGGTCGTCCTCACGCATGCCAACATCGTGTCCAACGTCCTGGCGGCGCTGCAGGTCCTGCCCATCGGCCCCGATGATTCCTGCCTGTCGTTTCTTCCGCTCTGCCACATTTTCGAAAGAATGGCCGGGCACTTCACCATGTTCCACGCGGGCGCGTCCATCGCCTACGCCGAGTCCATCGACACTGTTCCCGCGAACCTGACCGAAGTGAAGCCCACCCTGGTTCTCGCCGTACCCCGGTTCTTCGAGAAGATGCAGGCGCGGGTCCTCGACGCGGTCGCCACGGCGCCGCCTCTCCGGCGGGCGCTGTTTCACCGGTCCATGGCTCTCGGAAAGCGTCGGAGCCTTCTCGTCCTCGAAGGCAAATCCGTGCCTCCGCTTCTCGCATTCGCCTGCGCCATCGCATCGCGCCTTGTCTTTTCCAAACTCCGGGCCCGTACCGGCGGCCGGATCCGCTACATGGTGTCGGGAGGCGCTCCGCTGGGCGAGTCGCTCGTTCTCTTCTTTCATGCGGCCGGAATCACGATCCTCGAGGGTTACGGCCTGACGGAAACATCGCCGGTCATCGCCTGCAATCGTCTCGGGGCCATGAAACCCGGCACGGTGGGGCAGCCGATCCCGGGCGTGCAGGTCCGGATCGGCGAAGACGGAGAAATCCTGGCCCGGGGCCCCGGCGTGATGCAGGGGTACTACAACCGTCCCGAGGACACGGCCGTGGCCCTCGAGGGTGGCTGGTTTCATACCGGAGATGTCGGCGAGCTGGACCAGGACGGCTTTCTGAGGATCACCGATCGCAAGAAGGACCTGATCGTAACCGCCGGCGGAAAGAAGGTCTCGCCGCAGCCGATCGAAAACGTCCTCAAGCGCGACCCCCTGATCGCCGAGGCGATCCTGGTCGGCGACAGGCGTCCGTTCGTCGTTGCGCTGGTCGTGCCGGATTTCGCCCGGCTCCGGGAGTGGGCCGAAAGCCGGGGGATCGAAGGCGACGATGCCGGCCTGGCGGGTGATGCACAGGTCGTTGCCGAGATCACCGGGCGCGTGAAGCGGGTCAATGAAGGACTGGCTCCGTTCGAACAGATCAAGAGGGTCGGACTCCTCGAACACGAATTGACCGTGGACGGAGGAGAATTGACGCCGTCGCTGAAGGTGCGCCGCCGGGTTCTCCTGGAGCGGTTCAGCACGCTTGTCGATTCGCTGTACGCCTCTTCCGACGGGCCTCCGAACGGTCCCGCCTGACGGTCTGGCCTGTTCCGGTCCGATTCCGCTCCGCACGGTCGGGCCTGACTCCGCCCCGCGCCCCCTGGCCGCTCTCGTCACCGCACGCTCCGGCCTGACTCGGCTCGGCGTGCCCATTCCGACCCCCCGCAGCCGATTCAAGCCACACGCGACTTTATTCAAGTCCTTTTGTCTCAAGCTGCTCCCCAACTCATCCGATATATCCGGGAGCACATCAGCCATGGTATTGCACCCCGAAATACGGATCAAAACGGAGAATCTGGCGTGTCATCAACCCGCGAAGTCTGTGTTGTCGTCGCCGATGATCAGGGCGATGAACGCAGGAACATCACCGTGCCGCTCCGCGCCGAAGGCATCATGGTTTTCGAGGCCACCGATGGGGCCGAAGCCATTCGCCTCGTCCAGGAAAACACCGCGGATCTGCTCATTCTCGATGCCTACATGCCGGGAATGAACGGTTTCCTCGCGCTCAAGACCATTCAAGTCGAAATGAAGGAGAAGGCGCCTCCTGTTCTGCTCGTGATACCGAACGCCACGTCCCGGGAAACGGGTCTCGCCGAGAAACTCGGTGCCCGCGGGCATCTCAAGCCCCCCTTCGACACGAGCGCACTCCTCGAACAGGTGCGCCGGCTTGTCGGGTCGCGGCAGGCGCCGACGCTCACGATGATGGCCCAGCGTCCCGCCCTCACCCTGACGGAGTCGCGGGCCCGGGATGAGATCGTCCGGCGCGTCGAGCAGTTGCCCGCGCTCCCGGTCATCGTTCAGGAGCTGATCGAAAAGGTTCACGATTCGAACAGCCGGACGCAGGATCTCGAGGAAATCATCCGGCGCGACCAGAGCCTCGCCGCCCGTGTTCTGAAGCTCGTCAATTCTTCGTTCTTCAGGGGGCAGAGCGAAATCCGGTCGATCGGCGATGCCGTCGTCCGCCTGGGCCGCAACACGATCCAGAGCCTCGCGCTGGCCTCCAGCACCGGATCGATGGTGCCGGTCAACAACGAGGCCTACGGTTTCCAGCCCGGCGGGCTCTGGCTCCATTCGTTCTCCGTGGCATCGACGGCCCGAACCGTCGCGCTCCGCGTGGGCAGCCAGGACGAGGCCAACCAGGCGTTCCTGGCCGGGCTCCTCCACGACGTCGGCAAGATCGTCCTCGGGATGATGATCGCGAAACGCCTCGAGGAATTCCGGATTGCGCTCGACGAGACCGGAAGCCAGCTGGAAGCGGAGTCCCGGGTCTTCTTCCACTCCCACCCGGAAGTCGGGGACATGATCGGCGACCGGTGGAAATTTCCTCGGGAAGTCCGGGACATCATCCGCGCTCATCACCGACCGATCGCGGCGGACGAAGCGAACAAGGCCCTTCTGGCCGTGAGGCTCGCGGATACTCTCGTGAACCGGCTTGAGCTCGGCCTCGTCTCCGCGATCAAGCCGTGCGCCGGGGTCGCGGTCGGAGGATCCGGGACGGATGAATCCGTTCCGGACGATCAGGCCGCTCCGCCGCGGGCGGAGGAGCTCGATATTCTCGAGCGCCTCGGCCTGCCGCATACCGCCGTCACCGATTTCGAAACAGCGGCGCGGGAAGCCGCGGAACTCTACGAGGTGTACGTTGAGTCGCACTGAATCCGCCGCCGCCGGCGACTCCGGACAGCTCAGGATCGTTTCGCTGCACGCGGACGACGGAGTGCCGCCTCCGCTTTCCGCGGCCGGTCTTGCCGCACTGCACGCCACGTCGAGCGTCGAAAGCCTGTGCCGGCTGTTCGGGACCGTGCTGCGCAAGGCGAATTTCAGCGACAAGATCAGCCTGCTGAAGTGCCGCCCCGACGCCGCCCGCATGGACCTTGTCTTCTCCACGGAAATTCTTCCCGAGCTGTGGCCGGACATGACGTTCGGCACCTCCGATCCGCTGTTCGCGAACATCGCTTCGGGCGACTACTTTTGCGCGCCGGGAATGCCGCCGCTCGAGGTCAAGTGGCGGGACCGTTCGGTTCCCGTGTTCGTCATGGCCCCGCTGCGTTCCGCGCAGGGCGATACCCCCGCCGGCTGCCTTCTCGTTCACGGAAGCCACTCCGCACCGGTGGAAAACTGGAACATGGCCCGCCCGGCCCTCACGCACTTCGAGCTCGCCCTGGAGCGGTTGTACCGGATCGAGGAGACCCGGCGCGGCGGGTCCAGGAACGACGAAGCGCTGATGGCCATGAACGAAATGGGCGCCCTGATGGGCACGCTGGATCTGCCCATCCTCCTCACGAAGATTCTCGAGCTCACCCTGCGGTTGTCCGGAGCCGATGTCGGTTCGCTGGTTCTTCGCACAAAGGACGGCGGAATCGAGTCGCGGGTCGAGTGGGGCCTGTCCCGTGGGGATGCGCTGTCCATCCGGCGTCAGGACGGAGAGTCGCTCGTGGAAGCGTGCATGCGGACCGGGGAAGCCGAGTACATCCAGAACGTCTATCTGGATCCCCGTCTCGACACGGGCGCGGGTTCGCTGCCCCTGGATTCGATCATCGTCCTGCCCCTGACAACCGGGAACGGTACTCTCGGTGCCATCAATGTCGTCAACGTCTCGGAGCAGTCCGGATTCAACGAAGCCCGGCTGTCCACCGTGATCACCATTTCAACCCTCGCGGCCATAGCCGTCGAGAATGCCCGCTATCATGAAGAGGCTCTTGAAAACGAGAAGCTCAAGGAACAGGCGCGGATCGCGGAGAGAATCCAGACCGGCTTCTTCCCGAAGCAGGTTCCGGAACTGCCCGGGCTCGAACTGGCCGGCAAGACCGCACCGGCCCAGTTCGTCGGCGGCGACTATTACGACTTCATCGATTTCGGTGACGGTCGCCTGGGTGTGGCCGTCGGCGATGTCTCCGGACATGGAATCTCGTCCGGCCTGGTCATGACCATGACGCGGACGCTGTTCCGCGCCGCGGCGCAGACCGGCGCGGCGCCCGGGGAACTGCTGGCCACGCTCAACAACCATCTGGCCTCCGACAACCTGAACGGCGCGTTCGTGACGTTCATGTACGCCGTTCTGGACGCTTCCACCGGCCGGGTCTGCATGGCGTCGGCCGGCCATACGCCGCTCGTTCACCATCGTGCCGGCGACGGATCCTTTGCCGAGATCGGCCCGGAGGGACTGCCGCTCGGTCTGTTCGAGGGCGCGGAGTATGCGGAAGAAACGTTTTTCGTGGCTCCCGGTGATCGCCTTCTGCTCCTCACCGACGGCATTGTCGAAGCGATGAGCCCGGGCAGGGAGCCGTTCGGCGATGACCGCCTGAAGAAGTTTCTGGCCGATCTCGGCGATCGCCCGGCCAATGAGACCCTCGATGCCCTCCACGACCAGGTTCTCGATTTCACTTCGCCCGATCTTCCGCACGACGACCTGACGACGGTCCTCATCCGCGTTTTTCCCCGCCCGGCCTGAGTCCGGCCCGGACGGATTGTTGAGCCGCCTTCGAGGCGGGGGTATTCTCCCGGCATGAAACTGTCTTCGATCGCCGTGGGGCTGATCGTGGCGGCCGCGATCCTGCTGCGACTGCTCCACGACGTGTCGATGTCCGCCACCCCGTTTTTCGCACACCCCGGGCTCGACGCGCAGTGGCACATCGAATGGGCCCGCGGCATGCTGACCGGAACCCAGCCGGCGGCGCCCTACTTTCGTCCTCCCGGGTACGTCTTCTTCCTGGCCGCGGTCTTTCGTTTGCTGGGTGATGGTCCGTGGCCGATCCACATCGTCCAGGCGCTTCTGGGCGGTCTCACGACCTGGCTCGTCTACTTGCTGGCCCGCCGTTTCCATGGCCGGCCGGTTTCCGTCACCGCCGCTCTCCTGACGGCTCTGAACGGATCGCTGATCTACTTCGACGGCGAACTTCTCGCCACGGCTCTGGCCATTCCGATGTTCCTGGCGGCCCTCATTCTTGCGGCCCGGGCCCGCAGTTCCTCGGGCTGGTTCATCGCCGGCCTCGCGTTCGGCGCGGGTGCGGTGGTCGTGCCGACCATTCTCGCGGTGGTCGCGGCGCTGTCCGTGGTGCTGGTCGTCACGCGACCGCGGCCGGACGCCGCCCCGGAGGCCTTGTCGGGACGCTCCGCGCGGAGCGCCCGCCGGTCCGGGCAAGGACGTCCGGCGGGCCGGGAAGCCTCCCGCTTTCCCGGAGGTGGTTTGCCCTCGGCGGCACCTCTGCTGGTGGGAGCGCTCGTTGCCCTGGCGCCGATCGTGGTGCGCAATGGCGTGGTCGCGGGGGACTGGACGTTCGCGAGTTCGGGAGGGGTCAATTTCTACGCGGGCAATCACGCATCCGCCACCGGCCTGTCCGTTGTTCTACCCGAGTTCAGGACGCAACCCGGATGGCGCGACTTCGTGCGCACGACCGAAGCCGCGGCGATCGCCGAAGCTGGTCGCCCCCTCAAGCCCTCCGAGGTGTCTTCCCACTACGTGAGGAAGGGGCTCGACTTCTGGGTGGCCCGGCCGGTGCAGGCCGCCGGACTCCAGATGAAAAAGTTCTATTATCTCCTGAACGGCCACGCCCATCCGAACAACCGCGACCTCTACAGTGTTCGTGCGTCCTCCCCGGTGCTGGCCGCACTGCTCTGGCACGCCGGGCCGTTTCATTTTCCCTTCGGGCTGATCCTGCCCCTGGCCGGGCTGGCTTTGTTCCGCGCGCGACCCGGACCTCCCCGCCTGCTCGTTCTGTATCTGCTCGCCTACGGCGGTGCCGTAACTCTTTTCTTCGTGACCGAGCGATACCGCCTGCCTCTCGTCCCGGTTCTCCTGATCCTTGCGGCGTCCGGACTGATCGAGTTCCTGAGAGCGCCCCTTCGTCACCGGAACAGCCTTGCGGCGGCGACCCTCCTGCTGGTGGCCGCCAACACCCATGCCTTCGGGGCGGGCGCATCCAACCCGCTGCAGGAGGAACTCCGGGTCGGCGAGGCGTACTTCGAGGCGGGAGAGTTCGCAGCCGCGGCGGATCGTTTCCGCGGCGCCGCGGAAACCTGGCCCGCCTCCCCCGAGCCCTGGTCGCGCCTGGGCGGGGCGCTGCAGGCTTCCGGGCAGGCGGAGGCGGCCGTGTCGGCCTGGAAGCGGGCCGCGGACGCCGGATCACCGGACCCGCTTCTCTGGTTCAATCTCGGGACCGGCTATCTGGCAATGGGGCGTTTCCGGGAGGCCGTTGCGGCACTGCAAAGGTCCTCGGAAATCGATGACGGCGGTTCTGGCGTGTGGGTGAACCTTGGCCTGGCCCGGAGCGCTCTCGGTGATGCGGCTGGAGCCATGAAGGCGCTGGATCGGGCCCTTCAACGGGAGCCCGGCCAGCCGAAGGCCCTTTCCGAGCGCGGTCGCCTCCTGGCTCTGGCCGGGGACGATGCCGGAGCGCGGAATGCATGGATCGAGGCGCTGAAGTCGGACTCGACATCGCTGGAGATCCGTCTGAATCTCGCCGTTCTGGCGATCGGAAGCGGCCGGTTCGAGGACGCCGACCGGTGGATCGCGGAAGCCCGCCGGATCGCGCCGCGCGACCCGGTGGCCTGCTTTCACCAGGCGCGTCTCGCTGCGGCCCGTGGCGACCTTGCCCAGGTTCAAGCGCGCCTGGCGGAAGCGATGGCGCTCGGGTTTCCGGTTCGGGACGCGGTCCACGGAGATCCGGTTTTTGAGCCGTATCGATCCCTCCCGGAGATCCGTGCTCTCCTGGAGACACAGACGACCCGTTGAAGTCCTGGTGGCATCGTCATCATTGCCCTGTGGATGTCGATCCCGGCCGGTCCACGGAGGCCAGCGGCCAGGCCTGCGGCGGCCCACCGATCTCCTGATTCCGGAAAGAGAAAAGGCGAACCGGCCCGGGGAGTTCTGTTCCAGTGTTCCGGAATGGGCCGATTCGCCATGTGCTGGGACTGCAACGTCATCCGAATGAAGGGTCATGCATGCCGGCTGTCGGAACCGCAAGGTCCTGCCGGCAGAAAAACCGATCGGCTGGGCGTGGTTCCCATCGGCTTACATCCGCCCACGCGAGAAGCACCCCCCGTCCATTAGGTGCTTCTCGACCACCCCAGCCGATCGGACTCAGATCGGAGTCGTACCGTGATCGTGTTCTCGGGGTAACCATGGCTCGGCCCGGGATCAACTCCCGGGCCGAGCCGGGTCGGAGGTGGTCGCGTACCGCCTCCAGGT
>CAZQVN010000070.1:0-16628 GCA_964596775.1 uncultured bacterium
AGCGTACGCAGTTCCGCGGCCCTTGCCCGCGCCGTTTCGAGCGCCGCATGGCCCCGCTTGCGCGCGGCGTCCCGCCAGGCGTCATCACCCTCGAGCCCCTTGAGGTTGATCAGGACGTTGTACCAGGCGCCCTCGGCGGCCGCGAGCGCGGTCAGGCCGGCCACGCCGGCGTCGCTCACGGAATTCGGATTGCCGGTTTCGGCGGTCTCCCGGGCGATGGCGAACAGCTCCGGGGTTCGCTCGAGCACTTCGAGAGGAACGAGCGTGGCGCCCCGGTTCGCGTCGCGCACGGCGGCGGCCTTGACCGCGTTCTCCTCGTCCGTCGTGGCCTTCATGCGGACCGCGTCCATGACCTTGTTGAACGCCAGCGTATCCCGATCCACCGCCGCGGCATACCAGTCCTTGAGCGCCTGCCCCGCCTCGGCGATCTCGCTGTGGCGCGCCCACACGTCCTCCTGCCCCTTCCGGCCGACGGTGAGGTTGGCCACCATCGCCGCGAGCGCCGCGGACAGCGACCCGCACAGGGCGGCCACGCTGCCGCCGCCGGGAGCGGGGGAGTTGACCGACAGTTCATCGAGGAAACCGGTGACGGTGAGGTCCACGAGCCCCTTCCTCCCGCCGGCCAGCCGGTACTCGATGATCTTTTCGTCCGGGTCGAACGGGGAGATGTCGCGCAGGCCGAGCGACTGGATCGCCGTCTCCACGATCCGGCGTTCCGGGATTCCGCACGACTGCCCCTGCTTCTTCAGGTAGTGACGCCCGGCCTTGAGCAGCGCGTCGAGGGGGATGAGGCCGACGAGTTCGGACCCGGTGACGCGGAGGCCGCGCTTGTGCGCTTCCTCCTCGATGGCGTCGAACGCGTCGTGCGGCCCGGTGACGTCGGGATCCACCAGGTTGATCGACACCTGGGCGCGCTCGTACTCCTCGATGAACCAGCCGACCGCCTTCATCGCCTTGAGACGGCCCGGAACCTTGACGGCCTTGCCGTCCGGCGTGCGGATGATCTCGCCGGCCGCGTCGCGCTTCGCGCGGCCGGCCTCGCGCACGTCGAGCGCGATGTCGTGCGCGAGTTTCTTTTCGCGCGTGTTCAGGTTCACGTTGTAGGCGATGAGGAACGTCCGGGCGCCGATCACCGTGGCACCGCTCTTCGCGTTGAAAGCGGACTTGCCGAAGTCGGGCGCCCATGCCGGATCGGCGAGCTTCGCGGCCAGCCCCTCGTATTCGCCGGAGCGGATGTCGGCGAGGTTCCGGCGCTCCGGACGCGACGCCGCGGCCTCGTACAGGTAGACGGGGATCCCGAGTTCCTCGGCCACGCGCTTTCCGAGCCGGCGCGCGAGTTCCGCGCACTCCTCGATCGTGATGCCGGACACCGGCACGAACGGGCAGACGTCGGTGGCGCCCATCCGCGCATGCTCCCCCTTGTGGGAGCGCATGTCGATCAGTTCGGCGGCGGTCCGGATCCCCTCGAACGCGGCGGCCAGAACGGCTTCCGGCTCGCCGACGAACGTCACCACCGTCCGGTTCGTGGCGGCGCCGGGATCCACGTCGAGCAGGACGGCGCCTTCGCAGCCGGAAATGGCCGCGGTGATGCGGTCGATGACGCCGCGGTTCCGTCCTTCGCTGAAATTGGGTACGCATTCGACGACTGGCATGCGGGGCAGTGTAAACGGAAACGCGGACGTGCGACCACCCCCCCGAGTCTTGAGCGGACCCGGCGAAAGTTCTATGGTGCAGGCTCCGGGCCGGATCGTTCCCGGGTCGCAGGATCAGCACGCACCTTCGCGCCGGTATTCCGCAGGATTCCATCGTCACTTCGTTCCCAGGGGAGTGCTCATGAATAGGATCAAGGGGTTTCTGTTGACGGCAGGCGTCGTGATCGGCGCCCTGGTACTGGTCGGTTTCCTTCTTCCGGCGAAGTTCCACGTGGAGCGCTCGCGGGAGATCCCCGCATCGCCGGCCCAGATCCACGCGGTGGTCGGGGATCTCGAAACCTGGGGCGACTGGACGACCTGGGCGGAAGGGGATCCGTCGATGGTCGTCACGCCGGGGGCAAGGACGACCGGGGTCGGCGCCAGCCAGTCGTGGACGTCGAAATCCGGACCGGGAGAGCTCGTGTTCACGAAGAGCAGTCCGGAGGAAGGGCTGGCCTACGACATCGCCCTCGGGCACAGCCGCAGCGTCGGGGCCATCCGGTACGAGCCGAAAGGGGAGGTCACGAACGTCGTGTGGACGATGGACGGCGACGCCGGCATGAACATCATGGACCGCTACTTCGGTCTGCTCATGGACGGCATGGTGGGTAAGGACTTCGAGAAGAGCCTGGAAAAGCTGGAGCCCGCGGCCCTGGCCCGCAAGCAGAAGGACCTCGAGGCCGAAGCCGCCGCGCAGGCGGCCGCCGCCGTCGAGGACGGGGCCGAGCCGGACCTGTCGCGGCTGCTCGACCCCTCCGCCCTCACGGCGAAGGCACCGGACCGGTTCAGCGCGGAATTCAGGACCACGAAGGGGGATTTCGTCATCGAGGTCCAGCGGGAGTGGGCTCCGAACGGCGCGGACCGCTTCTACAACCTGGTCCGCAACGGCTTCTACGACAACGTCCGTTTCTTCCGCGTCGTGCCGGGATTCATGGTCCAGTTCGGCATCAACGGAGATCCCGCGGTCAGCGCCGCCTGGTTTTCCGCGCGGATTCCCGACGACCCGGTCCGGCAGAGCAACACGCGCGGGTTCGTCAGCTTTGCCACGAGCGGTCCCGACTCGAGGACGACCCAGGTGTTCGTCAACTTCGCGGACCGAAACGCCGGCCTCGATGCCCAGGGTTTCTCCCCGTTCGGGCGGGTCGTGGCCGGCATGGACGTCGTGGACCAGCTCTACAACGGTTACGGCGAGTCCGCGCCCGCGGGGCGGGGGCCGGTCCAGGCGCGGATCCAGCAGGAGGGGAACGCCTACCTGCAGAAGGAGTTCGAAAAGCTGGATTACGTGAAGTCCGCCCGGATCCAGCCCCGCTGAGGCTCGCCCTCGCGGGAGCGAACGCTACTTCATCGGATAATCGATCGAGTCGCCGTAGATGGCCGGGACCTTCGCGCCCATCACCCGGAGGAACATCGTCAGCTGACCGCGGTGATGGATCAGGTGGCTGATGTGCCAGTCGATGAAGGAAACCGCCGGGAACGAGCCGAATGTGAAGAACTCGATGTCCCGCGCGAGTATTGCCCCGGAATAGCCCGCGGCCGACTTCACGAAGGACTTGTGCAGGGCGTCGCAGGCGGCGATCAGCTCCTTCCGGGTGCCGGGCGCCTTCGGTTTCTCGCCGCCCCCGCCGGCATTGGCGTTGCCCGACTCGATGATCCCGGCAAACCACGGACCGGTGGTATAGATGTGGAACGAGAGTTCGCCGAAGGAACGGACCTTTTCGTGCAGGCGATAGTCGATCCGGTCTTCCGGCACGTGCTCGAGAACGGACAGCGTGGCCGCGTGCTCGTTCTCCAGTTTTCCAAGCAGGGCGTCGCGCATGGATTCCGCCTGTTTCGGGTCGAGGCTCATGGTGATTCTCCTGGGTTGCGGGGTGTCGGCGGGCTGCTGTTTCGGATGCGGGCGCGTGTCGCCCGGTCCGAAGAGGGGACCCGCCCCGGGCCATTGTAGCGCCTCCCGCCGGCCGGGGATCGAATTCAGTTGTAAACGATTCGTGACATTCGCGGTCCACCATCGTCTTGCGGTATTTCTTTCCAGCCGTTACTCTCTCCGTCCGTTCAATTCGGGCCGGTGCCGGCCGTCTTCCTTACAAGCAAAGAGGTTGCCGATGTTTGATGCACAACGACCCCGCCTGCTGGCGGCGCTCCTGATGACCAGTCTCGTTCTGGCCGGTTGCGGCAAGAAGGGGGGCAAGGACAATCATTCCGGTTCCGGCGACGCCCAGTCGCAATTCGAGGCGGCCACCGCCTCGGTGAGCCCGGAACTCGCCCAGGCCGGCGTGACCGCCGCGGACCTTGCCGGCCCCTCCGAACCGCCCGTGGACTTCTTCCATCCCGACAAGCGCGCGGTCAAGCCGGCGCTCGGCGGCCGGGTCATCATGCACATTTCCGGCGAACCCCCGAACCTAAACTTCGCGATCGAAAATTCCGCGGTCATCCGCTGGATCTACGAGTGCGTCCATGCCGGGCTGCTGAAGTTCAACCGGTCCACCTGGAAGATGGAACCGCATCTCGCCACGTCCTATGAAATCGAGGACACGATCATCCTCAAGGGCGGCCGGGGCAAGGACAACTCCAACATCGTGTTCGGCGCGGTGGCCGACGGCGGGGACGCCTGGGTCGTCACTTCCGGCAGCCCGTCCAACCCGCTGGCCGAGCGCCGGATACCCAAGGCGGACGTGGCGTCCGTGGAAAAGGGGACGGTCTTCACGTTCCACCTGCGCGACAACGCCACCTGGCACGACGGAAAGAACTTCGACTCCGGCGACGTGATGTTCTCCCTGGACCTCTTCCGCAACCCGGGCGTCGACTGCGACGAGAAGCGCTACGTCTTCGACAACATCGTGAAGGGGGAAGCGCTGGACACGCGGACGGTGCGCTTCTTCTACAAGGAGCAGTACTTCAAGGCGTTCGAGCTGTTCGGACTCGACTTTCCGCTCCTTCCGAGTCACCTCTACAACCTGCTCGATCCCGAGAACAAGGATCATGACCCGAAGGCCTCTCTGTCCCGGCAGGCCGACTACATCAACGACAATCCCCACAACATCAACTTCGTGGGCCTCGGGCCGTACCGCCTGACGACGTGGGAACGCGGACGGTTCATGGAAGCGAAGAAGTTCGACGGCTACTGGGAGAAGGACCCGGCCAAATCGGGCTATCTCGACGTGCTCCGCTGGACGCACGTGGACGACGACAACCTGGCGTTCCAGGCGCTGCTGAACGGCGAACTCGACATCTTTTACCGCGTCAAGTCGGAAGACTTCATGGGACAGGCCACCAGCCAGCCGGTGTTCACCAACAATTTCTACAAGGCGTTCACCTATACCGGAAGCCTCGGCTACACGTCCTGGAACCTCTATCGCAAGAAGCTGTCCGACGTGCGTGTCCGGACGGCTCTCGCCCATGCGTTCGACGTGAAGGAATGGATCCGCACGAACTACGAAGGGCTGGCGCTCCCGGCCACCTCGAGCCAGTTCCGGTTCGGGCCGGCGTACAACCAGGATGTCGACGTGTATCCCTACGATGTGGAAAAGGCCCAGGCGCTGCTGGCCGACGCCGGCTGGTACGACCGCGACGGCAACGGCATCGTGGACAAGGACGGCGAGGACCTGGTCATCAGCGTGCTCATGCCCACCGGCAACAAGGCCTCGGAGGTCCTGCTCCAGAAGATGCAGGAGTCGTTCGAGAAGATCGGCGTCAAGGTGACGATCCAGCCGTTCGAGTGGGCCACCTTCCTCGAGAAGATCCTCAGCCGCGACTTCGACGCCTGCAACCTCGCCTGGGTCATCACCGACGTGGAGAGCGACCCCTACCAGATCTGGCACGGCAATGAGGCGGAATTCAACCGCCGCACCAGCAACCACGCCGGCCTCAAGGACGCGGTGGTGGACAGCCTGATCGACAACATCCGCATCGAGCTGGATCCGGCCCGGCGCCACGCCATGTTCATGCGGCTGCACGAACGGATCTACGAACTCCAGCCGTATCTCTTCGGGTGGAACGTGCCCCGCAAGCTGGCGTTCAACAAGAAGCTCCGCGGCGTCAAGCTCTACAAGTTCGATCCGGGCTACGACCTCCGCGACCTGTACTACGAAGAGGGGACGCCCGGAACCCGTCCCTATACCCCCGGAACCTGACGGACGGGCTCGAGAGGAACGGACGATGGTCTCCTACATTCTGAGGCGCCTTCTCTGGATGGTGCCGACGCTCTTCGGCATCACGCTGCTGCTGTTCTGCGTGATGCGGCTGGCTCCCGGCGACCCGGCCACGCTGGCCGCGGGCAGCCTGTCCGGGGGATCCTCCAATGCCATGACATCGAGCTCGAGCATGGAGGACGCCATCACGAAGTTCCGGAAGAAGTACCGGCTCGACGAGCCGCTCATCGTCCAGTACGGGCACTGGCTCGTCTCGGTGGCCCGGCTCGACTTCGGCAACGAGTTCTTCCGGCCGAACGTCAAGGTGCGCGATGAGCTCTGGAAGCGGATGCAGGTCACCGTTCCGCTGTCGCTCGTTTCCGTGCTCCTGTCGTACCTGATCGCCATACCGCTGGGGATTCTCTCGGCGGTGCGGCGCGGATCGCTGTGGGACCGGGTCTCCACGTTCACCCTGTTCCTGCTCTACTCGATGCCCACGTTCTGGGCCGGGCTGATGCTGATCCTGGTGTTCGGCGCCACCGGCCTGAACTGGCTCCCGGTCCTCGGGCTGCATGACAAGGACGCCGCCACGCTGTCCAGTTTCGGTTACTTCAAGGATCTCGTCCTGCACGCCATTCTGCCGATCACCTGCCTGACGTACGGGAGTCTCGCCTACCTGTCGCGCCAGATGCGGGTCGGAATGCTCGAGACGGTGCGCCAGGACTACATCCGCACCGCCCGCGCCAAGGGGCTGTCGGAAAAGGCGGTGGTCCTGAAGCACGCGCTGCGCAACTCGCTGATACCGGTGGTCACTCTGTTCGCGAGCATCCTGCCGATCCTCATCGGCGGCTCGGTGATCGTCGAAACGATCTTCACCATCCCCGGCATGGGCCTGTACGCTTTCCAGGGGCTGGTGCAGCGCGATTACAACGTCGTCATGGCCACCGTAACGGCCTCGGCGCTCATGACCCTGGTCGGATTTCTCGTCTCCGACGTGACCTACGCCCTCGTGGATCCCCGCATTACCTATGACTGACAAGCCGGACGTTCCCGTCTACAGCCAGGACTACTGGGACATCGTGCTGTCCCAGGTCAAGCGCCGCCCGACGGTGATCATCTCCCTGGTCCTGCTCGGTTTTCTCTACGCGGTGGCGATCTTCGCGCCGCTGATCGCCAACGACCGCCCGCTCTACTTTTCGGGCACCGACCGGGTTTCCTACCGGAAGGCCCAGCGCGAGATTCTTCTTGCGGCGGGATCCCTGGCCGATCACCTCGAGCAGGGCGCGGCGGGTTTCGCCGCCGAGCGGAGTCGCGCGGGGGAGACGGTCACGTGGGAAGGCACCGTCAAGCGCGAAATCGAGGCAGTCGACCTGCGCATCCGCGATCTCGAGCGCCAGCTCGCGCCGGCAGACCGCAGGCTGCTCGACGAATTCCAGGTGGCGGCGAAAGCCGCTTCCGGTCTCGACGGCGGCGGCGAGCGCGCCGCCGCGGCGGCCGCCACGATCCGGACGCTGTCCCGCCGCGTCGAAACGGAACTCGTCCCGGCCGCGGCCGGCGAGGCGCCGGTGCCCGGAAGGACGGTGGCGCTCGTCGGGTACTCGTCCTGGCCGGTCATCGAGAGCCTGGGCCGGCTCGACATCTATTTCATGATTCTCATGGCCATGGCCATCGTCTGGCCGCTGGTAAACCGGCTCATCAACACCCTCGTCCTCCGGGGGGACCGGCCGGCGATCCGCAGGGCGCGCCGCGCCAAGATGCTCGCGTTCGTCGTTCTCCCCGTGCTGGCCGCGGCGGCGTGGCAGGGGAAGGGGGCCTCGTTCTATGTCAGCCCCTACAAGGACGGGCTGACCAGCGGTGAAATCACGGCGGAGAAGATCGTGTTCACGCCCGTGCCGTTCGGCCTCGCGGAAAACAACAATGCCGAGAGCTTCCGGCCGCCGACCTGGCACCCGGACTCCCGCATCACGAAGGAAGGGTATTACGAGTCCGGCGCCCGCTCCGGAAGGTTCGACCGCGCCACCGGGCTTCCCAAGATGGCCCAGCCGGTCACCGTGCGCACGGGCGAGCCGGAGCTGAACTCCGCCTGGCGGCATCCTCTCGGAACCGACAGCCTCGGCCGCGACATGCTCGCGCGCCTCTGCTGGGGGGCGCGGGTCAGCCTGGCGGTGGGCCTCGTCTCCACGATCCTGCTGGTCGTCATCGGCACGATCCTCGGGTCGCTGGCCGGCTATTACGGAGGCTGGGTCGACATGGTGATCAGCCGCATCATCGAGATCTTCCAGACCTTTCCGGTCTTCTTCCTGATCCTGATCGTCGTCGCGTTCATCGGCCCGTCCATTCTCAACATCATGCTGGCCATCGGCCTGATCCGCTGGACCGGCGAGGCGCGCCTCGTGCGCGGCGAGTTCATCCGCCTCCGCGAGCAGGACTTCGTGGTGGCCAGCCGGGCGCTCGGTGTCCGCAGCGCCCGCACGATCTTCCGCCACGTTCTGCCGAACGCGCTGGGGCCGGTCCTCGTGGCGGCCACGTTCTCGGTGGCCACCGGCATCCTCACGGAATCGGCTCTGTCCTTTCTCGGCTTCGGCATCCAGCTTCCCATCCCGTCCTGGGGATCGCTGCTGATCGAGAGCCGTTCCGCGGAGCACTGGTGGATCCAGATCTACCCCGGCCTGCTCATCTTCATCACCGTCATGCTCTACAACCTCTTCGGCGAAGGCGTGCGCGACGCGCTCGACCCGCGGCTCAAGGTGACCTGATGTCCGAACCGCTGCTGGAAATCAAGGAGTTGAAGACCTGGTTCAAGACGGAGGAGGGGCTCGTCCGGGCGGTGGACGGCGTCTCGTACCGCATCGAAAAGGGGGAAACGCTCGGCGTGGTCGGCGAGTCCGGCTGCGGCAAGAGCGTTACGGCGATGAGCATCCTCCAGCTGAACCCGGTGCCGCCCACGCAGTATGCGGGCGGTGAAATCCGCTTCGGCGGCCGCAACCTGCTGGACCTCGACGAGCCGGGGATGCGCAAGGTCCGCGGCAACGACATCGCGATGATCTTCCAGGAACCGATGACGTCGCTGAACCCGGTGTT
This sequence comes from uncultured bacterium, assembly GCA_964596775.1. Lineage (GTDB taxonomy): Bacteria > Eisenbacteria > RBG-16-71-46 > JABDJR01 > JAWXBZ01 > CAZQVN01. The sequence goes on from CAZQVN010000070.1 coordinate 8,900, forward strand.
CACGGTCGGCGACCAGATCACCGAGGTGCTGAAGCTCCACCGGGGCATGGACGGAAAGGCCGCCTGGGACTATGCGGTGGAGATGCTCCGGAAGGTCGGCATTCCGTCGCCCGAGGTCCGGATCGGCGAGTACCCCCACCAGATGTCCGGCGGGATGAAGCAGCGGATGATGATCGCCATGGCGCTGGCCTGCGACCCGAAGCTGCTGATCGCCGACGAGCCGACGACCGCCCTCGACGTGACGATCCAGGCCCAGATCCTCGACCTGCTCCGGTCCATGCAGAAGGAATTCGGCATGTCGATCCTGCTCATCACCCACGACCTCGGTGTCGTGGCCGAGATGAGCAACCACGTGGCGGTCATGTACGCCAGCAAGATCGTCGAATACGCCGACACGGTCACCCTGTTCCGGAAGCCGCGCCATCCGTACACGTTCGGCCTGTTCCAGTCGCTTCCGGAGATGCACACCGACGATCACGACCGGCTGCACGAGATTCCCGGCACGGTTCCGAACCCGCTCAATTTTCCGAGCGGCTGCAAGTTCCGGACGCGCTGCTTCAAGGCGGACCATCAGTGCGAGACGGTCGAGCCGCCGCTCGTCGACGCCGGCGGTGGTCACCTGCTCGCCTGCCATCACCCGGTGACCGACGCGGAAATCGAAGCCGCCGCCCTGGCGCTGGCCGAGGCCCGGTCGAAGGGGGAGGGCTCATGACGCCGCTTCTTTCCGTGCGAAATCTCCGCAAGCACTTTCCGATCCGCAAGGGGTTCTTCCAGCGGGTCGAGGCCCACGTGAAGGCGGTCGACGACGTCAGTTTCGACGTGCAACCGGGGGAGACGCTCGGGCTCGTCGGGGAGTCCGGCTGCGGGAAGACCACGGTCGGACGGAGCATACTCCGGCTCATCGAACCGACCTCCGGGCAGGTCACCTTCGAAGGGACCGACGTCATCTCGGCCGGCCGCGACCGCATGCGCCGCCTGCGGCGGAACATGCAGATCATCTTCCAGGATCCCTACGCGTCGCTGAATCCGCGCATGTCCGTCGCCGACATCATCGGCGAGGGGCTCCGCGTGCACGGGATCGTCAAGGGGCGGGTGGACCTGGAAGAGGCCGTCAAGCAGCTGCTGCTCAAGGTGCGCCTCGATCCGGCCTACGTGAACCGCTACCCGCACGAGTTTTCGGGGGGGCAGCGGCAGCGCATCGGCATCGCGCGGGCGCTCTCGCTCAACCCGAAATTCATCGTCTGCGACGAGGCGGTGTCGGCGCTCGACGTGTCGATCCAGGCCCAGGTCATCAACCTGCTCATGGATCTCCGCGAGGAGTTCGGCCTGTCCTACCTCTTCGTGGCCCACAACCTCTCCGTCGTCCGCCGCATTTCCAACCGGGTTGCGGTGATGTACCTCGGAAAGATCGTCGAGGAGGCGACCACGAAGGACCTGTTCGCGAACCCCCGGCACCCCTACACGAAGGCGCTCCTGTCCGCGGCCCCGAAGGCCGACCCGACCTACCGGAAGGAGCGCATGATTCTCGTCGGCGACGTGCCGTCCCCGATCAATCCGCCCCCGGGATGCCCGTTCCACACCCGCTGCCCCGTGGTCATGGACCGCTGCAGGACCGAGGTTCCGCCGCTGCGGGATCGCGGGAACGGTCACCGTTACACCTGCCACCTGGAGGATTGAGGGGCAGAGGCCGGCGGCTCCGGGCCGGCCCCGGGGCCTTGGACCGGCCGGGGATCGACGTCCCCGCGGATCGTGGCCTCACTGAACCATTTCGCGTGCTGAAACCGCATATGATAGAATTGGCCATTCGATCGTCAAATCACACCCAACAGGGATTGGTTGACTCGTGATCCGAATTCCGACCACCCCCCCCCGACAGGACATCTTGCCAGGAGGTTCCATGCTCGCAACCCTGAAGCGCCTGTCCGCCGCATTGTTGATGCTTGCCGTCATCCTGCCCGCCGGACCGGCACGGTCCCAGCCCGTCGCCACCACGATTTCGTCGAACTTCAACGGCACCTCGATCCCGCAGGGACGCACGATCTGGTTCAACGCGCACGTGAAGTACACCGGACCGACGTCGTCGCCGGTCACGCTGAACTTCACGGCGGCCACGATCTCGTTCACGGCCAACAGCGTGAACTACGTGCTGAACGTGCCCGGCGGCCGGATTCACCTGGTCCCCTCGGCGAGTTCCTCGAGCACCGTCTTCGACACGGTCAACAACCGCTGGGTCACCACGGTGCCGAGTTCTGAGGGCGGCGACATCTTCATCCAGGGGCTGGCCTACACGGTCCCGGTGAACTTCCCCGGCGGCACGAACCCGGTGGTCTGGAACGCCACGTTCTCGGCCAACGTACCCAGCGCCTGCGTCAACTGGCAGTGGGGCGCCGCGGTGTACACCCAGTTCACCACCGACATGAACGCCGTGGGCGTGTCACCGATCGACGCGCAGTACCAGGCCGGCACGCCGGAGAACTTCCGCGCCTTCGTGACCGGAGGCGCCCGGGGAGGCGGAGGGTCCAACTTCACCGGCTCGAACAGCGGCACCGGGAGCGCCTGCGTGGAGCAGCCCGTGCCGGTCGAGGCGGCTAGCTGGGGGAGCGTGAAGGCCCGCTTCCGGAACTGAGGACCGGGCACGCGACCATGGTTTGAGACGCGACATTTATGGTGTTGCATAACACAATGAGGGGCAACCGGTTGGCCGGTTGCCCCCCATTGCGCTTTTCGCCCGCCGATGCCGGCCACGCCGCCATTGGATTCAGCCCTCCCGACGGCCGGCCCGGCATAGTCTCGGCATCGGCTCCCGCCCCGCCTGCCGCGGTGTCCGCTCCGGGAAAAAAGCCCCAACCTTTCCGGGTTCTCCCTGTCCTTCCCATCAGACGTGTGACGTTTCTCCAGACCCGGAGCACTTCCGATGAAATCACTGATCGTACCCATGGTCGTTTGCACGGTCCTGTCACTGACGGGATGCTCGAGTTTCGATGCCGCGGACGTGAACGGGGTGGCCACCGGCGGCGCCCAAGCTCCGGGAGCCGGCGCCGCAGCCACGCTGGAATTCGAAACGGTGGACAGGAGCTCCGAAGGGCCGTGGATGGAGGCCTGCGCCGAGCTGTTTACTTCCGAGGAAGCGTGGAACGAAGCCATGAGCGGCATGGCCGCCCGGGGCGCCCTGGCCATCCTTCCCGGGCCCGAAGCACCGTCCGGCGTGGACTGGAAGCACGAGTCGGTGGCGCTCGTGACCCTCGGAGAGCTGGGCTCCGGTTCCGCCGGAGTGGAGGTCAGGGGGGCGCATCGTCAAGGCACCCACGTCGTGTTCGACGTGGAGGTGACCCCGCCCGGACCCTATGCGTACGTCACCGCCCCGTATCACATCATCAAGTTCAGGACGAAGGGCATTCGTTCCATCGAGGTCCGGGTTCGGTAGCAGCACCCGGGGGCAGTTCAGGACAGTCGCGTCGTGGCAAGAGGAAACGCGCCGGATCAGGGTCCGGCGCGTTTTCCTGTGAACTGCAGAACTTTCGGTACTGGTCTAGTAGCGGGACTTGATGGCGCCCCACGTGGACAGTTCCACGGGCACCACGGCCTGGTTCAACGTGTACACGGCCCATTCGCAGACGGTGCCGAGGTCGCCGGCGGCGTTGTCCGAAATGAACAGCTTGAAACATCCGCCCTTGTCGAAGTTGTCGAACACGGACAGCGGGGTGCCGTTCGTTCCCGTCCTGAAGCATCCGCTGGCGATGTTCGTGCTCGTCGTTCCGCATCCCGCGGGAGCGACGCCCAGCTGGTTCGCGGCCGCGTCGCTGAACGTGTAGGTGTTCGCGCAGAGCAGGTTCGAGGCGCATCCGAAGCCGGTGCCTCCCACGCAGGTGGCGCGGCCGGGACGGCAGAGGATGGTGGACGTGGCTTCCGCGGTGCCGTCGCACTCCACATCGTAGGTGACCTGCATGACGAGGTCGCCGATGAAGGTGTGCGCCATCTTCACGGACACGATGACGTCGAGGAACCGGGTCAGGTCGTTGGTCGTGTTGATCTGGCCGACCTGGACGCCCGCGGGGAGGTTGTCCGGAATCGGCACCGGCGTCGGGAACGTCTGCACGAAGCCCTTGAAGTCGCGCGTGTCGCACGCGTTCGGCGGGGCGGCCTGGCAGGTGACGAACGCCTTGTAGCTGCCGACCTGCGTGGCGTTGAACGCGCGGATCTTGCCGTAGTAGGTGCCGGTGTAGGTGGCATTGTGCGAGAGGAGCGAGTAGAGGCCCGGGCCGGAGTCGTCGTCGCTGGCCAGTACGGTCGTTCCGTCGGCCGCGATCAGGTCGATGAACGTATCCGGAACCGGCGAGGCGCCGCCGTCCGTGTCCGTGCCGAACGTGATGACCTGGCCGATCGTGGCCGTGAACACGATGAAGTCGAAGTCACCGCCGGGGTTGATCGCGGCCGGGGTCAGGACATCGCCGCAGGCAAAAGGGTTGGCGGTCGCGGCGGTGTTGTTCGGTTCCGTCTCGCCCCGGTCCGCCAGCGGTCCGAGAACTTCGGTGGGATCCCACTTTTCGCCGTCCTCCGCCGGATCCTTCTGCGCGTGGGCCGCGCCGGCGATCATCAGAAGGCTCAGGAACGCGCAGACTGCCGGTCGTGTGTATCGGAGTGATTTCATGTGGACTCCTTTTCGGTTTGGAAGCTCATCCGTGAATGCGAAAACAACCGAACGTGTCGAATCCTGGCCGGAGTTTCTCAAGCGTGCGGCGCAGGGCGCGCCGGCAGGGTGTCGGGCCTCCTTTTCTGGTGCGGGTGGGGTTTCAGCCGGCCAGGAGGCGCGCCGCAGCAGGGCGGCGGCACCCCGCCCTCAAATTACAGATTGATCGAGTCACATGCAATGACAATCGGGTGAAAGGACCCGCTCAGGAGAAGAGAAGGTTGGACAACTCTCCGCGGAATCGTTCCGTCAGTGGATGGTCCCTGCCGAGAAGCTGAAACAGGTCGATCATCCCGCGGCGCCCGGCGTCATCCTGATAGGAACGGTCATGGCGCACAATTGCGAGATAGTTACCCAGGGCTTCCTCGTGGCGCCCGCTGGCCGCTGCGGACCGGGCGAGCTGGAGGAGGGCCTCGAGGTCGGCGGGATTCGACCGGATCCTGGCCCGGAGCGCATCCTCGTCCACGGAAGCGGTGGACTGGATGCGGAGACGGGCGGCCAGCCTGTCCGCGGCGCCCCGTTCCGTCCCGGGGGGCACCTGGTCCAGCAGGACAAGGGCCTCGGCGGACCGGCCGCGCGCGGCTTCGATCTCGGCCAGACCGAGGAGGGCCACGCCGTTCAGGGGGTCGTCGATGAGGACTGTCCGGAAGAGTTCTTCCGCTTCCTCCGTCCGTCCGGCCGCCAGTTTTTTCCGTCCCGCCGCAGCCGTCGTTTCCGCTTCCGTGGGCAGGAGCCGCGCCACGAATTCGCGGATCGTGGATTCGGGGACGGCGCCGGTGAACTCCGTGGCGATCTCCCCGTTGTGGAATCCCATCACATGGGGGATGCCGGAGATGTTGAACGACCGGGCCAGGTTCTGGTTCTCGTCCACGTTGACCCTGGCGACGAGGATGGCGCCCTCGTGTTCACCGGCCAGTTTTTCCAGCACCGGTCCGATCGTACGGCAGGGGCCGCACCACGGGGCCCAGAAATCCACGATGACCGGAACGTTCCTGGACTTTTCCAGGACCGCTTCGGCGAAAGTGCTTTCGGTCACATCGATAACGTTCGGTAATGGCGTCATGTCGGGCGCACTCCTCATTTTCCGGTGGAAAGAACGCGGAGATGATACATGAGGCCCTTGCGGCCGGAAACGGCGCGGATGAAGCGACCCGGTTCGACCCGCCCGCGCCGCGAAAGGGGCGCATTTTCAGGACGGACGCACCGACGCCCCCCGCTTTCCAGGAGGACTTCACTCCCGGCGGCGTTGACGGGCGGCGGCCGTTCGGAGACTCTGTGCGGATGACGGAAAAACGGGAGATCCTCATCCGGGTGGTGGACTGCGGAAGCCGAAAGGTCCCGGACATCGTCCGCATCCTGGCGATGGCGGGGGCGAGGGTCGAGTCCGTGCCCCTCGATCTCGCGGACGCGGCCCTGTCCGGGGCGGACGCCGTCGTTGTCTCCGGGGGTCCGGCGCTGTTCACGGATCCGGACACCGGGCCGGCGCTCGGCGACCGCTTCCGGTTTCTCGATGCGCTTGCGGTGCCCGTCCTCGGAATCTGTCTCGGTCACCAGGCGCTGGCCGTCCGGGCCGGCGGCCGGGTCTATCGCGGGGAGCCCCGTCGGGAGATGGAGGAGATCGAAGTCCTCGAAGAGCATCCGCTCCTTGCCGGGCTGCCCGGACCACTTCATGTGCGCCAGGATCACACCGAGGGCGTTGATGCTCCCCCCGGCTACCGGATCATCGCGCGGTCGGCTCATTACCCGAACGAAGCGATGGTTTCCGTTACGGGGTTGCGCTTCGGCGTTCAGTTCCACCCGGAGGTGTCCGGAACGGCGGGTGAGAGGCTCCTGGGAAACTTCGTGGACATCGCGCGGGCGGCTCCGGGGATCGAGCCGTGATTCTTGGGCTTCGGGATCGTCATGACCCCGGAGGTTGGGGGGCCCGTCACCCGGGGGTATACTCCGGCCCATGAAAACGACACTTCTTGTTGCAACGATTCTCTGCCTGCCGCTCGCCGTTGCCGCGCAGCAGGGACACGGCAGCCATGAGGACCATGACGCTCACGGCGCCCACGGCGCGCATGGCGATCACGACGCCACGATCCGGCACTCCTTTGACGACGCAGCGCGATGGTCCGCGGTCTTCGACGACACGGCGCGGGCGGCCTGGCAGAAGCCGGCCGAGCTCGTCGCCGCCCTGGGGCTCTCTCCCGGGCAGGTCGTCCTGGACATCGGCGCGGGGACCGGCTATTTCAATGGCTTCCTGGCCGAAGCCGTGCGGCCGGGCGGCCGGGTCTACGCCGGGGATGTCGAAGCCTCCCTCATCGACTGGATGCTCAAGCGGGCCGTGCGGGAGGACACCCGGGAGGTCTTTCCCCTCCTGATCCCCACCGACGCCCCGCGCGTTCCCGAGAGCGTGAACCTGGTACTCATCTGCAACACCTGGCATCACATCGACGACCGCATCGGATACGCGGGCAGGATCAGGAAGATCCTGAAGCCCGGCGGCCGTGTGTGCGTCGTGGATTTCCGGAAAGGGGAGATCCCGGTCGGCCCGCCGGAGGAACACCGGATCGATCCGGAGAGAGTGATCGAGGAAATGTACGGCGGCGGCCTGAAACTCGACCGCCGCCTGGAAATCCTGCCGTACCAGTATGTCCTGGTGTTTCAGGCCGGCTGACCGGCACATCGCTTACCCAGGGGAGAGAACCATGCAGCCGAAACCGATCGCGTTCGTCCTGATCCTCCTCGGCCTGGCCGGCCTCTATTTCGGCCTTGTCGGTTTCCAGCAGAAGACCGCCACGATCGAAATCGGAGGGATGACCGCCTCCGCCAGCGAAAACAGGACGAGTCCGCCGCTGGCGATGCTGGGCGGGGCGCTGGTGGTGGGGGGGATCGTGATCCTGGCGCGGGGCGGAAGGAACTGAGGGCGTCAATCTGGCGCCGAACCCCACCAGCTGATACAGTTTCCCGCTCAGTGCCCCCGTAGCTCAGTTGGATAGAGCAGCGGTTTCCTAAACCGCGTGCCGGAGGTTCGATCCCTCTCGGGGGCACCATTTC
>CAZQVN010000071.1:0-16544 GCA_964596775.1 uncultured bacterium
GCTACCGGGCCGCGGCGGGCTACCGGGCCGCGGCGGGCTACCGGGCCGCGGCGGGTCACTGGGCCGCGGCGGGTCACCGGGCCGCGGCGCGCCCCCCGGACCGCGGCCCATCCCGATGCCGCGGACCCGGTTCCGCATTCATCGATCCGCCCGTTTTCTTCCCGAAACGGAGTTACAGCTTGAACTTCCGCGCCTGAAATGGCATTGTTTTCCGCCTTGAGGTTTGACGGAATGTCTTCGAACCTCCCCGTTTTTCGGTTTGGCAGGTGCCGGCGTAGCTCAGTTGGTTAGAGCGCCTGATTGTGGATCAGGAGGTCACAGGTTCAAATCCCGTCGCCGGTACCAGTTTCTCCACCCCCGAAACCATAGAGGCCAGCACTCATGTCGGACCGGGTTTCGCCCCGACTCGCCCGGGGACTGCGCGATCTTCTTCCGGACCAGATGCTGGCCCGGCAGCGGATGACCGACACGATCCGCGGAGTCTACGAACTCTACGGGTTCGTGCCGCTGGACACCCCCGCCATCGAGCACCTCGATGTGCTCACCGGCTCCGAATCGGGCAGCGAGGCGCAGTCCTCCATCTTTCACGTGAAGGGTCCGGACGAGGACGCGCTGGCGCTCCGCTTCGACCTGACCGTGCCGCTGGCCCGGGTCGTTTCCCAGTATCCCGATCTTCCCCGCCCGTTCCGCCGCTATCAGGTGTCGCCGGTGTGGCGGACCGACAAGCCGGGACCGGGACGCTTCCGCGAGTTCACGCAGTTCGACCTCGACTCGGTCGGCGTGGCGCCGGAGATCGCCGACACGGAAATCATGGCCGGCATGTGCGACACGCTGGACGCGCTCGGGATCGAGCGCTACACCGTGCGTTTCTCCAGCCGGGCGTTCCTGAACCTCCTGCTCGATCACGCGGACATTTCCCGTGATGCGTCGCACGACGTGTTCCGCGTCCTCGACAAGCTCGAGAAGATCGGCCCGGAAAAGGTCCGTCTCGAACTGACGACCGGCTACAAGGACGAGTCCGGCGATGTCATAAAGGGGCTCGGCCTCGCCGGGAATCAGGTGGACCGGATCGAGTCGTTCCTCGCCATCCGCTCCGGCGACCGCCGCGAAGTCCTGGGACTGGTCCGCGACCTGTTCACGGCCCTGCCCGACGCCGAGGCCGCCATCCGCAGCGTCGAGGTCATTTCCGACCACCTTTACGCGCTCGGCTACGGCAACGACAAGGTCGCGCTCGACCTGTCGATCGCCCGCGGTCTCGCCTACTACACGGGCCCGATTTTCGAGGCGGTGCTCGACGACGCCCCGCAGTTCGGGTCGGTGTTCGGCGGCGGCCGCTACGACGGCCTCGTCACCCGGTTTCTCGGCGAGGACGTTCCGGCCGTCGGAGCCTCCATCGGCGTGGACCGGCTGCTCGCGGCGCTGGATCATCTCGGAAAGCTGAAACGCCGGACGTCCACGGCGCAGGTGCTCGTCACCCGGCTCGATCCTTCCCTCATCGGCGACTACATGGAGATCACCTGGGAGCTGCGCCGCGCCGGCATTCCGGCCGAGGTCTACGTCGGCACGCAGAAGCGGATGCCGAAGCAGCTCCGCTACGCCGACCTGTGCGGCATCCCGATCTGCCTGCTCTACGGATCCGACGAAAAGGCCGGCGGCATCGTCACGCTCAAGGACATGGAGATGGGGCGCAGAAAATCGGAGGCGCTGGCCGACCGCCGGGAGTGGCTCGAGGAGCGGCCCGGACAGCGGACCGTGCCCCGCGCGGAACTCGCGGCGCGGGTCCGCGAGATGCTCGCCGAGATCGAAGGCGGCGCGGAGTGAGCCCCGGCCACGCCCGCCCGGTCACGCTCGACGGCCTGAGCCTCACGCCCGGCGTGCTCGCCCGCATCGCCCGCGACCCGGAGAGCCGGATCCGCGTGGCCCCCGCGGCCCTCAAGCGCGTGGAGCGGGCCGCGCGCCTGATCGAGGAGATCGCCGGTCGCTACGCCGCCGCCTGGCGCGCGCAGGCCGAAGGCGGGCCGAAACCGCAGCTCGATTACGGCGTCACCACCGGGTTCGGCGAGTTCAAGACGATCCCGATCGACCCCGACGCGCTGGAGCGGACCCAGGCGAACATCCTCCTCTCCCACTCCGCCGGAGCCGGGGACAACGCCGACGCCGACGACCCGGCCGGCTACTTTCCCGCCGACGTCGTCCGGGCGGCGATGGTCATCCGCCTGAACGCGTTCCTCCGCGGCCACTCCGGCGTGAGCGTCCGCCTCGTGCGGGTGCTCGAACGGATGATCAACCGGGGGATCGTGCCGCTCGTTCCGGTCCGCGGTTCCGTCGGCTCCTCCGGCGACCTCTGCCCGCTCGCCCACTGCTTTTCCGTGCTGCTCGGATCGAGGAGCGAAACGCGCTATGCCGTGCTTCCGTTCAAGGCGCAGGACATCGCGCGGAAGGCGCGACCGGCCCGGCGGCTGGCCGCGGACCTCGGATACAAGGACCGCGACGGCGCGTACGAGCCCGGGTTCAAGGAAGGGCTGGCCCTGACAAACGGCGCCACGTTCTCGGCGGCTCTGCTGGCGCTCTCCGTCGAGGACGCCGCGAACATCGCCGACAGCGCCGACGTGGCCGCGGCCCTGTCCATGGAGGCGCTGTGCGCCTGCGCGCGGGCGTTCGACCCGAAGGTCCACGACGCGCGGGGGTTTCCCGGGCAGGCCGACTCCGCGGCGAACATCCGCGCCCTGCTCAGGGGAAGCCGGCTCATCGACAGCTCCGGAGACGTCCAGGACGCCTACTCGCTCCGCTGCGCGCCGGCGGTGCACGGCGCCGCGCGCGACGCCGTGGCCTACGCCCGGTTCGTGGCCGAAACGGAGATCAACGCGGCCACCGACAACCCGCTCTTCTTCCCCGGCCCCGGCGGCGCCGTGCACTCCGCGAAGCCCTGGGACTCCGCCTTCCGCCGCAACTGGCCGCCCGGCTACGACGGCCGGAACCGGGCCTCCTATTCCGCGGGGAACTTCCACGGCCAGCCGCTCGGCCTGGCCGCCGATTTCCTGGCCATGGCCGTCGCGGAGATCGCCGACATTTCGGAACGCCGCACGCAGCTGCTGCTCGACCGCAACCACAACCGGGGCCTTCCCGCCAACCTGATCCCGATCCGCGGGGTCAACTCCGGCATGATGCTGGCCCAGTACTGCGCCGCGTCGATCGTCTCCGAAAACAAGGTGCTTGCGCATCCGGCATCGGTGGATTCGATTCCCACCTCGGCGAACATCGAGGATCACGTGGCCATGTCCACGACGGCCGCCCGCAAGCTGCGGACGATCCTCAGGAACGTGGAAGCCGTCCTGGCCGTGGAGTGCGTCGTCGGCGCCCAGGCGGTCGAATGGCGAACGCTCCCCCGGAGTTCCGCCGCCGGAGGAACCCTCGACGACTGGACTGCGGCACAGCGCCAGGCCGCCGATTTCCGCAAACACTCCCGCAACCCGGGAGCCACCGCCCTGCGCCTCGGCGCGGGCACGTCGGCCGCCTACCGTTCGGTGCGGACGGCCGCGAAGACCATGACCGAGGACCGGCCGCTGTCCGAAGACATCCGGCGCGTCCGCGCACTCGTTGAAACCGGATCGCTCGTCCGCGGCGTGCCCGTGGCTCTCCGAAAGCCGCGCCGGTTTTCCCTGAAGTGAGATGAGGAGACCATGCTGAACATCGATGCCGAAAGACTGCTTGCCCGTTTTCTGCGCTACGTGGCCGTGGATACGACCGCCGGGGAATCGCCGAACGGCGACCTTCCCTCCAGCTCCGGCCAGCTGGAACTCGGACGGATGCTGCGCGACGAACTCGAGGCCATGGGGCTCAAGGACGCCGAGCAGGACCGGCACGGCATCGTCCTCGCCACGATCCCGGCCACGGTGACCGGCACGGTGCCTGTCGTCTGCTTCAACTCCCACGTGGACACGTCGCCGGAAACGACGGGTGCCCACGTGAAGGCGCAGGTCATCCGCGGCTACACCGGGGGCGACATCCCGCTCCCGGGCGACACCTCGAAGGTCATCCGCGTGTCCGACAGCCCCGAACTCAAGGACCTGGTCGGACGGACCCTCATCACCACGGACGGCACGACGCTGCTCGGCGGCGACGACAAGGCCGGCGTGGCGATCATCATGGAGCTGGCGCAAACGCTCGTCGAAAACCCGTCGATCCCCCACGGCCCGATCCGGGTGATGTTCACCTGCGACGAGGAGATCGGGCACGGGGTGGATCACGTGGACCTGAAGAAGCTCGGCGCCGACGTGGCCTACACGTTCGACGGTCCCGGCTCCGGCAAGGTCGACGTGGAGACGTTCTCCGCCGACGGCGCCCTCGTCACCGTGAAGGGGGTGAACATCCACCCGGCGATCGCGAAGGACCGGATGGTCAACGCGATCCGCGCCGCCGGGGAGTTCTGCGCCCGGCTGCCGAAGGACACGCTCGCTCCCGAGCGCACGTCCGGACGCGAAGGGTTCATCCATCCGGTGCGGATGGACGGGGGCGTGGCCGAAGTCCGGATCCACCTGATCCTCCGGGCGTTCGACACGCCCGCGCTCGCCGAATACCGGAAGACGCTCGAAACCTGCGCGAAGGAAGCCATGGCCGCGGTTCCCGGTTCCGAAGTGATCGTGGAAACGCACGAGCAGTACCGGAACCTCGGCGACGGCCTCAGGAAAATGCCGGAGGCGGTCGAGCACGTGCATGAAGCGTACCGGCGCCTGGGCGGGACGGTCAGCGAGGAGATCATCCGCGGCGGCACCGACGGGTCGCGGCTGACCGAGATGGGGCTGCCCACGCCGAACCTGTCCAGCGGCCAGCACAACTTCCACTCCCCGCTCGAGTGGGCCTGCCTCGAGGAGATGGTCGAGGCCTGCCAGGTCGGCGGCGAACTGGTCCAGGTGTGGGCAAACAGGTAGAATGAGCGCCGCTTTCGAATTCCTCCGCCCGGCGGACCGGCACAACGACGCGGAACAGCACGCACACCTTGCACCTCCGACGGCAGGACAACCATGGATCCGCTGATCAACCAGACCGTTTCCCACTACACGATCACGAAAAGCATCGGCCGGGGCGGCATGGGCGTCGTCTACGAAGCCATGGATTCGCGCCTCGACCGCCGCGTGGCCCTGAAGTTTCTCTCCGTGGACATGGCCGGCGACAGCCAGTCGCTCGAACGCTTTCAGCGCGAGGCCCGCGCGGCCTCGGCCCTGAATCACCCGGGCATCTGCACGGTCTACGCCATCGAGCAGCACGAAAACCGCCACTTCATCGTGATGGAGCTTCTCGAGGGGCAGACGCTCGCCCAGATGATGGGGCAGCCGTTTCCGGTCGAGCAGATCCTGGCGCTCGGCATCCAGATCGCCGACGCGCTTGAGTCCGCCCATGCGCGCGGCATCGTCCACCGCGACATCAAGCCGGCCAACATCTTCGTGAGCCCGAAGGGTCACGTGAAGATTCTCGACTTCGGACTGGCCAAGGTGGACGCGAAGACCGGGGGCCCGCCGCCGTCGCAGATGGAAACGGCGGTCCGCCGCGACGACCTGACCATGCCCGGCACCACCGTCGGAACCGTGTCCTACATGTCGCCGGAGCAGTCGCGCGGCCAGTTGACCGACGCCCGGACCGACCTCTTTTCCTTCGGCACCGTCCTCTACCAGATGGGCACCGGCATCCTCCCGTTCGAGGGGGAAACGACGGCGGTCATCTACGAGGCGATCCTCAACCGCACGCCGGGTCCGGTGAACCAGGTCAACCCGGCGCTTCCGCCGGAATTCGCGCGGATCCTCGACAAGGCGCTGGAGAAGGACCGCAGCATGCGCTACCAGTCCGCCACCGAGCTGAAGACGGATCTTGTCCGCCTGCGCCGCGACGTGGAGGCCGGGTCGCGCACTCCCGACTCCGACACATCCCGGAGCGGCGTCGGGAGGAAAGCGGCGGCGAAGAACGTGGCGGTCCTCTATTTCGAGAACCTGTCCGGCGTCAAGGAAGATGAATACTTCCGCGACGGCATCACCGAGGACATCATCACCGAACTGTCGAAGATCAAGGGGCTGAACATCTTTTCCAGGCCCACCGTGCTCGCCTACCGCGACAAGCCGGTCACGCCGGCCCAGATCGGGCAGCAGCTGAAGGCGGCGTTCGTGCTCACCGGCAGCCTGCGCCGGGCCGGCAACCGCCTGCGGATCAACGCCCAGCTCATCGACACGGCCACCGACTTTCCCCTCTGGTCCGACCGCTACGACCGGGAGATGAAGGACGTGTTCGAGGTCCAGGACGAGATCGCGCGGAAGATCGCCGAGGCGCTGCGGATCACGCTGTCGCCCCAGGAGCAGGAGGCGATATCGACGAAACCCACCGAGGATCTGCAGGCGTACGATCTCTACCTCCGCGGCAAGAGCTACGCCCGCCGGCTGACCCGCCAGGATCTCGAGTTCGCGCTCCAGATGTTCGAGAACGCGGTGGCCCAGGACGAGCGGTTCGCGCTCGCCTACGCGGCCATCGCCAACGTCTGCGCCCTCTATCACTATCACTACGAACGGGAAGCCACCTGGATCGACCGGGCCATGGCCGCGTCGTGGAAGGCGGTGGCGCTGCAGCCGGAGCTGCCCGAAGTTCAGGTGGCCCAGGCCTGCGCCCTCTTCGCCAGCCGGCAGTACGACGAGGCCGTGCGCCTCGCCGAAGGGGTCATCCAGCGGAAGCCGGACTGCGAGGGGGCCTACTATGTTCTGCTGCGGGCGATGTTCGCGAGCGGACGCTACCAGGATGTGGCCCGGATCGCGGACGAGGCGCTGGAGTACTCCGGCCTCGACTACAACATCTACGTGCCGATCATCAACGCGCTTGGGTCGCTCGGCAAGAAGGACGCGCTCGAGAAAGTGCAGCAGCGGGAAATGCTGTCCCTGGAAAACCATCTGAAGCAGGTTCCGGAAGACGCCAGGGCCCGCGCCCTTCTGGCCGCGGACTATGCCGCCATCGGCCGGGTCGAGGACGCCACTCGCGAGGCGAACATGGCCATCGTGCTCCGCCCGAACGAAGCCACCGTTCTCTACAACGCCGCGTGCGTGTTCTGCCAGGTGGACCGGAAGGCGGAGGCGATGGACGCGATCAAAAAAGCCTGGCATGCCGGGTTCAAGGACTCCGACTGGGCCCGTCGCGATCCGGACCTGGCGCTCCTGCACGGAGATCCGGAGTTCGAAAAACTCTACCCGGAGGTCTGACCGCCGCGTGGCGTGGACCCGCGACCGTCACGTCGGGCCGAACCCGCGGATCGGAACGCGCGTGACCGTCGCAGTGGCCCGACGTTACAGCGCGGCCCGGATCACTCCCCGCGCCAGTGCCTCATGCGCTCCGCGAACCCGTCGTCGCCGATCGTCCGGCAGAACGTGACCAGATCCCTGCGGTCGGGACCGAGCCACAGGAGGTCGCCGAGATCCTCTTCCAGCGGCACGTCGGTGCGGAGCGTGGTCAGCGTCCGGTAGAGCAGCGCATCGTCCCGTCGCGACGCCAGGTTTTCCGCCAGCGCCTTCGCTCCCCGCACCTTGACCTCCCACTGAGTGGGGTCGTCGGGAATCGCCTCTATCTTCCGGTACTGCGCGAGCACCGGTCCGGCCGACCTGGCTCCCCAGCGCGGGATCCCGGGAACGCCGTCGGCGGCGTCGCCGACCAGGGCCAGGTAGTCCGGGATCGACGTCGGCGGCACGCCGAACTTTTCCACGACCCCCTGCTCGTTCAGCATCCTCCGGCGCATCCGGTCGAACGTCACGATGCGGTCGCCCCGCACGCACTGGCAGAGGTCCTTGTCCGGCGAGCAGATGACGACCTGCTCCACGCCGGGCTCCTGGCCGAACCGCGCCGCGGCGGCCGCCAGCGCGTCGTCCGTTTCGAATTCGATCATCGGCCAGACGACGACGCCGAGCGCCGCCACCGCCGCCTCGGCGGGAACGAACTGGGCGTACAGTTCCGGCTCCATCCCCTCCCCCGTCTTGTAGCCGGCGAACAGCTCGTTGCGGAACGATTCGATGACATGATCGAACGCCACGGCCACGTGCGTGACATCGTCCTCGCGGCAGAGGGCGTAGATGGAGCGCATCAGGCCGCGGACGGCGCCGACCTCGAGCCCGGAGGGAGACAGGGCCCGCGGGGATCCGAAGTAGGCCCGGAACAGTTCGAACGTGCCGTCGACCAGGTGGATCTTCATGGACGGATGATACGGAATCGGGTGGGCGGGCGCCATCGAGGAGAACCGGGCGCCGCGGGACGCAACAAAAAAGGGGCGAAGCCCTGCGGGTCGGACGAGTCCGGACCGGATGGCCCGGAACAGAACCGACCCGCGAGGAACCCCGCCCCGCGTGCCCTGGAATCGCTACTGCACTTCCGCGACGTCCGCCGCCGCCGGGGACGGCAACGGTTCCGGAATCCGGTTATGGATCGCCGGGATCGTCCGGAGATAGTTGTAGATCGCCGTGAGGTCCTCGTCAGTCAGGTTCCGGTACACCTCCCACGGCATGGGCGGAAGGATCGGCCGCGACACGCCCATGTGCCGCCCGGTGCGCAGGGCCTTCATGAACGTTTCCCGGCTCCAGCTTCCGATCCCGGTGTCCTCGTCCGGAGTCAGGTTGATCGGGTAGCTCGTGCCCCACGGTCCGCTCCAGGCGGTGAGGTCCCAGGTGGTGGTGGCGATCCAGGGTCCCTCGGGAAGCACCGGCGCCGGAGGAAGGTTCGAGCCCTCCGGGTGACCCGAGAGCATCCGGGTTTCGTCGGGAACCGGCCCGGTCTCCGTCATCACCTTGGGCGAGTGACAGTCGGCGCAGCCGATGGTCCTGACGAGGTACTCGCCGCGGACGATGGACGCTCTCCGGACCGCTTCCGGGTTCGTCTTGCGCGCCGTTGCGATCATGCTGGCCAGGCCGGTCAGAGCCATCACCAGAACGACGATCCACAGTGTCTTCTTCATGACATCCTCCTTCGTTTGGGGTCGATGTGACACGCAGAAGGATGGCGAATTGCGGGTGGGAAAACTTCGACCGAACGGACCATTTTCGAGGGAGAGACCGCCTGGCCCGATCGGGCCAGGCCGGGATGAGGGGCGCCCTGGCTTCCCCCGCGACCCGGTGGAAGGCACCACGTCCACGCGCGCGACCGGGCCCTTGAATACCGGGCCCGCGCCGGGGACGATCAGCGCAGGCGCGACCTTTCCGTCAGCCCGCGTTCCGTGGCATACGCGGCGGCGGCGGCCCGCGTCGGGAGGTCGAGACGGGTCAGGATGTCGGCGATATGGCGCTTGACGGTGTGGGGACTCAGGAACAGGCGTTCACCGATTTCACGGTTGCTCAGCCCCTCGGCGACGAGGCGCAGGACATCGCGCTGACGCGGCGTCAGCCCCGGAGCCGAAGGTCCCGGGACCTCCCCGGTTGTTTCGGCCGGCTCCCGGTCCAGCTGGTCCAGAACCCCGCGGGCTCGCGCTGCCTCGAGAGTGGCCCCGATCCGATCGAAGTCCGCCAGGGCCGCGCGGACCTCGCGCTGCGCCGCCCCGCGCCGCCCCGCCTCATCCAGTTGCTCGGCCAGTTCCATCCTGGCCTTCCCGGATTCGTAGGGGCTGCGCGCCTTCTCGTAGAGATCCACGGCGTCCTCGAAGAAACGGAGCGCGGCCGCACCCTCGTTGCGGGCCGCCGCCAGCCAGCCGCCGGCCCGGGCGACGAGGGCCTGAACGCCGCTCGTCTGCGTGGTGGCGCCGGTCCCGCGCAATTCGGCCAACGCCTCCTCGGCCTCGTCCAGCCGGCCGAGACGACACAGCGCCGGGATGAGAATTTCCAGGCCGGGAAGTCGCTGCATCCTGTCCCCCGGCGAGATCCTCCGGAAGTAGCGGCGCACGGCCTCGACCGTTTCCTGGAACTCGCCGAGATCCAGATCCAGCGCCGCGCGGACGAGCAGGGCCGAAACCGACGGCGTCGCGGCGGCAAGTAGCTCTTCCGCTTCGGCGAAGCGCCCCTGCCGCCGGCGCAGTTCGGCCAGGCGCACCCGGCCTTCCTCGATGGCCCCGGGCGACATCGTCCGCATCTCGGAGCAGTACAGTTCGAGTTCCTGCTCGGCGTGCGGCCACTGCCCCTGTGCGATCCGGATCGTTGCGTAGTGGATCCGGCAGTAAGTGAGGGACCGGCTGATCCGCAGGCGATCGAAATAGGCATGAACACGCTCGCACCACCGCGCCGCGCGGTCGAAGTCGCGGATCTGCTCACAGGCACGGAGCAGGTAGCAGCTTGCGTTCCCCACCGCCTCGAGGTCCTCGACTTCTCCGCCGAGAGCGGCGGTCAACGCCTCGTCGAGACGGCTCATCCCGGCGGCGACATCTCCCCGGGCCACGCGCGTCAACCCTTCGAGCGCAAGCCCGAGGATTTCCACGTCGGTGATTCCGAACTGCCGGGCCAGGGCGATCGCGCGATCGAGGTGGGCAATCCCCTCGTCAAGGCGCTCGTCGAAGAGAAACGCCAGGTGCCCCTCCCAGACGGCCAGCCAGGCATGCTCCGGTCCCGGATCCAGATCGGCGAGCAGGCGGCGGGCCCGGAGCAACCAGCCGTTTCCGGTGTCGCGGTCGTCGGCTCCCGAAATGGACTCCATGCCCAGGGAGATGGCCATGCGCGCGGCCGATCGCACGTCGCCCTTCTTCCGGTATCGGTTGAAGGCTTCCTCCGCCGCGCGGAGGGCCTCGGGAAGGTTCCCTGCGTTGCGCAGCGACTGCCAGAGATCCTCAAGATTCTCCGGTGATGCCGCCTCGTCCGGTATGGACCTCAGGCAACACACGGCCCGTGCCCAGTCGGCGCATTCCATCGCGGCACAGGCTTCGGCCAGCGCTCCCGCTGGCAACAGGGCGGCGGAACGGGGTTTCATGTCGAAATTCTACGCAGCAGGCACGGTCCTCGTCCATAAGATTTGACCTGAACCGATCGCAACGCAACGCCGAATCACCGGAGCTCAGCGGCCGGGGCCCGCCCCTCCAGAAACGCCTCCACGGCTTTCCGCTCGCCGGGTTCGAGTCCGAGGCGCACCCCCTTTTCATGGAGAGCGCGGACCTCGTCGATGCGGACCGTCATCATGGCCACGACCAGGGCCCTGCGCACGGCGTCCAGACTTTCCGGGTCCCGCCGCATCATCTCCTCCACATGGGGGCGCGCCGCTTCCGGATTGTCGAAGTCCAGGTACAGCTCCACGAGAACGTCGCGGTTCGCGCTGCAGTCGGGACAGACTTCGAGACTCCTTTCCAGCAGCCGGCTCGCCCCCTCGATCTCGCCGATGTACGCGTACTCTTCCGACAGAACGGCGAGAACATGCGCGTATTCCGTGTCCCGCTCCCGGACGGCCGGTTTCATCCTGTCGAGGACCGCTTCGAGACGTGCCCGCCGCAGGGCGCGATCCGGCTCCATGCGGATCGCCGCCACCATCATGTACGCGGAGCCGGTGTAGTAGCTCCGGTAGGACCACTCCCCCATCTCCTGGAGCCGGCGCGAAACGAGGGGGGGACGCGCGTTGACGTACGCCCCGGCCAGCGGAAAAACGGACAGCGCCAGAACGACACCCAGGGCGGATCGATGGACGGCCAGCGGTGCCCTGTCCCGTGCCGCGAGGGCCAGGGCCAGAAACAGGAGCGGCGGAGAGAGGAGCGCGAAGATGTCCCAGTCGCGGGCCGGGCCGAGCTGGGTGTTGAGGGCATAGAAGAACGGGAGCGGGACCGCGAGGGACATCACGGCCCAGAGCAGCCGCGGTGAACCGGCCGCGCTCCTCCCCGCCGCCGCCGTGGCCCGCGGCTCGGTCCGGTGAAGGAAGAGACATCCGGTCACCAGCGCCAGCGCGGGGATCCCGACGAGGACGAGCGCGTTCAGGACGTCGAGCAGGTGATCCCCCGACTGGAGAAGGTAGTTGCCATGCGGCGGCGCCGCACGGCGCACCGGAAGAACCAGTTCGAGAAGGTGGGACTCCGGGTGATCGCGGCGGACGAACGCCACGCCGGCGACCGCCGCCACGACGAGCAGCGGCAGCAGCAGGAACAGCTGTGCGCGCCACGTCAGCAGCCGTCGCCACGCCGGCCGCTTCGAGGCCATTGCATGGACAAGCGCCACGCCGAGGCCGCCGGCCAGGAGCCCGTTCAGGGCGTGAGCCCGGAAAGCCAGGAGAAACAGGAGGACGAGGAGCCAGGCGGGCACCGGTCGGCTGAAGCCGACGAAGGAAACGGCAAGGAACGCGAAGGACAGCGCCGCGGCGAGCGGATACGTTTCCACGTGACCGAAGAAGACGAGATGCCCCCCGGCACAGAGGCCGGCGACCGTCAGGGCCAGCGACGTCCATGGATCCGGGACGAACCGCGGCACGAGGATCATCCAGCCGGTGACCACGGCGACACCCGACAGCGCCGCGACCCATGCGTAGGCATCGCCGACCGGAAGCCGGAACAGGAACGCGGCGGTCCGGGCCACCGCCACCGCCAGCGCCTCCTTGGTGGCGTAGATCGAAGGCGAGATCACGCTCCCCCACCAGGCCGGATCGAACCGCGCGTTGTCGGCATGCCACGTCAGCATGTTGCGGTGGTCGCCGTACATGTCGGTGGCGATCGGGAACAGGCGGAAGAGCACGAGGAACACGAGCCCGGCGGCGATCACCGTTGTTCCGGACGGCTTCACGAGCCATTCCGGGGGCGCCGCACCGCGCCCCGCCAGGACGGGAGCGATCAGCAGCAGGAAGCAGCCCAGCAGGAGGACGACACGGGTCCAGGGATCGAACGGGGCGAGCACGTTGAAACCCCAGACGGGCCCCGCCGGAAAGAACGAAGCGAAACAGAACGGGATGAGCGCGAGAACGCCGGCCGGGAGCCAGGAACGGCCCCCGCGGGGCGGTTCCCGGCTCGGCCGGCCGGCGCTCTCCCTGTCCGAACCGGCGCCCGCGGCGGACGGACGGAGTGCAGTCCGGTCCACGGTCGGCGGGTCGGAGGAACCGCTACTCGAAATCGATCCTTTCGATGTCATCCCAGGCAATATACGTCCCGGAATCCTTATCATCCACCAGTATCAGGACACCGTCGTTCCGGTCCGAGACATCCTGGCTGTCGTCGAGAACGATGTCGGCGCCGTTCTTGAGGACCACGAAGCTGGACTCCCGCCCGCGCGGTTCGAGGGACTTCAGCTGGTCGAACGTGATGTTGAACTCCACGTCGTAGCGATTCCCGTTGAGAAGCTCCCAGGTTTCCTCCTCGTCCAGGTCGAACACGATGCGTCCCGCATAAGATTTTCCGTCGTGACTCTTCACCCGCCCGCGGATCACCCGGGCCGGCTTGTAGTCGCCGTACCCGGGACCGCTGTTCGGAGCGTCGCGGAAATCGAGGCGGTCGAAGGAATCCCAGTTCACCTTGACCCGGCCGAGCCGCGCGTCCTCCACGAAGATGCCGCGGATCGAGCTGTCCACGTCGTTCGTGCCCTCCATGGTAAACGTCCGGCCGTCCTTGAGGGTCACCCGGGAGCGGTTCCTGCCGTCCCGGGCGATGGACGCGATCTTC
Source organism: uncultured bacterium (assembly GCA_964596775.1). Taxonomy (GTDB): domain Bacteria; phylum Eisenbacteria; class RBG-16-71-46; order JABDJR01; family JAWXBZ01; genus CAZQVN01. Next base: position 13,550 of record CAZQVN010000071.1, read on the forward strand.
CCCATCTCGATGGCCAGCTTGCCGTCCTCGGACGTTCCGTTGAGGACGTCGGTGGACAGGCACTCCTCGCTGTCCCACTGGATGAATCCCTCGAACGTGAAGTCGTCCGATTTCAACGCCCCGTACAGGCGGTCCGCGCCCGGCTTCACGCTCGACGGAGCCTCCTTGAAGCGGATGACCTCGATCCGGTTCCACGGGATGATGACGTCACCGATGGCGTCGTCCTTGATCCGGATTTCGGCCCCCACGTCGTTGCTCGACCCGTCCACCCGGTACTTCGTGCCGCTCTTCATGACGATCTCGGCGCGGTCGCCGCCCTTCGGACGGATCTCGGCGATGTCCCCGAAACGGGCCACGAACTGTCGCGACGCGTAGTCCCCCGTCCACCTGTAACCGATGTCCTTGCCGAAGACCTGGATCCGGCTGCGCCGGCTCCGCTCCCTCTTCGGCTGACTGTCCCGGTACGGCAGGTCTTCCTTGGCGGAGTTGAAGTGGTCGCCCCAGAACGCTTCCTCCTTGCCCCAGCGCAGGAGACCGGTGTAGTTCTTTCCTCCCGCCGTTTCCACGGTTCCGTAGAGGAACCCCCGGCTGGAACGGGCCGAAGCCTCGCCCGCCGCCGGCACGAGCAATCCGATCGCCGCAACCGCGGCTGCCATCCATATCGTTTTCATCTCCAGTCCTCCCGTGTCCTTCCTGCCGCTCAGCACCCCGCCCCCGTCAGCTCGGGAGTCGCGATTCCCTTTCCCGTGTTTCCCTGTCCCGGTCTTCCGGCTGGACCACGAACGCGTCCTCCGATCCCTCCCGGGCTCCCGTGGCTTCGTTGATGTCCTTCATCACCTGGTACATCGCCCGGTGGAAACGGCGGTCCGATTTCATGAGTTCAGCCGTCATTTCCACAAAACGCGTTTCCGTCATCCCCGCGGCGTTCTCCTCGAGGCTGATGTCGTAGGCCTGGGCCGGTGTCGCAACCGGCTCGCGCCTCAGGCCGCCGATGTTCCACAGGCCGATCCCCACGAGAACGAGGGCGGCGATCCGCAACCCCCATTGGCGCAGCGGCTGCGGTTCCGGCGCGCGTCCGGCGCGCTCGATCCTCTCCCAGACGCCCGGCGGCAGAATCGGAATCACCACGGCGGGTTCGGCTGCGGTGCCGGTCACGCCGGCACGCAGACGCCGGTCGAGAGCGCGGGCGTCCGCGTAGAACTCCCGGCACGACACGCACTCCATCGCGTGGTCCATCATCTCGATCACCTCGATCGAATCGAGTTCCCCGTCGATGAGGGCGCTGATCCGGGCTTCACAGGTTTCGCAGCTGGTCATGTGGAACTCTCCCTTAAGGTATCTCCAAGCTCGGCGATGATCCTCTGCCGGGCCCGGTACACGTTGATCCGGACCCGGTTCATCGCCCAGCCACAGCCGTCGGCGATCTCGGCGTACGACCTGTTCTCGAACACGGCCATCCGGAACGCCTTTCGGTGATCCTCCGGACATCCGTCGAGAACACTTTCGATCCTCCGGCGCAGCCCGCCCACGTGCGCCTGTTCGAGCGGATCCGGCGCGGCGCCATCCTCGATCCTCCCGGTGAACGCGGCGTCGTCGTCGGTGATCTCCGCGAACAGTGACGGTCTCTTCTTCCGTCCCTGGTTGAGGAGCAGTCGGTGGGCGATGCTGAACAGGTAGGAGCGCACCCGGGTCGTGTCCCGCAGCTGATCCCCGGCCCGGATGGCCCGGACGAACGTTTCCTGGAGGATGTCCTCGGCCTCGTCCCGGCGGCGGAGACGGGTCGCGAGGTAGCCGAGGATCGCCGACCCGTGCAGTTCGTAGGCGGTCCGCCAGAACGCCGGATCCACCTGGGTTTCCGTCTCTTCCATGCTTTCCGGGCTCTCCCTGATCCGTGGCGATGCGCTCATTCCGGGGTCAAGACACGCGGGCCGGCGATCCTGTTACAGCGCGGGAGCGGGGCCCGCCTTCGCCCCCCGGCAGGCCACCCGGCTCAGGGCCATCCCGTCCGGCTCCTTTCCGGCCCGGACCAGGCCGGCCAGGCTCCAGGCATCCAGGTCGACGATGGACAGGACGTCGGCGTTGGCGTGGGCCACGAACGCCCGCTTCCCGTCCGGCTGCACCGCGATGCCGATCGGCACCGAACTCGCACCGAACGTGTCTCCGAAGAGCCGGTCCCTGGTTTCCGAGGCCGGGATGTCCATCCGGATCCGGTGGAGTTCCCTGCGGGTGGCGGCGTCGAACACGGCCAGGTCGCCGGTGCGTGCGTGGGTCACCAGCACGTGCCGCCCGTCCGGAGTGCACCGGGCCCGGATCGGAAACGACTTCGACTCGATCGTTTCGATGGGGCGCAGCGTGACCGTGTCCAGCACGGTGATCGTGTCCTCGGCGCGGTTCGTCACCCACAGTGCCGTTCCGTCCGGCGTGATGTCGATCCCTTCGGCGCCCTTTCCGGTGGGCACGTTCGCGACCCACGTGCCGGATTCGAGATCCACGACGGTGATCGAACCGGACCCGATGTTGGCCAGCCAGGCCCGGCGCTCGTCCGGGCTCACCACCACCATGTGGGAGATCTCCTGTTCCGTCGGGATGACCCGCTCGATGGTTCCCGCCGGAACATCCACGACGAGCAGCGCCTGGTTGTCCTCGGCGGTAACGACCAGCCGGCGACCGTCGCCGAGCCACTGCATGCCGTGGGGGCGGCGGTAGGCGCCGAGGTCGATGGTCTTCCCGACCGCGGCCGTTTCCACATCGAAGGCGACGAGCGACGCTCCGGGCGCTCCGCGGAGGCCGTAGTTACCGGCGACCGCCGTGCGGCCGTCCGGCGACACCGCGGCTTCGTGGGGGCCGTCGCCGGTCGGCACGCGGGCCACCTCCTCGAGAGTCTCGAGATCGATGAGCGAGGCGCAGGCCTCCGCCTTGTTCAGCACGATCAGGGTGGCGGAGCGGTCGATGGGGCGTTCGGATGCAGGCAAGATGTATCCTCCACGTGAATGGT
>CAZQVN010000072.1:0-15884 GCA_964596775.1 uncultured bacterium
AGCGGTTTCCTAAACCGCGTGCCGGAGGTTCGATCCCTCTCGGGGGCACCATTTCCTGCCTGGTTCTTCCTGGTGCCGTACACGGGCGTCCAAGCAAAGTGTGACGTGGCCTGACGATTGTCATGGTCCCGTTCTCTCCGCATTCGCTATAATAGATCATCATGAGTGCTCGAATCCGCGATGCAGCCCCGGTCGGCGCCTTCACAATTCCGATCGCTAGATTCTTTCTGTATTGTTCACGAGGATATCCGGAATTCACCGAAGGAGTGTCGTCATGACCATGAAACTGTTCCATGCGCTGGCCCTAAGTGCGGCACTCGTGTCGATTCCGGCGGGAAAAGCCGCCGCGGTGGCCTGACGGCGTCCAACGCTCCCGGGCGGGGGCCTTGGATTCAGTGAAAAGGGCAGTCTGTTCATCGAGTATCGGTACGAGCACGAGGGCGCGAGCGACGCGCGCCAGGGGCGGAATCGGCCGGCCGCGAACCCTTCGCAGGAAGTCGTGGACTTCGATTCTCACTTTCTGTCGATGCGCTACGGTCTGACCGATCGGGCGACCCTCTCCATGATGGCGCCTCACCTGTCCATCTCCAGCGACAAGGTGCAGGGAGAGCCTTATCTGAGGGAGAACAGTGGGGTGGGGGATGTCATCGTGACGGGGGGATACGAGATTCTCTCCAATCCGGACATCGTGCTGGAAGCCGGTTTTCGGTTTCCGACCGGGAACATCGACAAGACGGACGCCCTCGGGACCCGGATCAACGACATCCTGGCCCTTGGGAGCGGGACGACCGATCCGATCCTCGGTGTGACCCTCTACAAGACTTCGGTGGGTCGGCACGGCCTCGATCTCTTCGGTTCGGTGCGTCATCGTTTCACCGGCGGAACAAACAAGTGGGGGTATCACTTTGCCGACGAAACGCAGGCCACCCTGGGGGCCACGTATCTCATCAAGAACCGGATTCGCGTGACGCCGACGTTCCTCGGATACAGCATCGGCAAGGACACCTGGCTGGGGAACATCGTTCCGGAGCGGGGCGCCACCGTCATCCGGTTTACGCCGGAGGCCGCATGGCAGTTTTCTCCCGAATCCTCCGCGGGTTTCTACTACCGGATTCCGGTGTACCGGGATCTGGAAGGCGCCCAGATGGCCGAGAAGGGAACGTTCGGCATGACCGTCACCACGTCGCTCAGTGCGATCAGGCGGCTGGGCCGGTCGGTCATGGGCGACCGGGGCCAGTCGCTGGAGTCCACCCACCAGGAAGGAGAGGGCCGGTGAAAACTCAAACCGTTCGATCCATCGGGGTCGTCACGGCCGCTGCCTGCGCGCTCTTCCTGGCCGGGTGCGGCTCCGATTTCTATGCTCCCGTCACCGGGACGGTGTACGGCACCGTGCTCCTGCCCGGGGGCACTCCGGCCGCCGGGGTCACTGTTCTCGTGGAGGGGACCCCTCTGCGCGACCTGACCGATTCCAACGGCCGCTTCGTCATCAACGACATCCCCTCCGTTCGCGAGGGACAGATCGGCGAGTACTACAACATCCGTGGCGAGTACGAAGCGGAAGGCCAGAGCCTCGCGTTCGTCACGATTCACTTCAAGGTCAAGGAGCAGCAGTCCTACTCCATCGGCCGTGTCACCCTGGAACCGACGGGGACGATCACGGGCAGGGTGGCCCTTGAGGGATCCTCCGATGCCAGCGGTGTCGAGGTGCTCCTTGAGGGTTTGAGCATTCGGGCCGTGACCAACGCGGCGGGAGAGTACCGGCTGGACCGGGTTCCCGTTTTCGCGGCCTACGCGGTCGTGTGCAGACACCCCGCATACCTGGACCAGCGGGTGACCGATGTGGCTGTGGAGCCGGCCGGCGAGACCGTTCTGCCCGCCACGATTCTTCAGCCGGCGCACTGAACGGAAGGGTCCAGGAATTTTGAACGAGCGGCCCGGGACTACTGGTCCCGGGCCGCTTCCACGCGCGCCACGAAAATTTCCCGCCCCACCGATTCATCCGTGGCGATCTCCGTTTCGCCGACCTGCATGACGCAGCAGGGGATTTTCTGGCGCAGGATGACCGTGCTGCCGGGTGAGAGGCCCAGCGCGCGCAGGCGATCGAGATTGCCGTTGACCTGCGGCGTCACGAAGACGACCCGGGTGAGCGTGTTGGCGGGAATGTCGGAGAGGCGTTCGACGATCGGTTCCACGTGGCGCGTGCGGGCCTTGCAGCAGTGGCCCGGCGGAATCATGTGGCCGTGGGGACAGGTGGTGGGGTGGCCGAGCAGCGCGCAGATCCGCTCGGTGACCGATTCCGTGAGGTGATGCTCGAACCGGCAGGCGCTCTGTTCGAATTCCTCCTCGGGCAGTTCGAGGAGATCGGAGAGGAGCCGTTCGGCCAGGCGGTGCCGGCGCAGGAGTCCGCGGCCCACCGGTTCGCCCGCCGCGGTGAGCCGCCAGCCGGCGCCGGCGCGAACGACCAGGCCGTCCTGTTCCGCTTCGTGACACACGTCTTCGCGGGCTCCATTGGCCAGCGGCGACTGGCCGTGCAGGCGGGCGTCGCGCACGTCGCCTTCGCGCTCGGCCGCCCACAGGCTCATGAGAAGATGCTGAACGGCGCGGTTCATGGTTTCCCTCCGACGGTACGGTGAACGCCGCGGACCAGGCGCTTCAGGAAGCGGAGCGTCGACGACTCTCCGACATACGGGTAACGGCAGCGCGGGCAACACATGAGGCCGCAGGTGTTGTTGAGCGGACAGGCCGAGTGGCAGTACGCCTCTTCCTTCTCGAAGCGGTGGCCGCAGAGCGAGCAGGTCATCGCAGCCCCCCGAGAATCCGGGCGGTCCAGTTCAGCAGGCCCCCGACCAGGAACGCGAACGGCACGATGAACGCCACCATCGCCGCGGCCGTCCGGAAGCCCCGCTCCTTGATCATGATGAAGAAGTTGGCCACGCAGGGCACGAACAGGGTGAGCGTGACCAGCGCCACGACGATCTGGAGCGCGGACAGTTCGCCGCGGCCGGCGGCTTCGCCGAGATACACGGCCCCGTAGTCGCGGCGGAGGAAACCGACCACGAACGCGCCGGCCATCTCCTGCGGCAGCGACAGCACGCCGGTCACGAGCGGCGCCGCGGCCCGCTCGACGAACCGGAGCAGGCCGGTCCGGGCCAGGACGAACAGCAGCAGCGTGCCGAGAACGAACAGCGGTACGGCCTCCTTGAGATACCACTCCAGCCGGGCCAGCGTCTTGTTGAGGATGTTCATCGCCTTCGGAACGCGGAGCGGCGGGATCTCCAGGACGAAATCGCTGCGATCGCCGGGGAGAACCCGGGCGGCCAGCCAGCCGACGGCGAGAATGGTGAGCAGGACGACCGCGCCCCACACCAGCGTTGCCCGGATCGAAATCCGGCTGGTCAGGGCCAGGACGACCGCGAGCTGCGCCGAGCAGGGAACACCAAGCGCCAGCAGCAGCGTCACGAGGATCCGCTCCCGTTTCGTTTCGAGGATCCGGGTGGTCAGCGTGGCCATCGTGTCGCAGCCGAGGCCGAGCACCATCGGGAGGACCGCCTTGCCGTTCAGGCCGATCGCCTGCATCGGCCGGTTCAGCATGATCGCCAGGCGGGGCAGGTAGCCGGAGTCCTCGAGAAACCCGAAGATCACGAAGAAGAAGAAGACGATCGGCAGCACGATGGCGATGGAATAGGTCAGGGCCATGGTGACGATTCCGTACTCGCCGACCAGCAGGTCGGTGAGCCAGGCGAACGGCAGCAGCGCGGCCAGCCGGGTCGCCAGCGGATTGATGAAGCCGCCGAACACGTGCGTCTCCAGGAAATCCACGGCGATCCCCGCGCCGAAGACGCCGACGACGTAGTAGGTGAGCGTGAGGATCAGGAGGACGATCGGAACGCCCCATACGGGATGCACGGTCATGCGGTTCAGGGTTTCCCGGGGGCCGGGCTTCGCCTGCGCCGTCTTCGTGCAGGACGCCAGGATCCGGTCGACGCTCCGGAGCCGGGCCCGCGTCAGCCGCCACGCCAGCGACCCGGGAACGCCCGTGGAAAGACCGCGGGACAGCTCCTGGATCCGGGCCGCCGCCTCGAGCCCGATCCGCGGGAGCATCCGGGAGATCAGGTCGGCGTCGCCGGCGAGCATCATCGCGGCGAGGCCGCGCCGGCCGCGCGGGACTTCGGGCATCAGCGTCTCGATCTCGCCGACGGCCCGCTCGAGGTCCGCGGGCAGGCCGGCCAGGAGCCCGGGAATGCGGGCCTCATCGAGCCGCGCGGCCAGGGTGTCCAGCCCCTCGCCACGGGTGGCCACCGTGGGTACCACCGGAACGCCGAGCAGCGATTCGAGCCGCGGAACGTCGATCCGGATGTTCCGGTCCCGGGCTTCGTCCATCATGTTGAGGACGAGCAGGAACGGCAACTCGAGTTCCGCCAGTTCCAGCGTGATCAGAAGCGTCCGGCGCAGGTTCCTGGCGTCCCCGATCTGGAGGATGATCGTGTCTCCGTTTTCCGCCGACTCGATCCGGGGCGGGCCCGCACCCGGTACACCGCGCGCACTTTCGAGCAGGACGTCGCGGGTCACCCGCTCGTCCTCGGACAGGGGCGTCAGGGAGTTCGTGCCGGGCGTGTCGATCACCGCGGGCGCACCGGGAAGGCCGCGACCGGGGGCCGACATCAGCTCGACGGTCGTGCCCGGATAGTTGGACACGGTGGCGTACGAGCGGGTCAGGTGCGAAAAGAGAACGCTCTTCCCGACGTTGGGGTTGCCGACGAGCACGATGCGGGACGCACGGGGCCCCGCATCGACGCCGGTTCCGACTTCGCGCACCACAGGTTGCATGTCGGTAGCCTATGTGCAACGGTTGTCAGTCACCTATGACAAAGGTCATGATCCGCAGTGTTCGGCAGGAAACGGCGGCCGCGCGCCGCAGACCAGCAGGGAGATCACGATGAACGACGCCATCACGCCTTCGGAAACCCTGACGCTCGGAGGCGGCTGCTTCTGGTGCGTGGAAACCGTCTACAACCAGGTGAAAGGGGTGCGTTCCGCCGTGTCCGGATACGCGGGCGGAGCCCGGCCGAATCCGACCTACGAGCAGGTGTGCACCGGCGTCAGCGGCCACGCCGAGGTCGTGCAGATCACGTTCGATCCCTCGGAGGTCTCCGTGCGCGACCTGCTCCGCATCTTCTTCACCGTGCACGACCCGACGACGCTGAACCGGCAGGGGGCCGACTCCGGCACGCAGTACCGCTCGGTCATCTTCTACGACGGCGAGGAACAGAAGCGGGCCGCGGACGACGTGATCCGGGAGGTCGCGGACGCGAAGATCTACGACGATCCGATCGTGACGGAGGTGTCGCCGCTCCCGGCGTTCTATCCGGCCGAGGAGTATCACCAGCGCTACTACGAGAGGAACGAGGGGCAGCCCTACTGCCAGTTCGTGATCGCGCCGAAGGTGGGGAAGTTCCGCAAGCAGTACCGGCACCTGCTGAAGAGCTGATCCGCGGCGGCGCGCCGGCCCGGGTGCGTCGCAATCGGGCCGCCCAGGTCCGGCGCGGACTCGCGCCCCGGCAGGAGACGCGAGCGCACACGCTCACGACCAGGGGAGCTGGTCCAGGTCCACGTTGCCGCCGCTGAGGATGACCCCCACGGAATCCAGTCCCGGCATCCTCCGGAACCGTTCCGACATCACCACCGCCACGGGCACCGCGGCGCTCGGCTCGATGACGATCTTGATCCGTTCCCACACGAAGCGCATGGCCGTCACGATGTCCTGGTCGCTCACCGTGTGGATCTCCTCCACATGGTCCCGGATGATCGGCCAGGTCAGAAGGCCGATGCTTGTCCTGAGGCCGTCGGCGATCGTGTCCGGCGGAGCCTCGAGAGGGATGCGCCGCCCCGCTTCCAGGGAACGGGCGGCATCCCCGGCGGCGGCCGGCTCGGCGCCGAATACCCGGACGGACGGCCGGAGGCCGCGGGCCGCGATCGCCGTTCCGGACATCAGGCCGCCGCCGCCGACCGGAGCCATCACCGCATCCAGGCCGGGCACCTCCTCCAGCAACTCCAGCGCCGCGGTGCCCTGGCCCGCGATCGTGTCCGCGTAGTCGTACGGGGGGATCTCGATCCCGCCGGTTTCCGCGACGACCCGGGCGCAGGCGGACTCGCGGGCCTCCTGGGTCGGCGCGCAGTCGATCACCCGCGCCCCGTAACCGAGGACGGCCCGTTTCTTGACCGGAGGGGCGGAGTCGGGCATGACGATGTGGGCGTCGATGCCCCGGATCCGCGCGGCCAGCGCCAGCGCCTGCGCATGATTGCCGGAGCTGTGGGTGACGACGCCGCGCGCGGCGCCGGCGTCGTCGAGGCGCGCCACGGAGTTCCAGGCGCCGCGGAACTTGAACGCGCCGACCCGCTGCAGGTTCTCGCACTTGAGGAAGATCCGCCGGCCGCAGAGCGCGTCGAGCGTGGCGCTCGTCAGGACCGGTGTACGATGGGCGACGCCGGCGATGCGGCGGGCCGCGTCCCGGATGTCGGACAGTTCCACGGCGTGGCGATTCATGGGCGTCACTGTAATGGATCCGGTCCGCGGCCCGCCAGCGGACCTTGCGGCCCCCGGCGGGACGACTCTTCGGCAGAACGATTCGCCCGATCGGGCCTTCCGGCTCCGGCGCCGTTCGACTACTCTCTGCACTTCCGATCCGTTCGGGCCCTGGCGGCGGGCCATGATTCTCCTGGAGGATTATGATGAAACGTTTCCGCTCCCCGCGTTCCGGCGGCGCCGTGTCCGTTGCGATGCGCCCACGGGCTCTTCGAGCTGCCCGTGTCCTCGCTCCCGCGTTCCTCGCCGGCCTGTTCTTCCTGCTTGCACCGGCTGCGGCGCGGGCCGAGATCACCCGGCTCGGTGACGACGTCGTTCCGACGTTCCAGGCGATCACCCTGGACGTGGACGCCGACCGCCCCGACTACTCCGGCTCCGTCCGGGTGGAACTCGAGGTTGCACGATCCGTTTCCGCCTTCCGGATCCACGGCCGCGAGATGACCCTGACGTCGCTGGAGATGCGCGACGCGAGCGGCCCGGTCGAGGTCACCGCCGCGCGGACCGGACGCGCCGAGGTGGAAGGGGTGTTCACGCTCACGACATCGCGGCCGCTCGTGGCGGGACCCGCGGAGATCCGAATCGCGTTCACGAACACGTTCGACACCCGCTCCGTGGGGCTCTACCGGGTGGAAACCGGCGGCCGCGGCTACACGTTCACGCAGCTCGAGGCCGATGACGCCCGACGGGCGTTTCCCTGCTGGGACGAGCCGGGATTCAAGATCCCGTACCAGCTGACCCTCACGGTCCCGAAGGCGCACACCGCCGTTTCCAACACGCCGGTGATCGAGGAGTCGGAGGATGCAGCGGGCCGCCGGAGATACGTCTTTGCCCGGACGCGTCCACTTCCGTCCTACCTGCTGGCGATCGCCACCGGGCCGCTCGAATACGTGGACGTTCCCGGCTGCTCCACGCCGACCCGCGTCGTGACCGTGCTCGGCCAGAGCCACCTGGCGAAGGCCGCGGTCAGGACGGCGCCGCGGATTCTCAAGGCGCTCGAGGACTGGTTCAACGAACCGTACCCCTACGAAAAACTGGACCTGATCGCGGTGCCCGAGTTCTGGCCCGGGGCCATGGAGAACCCGGGAGCGATCACGTTCGCCGACCAGCGCATCCTCCACGAGTCGGCCGACCCGGACCCCACGGCACAGCTGCGGATGGCCAGCATCATGGCCCACGAACTGGCCCACATGTGGTTCGGCGACGTCGTCACCATGAAGTGGTGGGACGATCTCTGGCTCAACGAATCGTTCGCGGACTGGATGGGGGACAAGATCGCCGAGCAGGTGTATCCCGAACTCCAGGGACAGCTGCGCGAGCTGAACAGCCTCCAGGGAACGATGGCGGCCGATGCCCGGCCGACGAGCCGCGCCGTCCGCAAGCCGGTCGAGGACATGAACCATCTCCTCTCCGACGTGGGGGTCGCCTACAACAAGGGGAAGCGCGTCCTCTCCCATTTCGAGAACTGGATGGGGCCCGAAACGTTCCGCCAGGGAATCCTCGACTACATCGAAACGCACCGCTGGGGCAGCGCCGAAGCCGACGACCTCTGGCAGGCGCTGGGCCGGGCCTCCGGAAAGGACGTCAAGGGTGTGATGTCCGGGTTCATCGACCAGCCCGGTTACCCGCTGGTCAGCGTGGCCCTGCTCCCGGAGGGGAAGGTCCGGATCAGCCAGCGGCGTTTTGCCGAGTACGGCCAGGAGCTTCCGCCCCTCGACTGGCGGGTCCCGGTCGGCCTGCGCTACTCCGACGGCTCCGGGGTGCGGACCCAGACCGTCCTGCTGGCCGAAGCGGAGAGGGTCGTGGCGCTCGACGGCGTGAAGGAGGTCGACTGGGTCATGCCCAACGCCAACGCCGGCGGATACTATCGCTGGAGCGTTCCGGTCGACGTGATGGACCGGCTGACCGCGAACGCCGCGCAGGTGCTGACGCCGCTGGAGCGGATCGGCCTGATCGGCAATCTTTCCGGCCTGCTGGCCGCCGGGTCGATCGACGGAAAAACGTTCCTCGAGTCGCTGTCCCGGTTTTCCGGTGACCCCGAGCCGCTCGTGATCAGCGCCATCATCGAGAATCTGGGAAACGTCCACGAGAGCCTGGTTTCCGAGGAGGCCCGGGCACCCTTTGCGTCCTACGTGCGCCGCACGCTCGGCCCGGCGCTCGACCGGATCGGGCTCGCGCCCCGTTCGGGGGAGCCGGGGGCGGCCGGCATGCTGCGGCCCCAACTCCTGCTCTGGCTCGGTCGCGAAGGGGGCGACCCGGCCGTGCTCGACTATGCCAGGACCCAGACCCGCCTCTACGAGACGGACCCGGAAAAGACGGACCGCGGCGTGGCGCGCGTCTGCCTCGAACTCACGGCCCTGGACGGAGACGCGCAGCTGATGGCCCGCTACCGGACCCGCTTTGAAGAAGCGGAAACACCCGAGGAGCGCGGCAACTGGCTGAACGGGCTCACCGGGTTCCGGGATCCGGCGATCCGGAGGGCGGTGCTGGACTATTCGCTGACCGATGCCTGCCGGTCGAACGAACTCGTGGCCATCCAGCGGAACCTGGTCCGGGACGAGACCGGCAGGGAGGCTCTCTTCGAGTGGATCGTCGGCAACTACGACGACCTGAAGGGGCGCGTCTCGTCCGCAACCCTTTCCTTCCTCCCGTTCGTGCTCGGGGGCTGCTCCACCGACCGGCTGAGCCGGGGAGAGGCGTTTTTCGCCGATCCGGCTCACCAGGTGGACGGAACCGACCGGCAGCTGGCCCGCGTGGCCGCGGCCGTCCATGCCTGCGCCGCACTGCGGGAGCGGGAGGGGGCCGGGGTGGCGGCCTGGCTCAAATCGACCCCCTGACCGGGGGATTCCTGCTTGACATGGAAAACAGAAGTTAGGCATAGTTAACAGCAGTTAAGCTTATCTTATCCGGGGGCGAGGATGTCCACAGACAGCTGGAAGTCTTTTGAAAAGAACGAAGTGACCCACAGCATGGCCCATTACCTGATGGCCATCCGGACCCTGCTCGCCGAGCGCGGTTACGCGCGGGCCACGGACATTGCCGAGCATCTCGACATCACCCGGGCTTCGGCTTCGGTGGCCATTTCCGGCCTGCGGGCCAAGGGGCTGGTGGACGAGGACGAACGGCACTTCCTGAAACTGACGGATCATGGCGAGGATCTGGCCAGGACCATCGTCAGCAATCGCCTGATGATCATCCGGCTCCTCCGCGATGTGCTCCTGATCGATCCGGTCCAGGCCGAAGAGGACGCCTGCAAGATGGAGCATCTTCTGAGCTCGGCCAGCGGGCTCCGGCTGTTCCGTCTTCTGGGCTATGTCTTCGACGATCCGAACCGGGTCCGGAAAATCCAGCAGGTCGTTCAGTCCTCCCATGACAACTGCCCCGGCATCGACAACTGCGATGTGTGTTCCCCGTTCCATGAGTGCATCCTGAGCGGACGCAGTACGTGACGGGTTCCCGAACTGTGAGGAGATGACGTGTTCCAGGCTTTCACCATCATGATCCGCGAAGGACTCGAATCCTTCATCGTCGTGGCCATCATCGTCACATACCTGACCAAGACGGGGCGCAGGGAACTCCTGCCGGCGGCCTGGACCGGCGTCGGCGTGGCTCTCCTGGCAACGATCTACGGTACCCATCTGCTCAGCAAGTTCGGCGAGAACACGCTCCAGGAAGGCGTGATGTGCCTGATCGCCGCCGCGCTCACGGGAACCATGGTCGTCTGGATGTGGAAGACCGGCCGGCACCTGCGCCGGGACATCGAGACCCAGATCGACGACGCGAGCCGCAAGGCGGAAAAACGCCGCTTCCTGAGCTGGCCGGCGGTCGGCGTGTTTTCCGCGGCTTTCGTCCTGATCGCCCGCGAAGGGGCGGAGGCGGCGTTCCTGCTCGTGAGCCTCGTCCGGACGACGAGCGCGTCCGCGGCGCTTATCGGCGCGGTGGCGGGACTCGCCATCGCGGTGGGCATGGGCGTCCTGTGGATCAAGAACAGCAGCAAGATCAACCTGCGCGTCTTCTTCCAGGTCACCGGAATCTTCCTGCTGATCTTCGTGGTCCAGCTGCTGCTGAACGGGATCCACGAACTGTCCGAGGCCGGCGTGATCCCCTACGCGGAAGCGATCCACGTGGCCACCGAGCCGTGGGTGGAGCAGGGAGTCGTGGCGCGGTGGATCACGCTGCTCATGGTTCTCGTCCCCGGCATCTGGCTGGTGATGATGAGCCTTCGCCCGCAGCCCTCCAGGGCCAAGAGCTGAACCGTTTTCGTTCCGCGCGCGCTTTCCCGATGAGGCATGGTCGGCTACACTGCCGCCCATGACCTCACAGGGAAAGCCGTCCGGCCCGCACGATCATCCCCAGGAGTATTCCGACCCCTCCATCTCGTGGCCGGTCGTTTTCCTCGTGATCTCCATGCTGGCCGTTGTGGTGTGGCAGTTTTCCACCCTCCTCGACAGGGAGGAGCACTTCCCGTCCGATCGTGTCGACATGGCCATCCGCGGCGACCATGTCGTCGTGTACAACCCCACGAACGAGCTGATCACGATCTACCAGGTGTCCGTCCTGCGCCTGACCGGAACCTACTCGTGGACGGACCGCAACCTGCGCCCCAGGAGCTCCCGGCGCGTCAACCTCAAGAAGCTCCGGAAGGCCGACGGCAGCAAGTACGATCCGTCCGAGGACGGGGAATGCCGGATCCGGCTCGAGTACTGGCGCGGCGACGACAAGGACGAAATCTCCCGCTACTGCCGCGGTTTCTGACCCGACCGGCCCGGCCGTCACGGTGCCGTTCCACCCGGCCCGGCGGTCGTGATGCAGCGCGTTCGGGGGCGCGAGTCCGGGGGTGACGCGGCGCGCGCGCTGTGCTAACTTGCACCGTTCAGTAGGTTTGCCCTGATCGTGACCTCCAGCGCCGGACCCCGTGCGGCGCGGAAACCGGAGACGAACAGCCCGTGCTTTCCGAGAAAGAGATCCGCGATGTCGTGCGCAAGGTCGTCGAAAAACACCTTGCCGGAACGGCGCCCGCGCCGCCTCCGGCCGCGACGGTCGCCCCGTCCGGCCGGCCCGCCGCGACGAAACCGTCCGGCCGGGTCGTGGCCGTCGGCGCGGATCACGGGGGATACGAGCTCAAGGAAAAGCTCAAGCCCCTGCTCTACGAACTCGGCTGGGCCGTGGACGACTGCGGCACCCACAGCGAAGCCCCGGTGGACTATCCGTCGGTGGCCCTGGCGGTGGCGCTCAGGATCAGCGCCGGCTCCGCGGAGCGGGGCATCATGATCGACGGCGCCGGCATCGGCTCCTGCATGGCCGCCAACAAGGTCCCCGGCGTGCGCGCCGCGCTCTGTCACGACACGGTCACCGCGCGGAACAGCCGCGAGCACAATGACGCCAATCTCCTCACGCTCGGCGGCCGGCTCATCGGCATCACCATGGCCCAGGAGATCGTGCGCACCTGGCTCGCCGTGGAGTGCCGCGAGGAACGGCACCTGAAGCGGGTGGCGTTGATCACCGACATCGAGCGCCGGTTCGGGCGCGGAGGAACCGCGTGATGTCCGCCGCCAATCCCTCGGACATGAACAGCCTGGTCGAGGCCGTTTCCGCGGAAGTGGCCCGGCGTCTCGCCGCGGAGTACCAGGTGCAGACGTCGCGGACCCCGAATGACCAGCCGTGCACGGGGTGCGGCATGTGCGCGCAGAAGTGCACGACCCAGGTGAGGGCCGTCGTGGACGCCGGCGCGGCACGGGTGGCCGCGGCGCCGGGCACGATCAGCGTGGAGGAGGCGCTCGCCTCGTTCATCGATCACACGAACCTGAAGCCGGATGCGCAGCCCGCGGAGATCGAGCAGCTGTGCCGCGAGGCGCTCCAGTACAAGTTTGCCGCCGTCTGCGTGAATCCGGTTCACGTGCGGACCGCTGCGCGCATGCTGCGCGGGTCGAAGGTGATCGTCTGTTCCGTCGTCGGTTTTCCGCTCGGCGCCGTGCCGACCGCGGCCAAGGTCTACGAGACGCGCCGGGCCATCCGCGACGGCGCGCGGGAGATCGACATGGTCATCAACGTCGGGGCCCTGAAGGCCGGCCACGACGACGACGTCCGCTCGGACATCCGGGCGCTGGTCGAGGCCTGCAACGAGGGGGGCGCGCACCTCAAGGTGATCATCGAGGCGGCGCTGCTTGACGACGAGCAGAAGGTCCGCGCCTGCCGGCTGTCGAAGGAGGCCGGCGCGCATTTCGTGAAGACCTCCACCGGGTTCGGTCCCGGCGGGGCCACGATTCACGACGTGGATCTGATGCGGCGCACCGTGGGAGAGGGCACCGGCGTCAAGGCGGCCGGGGGTATCCGCACGTTCGGCGACCTGACGAACATGCTGGCCGCCGGAGCCACGCGCATCGGCGCATCGGCCAGCATCAAGATCATCGGGGAGGCGGCGTCCGCTCTGGGCGGCCGTCGCTGACGTTCAGCCAGACGGCCGGACAGCGGCCGTCGCAAAGGGAAAGAGACGGGGCATGGAACTGCGGTCCTACGTGTTTCTCGACAGTCTGCAGCCGCAGCACGCGGCGTTCATGGGCACGGTGGCCCAGGGCTTCCTGCCCCTGGCCGGCATGTCGTCGCTCTGGGTGGAGATCTCGCCGGGCATCGAAATCAACCGGGTCACCGACATCGCGGTCAAGTCCACCCGCGTCAAGCCGGGCATGCAGATCGTGGAACGCCTGTACGGGCTTCTCGAGGTGCATCACGAGGAGCAGGGGGATGTCCGGCAGGCCGGCCAGGCGATCCTCGACGCGATCGGGCTGAAGGAGGAGGACCGGATCAAGCCGCGGATCCTTTCCAGCCAGGTCATCCGCAAGGTCGACGATCACCAGGCGCAGCTGATCAACCGGATGCGTCACGGCCAGATGATCGTGCCGGGCCAGACGCTTTACGTGCTCGAGACGGACCCGGCGGCGTACGCGGCGCTGGCCGCGAACGAGGCGGAAAAGGCCGCAAACATCAACATCCTCGAAGTGCGGGCCTACGGCTCGTTCGGCCGCGTGTACCTGGGCGGCGAGGAAGCGGACATCGAAGTGGGTTACAAGGCCGCGGTCGCGGCGATTGAAGGACTGACGGGGCGTACCGCGGATCGCTGACGCGTCCGCGGACAACTGAAAAAAGGAGAACGCAATGACCGACGCACTGGGGATGATCGAAACACGGGGTTTCTCCGCGATGGTGGAAGCGGCGGACGCCATGGTGAAGGCGGCGAAGGTGGAACTCGTCGGCTACGAAAAGATCGGCGGCGGATACGTGACCGCGGTGGTCCGCGGCGACGTGGCCGCGGTCAAGGCGGCGGTGGAAGCCGGAGCCCGCGGCGCCGAGCGCGTCGGTGAAGTGATCGCGGTTCATGTGATCGCCCGCCCGCATTCGAACGTGGACATGCACCTCCCGCTCGGACGGGCCAAGGAAGCCAAGGCCCAGGCCGGCCGCGACTAGAACGGATGGTACTGGCCCGCGTCACCGGAACGGTCGTGGCTTCGCGGAAGGAACCCCTGGCCTCCGGCTGGAAGCTCCTGCTCGTGCAGCCGCTGGACGCCGACGGCAGCGACCGCGGCGGCCCCGTCGTGGCCGTCGACGACGTGGGGGCGGGGGAGTCGGAGGTGGTGCTCCTCGCTTCGGGGAGCTCCGCCCGCCAGACGGACGGCACGGACAAGCGCCCCTGTGATGCCGTGATCATGGCCATCGTCGACACGTACGACGTGATGGGGGAAACCCGTTACCGGAAAGGCAGCTGATGAGTCACACTTCGGATATGGACGTTCAGAAACTGGCCCGCGAGGTGCTGAAGCAGCTCGCGGGATCGCAGGGCGCGGCGCCCGCGGCGGGATCCCCGGCCGGCGGATCGGCCGGGCGGTCCGGCTGCTTCGACACGATTGACGAGGCCGTGGCCGCGGCCGGGGCGGCCCAGCGCGAGTTCGTGGCGCTGTCCATGGACCGGCGGAACGCTATCATTGCCCACATCCGCCAGAAGATGCGCGAGAACGCGGAAGCGCTGGCCTGGATGGCCCACTCGGAAACGGGGCTCGGGCGGTACGAGGACAAGATCCAGAAGAACCTACTCGTCACCAACAAGACGCCCGGCACGGAAGTTCTCGTGCCGCGCGCCGAATCCGGCGACCACGGCCTGCTGCTCGAGGAGCGCGCGGCGTTCGGCGTCATTGCGGCGATCACGCCGACGACGAACCCCACGTCGACGATCATCTGCAACACGATCGGCATGCTGGCGGCCGGCAACTCCGTCGTGTTCAACGTGCACCCGAACGCAAAAAAGACGTCGATCCACAACATCCATCTCATCAACGAGGCGATCACCGGAGCGGGCGGTCCGAAGAACGTGGTCACCACCGTGGCCGAACCCACCGTGGAGAGCGCAGGGGCGCTGATGAAGCATCCGGGCGTGCGCATCCTCGTGGTCACCGGCGGCGCCGGCGTGGTCAAGGCGGCGATGATGTCCGGCAAGCGCGCCATCTGCGCCGGACCGGGCAATCCGCCGGTGGTCGTCGACGACACGGCGGTCATCGAGAAGGCCGGACGCGACATCGTGCGCGGGGCGTCCTTCGACAACAACGTGATCTGCACCGACGAGAAGGAAGTGTTCGTGGTGGCCTCGGTGGCCGAAAAGCTGAAGAAGACGATGGCCGCCGCCGGCGGGTACGAGCTCAAGCCGTGGCAGTCGGAGCGGCTGATGAAGACGATCTTCCGCGAGGTGCGTGAGCCGGGCAAGCCCGGCGTCATCAACACCGAGTTCATCGGCAAGAACGCATCGGTCATCCTCGGGGCCATGGGCGTCAACGCCCCGTCCGACATCCGCCTCCTGTTCATGGAGGTGGAAAGGGAGCATCCGCTCGTCTGGACGGAGCAGATGATGCCGGTGCTCCCGATCGTCCGGGTCAAGGACGCGGACGAAGGGATCGACATGGCCCTGAAGGCCGAACACCGCTTCGGTCACACCGCCTCGATGCACTCGCTGAACATCGCGATGCTGTCCCGCATGGCCCGGGAGATCAACACGTCGATCTACGTCAAGAACGGCCCGAACCTGGCCGGCCTCGGCTTCGGCGGCGAGGGATACACGTCGTTCACGATCGCAAGCCCGACCGGCGAGGGGATGACCGGTCCGCTGGCGTTCTCGCGGTTCCGTCGCTGCACGCTCGTGGATCACTTCCGGATCGTCTGATGCTGACCGGGCGGGTGATCGGACGGGTCGTGGCCACGATCAAGTCGAAGGGGCTGGAGGGGGTCCGGCTTCTCCTCGTCCAGCCGGTGGACAACGACCTCA
>CAZQVN010000073.1:0-15729 GCA_964596775.1 uncultured bacterium
ACAGGTTGAGTCCAAGGGTCGTGCCGAATTTCCAGGGGCCGGGTTCGATCGGTTTCTTCTCTTCGGCCTGGACGGCCGTCGAAAACAGGAGTGCGGCTGCGAGAACGGAAGCGGTCTTTCCGGGCATTATTGTCCTCCTCATGGGTCACACAATGCGGACGTCATGGTGGACCATGACCGCCGCGGCGAAACTGTGGTATTGGGCTGATGACTCGAATGAATCCGAAGTGCTGACGACCCGGGACCGCTTCGAGGAACACTGGAGCGGAACCGCGGAGCCGGGAACTGCCGGAAACGGGCTTGCCCGTTCCGGTACATGGACCGTGTGCGGGCGGATAAAGTCACATGGTGCGGAACACGGGATGCAGGTGAATAATGTGCAGCGAACCCGCATATTTTTATCGGGACGACGGACCGTGTCAACCCCGAGTGTCGCTCAGGGGATAATCTCCCCATATGGGGATGCCCATTTGGGGAGACAAGGAATGGGTTGTGCCGTTTAAATCATTGCTATAAAACAATTTAACAGCAACACCGTCCGGGCACGCATCTTGTTATACTCCGCAGCATGGCAACCTCGAAACGATTCCTTCAGGTCCTGATCCTGCTCCTCGCGATCCCCCTAATTCTCCTCATCCCCCAGGTGCGCCAGACACTGCTGTCCCGCTCCGGAAACGGGGCCGCGGCGGCGCCGGCCGAGGAGGGGGAGGAGGAGCCCGCCGCATCCAGCACCACCGCCCTGCCGGTCGGGGGGGTGGTCGTCCGCCGGCAGCCGTTCGTGCTCACGATCCGCGGCACCGGCCGGGCCGAGGCGGTCCGCCGCGTGCTGCTGGCGCCGCGGATCGGGGGGCGGATCACGGTGGTGAACGTCACCGAGGGGAAGGCGGTCCGGGCCGGCGCCACCCTGGTCGAGATCGACCGCGAACCGCTGGTCATCGCCCTGCGTGAAGCGGAATCGGAACTCGCGGCGGCCCAGGCGGACCTGAACGTCAAGCTCCGTTTCGACGGCGCGTCGGATTCGAGCCGTCACGAGGTGCTCGCCCAGCGGACCGGGGTCACCCCGGCCCGGGAGAAGATCGCGCGGGTCCGCCTCGATCTCGAGGCCACCACGCTGACCGCGCCGTTTGCCGGGGCCGTGACCGACCTGTCGGCCGAAGCGGGGGGCGTGGCGGTGGCATCGCAGCCGCTTCTGGCGCTCGTGAACCTGTCGACGATCCGGATCCGCGCCGAGGTGCTGGAAAACGATTTCGGGCAGCTTGCGGTTGGAGCCAGCGCGGCCGTGACCTTCCCGGCGCTCCCGGGCGAATCGTTCGAGGGCAGGGTCGACGCGCTCGGTCCGGAAATCGACCCCGCCCGCGGAACCGGGGAGGTGTTCGTCACGCTGGCCAACCCGGAAAGCCGGATCCGCCCGGGCATGTACGCCGACCTGACGATCTCCGGAACGGCCTTCGCGGACCGGATCGCCGTGCCCCGCCCCGCGGTCATCGAGCGGGACCGGAAACTGCTCGTCTTCCGCGCCTCGAACGGCCGGGCGGAGTGGCAGTACGTCGAGACCGGCCTCGAAACGGACCGCCTCGTGGAGATCACGTCCGGCGTGGCCGACGGCGACACGATTCTCGTCGACGGCCACCTGACGCTCGCTCACGCGGCTCCGGTCCGGGTGTCGCTGGCCGGGGACTAGCGTGTCGATCTCCTCGTTTTCCGTCCGGCGGCCGATCGCCACCTCGATGTTCCTCCTCATGGTGGTCTTCCTCGGCACGGTCGCGCTGTTCCGCATGGAACTGACGCTGCTTCCGGACATCAAGGCGGAGGAGATCATCGTATGGCTGGCCTGGCCGGACGCCGGCGTCGAGGAGATCGAGGACGCGGTGGCCCGCCCCGCCGAGGAGGCGCTCGTGTCGGCCCGCGGCGTCAACGGCGTGCGCACCCGCATCGTGCCCGGCGGGGCCGCGATCACCGTGATGCTGAACCGCGGCGTCGACCCGGAACTCGCGGCGCTCTCCGTGCGCGAACGGCTGGACACGGTCCGCTGGATCCTCCCCGAGGACGCGGAGCGGCCGGTCGTGCTCGGCGCTTCCGGTCGCGACAACCCGGACATGGTGCTGGCGCTCTCCGCCGACGACCTGGCCGGCGCCGCCGACTGGGCGCGGACGGTGCTGAAGCCGCGGCTCGAGCAGGTCGCGGGCGTGGCGCGGGCCCAGATCGTCGGCGCGCCGTCGCGCGAAATCCGGGTGATCCCCGACGAGGCGCGGATGGCCGCCCTCGGCATCGACGGCGCCGACCTCGGCAAGGCGCTCGCCGCGGCCAACGTCCGCGCCCCCGGCGGCACGCTCCGCCGCCGCGGCATCCGCTACGCGCTGCAGATCAATTCGGAACTCACGTCGGCGGACGACATCCGCGCCGTCATCGTGTCCCCCACGGACGGCCCGCCGGTCCGGGTCGCGGACGTGGCCGACGTCGTGGACGGCTTCGAGGACCCGCGCGGGTGGAGCCGCCTCGACGGCCGGCCGGCGGTCGGCATCCTCGTGCACCGCGAGTCCGGCGCGAACCTGGTGGCCATGTCCCGCGATGTTCTCGAGCGTCTTGGCGAGGTGAAGAACGACTTTCCCGGGTTCGACGTGGCGGTGGTGGCCGACCCCTCGCCGTTCGTCCGCCAGTCGATGGCCGGGGTCTGGCAGTCCGTGTGGTGGGGCGGCCTCCTCGCGTTCGTCGTGCTCATCTACTTCCTCCGCGACTTCCGCTCGCCGCTGCTTCTCATCACCGCGCTTCCGGTGTCGGTCGTCGGAACGTTTGCGGTGCTGGACCTCTGCGGCGTTTCGCTGAACCTCATGTCGCTCGGCGGCGTGGCGCTCGGCATCGGGATGCTCGTGGACAACGGGATCATCGTGCTGGAAAACATCCACCGGCTCCGCGTCGAGGAGGGGATGTCGCGGACCGAGGCGGCGGTCCGCGGCGCCGAGGAGGTTTCGCTTCCGGTGCTGGCCTCCACGCTCACGACCTGCGCCGTGTTCGCGCCGCTGGCGTTCGTCCCCGGGGCGGTCGGCGCGCTGTTCCGCGACCAGGCGATCTCGGTGGGGGCTTCGCTCGGCGTCAGCCTCCTCGTGGCCCTGTCGTTCCTGCCGATGGCCGCGGCGCGGCTCGAACCGTCGGCGAGGGGCACGGAACGGATGCCGTTCTTCGGCGTCTACCGGACGTGGCTCGACCGCGGTCTGCGCCGCCCCGGCCTGGCGCTCGGGATCACGGCCATGGCCCTGGCCGCGAGCACGCTGTTCCTCTTCGAACGGCCGCGGGAGATCCTGCCGCCCCTGTCCACCGACCAGGTGTCCGCGTCGCTCCGCCTTCCGCCGGGCACCGACGTGACGGCCACCGGCGAAGCCGCCGTCACCATCGAAACGTGGCTCCGGGCCCGGCCGGAGGTGGCGAGCACGTTTCTCTCGGTCGGCGAGGCGGGGGCGCTCGATCCCACCGATGCCGGGCAGCAGTCGAGCCGGGCGGTGCTCCGCGCCCGGCTGCATCACGGCGCCTCGGGAAAGCGCGAGCGGCTGCTGGCCGAGTTGAGGGCGGCGTTCCCGAATCACGACGGGCGCGAACTCACGGTGATGTCCGACCGCAGCGAACTCTCCGCCCTCGTTCCCGCCGGGCTGTCGACCCTGTCGATGGAGATCCTCGGTCCGGACCCGGACGCCGCCGAGCGGTTTGCGCGGGACATCGCGGAGCGGGCCTCGGCGCGCCTGAAGCGGGGCGGCGAGGAACTGTCGATCGCCGCCACCGAACTCGAGCCCCGCTACGTCCTGACGCCACTCGAGGATCGCTGGTGGCGGCTCGGCCTCACCGAGTCGGACATCACGGCGGCGCTGCGCTCCCGCACGTCGGGCCTCGAAACGACCCGGATCCGTCGGTTCCAGGAGGAGTTTCCCGTCGTGATCCGCCCGGCCGGCGTGGAGGATCCGGGCGCCGGAACGCTGCTCGTCGACGGACGGTCGCTGCCGGTGCGCGAACTGTTCAGCGTGGCCACGGTCCTGAGCCCGGCCCGTCTCCTCCGCGAGGGGCAGGCGCGGGTGGCGTCGCTCCGCTGGGACGGGCCGATGCGCAACGTGGACACGGTGCGCGAGGCCCTCGACGCCGCGCGCGCCGAGGCCGCCGTGCCCGCGAACTACGTGGTCCGCTACGGCGGCTCATACGAGGAGATGCGCCGCACGCTGTCCGGGATCATGGCGGCGCTCGGCCTGTCGGCGGGGCTCGTGCTCCTCATCCTCGCCGCCCAGTTCGAGTCGCTGAAGCTCCCGCTGCTCATCTTTGCCGCGGTGCCGCTCTCGCTCGTCGGCGTGGCGGCCACCCTGCTCGTCACCCGGGGCACCATCAACGTGTTTTCCGGGATCGGCCTCGTGATCCTCGTCGGCATCGTCGTCAACGACTCGATCCTCAAGGTGGACCTGCTGAGCCGCCTCCGCCGCTCCGGCATGTCCGTGTCCGACGCGATCCACACCGCCAGCCGCCGGCGCTATCGGCCGATCATCATGACCACCCTGACCACGGTGTTCGCCATGGCCCCGCTGCTCCACGGCGCCGGCTCGGAGTTCCGGGCGCCGCTGGCGGCCACGGTGATCGGCGGCCTGACCGCCTCCACGCTGCTCACGCTCCTCATCATCCCGGTCCTGTTCCAGGTGGTGGCCGGGCGCCGCCGGAGAGGCGCGTGAAATCGCTCGCCGTTCCTCTCCGCCGGCCGATCGGCACCGGGGCGCTCTACGCCGCGCTGCTCCTGCTCGGCCTGGCCGCGCTCAACGACCTGCCGCTGGCGCTCAATCCCGACCTCGAGTATCCGGAGATGTCGGCCACGATCGCCTGGGAAGGCGCGTCGCCGGAACAGGTCGAGGCGCTGGTCACGTCGCGCATCGAGGGGGAGGCGCAGCAGCTTCCCGGAGCCCGCGAGGTGAGCTCGATGAGCGGGCGCGGTTTCGGCCAGGTCAACGTTGCGTTCGAGCGGGGAACCCGGATGGATCGCGCCGAGATCCTCTTCCGGGAGCGGCTGACGATGATCCGCGAGGAGCTGCCGAAAGGGGTGTCCCCGCCCACGATCGAGCGGACGCTCCCGCCTGAGATGCAGCAGGGGAGTTTTCTCATCCTGCAGCTGGCCGGCCCGCGCACGCCGGAGGCGCTCAAGACGATCCTCGACGAACAGGTCAAGCCGCGCGCCCTGGCCGTGCCCGGAGTGGCCGGCGTGGAGGTGTACGGCGGCGCCGACCGCGAAATCCGCGTGGACCTGAAGCCGGAGGCGATCGAGCGCGGCGATGTCGACGTGCCCCGGGTGGTGGCCGCCCTCGAGCGGGCCGGAGCGCGGACGAACGCGGGGTCGCGGGTGTTCTGCGCGCACCGGCTTCCGGTGGTGATCGAGCGGCCGGAGGTGACCGCCGCGGAACTCGGCGCGCAGATCGTCGGCGGAACGGCGACGGCGCCGCTCCGGCTCGATCACGTGGCTTCCGTGCAGGACACCTGGGCGCGGCCGAGGAGCCTGTCGCGCCTGAACGGCAGGCCCTCGGTGGCCCTCGTCCTCGAGCGCGAGGCGGGCACGAACCTGATCCGCGTGGCGGAACAGTCGCGGGAACTCATCGAGGAGATCCGCGCCACGCTCCCCGCCGAGCTGACGCTCCGCATCGTTCACGACGCGAGCGAGAGCATCCGCAAGGAGCTCGATGTCCTCGGGCGCCGCGCCGCGTTCTCCATCCTCTGCATCTTTCTGGTGATGGTGGTCGCCGAGCGCCGGCTGCGGGCGCCGGTGGTGGTCCTCGCTTCCGTGCTCTTTTCGGCGGTGATCACGTTCCTGCTGTTCCGCGCCGCGGGGCTCGGGATCAATCTCATCACGATGTCCGGCCTGGCGCTCGCGTTCGGCATGTCGGTGGACAACTCGATCGTTCTTCTCGAGACGGTGTCGCAGCGCACCCGGGGCCGGAAGAGCCTGCTGCGGACGCTGGCCGCGTCGCGGGAAGTGATGTTTCCGCTGATCGCCGCCACCGGCACGACGGCCGTCGTGCTGACCCCGTTCCTGTACATGACCGGCAACCTGCGCGACCTCTACCTGCCGTTTGTGCTCGCCATCTGCCTGTCCCTGACGGCGTCGCTCGGCGTGGCGCTGACGCTGACGCCGCTGCTGTCGCGCTGGGCGCTCGCGCCCCGGAGGGCACGGCGGTCGGCGACGGGCGGGCGCCGCGAGACCGCTCTGCCCGTGGCGGCCGACGCCGCCGCCGCGACCCCACCCGCCGCCCCCCGCCCCTCGCTCGTCAACCGGTTCTACGAGCCCGTCCTCGCCTGGACGATGCACCGGGCGCCCCTGTTCATCGCGCTCTGCGCGCTGATCTTCGCCGGGAGCGTCTGGGTGTTCGTGGAGAAGGTGCCGCGCGGGTCCATCTTCGGGGGCGGCCGGGACACGACCGTGCGCGTCTACCTGGGCTTTCCTCCCGGCACGGACATCGAGCGGACGAACGAGGCGGTCCTGATGTTCGAGAACGCGGTGCTCGACGACCCCTTCTACAAAAAGAAGTTCATCACCCGGGTCGAGTCGATGGTCCGCGAGATCCAGGGAGGGATCGTCGTCCGGTTTCCGGCCGCGGTCAACGGAACGACGATCCCCGGGGCGGTCAAGGACAAGCTGGTGGCCATCGCCGCCACGATGAGCGGCTGTTCGGTCAGCGTCAGCGGCGAGGGTCCCGGTTTCAGCACCGGCAACGCCGACGTGTCGGCGTTCTACACGCTGACGCTGCGCGGTCCCGACTACCCGCGCCTCGGGGAACTGGCCGAGGACGTGGGGCGCCGGCTCGCCCGGAACGGGCGCGTCCGCGACATCAGGACGAACGCCTCGTCGTGGATCAGCGACGACGCCGTGGAATTGAACCTCGTCCCCGACCGCGAGCGGATGTCCGAGCTCGGCATCTCGATGCGCGATCTCGTGGACGTCCTCCAGCCGTCCATCTCCGGCCAGCTCGCCCGCCGGAAACTGCGCGGCACCGCCGGGGAGATCGACGGCCGCGTGGCGATGGCCGGCGGCGAGTCGACGAGTCCCGCGGAACTCGCGTCCGTCATCAGCCGGGGATCCGGCGGCGCCCCGGTCCGGCTCGGCGAGCTGATGTCCGTCGGGGAAAAGCCGGTCCAGACGGAAATCCGGCGCAATCGCCAGCAGTACATGCGCATGGTCACGTTCGACTACCGCGGCCCGTCGCGGGTGGGCAACACGTTCGTCCAGTCGTTCCTCGATGGCACGCAGTTCCCGCCCGGCTACACGATCGAGGAGGGCGCCGGCGTGTTTCTCACCCGCAAGGAGGAAACGCAGATCCTCGTCGGGATCGCGGCGGCGCTGGTTCTCATCTACATGGTGTCCGCGGCGCTCTTCGAGAGCCTGCTCCTTCCGTTCACCGCCATCCTCACCGTCCCGCTGTCGTTCGTCGGCATCGCGCTGACGTTCTGGGCGATCGACATGAAGTTCGACCGGACCGCCTACGTGGGGCTGATCCTCCTGGCCGGGGTTTCGGTGAACAACGCCCTGCTCCTCGTTCACCGGGCGGGAACGCTTCTGCGCCGCAGCGGAGACGGTCACGCGGCCGCCCTCCGCGCCGCCGGGGAGCGGTTCAAGCCGATCCTCATGACGACCGCCACGAGCGTGGCCGGACTCGTGCCGCTGGCCTGGGGGAGCGAACCGGGCGCTGCGGAGAGCTGGAAGACGCTGGCGATCTCGGCCGGGGCCGGGCTCGTGGCTTCGGCGTTCTTCTCGTTGACGTTTCTTCCCTGTCTGTTCTTTCTGATGACCGGACGGAGCGATATGCCCGCCGCCCTTCCGGTGACCCAACCCGCGGGCAAAGGGGTATCGTGATGATGAAGATCGCTTATCAGGGGCTGGCCGGCCGCGTGAGTCTCTTCGGGATCGCCGCGGGACTTCTGCTCGCCGTTCCGGCCGTATCGGCAAAGTCGATCAAGGCGGAAAAGCCCGCGAAGAGCGGGGGCTACCGGTTCACGGAAACGTTTCTCGCCGGCGGTCCCGACGCGCCGGAGGAGTCGCAGTTCTTCGAGCGGATGGGCTCGATTTCCGTGGACGCCGACGCGAAGGGGAACGTGTACGTTCTCGACAACGGCAACTACCGCGTCCAGGTGTTCAGCCCGGCCGGAAAGTTCGTCCGCAGCATCGGCCGGGAAGGGGAAGGCCCGGGCGAGATGAAGCTGCCGATGCACATGGCGGTGAACGGGGCGGGGCAGGTGGCGGTCTACGACCTGGCCACCCGCCGGGCCACCGTCTTCAAGGCCGACGGAACCGTGCGGAACGACCTGATCATCGACGGCATGATCCAGGGGCTCCTGCTGCGCGACGACGGGACGCTCGTCGTGTCCTTCGACTACGAATCCCCGGTGTCGCAGGAGGCGTTCGACGCCTCCGGAAAGTCGATCTGGAAGCTCTCGATGCGCCCCGAGAAGAAGAACGACAACGAGAAGGTCGTGCGGATCGGACCCGGCCTGGTGGCGCCCCCGGTGGCCGGAACCGGGTCCGGAAACGTGTACGGGGTCCTGGCCGACGCGTACTCGGTGGGGCAGATCTCGCCGGCCGGCCGGCTCGTCATGGACTTTACCCGGACGTACGAACGCCAGAAGCCGAAGGCTCCCCCGAAGATCGGCGAAGGGGGCAAGGACGGTCCCCGGATGATCATGATCAAGGAAACCGACGGCGGCCCCGGCGGTGAGGGCGGCGGCGACGGAGGGGGCATGAAGCGCGAGGTCAAGGTCGGCAAGCACGGCGACGAAGGGGGCGTGGACTGGAACGATCTGGCGAAGTACATGCCGGAGTTCACCTCGGACCTCCGCGGGATCCTGCTCTGGCCGGACGGTCGCGTGTGGGCGGTCACGTCGAAGGTCGACGGCGAGGCGATGATCAGCGACGAGTGGGACGCCGCCGGCGGCTACCAGCGCGTCTTCTCGATTCCCGACCGCTACCGCTGGCTCCGCGTCGGTTCCGATGGCAAGCTGTACGCGGTGGCCCGCGACGAGGAGGACTACCCGATGGTCTACCGTCTCGATGTCGCGGCCGTGAACTGATCGGAGAAACCGAAGCGTGACTCTCAAACTGCGCCTGGCGGCCATGATGATCCTTCTTCTCATGGCCGTCCTGGCGCTCCAGTACTTCCTGGTTCAGCGGGAGGAACAGGCGCTCATGGACCGCCTGGCGGATCTCAGCACGGGCGTGGACGAGTCCACGCGCCGGCTGTCCCGCCGCGCGCACGAGCTGTCGTTCCGCCCGCTGAACCGGGATCATGTGATCGACGAGCTGTTCGCCGACTCCGTGTCCGGGCGTCACACCACCCGGATCCTCATCACCGAAACGGACTCCACGCGCGTCCGGCAGGTCGACGGCGCCGTCTGGACGAGCGAGCGCTCCGAGGACGTGGTGGCCGGAGTCGACGCCCCGGATTCGCTGCGGGCGGTCATCGAGCGGCTCAAGTACCGGACGAGACCGGGCGGGGACACCCTGTCGTCGATGACGTTCGAAGTGGTCATGGACATCGGCGATTCCACCGGTTCCCGCACGCTCAAGCGCGTGCATCACTGGGCGGGGGACGAGGCGGACATGATGCTCATCAACCTTCCGGTTCCGTCTCCGGATGGCGATACCGCGTGGACGGTGCGGATGGGGGTGCCGATGGGGGGAATCCGCGAGGAGCTGAACCGGGCGCGGCGCCGCAGTTTCTTCTGGCTGGCCGGCCTGCTCGGGGTCGGGATCGTCGGCGCGATCGGCATGGCCCTGCAGTTCACGAAGCCGATCCAGTCGCTCCAGCAGTCGTTCCGCCGCGTGCAGCAGGGGGATCTCGACATCACCCTGAAGCCGGAGCGGAACGACGAGATCGGCGCGCTGACCGTGTCGTTCAACCGGATGGTCAGCCGGCTGCGCGAGTCCCGGGCCATGGAGCAGCGGCTCGTCGAGGCCGAGCGCGAGGCGGCGGTCGGGCGGCTGGCCGCCGGGGTGGCCCACGAGGTGCGGAACCCGCTGAACGCGATCCAGCTGACGATGCAGCAGATGCGCGACCGCATCGCGGACATGCCGGGCGCCGAGGAGGGGGGCCGGATCGACGGCTACCTGAACACGGTCACGACGGAGATCGCGCGGCTGGAACGGCTGGTCGGGAGCTTCCTCGACCTGTCCCGCACCGGAGCGATTGCGCGGGAGCCGATGGACCTCCATGATTCGATGTCGGGAGCCGTGGCACTCTTCGAGTCGGAAGCCCGGTCGCGGGGGATCGCGCTCGAGCTCGATGCCCCCGGACCGATCCCGTTCCAAGGGGACCCGACCCGGCTGGCCACGGTCTGGAACAATCTCGTTTCGAACGCGCTGCACGCCACGCCGGACGGGGGGCGGGTGACCCTGACCGGCCGCAAGGAGGGGGAAGACATCGTGGTGACGATCGCCGACACCGGCTCGGGCATCCCCGCCGACCGGCTGGCGCACGTGTGGGAGCCGTTCTATTCCGCGCGGGCCGGCGGGGTGGGGCTCGGCCTGTCCATCGTGCGCGCGGTGGCGGAACGTCACGGGGGCACGGCCACGGTGCGGAGCGCCGAGGGCGCCGGAACCGCGTTCACGATCCGGTTTCCGGCGCACCCCATGGACACGGAGGCGTGATGACGGCGCTGCTCCGCATTCTCGTGGCCGACGACGAAGCCGCCCAGCGGAACATCGTCGCGGAAATCCTGTCCGACCAGGGGCATGTCGTGGACGCCGCCTCGTCCGGCGAGGAGGCGCTCGACGCGCTCGCCGCGGCTCCGCGCGACCTTCTCCTCACCGACCTCAAAATGCCGGGCATCGACGGGATGGAACTGCTCCGCCGCGGCCGCGAACTCCAGCCGGACCTGATCGTCATCCTGATGACCGGCTTCGGAACCGTGTCCTCGGCCGTCGAGGCGATGAAGAGCGGGGCCTGGGACTACCTGCAGAAGCCGTTCGACCGGGCCGAACTCATCGAGCGGGTGCGGCGGGTCGCCGAGCGCGTGGAACTGACGCGCGAAAACATCCGCCTGCGCCGCCGCCTGGCCGAGGACGGCGGCGTGCGCCTCATCGGCGAAAGCCCGGTGATGCAGACCGTCCTCAGGCACGTGGCGCAGATCGCCGGCGTTCCCGGCGACGTCCTGCTGACCGGGGAGAGCGGAACCGGCAAGGAACTCGTGGCCCGCGAACTGCACCAGCAGAGCCGCCGCGCCGACGGCCCGATCGTGGCGGTCAACTGCGGCGCGATTCCGGAGGGGCTTGCCGAGAGTCATTTCTTCGGCCACGAGAAAGGCGCGTTCACCCACGCGGTGCGGTCGCGGGCCGGCGTTTTCGAGCAGGCCGACGGAGGCACGTTGTTCCTCGACGAGGTGGCGTCGCTGCCCCTGCCGCTGCAGCCGAAGCTGCTGCGCATCCTCCAGGAAAGGGTGGTGGAGCGGGTCGGCAGCCAGGGGCCGCGCACGGTGGACGTCCGCGTGGTGGCGGCCACGAACCGCGACCTCCGGGAGATGGTGGCGGCCGGCCGGTTCCGCGACGACCTCTATCACCGCCTGAACGTGCACGAGATCCACCTCCCCGCGCTCAGGGACCGCGGCGGCGACATCCGCCGGCTCGCCGCGTTCTTCCGCGACCGGGCCGCGGCGCGCTACGGAATGACGCCGCCGGAGATCACCGCGGAGCTGCAGGAGTTCCTCGACCGCTACCCGTTTCCGGGAAACGTCCGGGAACTCGGCCACATGATGGAAAAGATGGTCGTCCTGTCCGACGGGAACCCGCTCCGCATGAGCGGCCTGCCGCCGTCCGTGGATCGCGGCGCCGAAACCGCGCGCGGCGAGACGGCGCCCGCCGTCGGAAAACCCCGGCCGCCCACGCCGCAGGCGCTGCTCGCCGACGGAGCCATTTCGCTCGACGCGGTCATGGACGGGCTGATGAAGGAAGCGGTGCGGCTGTCCGGAGGGAACCTGAGCCAGGCCGCGAAGAGGCTCGGTCTGTCCTACAAGACGATGCGGTACCGGTGGAGGAAGATCAGCGGCGGGGCGTAGGGCCGGTCGTTACATTCCGAGAACGGCGGGCAGGCCGAGGTCGGCCGGATCCTGGATTTCGATGGCCACCCGCACCCCTTCCACCGGCGTGTTCGCCTTTCCGATGGCTTCCACCCTGAGCCGTCCGTTCGGAACCCCCTCGAGCCGGAAGCGGAAATTGCGGGACTCGCTGCAGTCTCCGAGGAACCCGTCCACGTTGCAGTTTTCCGGCCAGATGGCGTCCCGGGGATCCCCGTTGTCGTCGCGCGAGGAGGCGTACGAACGGGCCGCGGTCAGGAGGTCGGCCAGGCGGCCGGTGGCTTCGGGGAGCCGGGAGTTGCGGACGTAGCGGGAGTAGATCGGGACCGCGATGGCGGTCAGGACGCCGAGAACGACCAGCACCACCATGAGCTCGATGGTGTTGAGTCCGGTCGATCCGATGTTCCGTCGAAAACGTGGCCTCAAGGTTCCTCCGGGGTAGCCCCGTGTTCCGCCCTTCCGCGCCCTGTGAACGCCCCGTCCTCGTTGGGCCCCGGAGTCGTCGAACGACCGGGGGTTCCGTGGCCGGACAGACCGCGCACTCTTCCAGTCTAGCAAAAACGGCGCGGAAACCGGTCTGGTTTTCGGGCGGCGGAGGCGCTAAGATCACAAAACGTCACCACTGTCGTAAGTCGTTCTGTTTTATTCAAATCCAAGATAACTTCGACCACGGATGAACCCGCGCCATGCCGAAACTCGACCGACACTACCTCTGGAACGGAAACCGCCACACGGTCCAGGCGGACCGGGACGGTGAACGGCTGACCATTACCGTGGACGGTCGATCATCGGAGTTCATGATCGTGCCCGGTGCTGACGGCGCGTTCGTGCTCCAGGACGGCGACCGCATCCGGACCGGTCATGCCGTGGCCCGGGACGGCTTCGTCTGGGTCCAGATCGGTGGCCGGACCTGGGTCCTCGAAACGGAAAAGAAGCAGCGCGGGCGCTCAGCGGCGGGTGGCCCGGCCCACGACCGCGTCGTGTCACCCATGGTCGGGACCGTCCGCAAGATCATGGTCGAGGCGGGTGCCGTGCTGGAAAGCGGGGCGCCGATCCTGATCGTCGAGGCCATGAAGATGGAGTTCACGGTCACGGCTCCCGCAGCCGGCACCGTCAAGGGCCTGCTCTGCTCCGTCGGCCAGTCCGTCGACCTCGGCGAACTCCTCGCCGACTTCGAGCCGGCGGTCCAGACCCCCGCACCGTGACCTCCGTCCCCGGCACTCCCCGCGGCGGCTCGAGGTCCGTCCGGATCGTCGAGGTCGGACCGCGGGACGGCCTGCAGAACGAGGCGGCGATTGTTCCCACCGACGTGAAGATCGCGTTCGTGGACGCCCTCTCCGGCACCGGCGTATCCGAGGTCGAGGTCACGTCCTTCGTCAGCCCGAAATGGGTGCCGCAGCTCGCCGACGCCTCCGAGGTCCTGGCCGGAATCGAACGGGCCCCCGGCGTCGTCTACTCGGCGCTCGTGCCCAACGAAAAGGGGATGGACCGCGCGCTGGAAGCGGATCTCGAACGGATCGCGGTGTTCACGGCGGCCTCGGAAACGTTCAACCGGAAGAACATCAACGCGTCGATCGCGGAATCGCTGGAACGGTTCCGCCCGGTGATGAAAAGCGCGGCCGCCGCCGGCATGACCGTCCGGGGATACGTGTCGACGGCGTTCGTCTGTCCGTACGAAGGGGCGGTCGCGCCGGAGGCGGCCGCCCGGGTCGTGAAGAGCCTGCTGGATCTCGGCGTGGACGAGGTGTCGATCGGCGACACGATCGGCGCCGCGGTGCCGACGCAGATCGAGGCGCTGCTGGACCGGCTTTCCGCCGAGCTCGAGGACAACCGGCTGGCCATGCACTTTCACGACACGCGGGGCACCGCGCTCGCCAATGTGCTGGCGTCGCTGCGGCGCGGCGTCACGGTGTTCGACGCCTCGGCCGGCGGCCTCGGCGGATGCCCCTATGCGCCGGGCGCCACCGGCAACCTGGCCACGGAAGATCTCGTCTACTTCCTGTCCGGAATGGGGATCGACTGCGGCGTCGATCTCGAAGCGGTGCGGCGCGCTTCGAACGCGCTCCGCGGTTCCGTGGCGGTCACTCAGCCGTCGCGGGTTCTCGCCGCGGTCAATGCGGTCACGGAAACGCCGCGCTAAAACCCGGTCATCGTCACGACCGGACTTCCGGCCGGATTCGCAACCTCGAGGCGCACCTCCACGCCGCCGGCCGCGGTGCCCGATTTTCCCGAGGCCACGATCTTGAGCAATCCGTTCCTCTGGCCCGCCAGGTAGTAGGTGAAGTTCCTCGTTTCGCGGCAATCGCCGAAGAAGCCGGCCACGTTGCAGTCGTCGGGCCAGACGGCGTCGTCGGGATCGCCGTTGTCCTCGAACTCGACGGCGTACGACTTCGCCGCCGTCAGGAGCTCGCCGATCCGGCCGGTGGCTTCCGTGATGCGGGAGTTCCGCGCGTACTTCACGTAGATGGGAACGGCCACCGCGGAGAGCAGGCCGACGATCACGACGACCACCATCAGTTCGATCATGTTGAAACCGCGGTTCTTCTTCAGTGTGGACAGCGCACTGCAACCCATGACCCCTCCAGTGGAGACAGCCCCCAGGGGCCGGGTTCCTGCGCAGCCGGTATGGCTGCGGTGCAGCTTTGAACGGATGTGGTGGCGTGATGTCGTGCGGGATGCTCAAAGATCCGGCCCGTGATCCCGGATCCGGTTGCGGAGCGGCTTGAGGAAGGTGACATCGATCACCGGCCGCCGGGTTCGAGGGGCAGGATAGCATACTCGCCCGGGTTCAGCCGTCGCGGGTTCCGGCGGCGGCGAACGTCGCTTCCTGAGCTGGTCTCCCGTCGAATCTCAGGCGTATCCTCTTGTTTCTCTGCAGCTTGAAGGTTGTTGCTGAATCAGAGTTGACCGACTTGGTAGGATTTCCTATCATTCAAGTAGGAAATGGAGGTGGGTCATGAAGACCGTTGTATCGGAAAAGGGCCAGATTACGATCCCCAAGTCTCTCAGGGATAGGCTTGGTCTTCGGCCCGGGACTCAGCTGGATTTCACGGCCAGCAACGGGAAATTGATCGGGAAAAAGATCGAGACGGACGAGGATAGAGTTCTCGCTGTGACCGGCGTGGCGGAAAAGACGATCAACGTGGACAAGTACCTGGAAAGTGTCCGGGGGAAGCCGGATTGATTACGGCCGTCGATACTTCCGTGCTCCTCGATGTCTTTGCCGCCGACCCGCAGCACCTCGCCAGATCGCAGGCCGCATTGAGGAAGTGCCGGCGAGAGGGACGTCTCATCCTCTGCGATGTCGTCCTCGCCGAGCTTCGACCCTGTTTTTCCTCGGATGCGGTCCTGCTTCAGGCTCTCGAAACGATCGAAGTGGATTACGCGCCGGTGTCCAGTGAGGCAGCGCTCATGGCCGGCGCCATCTGGGCGGCGTATCGTAAAGAAGGCGGCCACCGGGAGAGATTGATCCCCGATTTTCTGATTGCCGCGCACGCCCGGTTGCAGGCGGAACGGTTCCTGACCCGGGATCGCGGCTTCTACAAGAAGTGGTTCAAGGGGCTCCGTCTCGAAGAGCCCTGAACCGAGTGCCCGGAAATCCTCCGCCCCTCACTCCCGGGGCAGAATCGTCACCCCGATGGAATCCACCGCCGCCGACCCGAA
>CAZQVN010000074.1:0-4088 GCA_964596775.1 uncultured bacterium
CTTCTCGTGGAGATGGACGGTTTCGAGTCGAACGAGGGGGTCATCCTCATCGCCGCCACCAACCGCCCCGACGTGCTCGACCCGGCGCTCATGCGCCCGGGCCGCTTCGACCGCCAGATCGTCGTCGACCGCCCGGACGCCAAGGGGCGCGAGGGGATCCTCAAGGTCCACATCCGGAAGATCCCGCTGGACGACAGCGTCGATCTCAAGACCCTGGCCCGCGGAACACCCGGCCTGGCCGGCGCGGAGCTGGCGAACATGGTCAACGAAGCGGCGCTGCTGGCCGCCCGCCGCAACCACCGCAAGGTGACGATGCGCGATTTCGAGGACGCCAAGGACAAGGTGATGATGGGCTCGGAACGGAAGAGCATGATCATCAGCGACGAGGAAAAGAAGATGACCGCCTACCACGAGGCCGGCCACGTCCTCGTCGGAAAGTTCACGCCGCACGGCGATCCGATCCACAAGGTGACGATCATCCCGCGCGGGCGGGCCCTCGGCGTCACGCACTACCTGCCGATGGACGACCGGCACACCTACAGCCGCGAGTACTGTCTCGGCGTGCTGGCCCGGATGATGGGCGGCCGCGCCGCGGACGAGCTGATCTTCGGCCAGAAGACGACCGGAGCGGGCAACGACATCGAGCAGGCCACCGGCCTCGCCCGGAAGATGGTCTGCGAGTGGGGCATGAGCGAATCGCTCGGACCGCTGACCTACGGCAAGAAGGAGGAGATGGTCTTCCTCGGCCGTGAAATCAGCTCGCACAAGGACTACAGCGAAGCCACCGCGGTGCTCATCGACAAGGAAGTGCGCGGCCTGGTGGACGGAGCGAACATGCAGGCCCGGAACATCCTGACCGACAACCGGGACAAGCTGGAGGCGCTGGCCATGGCCCTCCTGGAGCGCGAGATCCTCGACGCGCCGGAGATCGACCAGATCCTCCGCGGCGAGTCGCTGCCGCCTCCGGTCGAGCCGACCCCGCCCCCGCCGGACGGAACCCCGGAAGCCCCGGTGGTGGGCGATGCGGAAGCGAAGCCCCGGCCCCAGTACGGCGGCGGACCGGAACCCGCGGGAGCGCCCGCCTGAAAGTTCACAGGAACAGCAGAACCGTGAATGCGGAAACGAACACCCCGAAGGCCGGCCCCGATGAGGGCCGGCCTTTTTTTTCCTTCCCGGCCCGGCCCCGCTTCAGCTGGCGGCTGGCCGGCGGGGCCACGCTGTCGCTCGGGCGGACCACCCGGGTCATGGGAATCCTGAACGTCACGCCGGACTCCTTTTCGGACGGGGGGCGCTACCTGGACCTGGGGAAGGCGCTGGCCCGCGGTGAGGAACTCGTGGCCGAGGGCGCCGACCTGATCGACGTGGGCGGGGAAAGCACCCGGCCCGGCGCCGAAAGCATCGACCCGGACGAGGAGCTGCGGCGGGTCCTGCCGGTCGTCGAAGGGCTCCAGGATCTCGGGGTGCCGGTATCGATCGATACCACCCGGGGAGTGGTGGCCCGGCGCGCGGTGGAGGCCGGGGCGGTGATCGTGAACGACATTTCCGGCCTGCGGTTCGATCCGGACCTGGCCCGAGCGGCGGCCGAAACCGGCGCGGCGCTGATTCTCATGCACAGCCGCGGAACTCCGCGAGACATGCAGAGCGATCCGCGTTACGATAATGTCCTGTTTGAAGTGATCGCCGAGCTCGACGGTGCGTGCCGGACGGCCGGGGAGGCCGGAATCGGCCGGGAGTCGATCGTGGTCGACCCCGGCCTCGGATTTTCCAAGACGGCCGGGCACAACCTGGAGATCGTGCGACACCTCGGAATGCTGGTGAACGAAGGACGGCCGGTGCTGGTCGGAGCATCGCGGAAGTCGTTCATCGGGAAGGCGCTGGATCTCGACGTGAGCCAGCGCATGGAAGGCAGCCTCGCCGTGGCGGTGGCCGCGGTGCTGGCGGGCGCGCACATCGTGCGCGTGCATGATGTCCGGGCGACGGTGCGCGCTGTGCGCATGGCCGACGCCATACTCGAAGATGCGGAAGCGGTCCCCAGATGAACGCCCTGTCCAATGTCCTAGCCCAGTTTGCCGAACTCGGCCGCACCCACTGGCGGACCGCGCTCGACATCTTCCTCGTGGCGTCCATCTTCTACTATCTCTTCCGGATGATCCGCGGAACCCGCGCCGCGCAGATGTTCGTCGGTCTCGTGCTGATCATCCTCGCCTCGTTCGGCGCGTCGTGGCTCGAACTGCGGGCGCTCAACTACATCGCCGACTCGCTGCGGGCGGTGTGGATCGTCGTCTTCGTGATCCTGTTCCAGCCCGAACTCCGCAGCGCCCTGATGTCGCTCGGCAAGGGGCGGCTGTTCAGCGCGTTCACCCGCGGCGAGGAATCCTCGACGCTCGGCGAACTCGTGCGCGCCACGGAAACGCTGGCGGAGAAGCACCGCGGCGGCCTCATCGTCATCGAGCGCGAGGTCGGGCTCAAGAATTACGTGGAGACGGGCACCCCGATCGGCGCGCGGGTCACCCATGAACTCATCACGACGATCTTCACGCCCCCTTCGCCGCTGCACGACGGGGCGATCATCATCGCCGGCAACCGCCTGGTGGCCGCCGGCGCCATTCTTCCCCTGAGCCAGAACCCGCGCCTCGTCTACGCGCTCGGCACGCGCCACCGCGCCGCGCTCGGCGTCAGCGAGGAAACCGATGCGGTGGTCGTCGTGGTGTCCGAGGAAACCGGGGCCATCTCCATTGCCGAACGGGGACGGCTGCTCCGGAACCTGGATCCCGGCACGCTCCGCAGCACGCTCGCGTCGTTCTTCCGGATCCGGGCCAAGGTGACCGATTCCGGCACGTCGGCCACGCCGGAGCCCACGGTGATCTCCTCGGAGAATTCGCCGGAGGAGCGGATTCAGGCGTAGGTGCCGGCATGATCAACCTGGAAATCAAGATCCGCGTCGACGATCTGGCGCCCTACGTGGCGCGCGCCACGGCGGCCCGCGCCGTCTTTTCCGGCACGCTCCGCCAGGTGGATACCTATTTCGAGGCGGCCCGCGGCCTGCTGAAACTCCGCGTCGTCGACTCGGAAACCGGATGCACCGCCGAACTGATCGCCTACGACCGGCCCACCGTGGAAGGGTCGCGGGTCAGCGACTACACGGTCTGCCCGGTGGACAACCCCGACCTGCTGCTCGAAACGCTGTCGAAGAGCCTCGAACGCGGGGTCCGGATCCGCAAATCGCGCGACCTCTGGATGTTCGGCGGCACCCGGATCCACTTCGACACGGTCGAGGATCTCGGCACGTTCATCGAACTGGAAACGGAAGGAAACACGCGCTCCGCGGACGCGATGACGGCGGAGCATGACGCCGTCATCGAACTTCTGGAGCTGGATCGCGGTGCCGCGATCGCCGGGTCGTACGCGCAGATGATGGCCGGGAGGAAACCTCCGGACGGCCCCTGATGCCCGGCCCCGGGCACGCCGCCCGCGGGGGTCCGTCCCGGCGCCGGCGGCTGGGCGGACCGCGCCGACAAGGAGCAGACGCGATCAGAAGTGCCGGTGACCCCTTGCGTTCAGCCGTCGTGCCCTGCCCCGCTCCATCACCGTCAGCCCTTCGTCCGGCCGGGTCAGTCGGCCGATGATCGTGAGCGGCGTCCGGATCCGGCTCTGGCGCGCCGCCTCGCGGAATCGGCTCCACCCCTCCTCCGGCACGGTGAACAGGAGTTCGTAGTCATCGCCGCCGGACAGCGCCAGGTCCACCGCGGACAGGCCGCGCTCCGCGCAGAACGCATCCATGCCGCGCATCATCGGCAACAGGCCCGGATCGAGCGCGGCGCCCGTGTTCGAAGCGTCGGTCAGGTGCGCGAGGTCCGCGGACAGGCCGTCGCTCACGTCGATCATCGACGTGGCGCCCGCCGCGGCGGCGAACGCGGCCACACCGGTACGGGCTTCCGGCATCAGGAAACGACGCAGCGCGGCGCGGGCCACCGGGCTCGACGCCGCCAGTTTCGCCCGCCAGTCCGGCTCGGCGCACTTGCCGTCCCAGCCGGGCGTCCAGAGATCGGGAGGGGCTCGCCGTGCCCGCGCGGCGGATGCCGAGCGCG
>CAZQVN010000074.1:4188-15686 GCA_964596775.1 uncultured bacterium
CCGGCGCGCTTCTTCCCCGCCGCAGCGCCGGTGATCCCGTAATCCACGAGCCGGAGGCCGAGGCCGGCCAGGCCGGGAGCGCCGGTCACCACGACCAGGTCCCCCGGCTGTCCTCCCGAGCGGGTCAGCGGCTTCCGGCCCGCGGGCCGGCCGGTCAGGGTCACGGTGATGGAAAACCGCTCCGAGCCGGACCGGGCGATGTTGCCGCCGGTCACCACGATCGCGTTCCGCCTCGCGGAACGCGCCACGCCGCGATAGAGCAGGTCGAGCGCTCCGAGCGGCATGGACGGGGGCACGATCAGGGAGAGGATCGCCGCGGCGGGTACGCCGCCCATGGCGGCGATGTCCGAAACGTTCACTTCCATGGCGCGGAATCCGAGTTCCTGCGGCAGGATCCAGGTGCGCCGGAAGTGCACGTCCTCTTCCTGCACGTCGGTGGTGATCAGGGTCGTTGAGGAGGTCTTGAGAACGGAGGCGTCGTCGCCGGGGCCTTCCGGCGCGGGGGGACAGGTGGATCCCAGAACGCGGGTGAGACGGTCGATGAGTTCGAATTCGCCGAGTTCGGCAACGGTGGTGGAAGCCGGGGAGGCCCCCGACCGGCGGGTCCGATCACCGGCATCACGACGCCGATCACCGGCTGGAGGGGTGCGCTTCGACCCGGTTCCACGCCGGGCCGGCGCATCGGGCGCCGGCCGGCGGGAAACGTGACGGCGTGAGCCGCGCGGCATCAGGCCCCGTTGTTCAACGAGACGAGAACCGACTTGCCCTTCGTGCGGAGATTTACCTTTCCTTCGCGAGCGAGCCAGCCGATTCCGAGCGGAACCATGGTCGCGTCGAGGGACAGTTCCTTCTTCAGGGTGGCGGTGGAGTTCTCCCCCTTCTTCTTCAGGAACTCATAAATGCTTCCGGCCGCGAGGCCAATCTGTTCTTGCATGGTGTTACCTCCTTCCTTAATTTAGCAGCGAAGGACAGTAACAGCGTACTCTCAAACGGTCAAGGAATCATGTCGTTTTCCACGCGAATTCGCCGCATCCCCACTTTTCCACATGTCTTCACCCCTGTTTTCCACAGGGTGTGGGTTCTTACATCTTGTTTTCTGCTGGTTCTTTACGCTCCCGTTTCGGCCGAAACACTGCGGATTCTCCACACGAACGACATGCACTCCCGCCTCCTCCCTTTTCGTACTTCGGACGGGGATACGCTCGGAGGTTTCGCCCGCCTGGCCACGCTGGTTCAGCGCGAGCGCGCCGCGGCTCCGGGCGCTTCCCTTCTCGTGGATGCCGGTGATGTGTTCCAGGGCACGCCGTTTTTCAATTTCTACAAGGGGGAGGCGGAGTTCGCCTGCATGAGCGCCATTGGCTACGAGGCGATGGCGCTGGGAAACCACGAGCTGGACGAAGGGGCGGACAACCTTCTCCGGATGGCGGAAGCGTTCGCGGATTTCCCCGTCCTTTCGGTCAACGTGGCCGCGGCGCCGGCCCGGCTGATCGTTCTGACGCGCGGCCGGTCGCGCACCGTCGTTGCCGTACTGGGCGCCACGACCGAAAATCTCGAGTCGATACTCACGGCACGGGCGTTCGAGGGGCTTTCGGTCGAGCCCGTGGTCGAGAGTCTCCGGCACTATCTTCCGGAGCTGCGCCGGAGCGTCGACCTGGTCGTCCTCCTGTCCCACTGCGGTCTCGACGCCGACAGCGTCACCGCCGCGACGGTGCCGGGCATCGACGTGATCATCTCCGGTCACGATCACCGGCGGCAGACGCCGCCGAAACTGGTGCGGAACCCGGACAACGACAACGGAATCGGCGGCACCCTCCTCGTCGAGGCGGGGTCCGGCGGCACCCGGCTCGGCGTGCTGGACATCACGATCGAGGACGGCCGCATCACCCATCATGACGGGCGACTGGTTCCGGTCACGGCGGACATTCCCGAGGATTCCACCGTGGCCGCCATCGTCGAAAAATACCGGGCCGGCCTGGAACTGTTCGTGTCCGAGGTGATCGCGGAGTCGCCGCTGGAGATGCCCGACGGCGACGTCCTCCGCGAACCGACCGCGCTCGGCAACTTCGTGGCCGACTGCCTGCGCCGCGCCGCCGGCACCGAC
Source organism: uncultured bacterium (assembly GCA_964596775.1). Classification (GTDB taxonomy): domain Bacteria; phylum Eisenbacteria; class RBG-16-71-46; order JABDJR01; family JAWXBZ01; genus CAZQVN01. The sequence goes on from CAZQVN010000074.1 coordinate 6,290, forward strand.
ATCGCCCTCCAGAACGGGGGCGGCATCCGGGCTCCCCTGCACGCGGGCCCGGTTCGGATCGGGGACATCTACGCGCTGCTGCCGTTCGACAACACGATCGTCACGATGACCCTGACCGGACGGCAGGTCCTGGAGATGTGCCGGGAAGCCGCGGAGAAGCGCGGCACCGGCGGTTTCGGCGCGGTTTCGGGGATCACGTTCACGGTGGAGCGCGGGGTCGGGAGGGTCGGCGGCGACCTTCGTGACGCGGGATCGGATCGGAAGGACAGCACGGACACCGGCGTCCGCGTGTCCGACGTGCGGGTCGGCGGCGCGCCGCTCGACGCGGAGGGGCGCTACACCGTGGCGGTCAACAGCTTCACCGCCGGCGGCGGAGACGGCTACACGGTGTTCCGGGAGGAGCGCGATCGCCGGGACTCCGGCGTCTCGCTGCGGGACGCGGTGATCGACCTGGTGCGGAAGGATCGCGTGCTGAAGCCCGATTCCGGGATCAGGATCCGGCTCGCGGGAAAGTAGGGCCGGTTCGGGACCCCGGTTCACCCCGCCCGCACGACCCGGGACAGCAACTACCCGGAGGCCACCGCCTCCACCACCCAGTTCGTGTCCGTAGTACCCAGGTGCCGGTTTGCGAACGAGACGGCGTGGTTGCGCACTTCGGGGAACAGGCTCCTTACACAATCGAGGAACTCCGTCGTCGGCTCCGAGGCCGACCAGAGGCCGAACACGCCGCCGGGATTCAGGTGATCGCGCAGTTTCGTGAGCCCCGCCTCGCCGTAGAAATCACGATGGGAGTCCTGGAGCCACGACTCCGGAGAGTGGTCGATGTCGACGAGAATCGCGTCCCAGAGCGAGGGGACGGAGTGCGCGCCTTCGCCGGGCTCGCCCGACGATCGGTTTCCGGCGCCCGCGGACCCGCCGGTCGGATCCGCGGCACCGGCGCTCGCTCCGACATGCGCGAAGAAATCCCCCTGCACGAGCGCGCAGCGCGGGTCGTCGACGAGCGTTCCGGCCATCGGCACGAGGCGGCGCCTGTGCCAGTCGATCACCGGGGCCAGGAACTCGACGACAACGAGCCGGCGTACGTTGGAAAACTCGAGGGCCGCCGCCGCGGTGTAGCCGAGGCCGAGCCCGCCGACGAGGACGTCGCAGGGGCGGTCGCCCGATCTTCCGAGGCACAGGGTGGCCAGCGCGCGTTCGCTCGCGTGGACCGTGCTCGACATCAGCATCTCGCCGGCGATCTTCACCTCGTACACCGGTTCGTCCGGGTACGACGGAGAGATGCGGCGGCGAAGGATCAACTCGCCGAGCGCCGTTTCCCGGTAGTCGAGCTCCTCAAACCCGGAGCGCATTTGACCTCCGCGCCGGGCGGCCGTCGTCGGGTGTTTCCGCGGGGTTCCGCTTTTCCATCAGCACCACGTTCGCCACCGGGATCTCGCAGCGCCAGTCGAAGCGCGCGGCCAGCTTCCGGAACGTCTCCTCCCGATAGAAGACGACATGCGTGGGGTCGCGCCGGTAGTGCCAGTCGGCAAACGACACGTCCTCCCGGTGAAAGCAGGTCATCACCGCCAGCCGGCCGCCGGGGCGGAGCAGGCGGTTCAGCCGGGCAAAATCCCGCGCCGGGCGGTGGAAGTGTTCGGCGGTTTCGGTACAGGTGATGAAGTCGTACGTGCGCTCGAGAGCCCGGGAGTCCGGATGAAAGAAGGGATCGTAAAGACGGACCGTGTGACCGGCCCCGGCAAGCATTCCGGCCAGCACCGGACCGGGGCCGCTCCCGTAATCGAGCCCCTCGCTTCCCGGAGGAAGCCGGGCGAGAAGCGGTGCGGCGACCCGCCCCAGGAAGCGGCGGTAACCCTCGTCGTTCGGTTCGTTGTCGTGCAGGGCGTAACGGGCGCGCTCCTCTTCGGGGCCCGGCAGCTGCGCCGCGTCGAGGAAGATCGCGAGACAGGCGCGGCAGCGGAAGTAGCTGCGGCCCTGCACGGACAGGCTGGGCTCCGCCGCATCGGCAAGGCAGACGCGACACCGGACAACCGGCTCGGCCGCGCGGGTCGCGGAGCGGGTGCCGTCGGCCGGCTCCGGGGGAGCCTCCGACTTTGCCCCGCGCAATATCCTACCGCCCCTTCGGCGCCGCCGGGGGAGCCGAGGGGACCGGCTTGATCGACCCGCGGTGGCAGGTGTAGCAGCTGTATTCCCACTTCGCGTTCTTCGGCCGGTACTTGTTGTTCATCCAGTCGACGAGATACATCTTCTTGCGGACGAAATCCTTCATCGGCTTCTCGTCGCTCGTGTAGTCCTTTTCGTTGTGGCAGAACACGCATTTGACGCCGATGTCGTCCGCCATCACCTTCATGACCTTTTTCAGCTGCGCTTCGGGCATGTCGATGTTGAACTTGCGGGTGCCTTCCGCCTGGCCGAACTGGGTCGGCCGGAACGGATAGTCCTGGATCTGCCAGCCGGCGACGGCCAGCACTCCGGCAAGGCCGGCCAGCAGAAGGACGACGGTTCGTGCGCGTGGTTTTTTCATGATTCCTTGTCCTCTCCGACCATCATGTTGAGCAGCGTGCCGACCACGGAAATGACGAGAGCTCCGAGGAAGGCCGCGCCGAAACTGGAAATCGCGAACCCGGACACCAGCCAGGCCACGAGCGATATGAGTATCCCGTTGATGACCAGGACGAAGATGCCGAGCGTCATCAGGTTGATCGGCAGCGTCAGGATGATCAGCACGGGACGGACGAACGCGTTCACGAGGCTCAGGAGAACCGCCGCCAGGAACGCGGAAAACGGAGAATCGATCCGGAAGCCGGGGATGATCGACGCGGCGATCAGGACCGCCACGGTCATGATCACCCAGCGGATGACAAGTGATTTCATCGTATCTCCAAGGGATTGGTTCGGTTGGGCGTGCGAAGCCTTGTACACATGAACTATCCCACGGATCCCGCCCGCGTCAACCCGGAGCCACCGGACCCCTGAAACGGTGTCCGTGCCATTTGGGCAAAGCCGCAGACGCTCCGGGTGAACCCCGGCGGTCGCACCAGGACCAGCGAAGTCCATAATTGACTGTATGGCAGTGTTTTACAGGCGCCGCCTTCACGGAACAACCGGGTCTGGCATGCCACCTGCAATACATGGGTGCGGGGGCGGCGGAAACATCGGTTTCTGCCCAAATCTGCATATACCGGCCCGAAAACGGTCCGGCCCCACATTATAGAGCAGTTCAACGGAACGGAAAGGAGAACGACACATGAAGGTTCAGCCTCTGTCCGACCGCATCCTCGTGAAGCGTCTCGACGCCGTCGAGGAAAAGCGCGGCGGAATCATCATCCCCGACACGGCCAAGGAAAAGCCGCAGCAGGGTGAAGTCATCGCCGTGGGTCCGGGAAAGCTCCTGGATGACGGCAAGCGCGTGCCCATCGAGGTGTCCAAGGGCGCCCGCGTGCTGCTCGGCAAGTATGCCGGCACCGAAGTGAAGATCGACGGCACGGAGTACATCATCCTCCGCGAGGACGACATTCTCGGCGTCATCGGCTAGATCGACCGGGCGACACATCCGGCCCTTCGAGCGGCCGGGTCACCCGATACATGGAAGCGATGCGCTCCGGCGCATGCGAATAGATTTCACAATTCGAAAGGAGTTGACGCAACATGGCTGCAAAGCAGTTGCTTTTCCGTGAAGAAGCCCGCGCCGCGATTCTCGAAGGCGTTGAAGTTCTCGCCCGCGCCGTCAAGGTGACGATGGGACCGCGCGGCCGCAATGTCGTCCTGGACAGGAAGTGGGGCTCCCCCACGATCACCAAGGACGGCGTGACGGTGGCCAAGGAAATCGAACTGGAAGCCCCGTACCAGAACATGGGCGCCCAGATGGTCCGTGAAGTGGCGTCGAAGACGTCCGACGTGGCCGGCGACGGCACCACGACGGCCACCGTTCTCGCCGAGGCCATCTTCAAGCAGGGCCTCCGCAACGTGACCGCGGGCGCCAACCCGATGGACCTGAAGCGCGGCATCGAGAAGGCCGTCGAGATCGTCATCACCGACCTGAAGAAGCTGTCCAAGAGCGTGAAGGACCGCACCGAGATCCAGCAGGTGGCCACCATCTCCGCCAACGGCGACTCGTTCATCGGCAACATCATCGCCGATGCGTTCGACAAGGTGGGCAAGGACGGCACGATCACCGTCGAGGAAGCGAAGTCGATGGAGACGACCCTGGAGGTCGTCGAGGGGATGCAGTTCGACAACGGATACCTGTCCCCCTACTTCATCAACGACAAGGACGGCATGGAGTGCACGCTCGAGAGCTGCTACATCCTGCTGAACGAGAAGAAGATCTCGAACATGAAGGATCTCCTCCCGCTGCTCGAGCAGATCGCCAAGGCCGGACGGCCTCTGCTGATCATCGCCGAGGACGTGGAAGGTGAAGCCCTGGCCACGCTCGTGGTGAACAAGCTCCGCGGCACGCTCAACGTGTGCGCCGTGAAGGCTCCGGGCTTCGGCGACCGCCGCAAGGCCATGCTCCAGGACATCGCGATCCTCACGGGCGGCCAGGTGATCACGGAAGACCTGGGCATCAAGCTCGAGAACATCACGCTGAAGGATCTCGGCTCGGCCAAGACGGTGTCGATCACGAAGGACAACACCACCGTGATCAAGGGCGCCGGCAAGGAAGCGGACATCAAGGGCCGCATCAGCCAGATCAAGCGCCAGATCGAGGACACCACGTCCGACTACGACAAGGAGAAGCTCCAGGAGCGTCTCGCGAAGCTGGCCGGCGGCGTGGCCGTCATCAACGTCGGCGCCGCGACCGAGACCGAGATGAAGGAGAAGAAGGCCCGCGTCGAGGACGCGATGCACGCCACCCGCGCCGCGGTCGAGGAAGGCATCGTCCCCGGCGGCGGCGTGGCCCTGATCCGCTGCATCGCCGGCGTGAAGAAGGCCATGGCCGACATGGAAGGCGACCAGAAGATCGGCGCCGACATCGTCTGCCGTGCCATCGAGGAGCCGCTCCGCACCCTCGTCAACAACGCCGGCCTCGAAGGCTCGGTCGTCGTCGAGAAGGTGAAGGGCGAGAAGAAGACGATGGGCTTCAACGTGGACGAGGAAACCTACGTCGACATGTTCGACGCCGGCATCATCGACCCGACGAAGGTCACCCGTTCGGCCCTGCAGAACGCCGCGTCGATCGCGGCCCTCATGCTGACCACGGAAGCCCTGGTCACCGAGGTGCCCGAGAAGGACAAGCCGGCCCCGATGCCGGGTGGCGGCGGCGGCGGATACGGGGACGATTTCTAGATCGCAGGAACATCGAGTTCCAGAAGGGCGGGAGGCTTCGGCCTCCCGCCTTTTTTGGTTATGATGACGCCGACCGTGAAGTGGATCATGCCTGCGGTCGATCAGGCTTTCACAATGGCCGGGAAATGGCCCGCATCACCGGAAACTACAAGCGAGGGAACGAGCTTCTTGCACGCAGTCATCCCCGGAACCGCAGGTGAAACGAAAGGGGCTCCCATTCCCACAACCCAAATCGCCCTCTTTCGCGGCATCAACGTCGGCAAGGCCAAACGGGTGGCCATGGCCGACCTCCGTACCCTGCTTGAAAAGCTCGGCTACGGTGATGTCCGCACGCTGCTGAACAGCGGCAACGTCGTTTTCACGACCCGGAGCGCCGCCGCATCCGACGCCGCGGATCGCATCGGCAAGGCGATGACGAGGGATCTTGGCGTTACGGCGCGCATCACGGTGATCACCGCCGCGGTTCTCGACGCCGCGATCAAGGACAACCCGCTCGTGAAACCTTCCCGCGACCCGTCCCGGCTGCTCGTGACGTTTCTGGCCGATCCGAAGGACAGGAAACAGTTGAAGCCGCTGGTCGAGCAGGACTGGGCCACGGAGGGATTCGTTCTCGGAAAGCACGCGGCCTATCTCTGGTGCCCGGAGGGGATCCTCCAGAGCCGCGCCGCAAAGGCGCTGGAGAAGGCGCTCGGCGATCGGGCCACGTCGCGGAACTGGGCCACGATGCTGAAGCTCCAGGCGCTGGCCGCGGACACACAGTAAAGCGCCGGGACTGGCGGGATACCTTCTCCCGGACGTGCCCACAATCACATCCGGCGCCCGTGACCCGAACCGGCCCGTCGGGTAGAATCGTCGCTCCAGCAGTTCAAACCCCGGAGGAAATCCATGAAGATTTTCCGTACCTCGATACTCGTTCTGGCTCTTGCGGTCACGGCGCTGGCCTTCGACGCCTCCGCGCAGGGGCGCCCCGACCCCGAAGTCCTCCTGAAGGCCCAGCGTGAAGCGATGAGCCGGCTCTCGTTCCTGGACGGCGTCTGGCGCGGCCCGGCGTGGGCGGATCACGGCGGCGGAAAAATCGAGATGACGCAGACCGAGCGCCTGGGCCCGTTCCTGGACGGAGCCGTGAAGGTGCTGGAAGGGCGCGGCTACCTGGCGGACGGTTCGGTGGGGTTCAACGCCTTCGCCGTCATCTCCTATGACGTGAACAAGAAGGGCTACAGCATGCGGTCCTACGCCATGGGGCACGCCGGCGATTTCGTCCTGACCCCCACGGAAGACGGCTTTACCTGGGAGATCCCCGCCGGGCCGATGACGATCCGTTACACCGCGGTCATCAAGGACGGCACCTGGAACGAGTACGGCGAGCGGATCCTGCCCGGACAGGACCCGGTCCGCTTCATGGAGATGAACCTGAAGCGGATCGGCGACACGGACTGGCCCGCCGCGGGAGCGATCACGCCGGAATGACATCGGGACGCTCCCACGATCCTGGAAGGTTCCGCTGCCGCGAGCCGAGGCATACGCGTCCCGGCTCGCGGCCACCCGGCCGGATTGGCCTGACGAACCCGGCCGGGCTCATCGCCATCGCCCTCCTCCTCTCCTCCTGCGCCCCGCCGCTCAACTACACGAACGCGGACGGGCCGCGTTACACCGGGTGCGCCGGCGATGCCTCCGTCACCTGGAATCCGCGGACCGGCGGGCCGCCCGATGGACACGCGGCGGTCGCGGACGCCGCACCCGCCGATCTCTCGGTCGTGTCGTTCAACATCAAGTTTTCCGTGGAGATCGACAGGGCCATCGCCCTGCTCCGCGGCGACGCCACGCTCCGCGATGCCGACATCCTGCTGCTCCAGGAGATGGACGAGCCGGGCGTGCGCCGGATCGGCGAGGCGCTCGGCCTCTGCTGGGTCTACTACCCGGCCGTGCGCCACCCCCAGTCCGGGCGCGACTTCGGCAACGCCATCCTCTCCCGCTACCCGTTCATCGAGGACCACAAGGTGATGCTCCCCCGCCAGGGGCGGTTCGGGCGGACGCGGCGGATGGCCACCGCGGTCACGCTCGATGTGAACGGCGTGGCGGTGCGCGTGTACAGCGTGCACCTGGCCACCTGGATCGAGCTCGGCCCGGCGGCCCGCCGGGAGCAGGCGATGGCGGTGGTCGAGGACGCGGCCCGCTTCGGCGGCCCGCTGATCGTCGGCGGCGACCTCAACGAAAAGGGGATCGGCGAGGTGTTCGTGGACGCCGGTTTCGACTGGCTGACCCGGGACATCGGACGGACCACGGACATCGCGAGCCTCGATCACCTGTTCACGCGCCGCCTGAAGGCGGCGGGGCCGTTGCCGGTGACCGGCCGTCCTCTTGACTCGGGCGGCGCCAGCGATCACGTTCCCGTCTGGATGCGCCTCCGGGCGCCCCAACCCGAGGGTACAACGATGCATCACGATCGCGACACGACACTTCCCGACTTCGACGCGCTCTGGGACTTCAACGATCCCGCCGCCACCGAATCCCGCTTCCGGGCGATCCTTCCCGCGGCCCTGGCCGCGAACGACACGGAGTACCGGGCGGAGCTGATGACGCAGATCGCGCGGACGCTCGGGCTGCAGCAGAAGTTCGTCGAGGCCCACGCGCTCCTCGACGAGGCCGACGACCTGATCACGCGCGAGATGAAGAGGGCCCGGACGCGGAGCCTTCTGGAGCGGGGCCGGGTGATCAACTCGTCCGGTACCCCCGAGGAATCGATCTCGCTGTTCGACCGCGCCCTGTCCGAGGCGCAGGACGCGGGCCTCGACGGTTACGCCGTGGACGCCGCGCACATGCTCGGCATCGTCACGCGCGGCGAGGACTCGATCGCCTGGAACCGGAAGGCCATGGAGATGGCGGAAGGCTCCAGCGACCCGAAGGCGCGACGCTGGCGGGGGTCGCTGTGCAACAATCTCGGCTGGACGTACTTCGATCTCGGAAACTACGGCGAGGCCCTGAAGCTGTTCGAGAAGCACCTGGCCGTCCGGACGGAGGAGAAGAACGCCGGGCAGGTGACGATCGCCCGCTGGTCGATCGCCAAGACGTACCGGATGCTGAAGCGCGTCGACGAGGCGCTCGCGATCCAGCGGGAGCTTCTCGAGGAGATGGAGAAGCCCGGCGCGGAGCCGGACGGCTACGTGTACGAGGAGATGGGCGAGTGCCTGACCGCGCTCGGGCGCGCCGACGAGGCCCGCCCCCATTTTGCGCAGGCCTGGGAACTTCTGCACACGGACCCGTGGCTGGCGCGCGACGAGGCGGCGCGGCTGGACCGCCTGAAGCGGCTCGGTCAGTGACCGCCTGATGGCGGGCACCGGCAGATTCAGATGAGCGGGACCGGCCGGGAACCACGGCGGTGCCCGATGGACGTTCGCGACTTCCGCGAACGCAACCCGAACTGGAGGATCCGATGACGTTGCGAGGACGCTTTCATTCCGTCGGCGCGGCCCTGTTGCTGGCCGCCCTGATTTCCGTTCAGGCCGCCGAGGCCGGCCCCCGCCCGCGGGCGCACGACGGGTTCTTTCTCCGCCTCTCGGCCGGCGGAGGGTACGCCTCGACCACGATCGACAACGCGTTCAACCGCCTCAACATGTCCGGCACGTCCGGCGACGTGAACCTGGCCATCGGCGGTGCGGTGTCCGAGAATCTCATCGTTCACGGAACGCTGGCCGGCTGGGGCGTCGAGGATCCGGACGTGGAATTGAACAACCTGTCCGGGCAGGCGAACGCCTCGCTGAGTCTCGGCGGCATCGGACCGGGGATCACCTGGTACGCGATGCCGTCCAATCTCTACCTGTCGGGTTCCCTGTTGCTGACGTCGCTGTCGCTGGACGTTTCCGGAGACGACTACGAGTCCGACCCTGGTGTTTCCGTGGACCTCACGATCGGCAAGGAGTGGTGGGTCGGCAACAGCTGGGGGCTCGGCGTGGCGGGCGGGGTGAACTTCCACTCCGTGCCGGACGACGGTTCGACGGAGTCGTTCAGCGGGACGAGTTTCGGCCTGAGGTTTTCGGCGACGCTGAACTGAACCCGGTCTTGATCCGGCTCCACGTGGCGGCCTCCACCGGCGACGTGCCCGGCAGGACCGGCG
>CAZQVN010000075.1:0-14660 GCA_964596775.1 uncultured bacterium
CGCAGCAGCCGGAAAACAACATCGTCCGGACGGCCATCGAGGCGCTGGCCGGCGTGCTCGGCGGAACGCAGAGCCTGCACACGAACTCGATGGACGAAACGTGGGCGCTCCCTACCGACAAGGCGGTGCAGATCGCGCTGCGCACGCAGCAGGTGATCGCGCATGAGCACCAGGTCGGCCATACGGTCGACCCGCTCGGCGGCTCCTACTACGTGGAGGCGCTGACGAACCGCCTGGAGAAGGAGGCGTACGCCTACTTCGACCGCATCAGGAAAATGGGCGGCGTCGTCCGCGGCATCGAGGAGGGGTGGTTCCAGCGCGAGATCCAGGCGGCGGCCCGCAAGTTCCAGGAAGAGGTCGACGCGAAGAAGCGGATCGTGGTCGGCGTCAACGACTACGTCATCGAGAACGAGAAGCTGGAAATCCCCATTCTCGAAATCGATCCGCGCCTCGAACAGCAGCAGGTGGAGCGGACAAAGAAGGTCCGCGCGACGCGGGACCAGGTTCGGGCCGACAAGGCCCTCGCCGAACTCAAGACGGCCTGCGAGGGGAACATCAATGTCATGCCGGCGCTCGTGGAGTGCGCGCGGAGCTACGTCACCCAGGGCGAAATGGTCGGGGTGATGCGCGGCGTCTTCGGCGAGTATCACGAACCGGTTTTCGTCTAACAGGGAGGCAGTCGGCGTGGCGGGAAAAATCAGGGTTCTGGTGGCGAAACCCGGTCTGGATGGACACGACCGGGGAGCCAAGGTGGTGGCGGCCGCGCTGCGGGACGGCGGCATGGAAGTGATCTACTCCGGCCTGCACCAGACGCCGGAACAGGTCGTGAGCATGGCGCTGCAGGAGGACGTGGACGTGATCGCCCTGTCCATCCTGTCCGGCGCGCACATGACATTGTTTCCCCGGGTCCTCGAACTGATGAAGAAAGAAGGGCTCGGCGATGTACTCCTGACCGGAGGCGGCATCATCCCCCCCGGGGACATGACCGCGCTCAGGGAAATGGGGGTCGGGCAGCTGTTCGGGCCGGGCACCCCCACCTCGGACTGCGTGGAGTACATCAGAAAGTGGGTGGAGGAACGTGGCGAGTAATTATTGCCGGGCGAAGGTCCGGAAAGTTTTCGGGCCGAAGAGCCTGGTTCCGGCGTTTGCGATTCTGCTCGTGATCGCGGCCGCCGGCATCGCTTTCGCCCAGGCGAAGACCGCAACGACAGCGAAGAAGCCGGCGACGACCAAGGCTCTTCCCGCCGGAACGACCGGCAACAATCCCGCCGCCGTCACCCCCGCTCCGGCGACACCGCCGCCGGAGGAGACAACCGCATCGAAGGCGATACGACAGATGGCGTTCCTGTCCGGCAAGTGGGCGGGGCATGTCGACGCGTTTCCGTTCCAGATGGACATCGCCATCCAGGGCGCCATGGCCGATCCGGGCCCGGGCATCGTCTTCAAGATCAACGCCACGCCGACGTCCTCGGCCAAAATGGGGATCGAAGGCGACTACAAGTCGAGCGTCAACTACTCCACGAAGCACGCGGCACTGCGGGCGGTCATCGTGGATGCCGCGGGTCGCGGCGTGGAGATGCTCGGCAACAAGGTCCCGAACCAGCCGGAGTGGCAGTTCGAGTCCACGCCGGACGGGTCGCCGTTTCCGTTCAAGGTCCGCCTGATCCCGATCAACACCGACCAGATCGTCGTCAACTACACCACCGGCGGGCGACTCCCGCTGAAGTACGAAGTCACGTTCAACCGGGTCGATTCCTGACGGATCGACGACTGGAGTTTCCATGAACAAAGTCGTGAAAAACGCCGCCGAGGCGCTTCGGAAGGCCGGCCTCAAGGACGGTGCCTCGATCATGATGGGCGGTTTCGGCCTGTGCGGCATTCCCGAAACGCTGATCGCCGCCACCCGCGAACTCGGCGTGAAGGATCTCACCGTGATGAGCAACAACGCCGGCGTGGACGATTTCGGCATCGGCCTGCTGCTCCAGACGAAGCAGGTCCGGAAGATGATCTCCACCTACGTCGGCGAGAACAAGACGTTCGAGCGCCAGTTCCTCGACGGCACGCTCGAGGTGGAACTCATTCCCCAGGGCACGTTCGCGGAAAAGCTGCGGGCCGGCGGCGCCGGCATCGGCGCGTTCTACACACCCACCGGCTACGGCACCTGGGTGGCCGAGGGGGGGCTTCCGCAGAAGTACGACGACAAGGGAAACGTCATCAAGGGGAGCGAAAAAAAGGAAACGCGGGAGATCGACGGACGGATGTACGTCCTCGAGATGCCGCTGAAGGCCGACTTCGCCTTCGTGAAGGCGTACCACGGCGACCGTCTCGGCAACCTGATCTACCGGAAGACGGCCCGCAATTTCAATCCGATGATGGCCAGCGCGGCGCGCGTCACGATCGCCGAGGTGGAAAAGATCGTCGAGGTCGGTACGCTCGACCCCGACTCCGTGGCCACGCCGGGAATCTTCGTCAACTACATACTTCAGGGTGATCATTATGACAAGCGTATCGAGCAGCGAACGAATCGTCCTAAGGGCAGCTGAGGAGCTGCGGGACGGTTTCTATGTGAACCTCGGGATCGGCATGCCGACCCTGGTGGCCAATCACATCCCGAAAGGGATGGAGATCTTCCTGCACTCGGAGAACGGGCTGCTCGGCATCGGACCGTTTCCTTTCGAGGGGGAGGAGGACGCCGACCTGATCAACGCCGGCAAGCAGACGGTGACCGAGCAGGCGGGCGCCAGTTACTTTGCCAGCGCCGACTCGTTCGCGATGATCCGCGGGGGGCACATCGACCTGTCGATCCTCGGAGCCCTGGAAGTCGACGAAAAAGGGAACCTGGCCAACTGGATGATCCCCGGCAAGATGGTCAAGGGGATGGGCGGCGCCATGGATCTCGTGGCCGGCGCCCGCCGCGTCGTCATCATGATGACGCACACGGCCAAGGGGGGGTCGCCGAAGATCCTGAAGAAGTGCGCGCTGCCGCTGACCGGCGTCGGCGTGGTGGACCTGATCATCACCGAACTCGCGGTCATCGAGGTGACCGACAAGGGGCTGGTGCTGAAGGAACGCGCGCCGGACGTGACCGTGGACGAAATCGTGAAGCAGACCGAGGCCCCGCTCGACACGTCGAACGTGGCCGTCATGAAGTACTAGAACGGGAGCGGGTCGAACCTCCGGGCTTCGGTGCGTTCCTTTTCGGCGAACGCACGGAAAGCCGGGGCGACATCGCCGGCACACCGACTCTGGCCGCCGGGCCGTACCCGGCATTTTCGATCGGAAGAGGAAGCGAACGATGGGTTATTTCGAATTGAACGAAGAGCACAGCCTCTTCCAGAAGTCCGTCCGCGACTTCGCGAACGAGGTCATCAAGCCGCGGGCGAAGGAAATCGACGACTCGAAGGAATTTCCGATGTGGTGCATCGACGAGATGCGCAAGATGGGCCTCCTCGGCATCCCCTACGGCGAGGAATGGGGCGGCGCCGGCGGCGACACGCTGATGTACGCGATCGCCGTCGAGGAAATCTCCCGGGCGTCCGGGTCCATCGGCCTGATCCTCGCCGCGCACACGTCGCTCGGCACCGGCCCGATCTACAACTTCGGCACCGACGAGCAGAAGAAGAAGTACCTGCCCGGCCTCTGCAGCGGCAACAAGCTCGGGGCGTTCTGTCTCACCGAACCCCAGGCCGGCTCGGACGCCGGGGGTACCAAGACGATGGCCGTGGAAGACGGCGATCACTATATCGTCAACGGCGCCAAGAACTGGATCACGAACGCCGGCGTGGCCGACGTGTACACGGTGACCGCGGTCACCGACAAGGGGGAAGGCACCGACGGCATCAGCGCGTTCATCATGGAGCGGGGCACGCCCGGCCTGTCGACCGGCAAGAAGGAAGACAAGCTCGGCCTCCGCGGTTCGGAAACGAATCCGGTCTTCTTCGAAAACGTGAAGATCCCGAAGAGCGCCATGCTCGGACCGCGCGGCCAGGGTTTCAAGCAGTTCATGAAGACGCTCGACAACGGCCGCATCAGTATCGGCGCCATGGCCGTGGGCCTCGCCCAGGCGGCGCTCGACGCCTCGATCGAATACTCGCAGTCCCGCGAGCAGTTCGGCCGTCCCATCTCCAAGTTCCAGGCGATCCAGTTCAAGCTCGCCGACATGGCCACCGAGATCGCCGCCGCGCGCCATCTCGTGTACGACTCCGCGGTCACCAAGGACAAGGGGGAGAAGCTGACGAAGATCTCCGCCATGGCCAAGCTCTACGCGTCCGAAGTGGCCATGCGCGCCACCACGCAGGCCATCCAGGTGTACGGCGGCAACGGCTACTCCACCGAGTACCCGGTGGAGCGCTTCTTCCGTGACGCGAAGCTCTGCGAAATCGGTGAGGGTACGAGTGAGATCCAGCGGATCGTGATCGCGAGGGAAGTGTTGAAGGAGAACGAGTTGAGGAAGTAATGTGCCGGACTCGTCCCCCGGACGAGTCCGGAAGGTACTTGTGGTTTTTTCCTGCCCTGTCGCCCCACCGGGCGGCAGGGCACTTGTCTGCGACCCTTTGTGCACGAAGAGTACCGCAAGGCCTGCCGGCCCCCCCTCCGGGCTGCCAACTCCGTACCTTCCCTGCAGCTGTCACGAGAGCGATGTCGTATCATGTTGCAGTGCCTGATGTTACACGTGACATCTAAATATTAATTATTCGGGTATTCTTGTTTAACCTATACTGCTGGCTCGTCCCTGCGACACAATCTCCATCCAGAACAAACCGCATGTTCCACCACGGAGGCCGCTCCGCATGCTCAACTTACGACGCGATGGATTCGCCATTCCGACGATCGACCACCCTGACACGGATCTTGCTGCAAGAAGAACCAAACCTTTCCGATGCCGGAAAACGGAAGTTCTCACAGGGAGGAAACCATGCCCACCTCATCGTGTCGGCCACATCGTCTGCCTAGAGTCGTCACGTCCGTTGTCGTCATCCTGTTCCTCATCCCGATAACGTCCATGGGAGAACCGGACAGGGTTCAGGACCGAATCAAGCAGGATGGCCGGCCGAATCCGGTTCCCGCGACCCATGGCGGCAATCACTATCTGCGCAACTGCGGAAACGAAGGGGAACCGCCGTGCGACCTGGACCAGAGAGACCGCTGGAACGGACCGTGCGACACGGGGCTGCGGGTTGAAACTTTCAACTGCGGATGCAGGACGCCGGGGGTGAATGGGTGCCTCGTGCATTACAGGTGCAAGGAGTGTGTGAGCGACACACGCCAGCGCTCCGAACTCAGGGACTACAAGAACTCCTGGGTTGACTGGGCCCTGCGCAACCAACGTGAGAGCCTCGCGATCGACGAACCGATCAACTGGGTCATGCACTTCGGGACGCACAATTCCTACAATTCGATATCGGATGGACATGGCCGCTCTGTAGACCCGAACCAGTTCTACTCCATCACGGACCAGCTCAGAGCCGGAGCACGCGTATTGACGCTGGATACACATCTCATTCCAGGACCCAACGACGACGGAGACGACCGGAACCAGTCCAGTGCGAGGCTCTGCCACAGGACCAGAGAAACTGGATGCAGGACGGTCGGCGGAGCGGATGGAAGCAGCCCTGGAATGCGCTACTTCGCGAATGGAATCAAGGAGATCCGCAATTGGCTCAAGAATAACCCCAATGAGATCATCATCATTCATATGGAGAACTACGTCGGGGACTGCGGAAAGGAGGACGGAGAACCCGTCTGTGAAGGGGACAAGCAGTGGATCACTCACCCGCTTCGTGAGTACCTGGGCGAGTGGATCCATGCTGCTTCTGATCCCGCTTCACCTCGACTACCGGGCGATTTCTGGCCTTCCCGACGGGAACTGCTGGCCAGAGGCAAGCGCGTCATCATCGTCAGCAACCATCCTCAGTCGGATGACCTCGAGTTGGGCCAACGTATCATTTCGGGCGGGTTTGTCACCTGGAAGCTGTGCCAGCAGTGCTGGGTACCGGCCAATGAGGAGTCGTGCCGCGACCGAAACTGCAGCGGTGGGCAACTTGTTGTGTGCTCTAAGAAGACGGACTGGGATTGCCTGGGGGAAGGGTACCTCTCCAACTGCGTCGGGCGAGTCTGTGGCGGACATCATGGAGTCGATTCGGAAGACCCGGGGCACCGCGGTGGCCCCTCGGTTGCCGAGACCAATCAGTTCTCGATTCTGGTCGAGAACCGCAACAAGGACATGCTCGGATTCGGCCGTTTTGTTTCGGGCGACATCGTCAAGGCTGCCGAGTGCAACTACAGCATCATCGCCTTCGACTGGTTTGCCGAGCGCCTCAATGTCGACATTGCCGACCGGGGAGACGGCCCTCCCGACCTCAGCCGCCACAAGGAGGCCGTCTGGAGCTGGAGAGAGGGTGACAGGGGACAGGACGGCGAGTGCGCCCGCCTCATCGGCAGCGGCCACTCGAAGGGACGCTGGGCCTCCACGCCGGGCGATGCCGTCCATCGCTTCGCCTGCGCTCCGCGGCGATCCGAGTCGGGCACCGACCCCTCGTCGTGGCGGATGCTCGAAACGAACTGGCGGATCACCACCGCCGCCGGAACATGGGCCCAGGGGGACAGTATCTGCCGGGCCGAGTTCGGTGACGACATGGTGTTCAGCGTCCCGGTCAATGGATTTCAGAACAAGAACCTGGTGGACGCGCTGGGCGGCACGGACGGCGATGTCTGGCTGAACTACACCGACCGTGAATCGCCGGGGTACTGGAAGATTCCCGGATCGGCTTCGGCTCCGGTCGCGGGAAATCCGGTAGCGAACGCCGGCCCGGATCAGCAGGTGGAGTGCGGCACGGACGTCATGCTGGACGGCACCGCCTCGATCGCGGGAACGGGCGGTCCTCTCACTTACACCTGGTACACCGCAGACGACACGCTGTCCGGCCCCGTTGTAAGCGTCCATCTCGGAATCGGTGAGCACGTCGTGGCTCTGCACGTCAGCGACGCGGCCGGAGGGTTCTCGGCGGACGAGGTCACGATCAGCGTCAGGAATTCCGTTCCTCCGGAGATGACCATCACGCTGTCTCATTCCGAGCTATGGCCGCCCAACCATCAACTCGTCACTGTGACCGCCGAGGTGACCACGGTTGCGGGCTGTGAGGACGAACGGGTGTTCATCGAACTGGTATCCGTGGTCAGCAGCGAGCCGGACGACCGGACGGGCGACGGAAATGCATCCCCCGACATCGTCGACGCGGAACCCGGCACGGGCGACTTCGAGTTTCAGCTTCGCGCGGAGCGTTCCGCGAGGGGTAGCGGCCGCATGTACACCGTGACCTACCTGGCAACGGACCTGTCCGGCAATACGACCGAGAAGCTTGCCAACGTCTTCGTCCCCCGCAATCAGGGCGGGAAGTCGAAGGACGTTACGGAGTCTCCCGGCGTTCCGGCTCCCGCACTCTGGGTCGTTCCGAATCCCTCCCGGGCGGTCACGACCTTTGTCGTGGAAACGGGAAGAGATTCCGATCAGGAGCTGATCGTTCTCGACGTTCAGGGTCGAGCCGTCCGGCTCGTGGAAAGCGGACATTTCACCGCAGGCAGACGGGAAGCCGTGTGGGATGGAAGGGATGCCGGCGGACGCCGTGCCTCCGCCGGGATGTACTATGTTCGGTTGCGCACGGGAAACAAGGAGCTGCGAACCGCCTTCGTGAGGCTGGACTGAGAAGGACCGCCCCTCGGCCGTTTGATCGCGCCGGGGCCGGGTTTCGTCTTCGGCCCGGCGGTGTTTGTTGACCATTGGGCAATCGCTGGTTCCGGAACCGGTTGCGCGGCTGGACGAAGCATCATTGCCGAAACGAGTCAAGCTTCGTCGAGATGTACGAGCATGTGGGTGTCTTGTCGACAGACACCCACATGCTCGAAAGTTTGTCCGCCGTCTCAGATACTCTGAAAGTGCCCATACACCTTCGGTGCCGGCCCGGCCACGGCGGCCGCCAGTTCCGCGGAGGGGTATCCGAAGACTTCAAGTTCCAGGTCCGCAAGCGCCTCCGGGCCCGACTGCCCGGGGTGGGCGATTACGGCACCCTCACCACCCGCGTCGTCGCCACCGTTCCCCCCGCCGTCATCTTCACGAAGTACTCGCCCGCCCGGACCCGCCGCCCCGTGGCGTCGTACCCGGACCAGTCCGCGTACCCTTCATTCGCGAGAACGTCGGCGGGTGACAGCTCCGTCACCAGCCGGCCGGTGACGTCGTGAATCGTGATCCGCGGCGGCCCGGACACCTCCGGCAGCCGGTAGACGATCCGCGCGCCGTTACGGAACGGGTTCGGCGTGGCCACGAGCATCGGCCTGGCCGGCGGCGCCCCCGCAGGTGTGAGGACCAGGCGGCCGAGCTCAATGACATCGCCTGAGCGCGTCACGCCGTCGATGCGGTACCGGGCGACCTCCGACAAGGGCGGCGCCTCCTCGAACGCGAACATGTCGGCATCGCCCGAGGTCATCGTGATCGGCCGCTCCGTGCGCCGCTCGAACGCTTCCCCCTCGCTTTCCAGCGACCGCGCGATCAGGTAGCCGCTGAACGCCTCCGCGTCGGCGACCCGCCAGCGGAGCGCCACCCTGTCAGGGGTCCACGAGCCCTCGAGGGACGTCAGGTGAACCGGCACCGGCCGGTCGCCCACGGTCATCCAGACCGGGGCCACGCCGCCGGTGGCCCAGATGGCGTCGTCGTTCAGCCCCGTTACGCCGTCCGCGGCCAGGCTGACCCGGAAGATCGTGTCGCCCGTGTTGTCGGAGTACATGTAGTAGATGTCCGAGTCGTCGCCGGAAAACGTGGGGCGCGAAATCGACTGCAGGTTGTTCGTGATGATCCCCTCGGCGCCGGTCTGGAAATCGAAACCGATGCCGTAGATGTTGCCGTCCGCCGCCGCGTAGTCGAACGCGATCCGGTTGTCGCTGTTCTGGGCAAATGTGGGATTGCCCACGCTTTCCCCCTGGGGAAGCGGCGGAAAGACGCGAAACGGCTTGCCGTCCTCCAGGCGCAGGAGGTTGATCTCCCAGTACTCGTACGTCGCTCCCGATACGGTGGTCTTGTTCAGCGCGTCGTAGATCAGGAAACCCGGTTCCACGGGAAACTCGAGAACATCGGCAAAGACGACGACGTCGGGCACCTGGCCGGACGTGGAGTTCTGCGATGTCAGGTTGTAGACGACATCGTTGCCCTGCTGTCCGAGGTCGAACAGGAAGATCCGGCCGTCCTCCGCGATCGTTGTACCGGCCAGGTAGCGCCCGTCCGCGCTGAGGGCCACGCTCCACCAGCCGCCGGTGTCGCTCAGCTGGACGCGGTTCGTGTAGTCGCCGAGGTAGATGTTCTCGTCGGAGGCCACGAACGCGTAGACACTTCCGTCATCGGAAAAGCTCGGCCGGCCGCCCGGGCCGGCGGGCAGGCCGGAGATGTCCTGGAAGTTCGCGCTGAAATCCGGCGGCACCCGGTAGATGTGACCGTCGGACTCGGTGTCCACGACCGCGATGAAGTCCGATCCCGTGTTGTCCTGCGGCGGGGGTGGTGGCGGGGTGGCGTTGCCTCCGGTGATTCCCACCGCGTTCATCGCCGACGTGACCGCCGCCTGCTCGGTGGCGCCGTACAGTTCGCCGGCGGCCTGGATGGTGGCGAGGCGGAAGTCGACGAACTTGGAGTTCCGGGTCAGGTGCTGGCTGAGCGCCCGGTACCAGATCTGCTCGGCCTTGGCGATCCCGATCGCCGTTGCCGCCAGGAAGAATGCCTTGTTCGGAATGCCGCTGTTGATGTGGACGCCCCCGTTGTCCTGGTCCTTCGTCAGGACCTGGAACTGGCTCATGTGGGCCGGCTGCTGGCCGCCGAACGCCACCTTCGGTCCGTCGGGATTCTCCATGTCGCGGAGCGCGTCGCCGGGAATCGCCGGGGTGGTCACGTCCTCGCCGAGGAGCCAGTTCGCCGCCGGGCCCTGGACGAAGAAATCGCACGACGCCCCGAACGCGTCGGCAAAGTGCTCGTTGAGGGCGCCCGGCTCGAATTCATAGATGAGGTTCGCGGTGTGCTCGATCACGCCGTGGCTCATTTCGTGCGCGGTCACGTCGAGGGAGCCGGCGAGGTCGGAAAAGTTCGTTCCGTTGCCGTTGCCGAACACCATGAACTGGCCGTTCCAGAACGCGTTGTCGAAATTCTGCTGGAAGTTGACCACGAGCAGCATCGAACCGCCCTTGCCGTCGATGGAATTGCGGGCGTGCGTGGCGCTGTAATAGTCGTACACGCGGCCGGCGAAGAACGCGGCGCTGACGGCGTTCCGGTGATTCGTCCAGCTGTTCGCGTTCGTGGACGTCGTGTGAAACAGCGAACTGCCGTCGCCGTTCTGCGCGTTCAGCACGTTGATCGTGCCCACCGGCTTGTTGGGAAACTGGCTCTGCGCGGCGTTGAACATCGGCTTCGTGGTGTTGATCATGAAGAAGTTGCTGCCGATGTTGTACAGGTTCAGCACCCGGTTCGTGTTGCTCAGGTCGAGGCCGCTTCCGGCGGCCGGGCCGTCGTTGTGGATCGTCTTGATGTGATGGAGATAGGCGCCGGTGGCCGCATCGAGGAAGAGGTCCCCGCGCCAGGCCATGCCCGCGGTGGCGGTGTGATGCCAGGCAAGGCGCAGTGTGCCGTTCACCGGGTAGTACACGAGCTGCGAACCGGTGATCGACGCGTCGACCCCGGCGGTTTCGCGCAGGGCGCGGACCGCGTTCCGGACGGCCGCTTCCGGGAGGACGAGCGGCGATGCGGCCGGGACATCCTCGGTGGCGCTGTAGTAGCCGGAAAAGCCGATCGGCCGGCCGGCCCGGTCGAAGCGCACGACCACGTCTTCCCCCCACACCGGGATGCCGTGGACGGTCCGGTCGAACCGCACGGCGGTGAACCCGTGCCTGTCGCGCTCGACGGTGCGCATCACCATTTCCCCGTCGGGATCGGAGATGCGGAGCAGCGCGGAGTTTGCATTCAGGAAACGCTGCGCGGACGAGGCGGGGTCGCCGGAGCCGTAGGCGCGCGCGTCGTTGCCGGAGAGGTCGCCGCCGGCGAGGAAGCGGGGCGTTTCCGTTTCCGGGTGCCAGACGATCCGGAGGCTCGACCCCGCGGACGATGCCAGGGCTTCGAGATCTTCGACCGCCCGGACCGACTTCAGCATTCCCAGGTCCGCCCGGCCGGCCAGCCCGGCGCGGCCCGCGGCGTTTCGGACATCGAGCCGGCCACGCACGTCCGCGGCCCGCGCTTCCGGCGTCACCTGTGTGGTGCGGCCGGCCGGTTTCTTGCCGGGCAGGCCGCCGGTGCGGGAGGAGGACAGCGGCTGCGTGGCCGAAGGCGTCTTGCCCGGAACCGCGGGCGGCGGAGCCAGGGCCGCGGGGGAGGTGAGCGGGGCGGGGAGACGGGACGGATCCAGCCGGTACGGGGCGGCATTCAGGTCCGGCGAAGCGGATGCGGCAAGGACCAGCACGGCCGACATCGCCGACATCAACGTGGAAAATCGTTTCATGATTCAAGCCCTCCCGGTTGAAAACAAGAATCCCGGTTTCGATTCAGGACATCACTGTCCGGCCTTCGACAACACATCGAAAAGCGCGGTTCGGAGTTCGTTGAGCGTTCCTTCGACCGCCGGCTGTTTCGGCGAGGCCCCGGCGGCCCAGTAGGCAGTATGGGTCCGGCCTCCGGCCGTGACCTCGATCATGTAGGTCATGTTGCCGCGGGTGTCCGACTCGATCTGAAAGAACCGGTGATCCCGGACGAGACCCCACAGCGTGCGGATCCGCTCCGCGTCGAGTCGACCCGTCGGCTGCGGGTCGTCGCCGGCAGTCCGTCCTTCCCAGGACAGCACGGAGCCGCCTGCTTCCATCGTGTGGCCCGACCACATCCCGGTGATCCCTCCGCCGGATCCGACCCGGCAGGAAAAGTCGGCGGGCGGCTCGGAGGTGTCCGGCGTCGAGCCGGTGGTGCCGGCTTTCACGGTGTCCGGCGCGTCGGCGGGTTTCGAATCCTTCTTCGTCGAGCAGCAGCAGAGCAGTCCCAGGCACATGAAAGCGGCCAGGGCGAGACGCAGAGTCGTCATGCCACCTCCCTGATTGAGAGCAGGCCGCATTCTAGCGCAGCGTCCCGGAGTCGGTCATCCGGAATCGGCCCCCCCGCCGGACCGGAGGTGCCGGCCGAATGATTCCGGGCCGCCGGTTCCCGGCCGGGCGGCGAGCAGAGCCTTGCCGCGTGTTCGGTGGCCGGCTCTTCAACACGAACGTGACAAATCTCATGGTTGCCCGCGGTCCGTTCCCCTACCGTGACCGTTCGTTTCGTGCGGCCGCGAAGCGTGGAGAACCAGGCAACCCATGACCAGCGACAGAGTTCACACGTTCCACATCCCCGTGCTGGGCACGGGGTTCACGATCGACACGCCGCTGCGGGTGGCCCGTTTCGGAATCTCCTCGGTGATGTCGCTGGTCGACGACGTCCTGATCGAGCAGGTGCGGCGCCATCACTGCGGGCAGTCCGGCGAGCCGTATGAGCCGATCCGCGATCAAGATGAGGATGCACGGGCGCGCCGTATCACGGCATGGCTGAACCTGGTGCATCGGCTCGTGCGGCGCCAGATGGACACGCTGGTCGAGCAACCGTTCGATCCGGACACCGAGGTCACCCGCTGGTTCGAGATGTTGCCGGACTCCGACCTGCGCCGAGCCTACGTCCGGATGACGGCCACCTCCGACGCCGGGGAGAGGTCGCTGCGGCAGGAAGCGCTGCGGGCATGGCTGCGGCCTGGCTCCATCGACGTCAACATCATGACGAAGCTGGACGGGGCCGCCTGGCGCGGAGGGCAGGAGTTGCCCCCGGAGTTCAACGCGGCCATGTCCGCCCTGCGGGGGTTTGCCCGGAGCGACCTGCAGTCGTCGATCGTGTTCTCGGCGGGGATGAACCCGCGTCTGTATACCTATGCGGCGCAGTTCGCGGACTTCTTCCCCGGCTCCGGCGGCGAGTCCGTCAAGACGATCGTCGTCAAGGTGAGCGACTTCCGGTCGGCGCTGACCCAGGGCCGGTTCCTGGCGAAACGGGGACTCTGGGTTTCCGAGTTCCGGATCGAGTCGGGGTTGAACTGCGGCGGGCACGCGTTCGCCACGCCGGGCCTGCTCATGGGACCGATCCTCGAGCAGTTCCGCGAAAGGCGGGGAGACCTGGTCCGGGAGCTGCACGAGATATACGTGAAAGCCCTCGCCGCCCGAGGCATTCCTCCGCCCGTATCGCCGCGGGCGCTGCGGGTCACCGCCCAGGGGGGGATCGGTACGGCGACGGAACACGAAATGCTCCTCCGGACGTACGAGCTGGATTCCGCCGGGTGGGGCACGCCGTTCCTGCTCGTGCCGGAAGCCACGAACGTCGACGACGCGCATCTCGAAAAACTGTGCGCGGCCGGGCCGGACGACGTTTTCCTGAGCCGGAGCTCGCCGCTGGGGGTCCCGTTCTGGAATCTGCGGAACTCGGCCGGCGAAGCACACCGCCTCCGGAGGATCGATGCCGGGCGGCCGGGAAGCCCGTGCACGAAGGGGTTCCTGGCCGCGAACGTCGAGTTCACGGAGCGCCCGATCTGCACGGCATCCCGGGCCTTCCAGCAGAGGAAGCTCGAGGATCTCCTGGTCGCCGACATGGAGGAGTCCCGCCGGGCCGCGATGGTCGCCGGGGTCCTGGAGAAATCCTGCATCTGCCACGACCTCGGCGGCGGCGCCGCCATCCGGCTCGGCATTCATCCACGGGCCACTCCCGCCGTATGCTGCGGGCCGAACATCGTCCACTTCAACAAGGTGTCCACTCTGTCCGGCATGATCGACCACATCTACGGCCGCCGGCCGATGGCCATGGATCCCGGACGGCCGCACATGTTCGTCCGCGAACTCATGCTTTACGTGGAGCACTTCGTGAACGTCCTGAGCGCCGGGCTGGACGGTGGCGCCGTATCCGGCACGAGCCGGGACGAGTTCCGGTCGAACCTGCTCGACGGAATCGACTACTACCGGAAGCGTCCGGCGCTGTTCGGCAGCAGCGGTCTCCGGGCTATCGAGCAGCTGGACCGTCTGCGCGGGGCGGTGATGGAGGCAGGCGCCGTCACTCCCGGGGCTCTTTCGGGATAACCGCGTCTCCCTGACCCGTCACGCAGGAGTCGGGCGGCGTCACTCCGCCAGTTTACTCGCGAACAGCGCCCGGACGCGCTCGGTCAGCTCGTCGATGGAGAGATCCCGGAACGTGTCCGGCTGGATCGGATCCAGGACCGTGGCCCGGATTTTGTGACGTCCGCGGAGAACGAACCCCTTCTTCGGCAGCGCCTCAAACGTGCCGCGGACGAGGATCGGCACGATCGGACAGCCGGTGCGGAGCGCCAGGTCGAACGCGCCGGTCTTGAAACGCCCGAGCCGGCCGTCTGGCGACCTTGTGCCTTCTGGGAAGATCATCAGCGAATCGCCGGCGCGGAGTTTCTTCTCCGACACGGCCATCATCCGTGCGGCGCTCTCCCGGTTTCCGCGCCTGAGGCTCACGTAGCCGTTCAGCCGCATGTTCCAGCCCACGATCGGGATCCGGAAGTTCTCGATCTTCGACACCCACTTGTAGTGCCGGAACAGCCGGAACAGGACGAGGATGTCGACCA
>CAZQVN010000076.1:0-5091 GCA_964596775.1 uncultured bacterium
CGTTGAGGCTCTTGTAGCCGCCCCCCTGGGGCGTGGTGATCGGCGCCTTGAGGAACACCTTCGTGCGGCGGAGCGACTCCCACGAGGAGGGGTCGATGCCGGACGTGACGCCCCGCGTGTACACCTGCTCCCCGACCTCGATGAACTCGTATTCGAGCCGCGCACCGGCGGCATTCAGGATTTCGAGCGTGGCGTCCATGATTTCCGGGCCGATGCCGTCGCCTTTGGCCACCGTGATGGCGCGGGCGCCCGGGGTTTTCGGATTCATTGCGTCTCCCTGCTGATTGATTTTGTGAAGTGGATGGGTGGCAATACTTTAGGAAAGGCGACGGCGGGTGTCAACGCGCGCCGCGGCCACCGCCGGCCCGATTCCTTGATGTGTCCGACTTAAGCTACAATCCCGTCCCATGTTCCCCGACTCGTTCTCCACCGACCCCTCCGTCCGCGAGGCCCACTCCGAGGACGCCTCCGGCCTGATCGGCCTGCCGGACGCCGTCGCGCGCCCGGCCACCGAAGCGGACGTGGCGGAGATCGTCGGCTGGTGCGCCGCGCACCGGACCGCGGTGACCGCGCAGGGACTGCGCTCGAGCACGGTGGGGTCGCCGCTGGCCACCGGCGGCGTGGCGATGTCCCTCGAAAAGATGGACCGGATCCTCGACATCGACCCGGAACGGCGCCGGGCGGTGGTCGAACCGGGCGTCAACCTCGGCGCGTTCAAGAAGGCGCTCCGCGAGGCCGGCCTGTTCTTCCCGCCCGACCCGACCAGCGAAAACGAGTGCACGCTCGGCGGAGCGGTGATGACGAACGCCAGCGGCGCCCGCACCTACAAGTACGGCGCCACCCGGCCGTGGGTGCGCTCCGTGCGGCTCGTGCTCGGCGACGGCAGCATCACCGACATCCACCGGAGCGACACGAACAAGAACACGGTCGGCTACTTCGGCTTCCAGAATCCGGTGGACCTGATCGTGGGGAGCGAGGGCACGCTCGGCATCGCCACGCGGATCACCGTGGACCTCCTGCCGCTGCCGCGCTTCTTCATCGCGGCCATGGCGTTCTTTCCGTCGATCGCGGAGGCCGTCACGTTCGTGACCGTGGCCGACAGGGCCCGCCGGACGGGTGGCAACGTGGCGCCCCGCTGCCTGGAACTGTTCGACGACGGCTCGCTGGAGATGATCCGTCCGCGGGCCGGCGCCCTCGGCATTCCGAGAAGCGCCGGAGCCGCGATCTTCTTCGAACAGGAGTGCTCACCGGAGGACGAGGAGACGGTGCTCGGCGCGTGGCTGCAGCTCATCGAATCGTGCGAGGGGCTCGCCGACGACACGATCGTGGCGGTGAACGAGGCGCGCCAGGAGGAACTGCGCCGGCTGCGTCACGCGCTGCCCGCCACGATGAACGAAAAGGGGCGCGCGGCGCGGGCCAACGGCGGCCTCAAGGTGGGCACCGACTGGGCGGTGCCGCTGTCCCGGGTCGGCACGATGATCGAGGAGGCCACCGGAATCGCCCGCGAGTTCGGCGGGTTCTTCATCCGTTACGGGCACATCGGGAACGGTCACCCTCATTTCAACATGATCGCGGATGACGCCGCCGCGCTGAAGAAGGGGCGGCAGGCCGCGCACCGGATGTGCCTGCGCGCCGTGGAGCTCGGCGGAACGGTCACCGCGGAGCACGGCGTGGGAAAGCTGAAGCGGGAGTACGTCCGCCACCAGTATCCGGCCTGGGTCGTGGAGGCCATGAAGTCGGTCAAGCGGACGCTCGATCCGGCGGGGATCCTGGCGCCGGGAAATATCTTCGAGTAGGCGCTCCGCTTTCGGCTCACGTGCTTCGCCGGGTTCCGGTGTGCCGTTCTCCTTCTCGGGGGACGTTCCGTCTCGGCATCCCTGCCTCGACTCCACTCGGCGCTCCGCACGGCTCCGCCATCCTGGCTCCGCCGGCTCCGCGACGCCCCCTCGAAGGAGAACGGCAAACCGGAACCCCCGACGCGGCCTCGCTTCTTTGGGGAAGGGCATCACGTTGTGCGGGGCTCGAGCGCCGCCGCGCGCTCCCCAGCCCCAACTCGCCCCGGGGCGGCTTTCTAGGCGTACTTTTCCGCCAGGTCTCCGAAGACGGGGAGCTTGAAACGCTGGCCGCGGTAGGCCTGGACCATGAGGACGATCCACATGGCCACGGCGATCGGCGTGATGGCGAAGGCGCCGAACCATCCGACCAGCGGGACCGCGCCGAAGAAGGCCTGCAGCACGAAGAGGCTCAGGAAGAAGATCGTGGACTGCAGCGCGTGAAAGCGGACGTACTTGCTGTCCTTTTCGAAGACGGCGAAGAACAGGCCGGAAATGAAGACGAACGCGTAGGCGAGCGTGGCGGCGATGATCGGATCGAGGCCGGTGCTCGATTTTTCGGAATCGGAGATGAAATCCGACGATTCGGTCATGGAACCTCCCCGGGAAGAGATGTCTCTGGGAAGTGTACGATGAAAAGGGCTTCCCGGTTGCAGAACGCCTGAAATGGGTTGCGGGGAGACTCTCGATCCACGGATAATCGAGGAGTTCACCCGTCGGAATGGAAAGATGGTGCCGACGGTGCTGCGTCGCGGTCCATACCGCTTCTTCTTTTTCTCATCCGATCGCCGCGAGCCGCCCCATGTCCATGTCCAGCGCGACGACTGTCATGCGAAGTTCCGGCTGGGTCCAGCTCAAATGCAAGCAGCAAGGGGCTTTAGCGGGCGGGAACTGAGAACTGTTCATTCACTGGTCCGCACGAATCACGAACTCCTCATGAGGTCCTGGAATGAGTTCTTCACCGGACAGGCACCCGCCGCTTGCCGTCGGCGTTGAGGCCACGGAACAGGGATTGAAGGTCCGGCTCAACGACGGCCGCGTCCTGATCGCTCCTCTGGACTGGTTTCCCCGGCTGGCGCATGCGACGTCCGAAGAGCTCGGACGCTGGGAGTTCATCGGGCAGGGCCTTGGAATTCACTGGCCGGATCTCGATGAAGATGTCAGCGTCGAGTCGCTCCTGGCCGGCCGGCGCTCCGGGGAGTCGCAGTCCTCGCTGAACAGCTGGCTGCAATCCCGCAAGAAGTAGACCTACTCCCCCATCAGCGCCGGCGCCAGCCTCCTCACCGCTTCCACCCCCTCGTCCATCCCGAGCGGCTGCTCCGGCGCGAACCGGCCGTCCGACAGCGGCGGAATCAGCCCCAGTTCCGTGACGATCCGTGCCGCGTTCAGGCCGTAGTGGCCGTCGGGCAGGTCGGGAAACGGGCTCTTCTGCCCCCGGTACAGCGAAAACACCTGCTGCTGGTTCCGCAGACGGGAGATCGTCTCCTCGATCCACAGCGCCATCGTCATCCGGCTGACCGGCTCGTCCGGGCGGAATGTCCCGTCCGGAAGCATCTCCATCAGCCCGAGCGCCAGGACGCGGTGGATCCAGCGCTCCTCGGGCCGGCCCGGCGCATCGAGCGGCGGACGCGACAGTTCCTCGTCCGGCCGCACCGAGCGGTGGAACGCCCGGGCGAGAACGTGCTCGCCGTCCCCCACCGCCACCACGGCCAGGGCGCCCCGGGTGAACCGGGGCTGATCGAACACCGCGAGAACCTTGGGTGACAGTTGGCCGACCGTCTTCGGGAAAAACGGTTCGAGGAGGACGCGGGCCCGTTCCGAGGCGGGACTTCCTTCGCGCAGGGTTGAGGCGGAGCCTCCGGAGGACGTCGGAGCTCCTTCACGGGCGGCGGAGCCGCCTGCGGACGCTGGCGCGCCATCCCGGGCCCCGGACGCCGGCGACCCTTCCCCGCCGCTCACGCCGCGCGGCATGTCCGACCGCTTGGCCCGGATCGCTTCGCTCCGCTCGAGGACTTCCCGGGCTTCCTTGTCCCGCCCGAGCCTCTTCAACAGACCGACCGCCGCCTCCGTGACCTCCGGATCGCCGGGGTCGTAGATGAGCGCCCGCTCGTACTGGGCCAGCGCCAGCGGTTCCCGCCCCTGTATTTCCGCGACCTTTCCGAGGACCCAGTACGCCCGGGTCCAGTGACTGTCCAGCTCGAGCGCGGTTTCCGCCTGGACCTCCGCCTCCGCGAGTTTTCCCTGCTTGAGAAAGAGCCGGGCCATCCCCTCGTGCGGCGGGGCAAAGTCGAGTCCGTTCTTCCCGGCCATTTTCAATGAGGCCATGAACGCCTCCTCGGCCCCCTTGTCGTCCCCCTGCAGCAGGCGGTTGAACCCGAGATCGTAGTATTCGACCGGCGACGTCCCGGTGAAATCCGCGATCAGCCCGGGGCCCGGAGAGGGGCCTCCGGAGCAGCCCGGCAGGGCCAGGAAAAGGGCCGCCACCGCAGCGGTAAAGAAGCGGCGGAATTTCATTCTGCACGCTTTCGCAATGTGCACGTCCATGTTCAATTCCGGCATCAGGTTAGGCGTTTGGGTGAAATAACACATTGATACATATAGAGTTACGGCATATTCTTTTCTCAGTTACAGACCGCTTCGCTTTGTCCATCACAGGAGGTTTGCCCCTTATGAAACTCAAAACCATGCAGAATGCAATCCTGGGTCTGCTCGTGGCCACCGGACTGGCCGTTGCGGTCCAGCCGGCTTCGGCCGGCGATATCGCCGTCATCCGGATCAAGGCCATCGACGGGCTGTACGTGCCCGGCTCCGACATCGCCGTGTCGAAGGACACGAAGTTCATGGCCACGTCCCGCGTGCGGGTCAGCCGCTCGGCCGTGTCCTCCCTGGACGGCGTCAAGACGCTCGTCCTCGTCGAGCGCCGCAGCGACGCGAAGGCCGGCGACAAGGTCCAGCAGACGATCACCGACGAAGTGATGGCGATCAACGGCGACACCTTTACACTCAAGGGCGCCGATGGCAAGAGCCTCACCTATTCCGTGGACGTTCTTTCGGACGGTTCGGTGGACCTGCTCGGTCCGAAGGATTCGATCCGGGCCCGCTCGGGCGGCATGTACCAGATCTGGAAGATCGAGAGCGCCTCGCTCGTGAGCCGCGATCGCATCACGCTCTACTAGCCAGGCCGATTTTCAGGCGACCAAAAGGGGGGTAGCCTGCCGGAGAGACTCGTGCGGAGTCTCTCCGGTATTTTTTTGTCCGG
>CAZQVN010000076.1:5191-14307 GCA_964596775.1 uncultured bacterium
AGCTTGAGCCCCGGGAAGTCGTAGTAGCGCTCGTGGAACCGGAACAGCTCCTCGGCGCCCCCCTCCACGGCGTGCATTTCGTTGACCTCCAGCATGTTCGTCTGCGGGTCGAACCCGGACAGGTCCTTCTTGTGCCGGAGCAGGTGCAGGAGCGACAGCGCGGTCAGCGCCATTTTACCCCCGGGCTTCAGGGCCCGATAAATCGAGCGGAGAACCTTCATGTTTTCCGTGTCCGCCTCGAGCAGGCCGAACGCCCCCTCGCAGAGGCAGAGCGCCGCGTCGAACTCCGCGGTGTACGGGATCTCGCGGGCATCCGCCTTCACGAACTCCACCTGCACACCGTCCAGCTCCGCGCTCTTCCGGGCGATGTTCAGCAGCTTGTCGGAGATGTCCACGCCCACGACCTTCATCCCCTGCCGGGCCAGCTCGACGGAGTGGCGCCCGGGACCGCAGGCCACGTCGAGCACCTTGTGCTTCGGCGTCAGCGACAGGAGGTTCGCCAGGAACTCGACTTCCTGGGACGTGCCACGGGTGAACGGCAGCGTGAGGTAGCGCTCGCCGAGGAGGTCGAACATCTCGCGCAGGTTCTTCGGTTCGTCCTGTTCCTGATCCGCCATGGCGTTTCCCCGGCCGGCGCCGGGCCTCCTTGTCCTTGCGGGTGATGCCGGCCCGCGTTCCGATTGCGGGCGTCGAGTCTTGCCGCGGCCCATCCGATCCTCTAACGTCAGGGAGATCGTTCAACTGGAACAACCGATTTCCCTGATGGAGGGACCATGCACCATTCCCCGGGTTTTCTCAAGGTCGTCGACCGGGCCAAGTCAAAGATCAAGCAGTGCAACGTGTTCGACGTTGCCGAAAAAATGAGGAACAAGGAGAAGTTCCACCTGGTGGACGTCCGCGAGGAGAGCGAGTGGGACAACGGCCACATCGCCGGGGCGATCCACCTGAGCAAGGGCGTCATCGAACGGGACATCGAGCGGAAGATCCCGGATCACGACGCGGAGATCATCCTGTACTGCGGCGGCGGGTTCCGATCGGCCCTCTCCGCCGAGGTGCTTCAGGACATGGGCTACACGAACGTGATTTCCATGGACGGAGGGTGGCGAACCTGGAAAGAAAACGACCTGCCGACGGAACGCTGACGGCCCATTCGATCCTTGAGGTACGGACCGCCGGAATGCCGACGTTCCTGTCGATCCCTGCGGTCCTGACCGCCGCAGTGCCGACGGTCCTGTCGATCCTTGCTTTCCTGACCGCCGCGGTGCCGGCGGTCGTGTCGATCCTTGCGGTCCTGACCGCCGCCGCGCCTCCGGCCTGCGCCGCCGGCGGGCGGTGGCTGGCGCGCCCCGTCGTGTTCCGGTTCAAGGCGGATCCGCCCGCGAAGTCCGTGGCCGTGGCCGGCTCCTTCAACAACTGGTCCCGCGACGCCGCCCCGATGTCCGACGACGACGGCGACGGCATCTGGGAAGCGACGCTCTCCCTCGAGCCGGAAACCTACCCCTACAAGTTCGTCGTCGACGGCACGGAGTGGTTCGCCGATCCCGACAATCCCCGCACGGTTCCGGACGGGTTCGGCGGCGTCAACTCCATCAGGACCGTGGACTTCGACCCGAAGTTCCTGACCCCGGCCGCGGTCGACGACGGCAAGATCGACACCCTGGCCGTGCATCACGACCCGGACGGGATCGACCAGGTGCTCTGGTCCACCGCCGAGTACCCGGCGGTGCGCTACCTGTCGCTCCGGCTCTGCGTCAAGAAGGGTGACGTCGAGTCGGCCGGCGTCCGGATCTACCGGATCGACGCCCGCAACCGGGAGGGCTTCCGCGACTACGGCATGGACGTGTACGCCACGACCGGCCCGCTCGAGTACCGCTCCATCACGATCCCCTTTCCCGACGACCCCGAGGCGGACGAACTGCATACGCTGTGGCGGGGCTACCGGCTGTGGATCGACGACGGCGGCGACCTTCTCTGGGTCGGACTCGACGGCACGGCCCGCAACGAGGACAAGGTCCGGAGAATCCGGCAACTTCTCCGGCCCACGAGCCCCGGGGGTACCGCGCCGGGGACGATCGCGCCGGAGGACATGCGGATCTCCGACCGGATCGTGACCATCCCGGCGTGGGCGCCGGACGCCGTCTTCTACCAGGTCTTCCCCGAGCGTTTCCGGAACGGCGACCCGACGAACGATCCGGCGGGGACTCTGCCCTGGGGTTCCGCTCCACCCTCGGCCGAATCGTTCTTCGGCGGCGATCTCCAGGGCGTCATCGACGCCCTGCCCTATCTCGACAGCCTGGGCGTCAACGTCCTCTACCTGAACCCGATTTTCTCCGCGCCGTCGAACCACAAGTACGACACGACGGACTTCAAGAGCGTGGATCCGCACTTCGGCAGCGAGGAGCTCCTGCGGAAACTCGTCGACCGGGCGCACCGGCGCGGCATGAAGGTCGTCCTCGACGGCGTGTTCAACCACGTGTCGGACCGGCACCCGTGGTTCCTCGACGCCATGGAGTTCGGCCGGACGTCGGCGTTCTGGTCCTGGTTCAAGATCAAGGGCGACGCGATCTTCAAGGCGCCGGAGCCGAACTACGACGCATGGAGCGGCCTGGGCTCGATGCCCGAACTGAACACGGACAATCCGGAGGTGCGCGACTACCTGTTCGGCGTGATCCGCCTCTGGATGGACACGGGGATCGACGGCTGGCGGCTCGACGTGCCCGAGGAGCTCCCCCACCTGTTCTGGGTCCAGGTCCGGGCCACGGTCAAGGCGATGAAGCCGGCCTCCTACATCGTCGGCGAAGTGTGGGGGAACGGCCGCCCGTGGCTGCGCGGCGACCAGTTCGACGCCGTCATGAACTACCGTTTCCGCGACGCCTGTCTCGCGTTCTTTGCCGGGGGCGGGGATGGCGGAGCCACCGGCATCGGCGTGGGCACCGGGGGTGGCGGCGGCGACGGAGCCGCGCGCGTCGGCGGCGACGCCGCCGCGTTCGACGAGGCGCTCGGCCTCATCCGCGTGGACACGCCGGAGCCGCTGGACCGCATCAGCTACAACCTGCTCGGG
This sequence comes from uncultured bacterium, assembly GCA_964596775.1. Taxonomy (GTDB): domain Bacteria; phylum Eisenbacteria; class RBG-16-71-46; order JABDJR01; family JAWXBZ01; genus CAZQVN01. The sequence continues at coordinate 8,253 of CAZQVN010000076.1, forward strand.
AGCCACGATACGGCGCGCCTGCTCACCGCCTGCGGTGGCGACGAACGGAAGGCCCGCCTGGCCGCGCTGTTCCAGATGACGTACCTCGGCGCGCCGGCCGTGTACTACGGCGATGAAGTCGGCATGACCGGCGACCGCGACCCCGGCTGCCGCGGCACGTTCCCCTGGGCGACCGCCGATCAGAACGGATCGCTCCGCGAGTTCTACCGCACGCTCCTCCACGCGCGTCGCGACCACCCGGCCCTCCGCCGCGGGAGCTTCATCACCGTGCTCGCGGAGGGGGGGCACTACGTCTACATCCGGCAGTCGGCGCAGGAAATCCTGATGGTCGTGCTGAACAGGACCGACGAGCCGGCGTCCTTCAAGCTGAAGGTGCCGCGGGGGGTCACCGGCGTGTCGCAGAAGGACGCAGTGGACCTGCTGACCGGCAACAGGCACGGGATCCGCAGCGGCGAGGTGTACGTGAAGGACATCGCACCGATGAGCGGCGCGATCCTGCAGCTGAAGTAGCCGCCTTACGCCGGGCGGTCGAAGTCCTTCATCCGCCGGGAGAGCTTCATCACCGCCCGGGTGAACGTCATCCGCGCCGCGTTCCAGGACGGCTTCTTCAGCGCTTCCGCCAGCTGCTCGTACGTGTACTCGTGCTCGATCCGCAGCACGACCGCGTTGTACTCCTCCTCGGACAGCCGCGCCAGCGACGCTTCATAGAGGCGCATGAGGTCCCCGCGCTCGAGGCGTTCCAGGCTCGACGGCTCGTCGATCGGAATCTCGTCCGAGAGTTCGTCGCGGCCCGGGCGCCGCTTCTTCTTTCTCGCGATGTCGCGCACCTGGTTCATCAGCGTGGTCCGGAGATAGGACAGGAATGCCCCCTTCCGCTGCGGCTCGAAGTTGTCGAGCTGCTCCATCGCCTTGATGAGCGTCACCTGGGCCAGGTCGTTCGTGTCGTAGATGTCGCGGACGTTCTGCGGCAGGAGCCCGTGGGCCCAGCGGTTGAGCAGCGGCAGGTAGCGGCGGACGAAGCGGTCGCTGGCTCCCTTGTCCCCGCGCTTGACCCGCCCGAGCAGGTGCGCGGTGGTTTCGATGTCCTCCGGTGTGTCGGCCACTCGGTGCCCTCCTTGAACGCATTGTAGGACAATATGTTAGGCGTTCGACAGAAAAAACCGTCCTTTTCCCGAAAATCTTCGTGCAGTTCGCCGCCGCCGGGCGTTAGCCGCAGTGTAGCCAGTATGGAGCGGCTGAAGCAGGACTCGGGACCCTGCAGCGATGACCCTGAATGGATCAGGGGGATCGGCGAAGACCCCGGCTCCAGAGGACAGGACAATGGCAAATCCCATTTACATCTGGTTCAACGGCGTCACCCAGGGCCCCATCGAAGGTTTCGGATCGTGGGCGGGAGAAGACGACCAGATGGGCCGCGAAGGTTCGAGTCTCGTGCAGTCCTTCAGCCACCAGATCACGATCCCCCGGGATCCGCAGTCGGGCATGGCGAGCGGACGCCGGGTGCATCACCCGCTGCAGATCACGAAGCGGATCGACAAGGCCTCGCCGAAGCTGTACCAGGCGCTCGTCACCGGGGAACGGCTCTCCGAAGTGATCATCAAGTGGTACCGGATCAACCAGAGCGGCGGCGGCGGACAGGAACACTACTTCACGACGAAGCTCGAGGAAGCGGTGATCGTGGACATGAAGCAGTGGTTCCCGATCACGATGGACGCGGCGAAGCGCGACTACTCCCATCTCGAGGACGTGGCCATGACGTACCGGAAGATCGTCTGGACGTGGGTGGACGGCGGCGTCGAGTGCGAGGACGACTGGAGAACCGGCTAGACGGGGCGGACGACCCGACTCGACAGCAGGCCGGTTCAGACGGGCCCGGAGCGATCCGGGCCCGTTTTTTTCCGCCGGCCCGTTCGCTGGCGGTCCCGCGTCCGATCCTCTACACTTCCCGGATGTTGAAACGCGCTTCCGGGCTTTCCCCGCTCTTTCTCATCCCTCTCGTCCTGGTTCTCACCGTGATCGGGACGGCCGCCGCGACCGCGCAGGAACCGGAATCCGTTGCCGACGACCGCGCGGACATCCTGCTGTTCGAGGCGGAAACCTATCTCCAGGAAGGGCGCTACCGCGACGCCATCCCGGTCCTGGAAAGGCTCCTCGTCGAGAACCCGGACCGGGTGGATGCGCGGGAGTCGCTGGTCCTCGCGTACCGGATCTGGCTGACGACGGTCACCGATCCGCCTCCGGAGCTCGTGCGCAAGGCGATCGCCATCTACGGCGAGATGCTCGACCTCGAGCCGCGCAACGGGCCGGCGCTGGACGGCGTGCGGATGCTGTCCGACCGGTTCAACGGCCCCGCCCTGACCCTGCTGAAGGGACGGCAGGCGCGGGCTTCCTGGGATACGGCCACCCGCGCGTTCGACGAGCAGCGTTTTGCCGACGCGGTGACCGCCCTGCGGGCCGTGATCGCCGCCGAGCCGGACGTGCCGCAGGTGCACCGGAAGCTCGCGGAGGCGCTCCGCCGGTCCGGCGCTTCGGACGACGAGGTGCGGATGAGCTACGCGCGGACCCTGAACCTGAATTCCGGCGACGTGGCCGCGCTGTCAGCGATCGCGGAGATGGACGCGGAGATGGGTCTCGTGGAACGCGCGGAAAAGACGCTCCGGAAGGCGTTCGAACTGGACGAATCGTACGGCCCCACCCGGGTGCTCCTCGGACGGATGGAGGACAGCCTGGCCGTATCCCATCCGCACCCGGAGCGGTTCTTCTATCTCGGCCGGCTGCGCCTCGCGGACAAGGACTACGGCGGCGCCGTGGAGTACCTGAAGCAGGCCGCGGAGCTCGACTCGACGAGCCTCGACTACACGAAATACCTGGGCATCGCCTACTTCAAGCAGGGGAACATCAACGACGCGCTGGGACTGCTCCAGGAAGTCCGCGAAGCAAACCCGGAGGACCCGGACGCGCGCTACTACATCGGCTCGCTGCTGTTCGACCTGCGCCACTACGGGCTCGTCGTCCAGGAGCTGACGCCGATCGCGAGCTACGGCAGGTACCGCGGCAAGATCGCCCGGATGCTCGGCCTGTCGCTGGCCCGGGTGCAGGCCCACCCGGACCTGGCCATCGTCTACCTGGAGCAGGCGATCCGCGAGGGCGCCGACGACGAGAATCTCCCCTGCATCCTCGGCGAGCAGTACGTGCGCGTGGAAAACTGGGACGACGCGGAACGCAATTTCCGGAAGTGCCTGAAGGACGTGCCCGATCACCCGGCGGCCCTGCTCGGGCTCGGGCTGGCCGCCGACCACGCCGGGCGCCATGCCGAGGCCATCGACTGGCTGGAACGCTTCAGCGCCGACCATCCGACGGCGCCGTCCGTGCTGATCCGCCTCGGACTCTCCTACCTGAAAGACGGCCGACCCGACTCGGCGGTGGCCCGGCTGCGCACGGCGGTGCTCTCCGACACGGCCTTTTCCAGCCTGATCGGGCCCGACGTGCGCGACACCGACATTCTCGAGATCGTGTTTCTCGTTCTGATGAGCGGAAAGAACCGCGAGGACGGCATCGTGGTCGGCGAGCACCTCGCGAAGCTGACGCCGGAAAACGCGTCCTACGCGAACAACCTGGCCATGGCCTATGCCGACGCCGGGGTGAACCTCGACCGGGCCCTGGCCCTGGCCCGGGACGCCAACAAGCGCGTGCCCGACAACGCCGGCTTTCTCGACACGCTGGGCTGGACGTTCGCCCGGATGCGGCGGTTCGGCGAGGCGCGGAAGACGCTGGAAAGAGCGGTGGAGCTGGCGAAGACCGAGGAACGCCGGGACCTGGCCGAGATCTACTATCACCTGGGCTACCTGCACGCCGAGATGAACCAGAAGGAGGAGGCGGTGGCCTATCTCCAGATGATCCTCGAGGACGATCCGAATCCGCTCATCGAGGAGGCGGCGCGCGAACTCCTCGAAAAGCTCCAGGCGGACTAGGCGGTACTGCACGGAACGGAGGAACGATGATCCGAATGATGACGGCACTTCTCGTCGCCGGCGCCCTGGTGCCGACGGCCGCCGGCTTCGGCGCCGACATGCTTCTTCCTCCCACCGAGGAGGGAGCGAAGGCGGCCCTCGAAGCGAGCCCCAGGCATCACGAGTACGTGAAGATCCCGCTGGCCGACTCCACGACGATGAACGCCTGGATGGCCTGGCCCGAGCGGAAGGACAAGGCGCCCGTCGTCATCGTCATCCACGAGGTGTTCGGACTGACCGAATGGATCCGCAGCGTGACCGACCGCTTCGCCGCCGAGGGATTCATCGCCATCGTTCCCGACCTCCTCTCCGGGCGCGGCCTGAACGGGGGCGGATCCGAAGACTTTCCGGACCGCGACGCCGCCATCAAGGCCACCCGCGACCTCACCGGGGAGACGGTCACGGCGCGGCTGAACGCGACACGGGACTTTGCCGCGGCCCTGCCGGCCGCCGCGCGGAAATTCGGCACGGCCGGATTCTGCTGGGGGGGCGGCCAGAGTTTCCGCTACGCCACGGAACGGCCGGATCTCGGCGCCGCGGTCGTCTTCTACGGCGTTTCGCCGGCGGACTCCACGCTGTCCACGGTGCGGGCGCCGGTCCTCGGCCTGTACGGCAGTGACGACGCCCGGATCAACGTGACCGTTCCTCCGGCGGAAGCGGCGATGAAGAAGCTCGGCAGGGAGTACACGGCGCTGACCTTCGAGGGCGCGGGTCACGGTTTCCTCAGGAACCAGGACGGGCGTGACGGAGCCAATCTCGAAGCGGCCCGGGCCGCCTGGCCGGCGACCGTGGCGTTCCTGAAGAAGCACCTGGAATAGCCGCGCCCCATGTCCATGGAGAAACCGCACCACCCGACTCCGGATGTCCTCGAGGACGCGCCGGGGACGATCACGGCGGACGACGTCTACCTGTTCCGGGAAGGGTCCCACTTCGGCCTGTACGAGAAACTCGGCGCGCACCTCGTCGTCCGGAACGGCGTTCCCGGCGTGACGTTCGCGGTGTGGGCTCCGGAAGCGCGGGGCGTCTCCGTGATCGGCGACTTCAACGGCTGGGATCCGGCGTGCCACGCCCTCGCGATGATCGAGGGTTCGGGCATCTGGACGGGTTTCATCCCCGGGCTCTCGGCGGGCACCGTGTACAAGTATCACGTGGTCTCGCGGCACCGGAGCTATTCCGTGGACAAGGCGGACCCGTTTGCGTTCTCCGCGGAAACGCCGCCGCGGACGGCCTCGATCGTCCGGGAACTCGACTACGACTGGGGTGACGCCGCCTGGATGGAGACGCGGGCGTCCAGGAACAGCATCGAGGCGCCGATCGCCATTTACGAAATGCATGTCGGGTCCTGGCGGAGGATCCTGGACGACGGCGCCGAGCGCCCCCTCACCTACCGGGAGATCGCCGAGCCGCTCGTCCGCCATCTCCGGGACACGGGTTTCACCCACGTGGAGTTCCTGCCCCTGATGGAGCACCCGTTCTACGGATCGTGGGGCTACCAGACGACCGGTCACTTTGCCCCGACCGGCCGCTACGGCTCGCCGCAGGACCTGATGTTCCTCATCGACACGCTCCACCGGAACGACATCGGCGTGATCTTCGACTGGGTGCCGTCGCACTTTCCGAACGACGAGCACGGACTCACCTACTTCGACGGCACGCATCTCTTCGAGCACGCGGATCCGCGACAGGGGTATCACCCGGACTGGAACAGCTCGATCTTCAACTACGGGCGGCGCGAGGTGCAGAGCTTCCTCATCTCCAGCGCGTTCTTCTGGTTCGACCGCTACCACATCGACGCGATCCGGGTGGACGCCGTGGCCTCCATGCTCTACCTCGACTATGCCCGCAAGGAGGGGGAGTGGATCCCCAACAAGTACGGCGGCCGGGAGAACCTGGAGGCGGTGGACTTCCTGCGCACGCTCAACGAGCAGCTGCACCTGGACTATCCCGGCACCACCGTGATCGCGGAGGAATCCACCAGCTGGCCCATGGTCTCGCGCCCTACCTACCTGGGCGGGCTGGGCTTCGGGTTCAAGTGGAACATGGGG
>CAZQVN010000077.1:0-8399 GCA_964596775.1 uncultured bacterium
CGACCTCCGGCGTGACAGGCCGGCGTTCTAACCAACTGAACTACGACCCCGCCTTTAGGTCATGGTTGGTTAAGGACGGGGGAAGTTAGCATGCTCCCGGGGGGCTGTCAAACGGATTTCCGGGCGGGCGATGGTCAGGCGCGGGCGTCCGTCCCGCCCCCCGAATTCGGCGCCTGCCGCCCGAGCAGCACCTCCACCAGCCCCTCGAGAACCAGCGGGCCGAAACCGTGCGTGGCCAGCCGCGTCCGGATCGACGGAAAGTCGGCGAGGCCCTGCGCGTCGAGAAGCGCCGTCAGGATCACCGGGTAGCCCGTGGCCACGACGTCGTCGATCAGGCGACGCTGTTCGTCCGGCAGCGTACCGCGGGCCAGGATGCAGGCGATCACGTGACGGAAGTCGGACGTGCGGATCCGGTCCACGACCGCCTGACGGTCGGCCTCGCCGGGCGCCAGCGAAACCGCCATCACCGTGATCCCCAGCGGCTCGACCAGGTCCTTGAGATGCGCGATGTCCACGTTCAGCCGCGGCTCCCGGGCGGTCGGCACGATCATCAGCCCCTTCTTCCCCTCCCACTTCAGCGGGAGGTCGGGGCCCGCGCCGCCGAGCAGCGTGATCCCCTCCGCGGACACCTGTTTCAGCAGCGCCTCGTGCTGGTAGTCGAGGATCTCGTCGCGCGTGGCGTCGTCGAGCGCCTCCTCCGACGCCACGATCGACTGGCGCAGCCGACCGGTGCGGATCAGCGACTGCAGCACCCGCTCCTCGGACAGTTCGCCGTGCTTGAGCGCCCAGCCGAGACGATCCGCGACCACGGCGGCCATGTCCCGGTCGAGGCCGTAGAGGAGCAGGTCCAGACCGGCCTCGATGGCCTGGATCGCGATCGACCCCGGATCTCCGGACGACGCGATCCCCTCCATCTCCATGGAATCGGAGATGACGACCCCCTCGTAGCCCAGTTCCTCGCGCAACAACTCGTTGAGAATCTCCGGCGACAGCGTGGCCGGGCCGCCGGTCGGATCGAGCGCCGGATAGGACACGTGCGCGGCCATGATCATGGGGATGCCGGCGTCGATCGCGGCGCGGAACGGCAGCAGCTCCCGGTGCGCCAGGAGGTCGAGCGACGCGTCCACCTCGGGCAGCGTGAGATGGCTGTCCATCCGCGTGGCGCCGTGACCGGGAAAATGCTTCACGCAGGCGATCAGGCCAGTGCGGGCCAGCCCCTCGATCGTGGCCAGGCCGTGTTTGAGAACCGACTCGGCCGTCGAGCCGTAGGCCCGTGTTCCGATCACCGGGTTCCGCGACTCGGCGTTGATGTCGAGCGACGGCGCGAACACGAGGTTGAACCCGAGCGCCCGCAGTTTTTCCCCCATCGCCAGCGCCGTCTGGTAGGTCAGCTGCACGTCGTTCCGGGCCACCAGCGCCGCCGGTGACGGCGCCGTCGTGATGAGGACGGCGGTGTCGGACACGAGGCCGCCTTCCTCGTCGGTGCAGATGAACGGCGGCGGCGAGGCGTCCGTCATTTCGCGCAGGCGCTCGCCGAGTTCGAACAGGAGGTCGCGGCTCCTGAGCTGGCGCCATTGCAGGAAGAGGCCGCCGTACTGGTTCTCGGCGAGCCAGTCGACCACCGCGCCCGGATCGTCATCGGGGTCCGGCGCCACGACGAGCAGCTGCGCCGCGCGCACTTCCGGCGACAGGCCGTACAGCCAGTCGGTGAGCCGTTCCTCCTCGTCGTCCAGGTACATGGTTCCTCAGTAGATCGCGGCGAGCTTGATGTCGCTGTAGTAGTGCTCGAGAATCTTCTTGAAGTCCTGCCCCCTCCGGCTTCGTTCCATGGCGCCCCACTGGCACATGCCCACCCCGTGACCCCAGCCGCGGCCGTTGAACGTCACCTGCGAGACGCGTCCTTTCGAGGTCTTGATCGACGCTTCGAAGAAGACGCTGCGCAGCGGTCCGGCGCCGGCCGGGCGCTGCGTGACCCAGCGGATTCGGTCGCCGCGGGCCTGGAACACCCCCTTGTCCGTCCGGAACTCGAGGATCCGCACCCGCCCCGATCCGCCGGTCTCGGCGATCTTCACGTCCTCGAGCACCGCGTTGTCGGGGATCGCCACCTTGTACTCGCGGACCAGGTTCTCCCGGGCGATCTTCCAGAACGCGTCGCCGTCCCAGGTTTCCGTCCAGCGGAAGTACTTGGACCTGCTGCAGAAGTGGCCGTCGCCCCCCTTGTCGCTCACGCCCTTCAGGTAGTCGAGCGGCGGCTTGTCCCACACCTCGTCGCGCGAGGCCGTGTGACCTCCGCAGGTCGACGAGTAGTTCATCATGATCGCCTCGCCGCGGTACAGCGCGATCATGCCCCGGGTTTCCGCGATGGCCCGGTCCGCGTTGGCCGACTCGCTGCCCACGCCGGTGTACACCTGGTCCATCACCGTGTTCACGAGGTCGAACCCCTCCGCCGAGTTGCGGCCGCGGTAGGCCAGCGCGTAGGTGCGCGCGGCCACCGCCTGCGCCTTCACGGCCTCCTTCAGCGCCGGGTCGCCGTGGGCGATCTCGTTCGGCACGACGCCGCGCAGATAATCCTCGAGCAGCACCCGGTTGATGACGGTCAGCGACCCGCGCGGGTTCAGCCGCACCTCCACCATGCCGCGGTAGCGGTTGGCGCCCACGGTCACGAATCCGGCCTTGTCCGGAATCAGCGTCAGCGGCCCCGGATCGTGCGCCTCGCGACCACCCCCCTTCTTCCAGACCTCGATGCCGTCGCGGACGGCGCGGAACTCGACGATGGTGCCGGCCGGAAACGTCGCGGCCAGGCCGTTCGCCCCCGGCGTGCGGACGGCAAACTCCGTGTCGGCGGTCAGCTCCTGCGTGGCCTGGTCCACCGCCACCGCGATCCGGAACGTGGGCTCCTCCTTCATCTGGACCAGTCCTCCGTCCTTCGACGACAGCTTGAAAACGGAACAGCCGGAGATCAACACGCTGAGCGACGCCAGCACCACGATGTTCCGCACGATCGTCATCGTTGCGTTCTTCATCATCCTCCTCCCCCCGCCACGAACGCCCCCAGAACAACCGGGTGACGCGCGCCGGTGACGGACGGCAGATTCCCCGCCCGCCCATGAATGGTTTCGTTGGCCAGCAACGCGAACGCCACCGCTTCCTTGGCGTCCGGATCGAGACCATGGTCGTTCGTGCTCTGCACCGGCACCGGATCGAACGCGGCGCCGAGACGACCCATGATCGCATGATTGTGCACGCCGCCGCCGCTGACCAGGACCCGGTCGGCGCTGCACTTCGGCAGAACGTGCAGCCGGTACGCCTCCACGATGCTCCGCACCGTCAGTTCCGTGGCGGTGGAGATCGCCGCGGCCGGGGTCAGCTTCAGAACCTCCGCCCGGATGGCGAACCGCTCGGCGAACATCGCGCCGAATTCCTCCCGCCCCGCCGACTTGGGCGGCGGATCGAGAATGAACTCGTGGGCCATGAACTCCGTGACGAGATCCCCGTTCGGCGCGGCCGACAGCGCGCGGGCGCCGCCTCGATCGTACGTTTCGCGCCCCTCCGTGTACCGGGCCACCAGGGCGTCGATGACCATGTTGCCGGGGCCGGTGTCGAACGCGATCGTGTTACCCGCGCTGCCGCCCCGCGGCAGCGCGGAAAAATTCGCGATGCCGCCGATGTTGAGGCACAGGCGCGACTCGTCGTCGGATCGAAACAGCAGATAATCCACATAGGGTACCAGCGGCGCCCCGGTCCCGCCCGCCGCCACATCGCGGGCCCGGAAGTTGGACACGACCGAAAGGCCGGTGCGCTCGGCCAGCACCTGGGCCTCTCCCAGTTGAAGCGTGGCCGGAGTGACGTCGCCGCCGCCCGTGCCGTGAAACACCGTCTGTCCGTGCATCCCGCAGAGATGGATCTCGTCCATCCGCATCCCGGCCTTCTTCGCCACGGCCGCGCAGGACTCCGCGTACACATCACCGAGATGAAAATGCAGGCGGGCGATCCGCTCCAGCAGCCGCGGCGCGTCCGGATCCTGGATCGCCAGGATCTCTGCGCGGAGGTCGTCGGGATAGGGCGTGGACGTAAACGCCGCCATCTCCCACGACGTGAAGTCCCCCGCGCCGCGCACGGCCAGAAGCGCCGCATCCACGCCGTCGGTAGAGGTGCCCGACATCAGGCCGATGATGAACCGTTCGTCGCGGGTGATCTTCGCCAGGAGATCCTTCACGGCACGGATCGCCCCGACGCCCAGGCTTCGATGGCCTCCACCGATTTCGGGATCATCTCCGACAGGACGACGCGACCCCGGTCGACGATGAGGACCTCGTCCTCGATCCGGACGCCCAGCGCCCGGTCCTTGAGATAGATCCCCGGCTCCACCGTGATGACCATGCCGGGCGCCAGCGGCCCGAACGCGTCGCCGCGGTCGTGGACCTGGAGCCCCACGAAATGGCCGACGCCGTGCAGGAACGCATCCCCCCAGCCGGCGCCCTCGATGACCTTGAGCGCCGCCTCGTGGACATTACCGCGGAGCGACACGCCGGGGCGCGCGGCGGCGATCCCCGCGGCCTGGGCGGCCAGCACCGTTTCGTACACCTTCTTCTGCTCCGGCGAAAACACGCCGCCGATCGGGATCGTGCGGCTAATGTCGGCGGCGTATCCCTCGAACTCGGCGCCGACGTCGAGGACGAGCAGGTCGCCCGACTGGAGCACCCGGTCCGACGGGATCGGATAGTGGAGCGTGGTGGAATGTTCGCCGCAACCGACGATCGGATCGAACGCGTGACGCTGCACGCCGTGCTTCCGGAACGCGGCGTCCAGCGCGGCGGCCACGCCTTTTTCCGTGGCTCCGGGCTGCGCGGCGGCGATCGCGGCGCGGAGGCCGTCGAACGTGATCTCGATCGCCTTCCGCATCTTCGCCAGTTCCACGTCGTCCTTGACCGCCCGCATCGAGTCCATCACCGCCGAGGAGTTCTTGATCGACACGCCCGGGTTGTTTCCCGAAATCTTCTGGTAGATCTCGAGATCCTTCGGCTTGCTGCTCTCCGGTCCGGCCGGGGCGGACAGCACGTGGAAGTCGCGGTTGTAGCGGAGGAGCGCGCCGAGGCCGGAACTCAGTCCGGACGCACGGAAAATGTGCTCGAAGCCGAGCTCCTTCCGGAGCGCGTCGGAAATGGCCGGGCGTTCGCCGCTCCAGATCTCGTCGTCGGGGTCGCGGACCGGGAGGTAGAGCATCTCCTTCCGCACCGGGTGCGACGGGGAGATCACGAGGACGGCGCCGGGCTCGTCGAGGCCGGTCAGGTAGTAGAAGTCGGGGTTCTGCCGGAACGCCACGGAGCGGCTCCCCTCGGCGGCAAAGACGACGGCGGTTCCTCCGTTCAACTGCCCGGCGAGCGTGGCCCGGCGTCGTGCGTACACATCCTCGGCGGCCGACAGGGACGGCACCAGGGCCAGAAGTGCCACGGCAAACATCACACACTGAGACTTTCCAGCCATGAGTCGTTCTCCCGTAACGAGTTGCGCGGTCACTTTCCCGCTCCCGCGGTGATCCCCTCTATAATGTGGCGCTGAAAAATCGAGAACACGATGAGGATCGGCAATGTGGTCAGCATGGAGCCGGCCATCAACTGACCCCAGGCCACCGAGTTTTCCCCCTGCGCGTAGAGCGCCAGCCCCACCGGCAGCGTCCGCATCGTTTCCGAATTCGTCAGGATCAGAGGATAGAGGAAGTTGTTCCAGTTGACCAAGAACGTGTTGATCCCCACCACGGCCAGCGCCGGACGGGTCAGCGGCAGGACGACCCGGAAGAACAGCCCCCACTCCGACGCCCCGTCCACCCGGGCCGCCTCCTCCATGTCGTCCGACAGCTGCTCGATGTAGCCGCGCATCAGGAACACGTTGAACGCGTCCACGAGGAACGGCAGGATCAGCGCTCCGTACGTGTCGATCATCCGGAACTTCGCCGCCAGCACGTACACCGGAATCATCGTGACCTGCTTCGGCACCATCAGCGTGGCCAAGAGCCCCCACCAGAGCGGCTCCTTGCCCAGAAATTTCCGCCGCGCGAACGCATAACCGACCATCGCCGAAAACAGCACATTGCCCGCCACCACGAACACCGCCACGATCGCGCTGTTCAGAAAGTAGCGCCCGAACGGTCCGCTGGCCCAGATGTCATGGTAATTCTTCAGACTGAGCGGCCAGGGGAACAGATCCTTGATGCCGCCGAGACCGGCGCCGGTGGCCTTGAGCGACGTGCCCACCATCCAGAACAGCGGCAGGAGCATGGTGACGAGGCCGGCGGTGAGCGCCGCGAGGAGGATGCGGTCGCCGACCCGCGACGTTCCGCCGCGACGGGTCATGGCGCCCCTCCCGGCCCGCCGCGGCGGAGACCCGCGATCCCCGTGGCGCCGCCCCGCAACGCCGTCATGCCGGCTCCCTCTCGCGCAGGAACCGCACGTACACCGCCGACGCCCCCAGCGTCACCAGGAACAGCGCGTAGGCCAGGGCACTCGCGTACCCGAGGTCGAACCCGGTGAACGCCTTGTCGTACAGGTAGAACACCGTCGTCAGCGTGGCATCGAGCGGGCCGCCGCGGGTCATCACGAAGATCTCGATGAACACCTGGAACGAACGGATCGTGTTGATGACCAGGATGAACAGCGTCGTGGACTTGAGCAGCGGCAGCGTGATGTACAGGTGCTTGCGGAACCCGCCGCCGCCGTCCATTTCCGCGGCTTCGTACAGCTCGGCGGGGATCGCCTGCAGGCCGGCCAGGTAGATGATCGCGTAGTAGCCGATGGCCGCCCAGACATCCATGAACATGATCGCGCCGAGCGCCGTCTTCGGATCCTGGAGCCAGGGGTGCGCGGACAGTCCCGCCGTCTTCAGGATCTCGTTGAAGAAGCCGAACGGCGAGTAGAAGTTCTTGAAGATCAGCGACACGACGACGATGGACACGATCGTCGGCATGAAGTAGCCGGCCCGGAACAGCCCCTTGAACGGAATGCGGCGGTTGAGGCCGAGGGCGACGAGGAGCGCGAACACGGTGGTCAGCGGGATCGTGCCGACCACGAAGATCAGCGTGTTGACGAGCGACTTCCAGAACAGCGGATCGCGCAGCAGGCGCTCGTAGTTGGCCAGGCCGATGAACTGCCGCGGCCCGGCCTGGATCGGATTGTAGTTCGTGAACGAGGTGTACAGCGCGTCGAGCAGCGGGTACAGGCTGAAGATGCCGAACGTGAGCAGCCACGGCAGCAGGAACACGAACGTGGATGCGCCGTGACGCCCGGCACCCCGCATCAGGGTTCCGCCAGGATCCGGTTGATCTCGGTGTCCGCCTGCTTCAGCGCCTCCTCCGCGGAGAGTTCACCGTGCAGGGCCCGCTCCACCGACGATTCCACGGCGGCCTCGATGGAACTCCACTTCGGAATGTTCGGAGGAAACACGGCCAGCGAAAGCTGCGACAGGAAGACCCCCTCGCCCGGGTGCTCCTTGAAGTAGGGATCGTCCTCGAGCCCCTTCGCCGCCGGCTGCACGCTCTTGGCGGCGCGGGACAGCGCCAGCGCGTTGTCGGCGCGGGCCAGGAACGCCGCGAGCTTGACGGCGGCGTCCACGTTCTTCGAGTTCCGGAACACGACCAGCAGCTCGCCGCCGCCGAAGGAACGATGGGTGCCCCAGTGATCGTCCGGCCGCGGCACCAGGCCCACACCGTACTCGAGATCCGGAGCGTCGGTCGGGATCGTCTTGAACAGCCAGGCCCCGGAGATCAGCGAGCCGAGCTTCCCCTGCTTGAACGCCTGGTCGAGGATGTCCTGCTTTTCGGTCAGCGAGTACGGACCGAGGTCGAGGTAGAATTGCAGCGCGTCCACGTTTCCCGGGGAGGCGATGTCGGACTTCGTTCCGTCCGCGGTCAGGACCTCCCCCTCGTTGCTCCAGAGGAACGGCATCACCTTCTTGAAGAGGATGTAGCGCTCGCCGGCGCCGCGGCCGTAGCCGTAGATCCCGGCTTTCTCATTGTGGATCGCCTTCGCGGAGGCCATCAGCCGCGGCCAGGTGTCCGGCGCGAACTCGTCGTTGAGGCCGGCCTCGCGGAACAGCTTCTTGTTGTAGAACAGCGCGCGGGTGCCGACGACCCAGGGCACGCCGTAGATCTGCCCCTGATATGTTCCGGCTTCCCAGAGGCGCAGAGCATCACGCAGCGTGTCGGTCTGCGCGGTGATGTCCACGAGAGCGCCGTTCGCCGCAAACTCGGCAAACCAGGTGGACCCAAGCTCGCAGAGGTCCGGCGATGTCCCCCCGGCGATGGACGCGAGAACCTTCTCCTTGCCGTTCTGCCAGGTCAGCTGCTGCATGTCGACCTTGACGCCGGGGTTTTCGGCTTCGAAGTCATCGAGGATCGGCCGAATGAC
>CAZQVN010000077.1:8499-13757 GCA_964596775.1 uncultured bacterium
CGACCTTGACGCCGGGGTTTTCGGCTTCGAAGTCATCGAGGATCGGCCGAATGACGGCGGAATCCCAGAACTGCCAGAACGTGATCGTGACGGGGCCTTTGGATTGTTTCGGGGCGCCGCACCCGGCGATCGTGAACGCTGCACAGATCAAGAGCAGGAAGGTTCGGACAGGCCCCGAAACCCTCATCGATCGCGGCGGCACGTTTGCCGGCACATCCCTGTGCCGGCTGCACTGCCGTCCGGCCGGCTCCGCCATCCATGGCTCCCGCCGGCCTCCCGAGCACCGCTCGCGCTCGATGAGGGCTCCGGGGCCTCGTACATGTGAGTTCATGAACTCTCCTCCAGTGCTCGTCGCACGAATCCGTCGGCCCTTCGCAGACGTTCGAGGGCCTCGTCACGACTCACGGTTGCCTTAACCATGACGATCGCGGTCTTCACGGATCCTCGCGCATCTTCCAGCGCCTTGACCGCGGCGTCATAGTCGATACCCGTCACGATCATGACCGTTCGCCTGGAACGTTCCACCAGCTTCGCGCTGGTGGCCATCAGGTCGACCATCATGTTTTCGTACAGTTTGCCCATGCGGATCATCGCGGTGGTGGTGATCATGTTCAGGACCAGTTTCTGCGCGGTGCCGGACTTGAGCCTGGTTGATCCCATCACGGCTTCGGGGCCGACCACCGGGCAGATGGCTACATCCGCGTCCACCGTCAAACCCTCGCGGGGGTTCATGGTCAGGAAGATTGTTTTCGCGCCGCGTTCTCTTCCGCGTTTCAGGGCGGCCAGGGCGTAGGGCGTCCGTTTGCTCGCCGCGATCGCCAGGACGACATCGTTCGGCCCCACGTTCAGATCGTCGAGAGCCGCTTCCGCATCCTGCCCGCGATCCTCCGCGCCTTCCACGGCGCTGACGAGCGCCCTGGCGCCGCCGGCGATGATCCCCTGGACCATGGAGGGATCGGTGCCGAACGTGGGCGGACATTCCGCGGCGTCGAGGACGCCGAGGCGGCCGCTCGTTCCGGCGCCGGCGTAGATGAGGCGACCGCCGCTCCTGAACGCGGCCACGACGAGATCGACGGCCCGTTCGATCCAGTCGATTTCCGCGGCCACCGCGTCCGGAACGGTCCGGTCCTCGGCCGAAAGTTTTTCGAGGATCTCGCGCACGGACAGGACGTCCAGATCGGTCGTCCGCGGATTGCGCTGCTCGGTCAGCAACGCGGACACTTCCTCGAAAACGTGCCGATCTTCGGTCAAGTTGGAACGCCCTGTTCTGCGGTGACTGCGGTGATGGGAACCGCCCCCCGATTCCCGGCGCGTCCGGGACGGCTTCCAGAGGCCCCCGGAACGCGAAACTGGACTGTTTGGGTATTATTAGGGAAGCGGTACACTTCGACAAGCCGCTTCCTTGTCCCCCGGGGAAACACGTGAACTCGACCAGGCGTGAACTGATCCTCGTCGTGCCCTTCTTCGCGGCGCTCTTTCTCCTGATGGCGTGGCCGCTCGCCCGGAACTTCACGACGCTCGTTCCCACGTCCGGCGACGGCGCCGACGCCCTGACCGGGCTCTACATCCTGAACTGGGGCATTCATGCCCTGGCCAACCAGCCGTTCGGCTACTTCAACGCGAACAACTTCTATCCGCACGTGGAAACCCTGGCGTTCGGCGAACACCTGTTCGGCGTGGCCGTGATGATGGCTCCGTTTCAGTGGACGCTGGCGCATCCGATCCTCACCTACAACCTGACCCTGGTCCTCTCGTTCACGCTTGCGGGAACCGGCGCGTATTTTCTGGCCCGGCAGGTTACCGGCTCCGTGCGGGCGGGTCTCATTGCCGGAATTCTCTACGGGTTCTCGCCGTTCCGCATCGATCACATCGGCGATCTCGGAACCCTGGCCCTGCACGGCCTGCCGTGGATTCTCCTGATCGGGCACCTCTACCTGGAGGATCGGCGCCGCCGGCTCATTTACCTCGGCGCCTTCTTTGCGCTGGTGCAGGTCCTCTCGTCCACCGTAAGCCTCTACTACCTGGTGGTCGGGAGTTTCCTGGCCCTGATCATGGCCGTGTACCGCCAGCGCCGGGCGTCCAGTTCCGTACTGTGGAGCCACCGGTTGCACTTCCTGACCGTCACCGCACTTCTGCTCTTCTTCCTGTTTCCCTTTCTGAAACCCTACCTCAGCCAGGAAGTCGAACTTTTCGCCCTGAACCAGGAGACGACGGCCGGGATGGTTCCGATCCCGCACGAATCCGCCGCGGTGTCCCAGGCCGGGATCGTCCATTCGCTGTTCCGGACCACCCGCCAGCCGGGCACCCCGCTCTTCCCGGGGTTCACGGCCATGGCGCTCATCGGTTTCCTGGCTCTCCGCATGTTCCGTGGCCGCTTCGACGACGATCACCGCCCGTACTTCTATACGGGGCTGGCGCTGGCCGCGCTGCTCCTGGCGATCCTGTTCCATCTCCGCTTCGGGGGCTTGATGAGCCTCTGCCTGGCGGTCCTCGCCGCGCTCGGAATGCGGCGCCTGGAGATCACGCTCTCGTCCATCCCGCGCGGAACATGGATGGCCAGCGTCCTGATTGTCGGGGTCGCTTTCGAAATGGCGCTGGCGCCGGTTCACTTCATCAGCCCGGCCCCGTTCCCCGGGCCCCCTCCCGTTTACGACTGGTTCAACAACACCGATCCGGCCTCGGTCGTCCTGGAACTGCCGGCCGCGCCGACCGAAGGGCCGATGCCCCTCACGTTCGCGCGCCGCCAGTACTACTCCACGTACCACTGGAGACGGATGGTGGACGGTGTCGATGCCTGGACGCATCCGCTGACCATTGCCACCCGCGCCCGACTGCGATCCTTTCCGGACAACGCCGCCATCGCCCAGATTCGGGCGCTCGGTGTCGACTATGTTGTCGTGCATCTCGACGAATATCCGGAAGCCGATCGGGATCGTGTGCGGATGGAACTCGATGGACGCACGGAACTGACGCTGGAGAAGGAATTCGAGGA
The DNA here is from genome assembly GCA_964596775.1 of uncultured bacterium. Lineage (GTDB taxonomy): Bacteria > Eisenbacteria > RBG-16-71-46 > JABDJR01 > JAWXBZ01 > CAZQVN01. Next base: position 11,492 of record CAZQVN010000077.1, read on the forward strand.
CACGCGCGTCTATCGGGTCGTGTCCGTACACCCGCAGCCGGGGCTGTAGCGGCGCGCGGAGGCAGCCGGAACGTCTACCTGCCGCCTTTCGCGCGCGGTGACGTCCCGAGAATCTCCACGATCTGGTCTCCCTGGGAGTCCCTTTCGGTGTGCCCCAGTCCGGGCAGCCTCAGGCGGGCGCCGGACTCCGTTCCGGCCGGAACCCGGACCAGGACCTTCTTTCCGTCCAGCGTCCGGACCTTCACCCCCGCCCCCTTTTCGAGCTGGGCCGGTGTCAGCCTCACCGTGCACACGACATCGAGGCCTTCCCTCCGGAAAAACGGCGGCTGTCCGTCCACGTGGAGCTCCAGGATCAGGTCGCCGGCCGGCTGCCCCGCTTCGGCGGGTTGCCCGAGGCCCCGGAGCCGCAGTTCGCTTCCGTCGCGGGTTCCCGGCGGAATCGTCACCTTGATGTTCTTCCGTACCGGCCCGGACCCCGATCCACCGCAGGCCGGACAGGGAGTGACGATGATGTGCCCGCTGCCGAAACAGTTCGGACAGGTGCGGCTGACCGAAAAGCCGCCGCGGTTCTGAACGATGCGCCCCTGCCCCCCGCAGGCCGGACACGAATCCGCGGCCGTTCCGGGAGCGGCCCCGTTTCCCTTGCAGGTTCCGCACGGACCTTCCCGTTCCACCGTGAACCGGGCCGAGCCGCCGGATTCGGCCAGCCCGGCCGGCACGTTCATCCGCGCCCGGATGTCGCGGCTCTCCGGCTGGCGCATGCCGCCGCGCCCGAAGATCCGCTCGAACAGATCCCCGAAGCCGCCCGCGTCCGCTCCGCCTCCGAACAGATCCTCCATGCGGAACGTGCCGCCTCCCGGACCTCCACCCGGGAAACCGCCCGGAAAACCTCCACCCGGATGGCCGCCGCCCGCCGGGCGGTATCCTCCGCCACGGGCATTCCCGCCGTAGGCGCCGTACTTGAGCATCTGGTCGTACTGGGCCCTCTTCTTTTCGTCACGGAGAACCTCGTACGCCTCGTTCACTTCCTTGAAGCGGGTCTCCGCCGAGGGATCATTCCGGTTGGCGTCCGGATGATAGCGCTTGGCGAGCGCCCGGAAGGCCTTCTTGATCTCGGCCGGCGAGGCATTCTGCTTCACGCCCAGGGTGTCGTACAGATTTCGGTTCGCCATGATCCCTCATGATGCTCGGACGACTACTTTTCTGAGAGCTTCTCCGTGGATGCCGGGTGATCGCTTTCCGACGACGACGACGTCGCATCGGCGTCGCTCCCGGTACCTGCCGGCTGTGCCTCATCATTGCTGCCGGCTCCGGCCGTCCCGGGCACCTCTCCCGTACGTTCCTCGTCCGGCGCGGTTGCCGGGCGGTTCATTTCATCCAGGTAATTGAGACGGAGCTCCGTGAGCGCCGTCTTGAGATGACGCTTTTCGCCCTCCTCGAGGCGACCTTCCGTCTTTTCCTCGAGTTCCGCGAGAAGGTCGATGAGCAGGCGCGCCGAGGGAAGATCGCGCTCCGTCTTTCCGGTCATCGGGTTCTGCACCTTCCCCAGGAACACCATGACCTGAGGGTGTATCCAGCCGACCATCGTGTCCACGAGCCTCGGCTTTCGATCCGACATCGAGCACCTCCATGAAGAAAAGGGCGGGGTCCGGTCGGACCCCGCCCCGCCTGGTTTGCCATTTCATCCCGACGATGCGGAATCGTCAGTCCACGACTTCGAAGTCCGCGTCCACGGTCTTGTCCTTCTTCTCCCCGGAGCCGGCCTGGCCGGTACCGCCGGGTCCACCCGGTCCTCCCGGTCCGCCGGGGCCGCCCGGACCCGCCTGGTCGCCGGCCTGCTGGTACATCTTGCCGGCCACCTCGTGGAAGATCGTGGTCAGCGCTTCGGAGGCGGACTTGATCTCCTCGATGTTCTCCCCCTTCAGCGTTTCCCGGACGCGCTCGATCGCGGCCTCGACTTTACCCTTCGTGTCCGCGTCGACCTTGTCGCCGAATTCCTTGAGCTGCTTCTCCGACTGGTAAGCCAGGCTCTCGGCGCCGTTGCGCACCTCGATCTCTTCGCGCTTCTTCTTGTCCTCGCCGGCGTGCAGCTCGGCATCCTTCACCATCTTCTTGATCTCGTCCTCGGACAGGCCGCTGGACGCCTGGATCTTGATGCTCTGCTCCTTGCCGGTGGCCTTGTCGCGCGCGGACACCGAGAGGATGCCGTTCGCGTCGATGTCGAACGTCACCTCGATCTGCGGAACGCCGCGCGGCGCCGGCGGGA
>CAZQVN010000078.1:0-13365 GCA_964596775.1 uncultured bacterium
TTGACCCTGCTCGTTCAGAAATATGGCGGCACGTCCGTAGGAACCATCGAGAGAATTCTCGCGGTTGCCGACCGGATCGCCGCGCTCCGCCGGCAAGGACACGACCTCGTGGTCGTCGTTTCCGCCATGGGCGACACCACCGACGACCTGCTGAGCCTGGCCGCCCGGATCACCGACAATCCGCACCGCCGCGAAATGGACATGCTGCTGACCGCCGGCGAACGGATATCCATGGCCCTCCTGTCGATGGCCCTGAACGCGGCGGGGTGTCCCGCCATCTCGTTTACCGGATCCCAGAGCGGCATCATCACCGACTCCGGTCATGGGCGGGCCAGAATCCGGGACGTCAAGCCGTTCCGGATTCGCGACGAAATCGCCAGGGGGCGGGTGGTGATCGTGGCCGGGTTCCAGGGGGTCAGCCCGGAAAAGGAAGTGACGACGCTCGGGCGAGGCGGCTCCGACACGTCCGCGGTGGCCCTGGCCGTGGCGTTCCGGGCGGAGGAGTGCGCCATTTACACGGACGTGGACGGGGTGCTCACGGCGGACCCGCGGATCGTTCCCGGCGCGCGGCACATCCCGCGGCTCACGTTCGACGCCATGCTCGAGTTCTCCTCGCGCGGGGCGGGCGTCGTATACTCCCGGGCGGTCGAGGTGGCCCGGAATCACCGCATGCCGCTCCGGATACTGAACAGCCTTCGGGACGGACCGGGCACCCTCATCGACGGAGAGATGTCCATGGAAGACAGGGGAGTTGTCGGGGTGACGGCGGAGGATCGGGTCGTCGGAGTCCGGCTCTCGGGGTTGAAGTCGCCGGACACGGCCATCGCCATCATGTCGCGGCTTGCGGAGTCCAGCCTCGGGCCGGGCAGCCTGCACCAGTTTCCGGAAGCGGACGGCACCTTCGGCATCGCGTTCACGATGCCCGACCGTCCGGATTCGGATCCGCTGCTGGCCGCGGCCGAAGGAATGGCCGCCGCCGCCGGGGGGGCGCTCCGTCGCGACTCCAGCGTGGGGGCCGTGTCCGTCGTGGGCGGAGCCGTGATCAATGCCGCGGAATGGACCGCCAGGGCCCTGGGCTCCCTCGCCGGGGCAGGAATCCACGTAAAGTCGATGACGTCCGGCGCCCTGTCCCTCACGTTTCTGGTGACCCGGGCGGACGTGCCCCGGGCGGTCCGGGCTCTTCACGAGGCGCTCGTCGAAACGGACGGCGCGGCCCCCGGAGCCTGACGCCGCCTGTTCTCCCGCCCCGGCTGACGGAAACCGCAATTGCCCGGCCTCCTCTCATGGCCTATACTCTTCATTCGCTTTTACCCCCCCGGACACGAGCAGGAGATCGATCTTGACCGAAACGACGTCACCGGCGCGCAGAAAGCCCTTCCAGGAAGCCCTCGGGCGCGAATTCCTCGTTTTTGACGGCGCCATGGGCACGATGCTCTACACGGAGGGCATCCCGTTCACCCAGTGCTTTGACGGGATGAACCTCGTGAAGCCCGATGTGGTCCGTCGCGTGCACCGGGCCTACCTTGACGCCGGCGCCGATATCGTGGAAACGAACACGTTCGGGGCCAACCGCTACCGGCTGGCCGAGCACGGGATCGCGGCCAAGGCCCGCGACATCAATCTCGAGGGCGCGCGGCTGGCCCGTGCCGAGGCCGGGTATTCCGCGTACGTGGCCGGCGCCGTGGGGCCCATCGGAAAGCCCCTGGCGCCGATCGGCGTCATCCCTCCGGACGAGGCCGAAGCGGCTTTCCGGGAACAGATCGAGGCGCTGGCCCAGGGGGGCGTGGATCTCCTGGTGATCGAAACCATGTCCGACCTCAACGAGATGCTGCGGGCGGTGACGGCGGCCCGGGCGGTGGCGTCGCACCTTCCGATCGTGGCCCAGATGACGTTCTCCGAGGAGGGAAAGACGATCATCGGCAACAAGCCGGCGGAGATCGCCCGGAAGCTCACCGACCTTGGCGTTGCGGCCATCGGTGCCAACTGTTCCGTGGGGCCCCAGGGCATTCTGGACGTGATCGAAAAGATCGCCGCGGCCACTCCGCTGCCGCTGGCCGCCCAGCCCAACGCCGGTCTCCCCCACCTCGTCGGCGGCCGGTTTCTCTACCTGGCTACGCCGGAATACTTCGAGGAGTACACGCGGAAGCTCGCCGACGCCGGAGTCTCGCTGATCGGCGGGTGCTGCGGAACGACGCCGGAACACGTGTCGGCGATCCGCCGGGCCGGAGCCGGCATCAAGGTGGGTCCGCGCACCCCGTCGCAGGGAGCCGACAGCGGCCCGATCGAGGTCTTCGAACCCGATCCGCTCCCCTCCGGCGCCACCGCCGGCGAACGGTCCTCGTTCGGCGAAAAGCTGGGACGTCGCTTCGTCGTTTCGGTGGAGATCGATCCTCCGCGGGGCCACGACCTGGAAAAGTACCTGCAGGGGGCGCTCATGCTGCGCCAGAAGGGCGCGGATGCCATCAACATCGCCGACAGCCCCCTCGGGCGACCGCGCATGGCCCCCATGGCCATGGGGCACATCATCCAGCGTGACGCGGGGATCGACCCGATCATTCACGTCTGCTGCCGGGACCGGAATCTCCTCGCCCTGCAGTCGGAGCTGATGGGCGCGCATGCCCTGGGGATCCGGAACCTGATGCTCATCACCGGCGACCCGGTGCAGCGGGGCGACTATCTCAAGGCTTCGGACGTCTTCGACCTGGACGCGATCGGATTGATCCGCCTGGCCGCCTGCCTGAACCGGGGCACGGATCTCGCAGGCAAGCCGGTGGACCGGCCGACGTCCTTCCTGATCGGCTGCGGTGCCAACCCCACGGCCGTCGATCTCGACCGTGACGTCGAGCGTCTTCATGAAAAGGTGGCCCAGGGGGTGGACTACGTGTTCACCCAGCCGCTCTACGATCCGAAGGATCTGGAGAGCTACCTCAAGCGCACCGAAAGTCTCAAGGTTCCGATCTGCGTCGGAATCCTGCCTCTGCGCAACCACCGCCACTCCGAGTTTCTGCACAATGAGGTTCCGGGGATGAGAGTCCCCGAAGCCATCCGGGACCGGATGCAGAAGGCCGGCGAGCAGGGCGCCCAGGAAGGTGTGGCGATCGCCAGGGAGTTCCTGACCGAGGTCAAGTCGATGGTGGCCGGGGCCTACCTGATGCCCCCGTTCAACCGCTTCGACATGGCGGCCGACGTCATGGAAGGGTTCGTCGAGACGGACTGATACCGACGCCTCCGCGGGGAGCCGCAGAGCTTCGAGCCCAGCGTGACCTGCGGGGCGCTCGGGCGAACGCGCACGTCAGTGCGGCCGCTGCCCGCCGGTGCGGATGCTCTGTGTCGAGGCGATGGCGCGGATCCGCTTTTCGGCCAGTCGGTTGGCCGCTTCGTACGTCGGAATGTCCTCCGCCTCCGCCATGCCGATGATCTGCCGGATGATCGTGTAGATCGCGTTGACCTGGGTCGTGGCCAGTTCCCTGTTGTATCCGACGAGCTCGTTGGCCACGTTGATCAGCCCTCCGGCGTTGATCACGAAATCCGGAGCGTAGAGAATGCCCCGGCTTCGCAGCGCCGCCCCGTCCTGTTCCTCGTCCGCCAGCTGGTTGTTGGCGGACCCGGCAATCACCTTCGCCTTGAGGCGCGGGATCGTGGCGGCATTGACGGTGCCCCCGAGAGCCGCCGGGGCAAAGATATCGACGGGCGCGTCGTAAATGGCATCCGGGCTCATGGCTTCCGCGCCGAACTCGGATACCGCCTGCCGGACTCTCTCCTGGTCGAGGTCGGTCACGAAGATCCTCGCGCCCTCCTCGCTGAGGTGTCTCGCGAGATGCCAGCCGGTGTTGCCCATTCCCTGGATTGCCACGCTGCGCCCGGACAGGTCGTCGGTGCCGAACGCGGACAGCGCGCAGGCCTTCATGCCACGGAAGACGCCGAGCGCCGTGAACGGTGAGGGATCGCCGCTGCCGCCCAGCGCCTTGGGAATCCCGGTAACGTAATGGGTTTCCTTGCGGACATCCACCATGTCCGGCACCGTCGTTCCCACGTCCTCGGCGGTGATGTACCGCCCCGCCAGCCCCTCGATGAACCGACCGAAGGCGCGGAACATGGCCTCGGACTTGTCCTTCTTCGGGTCCCCGATGATGACCGCCTTGCCGCCGCCCAGATTCAGGCCGGCGGCCGCGGCCTTGTAAGTCATTCCGCGGGACAGCCGGCAGACATCCTCCAGGGCCTCGTCCTCGCTGGTATAAGGCCACATCCGGCAACCGCCGAGCGCGGGACCGAGCGTCGTGTCATGGATGGCTATGATGGCCTTCAGGCCGGAGGCCTTGTCCGAACAGACGACCAGTTGCTCATGCTCGTTTCGGGCAAGGCGTTCGAATATCTTCATGGTGATGTCCCTTCGTTCCGAACCGTATGTGTTTGTATCGGGATCCCGAAGCCCACGCGCCGGGGTGTGCGTGCCGGGGCGGCAGTAAGGACCGGATGTGGGCGGGCTGGTTCTGCAAAGCGACTGGCAGTGTATCGAACCACCCCGGGTGCGTCAACGCCCGGTGGCCGGGTGGCGGGGTCGGCCTTCCGGCATTAAGATGCACGGCCATGCTCATCGGCGCTCACATGTCCGTGGCCGGAGGAGTCGACAGGTCCGTGGACCGGGCCGTCGAGACCGGTTGCCGGACTATGCAGATCTTCACGAAGAATGCGAACCGCTGGACGGCACCGCCGCTGGATCCGGAGGCCGTCATCCGTTTTCGGTCGGCCCTGGCCGGATCGGGGGTCGGCCCGGTCGTGTCGCACGATTCCTACCTGATCAACCTGGCCAGTCCGGATCCGGCGCTGCGCGCGAAATCACGGAACGCGTTTCTCGATGAGATGGAACGGGCCGGACAACTCGGGCTGCTGGGAGTGGTCACGCATCCGGGTGCCCACATGGGGGACGGCGAGGAGGCCGGGTTGGACCGGATCGGAACGGAGGTGGCCCGCGTGCTCGCCGAGACCTCCGACAGCGACGTGATGATCCTGATCGAGAACACGGCCGGACAGGGGTCGAGTCTCGGATGGCGTTTTCGACACCTGGCCCGTATTCTCGAGCTCGCCGATGGAAACGAACGGATCGGCGTGTGCCTGGACACGTGCCATCTTCACGCCGCGGGATACGACCTGACTTCGGAAGCCGCGTACAGGGAGACTCTCGAAGAGTTCGACGGGCTCGTCGGCCTGAACCGGCTCCGGGTCCTGCACATGAACGATTCGAAGAATCCGCCCGGCAGTCGCGTGGACCGCCACACGGACATCGGCGCGGGAACGCTGGGGCTGGAGCCGTTCCGCTACATCATGCGGGATCGACGGCTGGCCGGCATCCCCAAGATTCTCGAGACACCCAAGGGGGATGACCCGGTGGCCGGGGATCGCCGGAATCTGCGCACGCTGGAGATGCTGGCGGCGGATTGACGTCTGGCTGCGGGAGAGCGCGGCCTGTGACCCACTGACTTGAAAGTGTGAGGTGCACTGGTGGAGCAGTTATCGCAGGTGAACTGGCTGGACGCCACGTTTCTCGTCATCATCGCATTGTCGGTGATCGGGGGAATCCTCCGCGGACTCGCCCGGGAGATTCTCGGATTGGCCGGCATCGTCGCGGGCACCATTCTGGCGCTGTCCTTCGCGCCCCGCTGGTCGCCGGTTCTGGAAAGGTGGCTGCCCGCGCAGGCCGCCTACGCGGTGATGTTCGTGCTCATGCTGATCGGGACGATGATTCTCGCGGACCTTGTCGGACAACTGGCCACACGCCTGCTCAAGGCCGTCAAGCTGTCCATTCCGAACCGCCTGGCCGGCGGCCTGTTCGGAGCGGCACGCGGGGCCCTGTTGTCCATCGTGCTGTTCCTCGGTCTTCTGTTCTTCACGGACGACCCGATGCGCCTGACCTCGGGATCACGACTGGCGCCCTGGGCGGCGCTCGGAACGCGGGTTGTCCTGCGCTGGCTCCCGGAACAGCACATGCGCTACCTGGAGGTGCGCATGCCGGGCGAGAAAGTCTGAGGCTGCGTCTTCACGACCCAGGCTTTCCGGCAGCGAGCACCCCGGTGTCGGCCGGACCATGAACGCGGGCTTGGCCCGCCACACCGCCGGGTGAATCGGGGGAAAGTGGATCCCTCAGGATCCACGATTCAAGGATCATAAAAAAGAAGGGGCCGGGAGAATATCCCGGCCCCTTCCCTTGAAATCCTGAAAATCGAATCAGTTCTGGATCAGCGACTTGATGCGACCCCATGTGGAATTCTCCGTCGGAACGGGGCATTCCCAGAGATCGAACTTGCCGTCGCAGGAGCGGATGTAGCCCGCAGGCGTACCGCTGACCCCGCGTTGCCACACACCGATGAGCCGGCCGTGGTTTCCGTTGGCGTCCGGACAGAGGTTCAGGAGGTGAAGCTGCGTTCCACCGGTGTACTTGACGTTGGCGTTGTAGTTGCCGCCGTTGTTGCCGGTATTGGACACCGTCTTGAAGCTGCTGAGCGTGCCGGACAGGATCAGTTCACCGTCTTCGAACGAGGACGGCGCCGTGGCGTTCGGAGGATTCGTGCCGTAGTTGCGATCCGGCGTCGTGTCCTTGTAGAACCGGAACGCGCCGCCCGTGTAGTTCGTCTGCCACTGGATATTGGCGATGTTCACGCCACCCTGCGACGTCAGCTGGTCGATGACGAACGTGTACTCCACACCGGGTCCGAGCGTGTTTCCGGCAAGCGGACCGAAGAATCCGGCATCCACCTTGCCGACGATCGTCAGCGGATTTCCGGCGATGGACTGGTGCGGAAGAACGAAATTGGGCTCGTACGCAAACGACTCCAGAGGACCCCAGTCAATGAAGGGATCGTAGGCTTCCGCCTGTGTCGACAGAGCGCCGACCAGAATCGCTGCCGCGAGGAGTGATGTACCTCTAAACTTCATTTCTGCCCCCTTTCAAGCCGTGGCCCTTGGGCCACAGGCGTCAGCGCTCAATCTTGAACCGAGTTCCCGACTTGATGCTGCCCCAGGTCGCGTTTTCAACCGGAACCGGTTCCGGGAGCACGCAGTTGCCGTCGACCTGCCAGTGATAGCCGCAGGGCGTGGACGCGCCGATGCTGATTCCGATGGCACCGAACGTCCAGCCGTTCCGCTGTCCGACCGGAACGTTTCCGATCTGGCTTCCGCTGACCCAGTTGGTCATGCCGGCCAGGTTGCCGTCGCCGGTCGTCGTGTCGTAGACGATGTCGAACGAAGTGAAGTTTCCGCAGAGCACCGTGTCTCCGTCGGCGAACGAAAGCCTGTCGTAGAACGGATCGCAGAAGGCGCCGAGATTATACTGAGCGGTTGTCCCGGTGGTCTTGCTGTCGCACAGGAAGTAGATGCGGCCGTTCGTGTAGTGGGCCACGACCGTGGTGCCGAACGTGTCGGCGCTGACGAAGAACAGGTCCTGCCCGATCGCGAATGTGTATTCGTTGGCCGAGTAGTTGAAGTTCAGATAGGTGGGATTGACGGAACCGATATAACCGTGAGCTTCGTAGTACTGGCCCGTGCAATCCAGGCACCCGGGCATGGGCCACGTCCAGTCGAACCCCTGAAAATCGGCGAGAAAAACATCGGCCTTCGCGGGGGGTGCGGCCGTCGCGAGGCCAATCAACAGCGTTGCCAATACCGCTGTCCTCATCCTGAACCTCCTTTGCGTGTCACGTGATGTTTGAACGAAAGTCCGAGCCGGGTGCTGTCCTGTTTTCGAAGGTCATTTCCGGCAACTACCGGGCAACTTGCAGACAAGAACATACGGAGTGCCCACCAAGCCCCCCTTTCTCAGGCCGTTTTCCAGGCAACGCCGGCGGGAACGAACCGGTGGCGGGCGGCAAAAATCCGTTCCCATCGCGCATTTCAAGCTCATATTTTCGCTTGAACTTGAGATAATCCAGATGCCAGTTTAATCCGGTACGACAGATGCCGCAAGCCCCTTTTTTGTTTTGACACGCTTTTGGGTGGATTCTCACTCTCCAGCGTTCAAGGACCAGACACCCCGGAATACCTCCCTGGCCGGTCCCTCCATGGTGACGGATCCGCCAGTCGCCCATTCGAGCCTCAGATCACCTCCTGTAAGGTGATTCAGGATAGATGGTTGTGTCCTTTTCGCCAGAACTCCGGCAACGCACACCGCCGACGCTCCGGTTCCGCAGGCCAGAGTTTCCCCCGAACCCCGCTCCCAGGTCCTTTGGCGCACCTCGCCCGGCCCCAGTATCTGAACGAACTCGACATTGGTACGTGAGGGAAAGGCCGGATGGATTTCGATTTTTCTGCCGATTTCCCGGACCGGGGCAAGATCCACGTCCGGAACGAAGATCACGCAGTGAGGATTGCCCATCGAGACACAGGTGATCCGCACTTCCGTGCCGTCCACGTCGAGGACTTCCTCGATGACCTGCCCCCCGGGACCGTTCATCGGTATATCCGCGCGTTCCGTTCGCGGGATTCCCATGTCGACTCGCACGCGTTCGACGCGATCCCCGTTCGTGATCAGGTCAAGTGTGAGAACACCAGCCAGGGTTTCGATCCGCATCGGCGTGCGCCGGGCCAGTCCGGACTCGTAGACATACTTGGCCACGCAGCGGATCCCGTTCCCGCACATTTCGGATTCGGAACCGTCCGCGTTGAACATCTGCATCCGGGCGTCGGCCTCTGCGGAGGGGCGGATGAGAATCAGGCCGTCTCCGCCGATGCCGAAGTGACGGTCGCTCATGCGCCTCGCGAGATCCGCGAGATCCGCGGGCAGCCGCCCCTCCACGTTCCGGCCGGGAAAGAGATCCAGGTACACGTAGTCGTTGCCGCACCCCTCCATCTTGACGAAGGGAATCTCCATATCGCTACTCCTTGACCCTCAGAAGTTCGATGTCCGCGGAATGGATCGCCTCCACGACCCCGTTCCGCTCGATCAACAGCGCGCCGTCCTCGTTCACACCCGTGGCCTTCGCCCCAAACGCCTCCCCGTTGCGTTGCACCGTGATATCCCGGCCCAGAACGCTCGACCGCAGGGTCCAGTCGCGACGGATGGCGGCGCCTCCGTCCTTCAGGAGACGCCTGTATTCGAATTCAAACGCCTCGAGAAATGCGGCGAACGCCAGGGCGCGGTCCACGGGTTTCCTTCCGCAGAGGCGCAGCGACGATGCCTGTTCCCGGAATTCCGGCGGGAAGTCCGATTCGACCTGGTTCACATTGATCCCCGTGCCGAGAACGATATAGCCGAGATCCTTCTTCCGGCCTCCGACCTCGGCCAGAAGCCCGCAGATCTTCCGCCCGCCGACCTGGACATCGTTCGGCCACTTGATGCGCGCGGACACGCCGGCGGCCCGGGCCGTGACATCGGTCGCGGCCAGCGCGCCCGCCCAGGTGACCAGGTAGGCCCGATTCAGCGGGAGGTCCGGTCGGAGGATCCATGAGAACCACAGTCCGAGCCCCGGCGGCGAACTCCAGCCCCGTCCGTGGCGCCCCCGGCCGGCCTGCTGGGCGTCGGCCAGAACCAGCGTGCCGTGCGGCGCATCGGCGCGCGCGAGATCGACGGCCACCGCGTTCGTCGACTCCGTGGACGGATGATAATGCAGCCGGGTGACGAGAGCGCATCTCTGCACGACCGCCTGGACCTGCCCGGGGAAGCCGGCATGGGGAATCGCGGTCATCCGGAGCCGCCCGCGGGAAGAAAGTCCAGCGCCAGGTCGAGTGAAGGCGCGGAATGGGTCAACGCCCCGGCGGAAATGACGTCCACGCCCGGCAGAGCATAGCCGCGGATCGTGGCGAGCGTGATGCCGCCGGACACCTCGACCTCGGGCCGCGGGCGCGCCGCGGCGATCACCGCAACCGCCTCCCGCACTTCCTCCGGCGTCATGTTGTCGAGCAGGAGCGCTTCGGCGCCGGCGTTAACGGCCTCGCGTACCTCCTCGAGGGTGCGCACCTCCGCCTGGACCATGATGCCGGGAGGACGCCCGGCGAGCGCGGCACGGACTGCCGGGCCAACGCCGCCGGCCGCGATCTCGTGATTGTCCTTGATGAGGATGCGGTCCCACAGCCCCATGCGGTGATTCCGACCGCCGGCCACCGCCACCGCGTACTTTTCCAGCCTCCGGAATCCCGGCGTCGTCTTGCGCGTGTCCGCCACCGCCACCCCGGTGCCGGCCACCGCCTCCACGTACCGCCGGGTGATCGAGGCCACGCCGGACAACCGCTGCAGGAAGTTGAGCGCCACGCGCTCGCCGGTCAGGATCCCGCGGGCGGGGCCGTCGATCCGGGCCACGATCCGGCCCGGCACGAGGGCGTCGCCATCGCGCGCCTCCGCGTGAAACCGCACGGCCGGATCGACCTCCGCGAACACGCGCCGCGCGATCTCGATGCCGGCCAGGACGCCCGCCTCGCGGGCCACGATCGTGCCGGAAGCCACGGCCGTTTCCGGAATCAGGAGCCGCGACGTCACGTCACCGGAGGGGCCGAGATCCTCCTCCAGCGCCCGGCGGATGAGCGGCAGCGCCTCCTCGACATCGATCATCGCGGGTCCGTCTTCAGTTCGCGGATCCGATCACGGAGGCTGGCCGCCTTCTCGAATTCCAGGGCTTTCGCGGCCACGCGCATTTCCGCGGTGAGGAGACGGATCATCTCCGTGCGGTCCGTGCCCTCGAGACGCTGCAGGAAGGCCAGGCCCGGATCCTCGTCGTCCGCCGGCCCCGCGTCCGCCACCGACGTGGACAGCATCACCTCGTCGATCGACTTGATGATCGTCATCGGCGTGATCCCCTGCTCCTCGTTCCAGGCCAGCTGCTTCTCCCGGCGGCGGGTCATTTCATCCATGGCCCGCTGCATCGAGCCGGTGACGCGGTCCGCGTAGAGAAGAACCTTTCCGCCCACGTTCCGCGCGGCGCGCCCGGAGGTCTGGATGAGGCTGCGCTCCGAGCGGAGGAATCCCTCCTTGTCCGCGTCGAGGATGGCCACGAGCGACACCTCGGGCAGGTCCAGCCCCTCGCGGAGGAGGTTGATCCCGACCAGAACGTCGAACTTGCCGAGGCGCAGGTTGCGGAGGATCTCGACGCGCTCGATGGCGTCGATGTCCGAGTGGAGGTAGGCCACCCGGACGCCCGCGGAGAGCAGGTAATCGGCGAGATCCTCCGCCATCCGCTTCGTCAACGTCGTGACGAGGACGCGCTCCCCCCTGTCCGTGGTCTCCCTGATCTCGCCCATGAGGTCGTCGATCTGGCCGGCGATCGGGCGGATGTGCACCTCGGGATCGATGAGGCCGGTCGGCCGGATGATCTGTTCCACGACCACACCGTCCGTCTTTTCGAGTTCGTAGTCGGCGGGTGTGGCCGAAACGAAGATCGTGGCCGGAATCAGCCCCTCGAACTCCTCGTAGCGGAGGGGCCGGTTGTCCAGCGCCGAGGGGAGGCGGAACCCGTAGTCCACCAGCGTCTGCTTGCGGCTCCTGTCCCCCTCGTACATGCCGCCGATCTGCGGCACGGTGACATGCGACTCGTCGATGATCAGCAGCCAGTCCTTCGACTTCGGGAAGTAATCGAGCAGGCAGTGCGGCCGCTGGCCGACGCGGCGGCCGTCGAGGAAACGGCTGTAGTTTTCGATGCCGGGGCAGAAGCCGATCTCGGTCATCATCTCGATGTCGTATTCACAGCGGCTCTTGAGCCGCTCGGCCTCGAGGAACTTGCCCTCGGCGTTGAACAGGGCCAGGCGATCGCGCAGTTCCGCGCGGATTTCCTTGACCGCCCGATCCAGTTCCTGGCGCTCCGTCACGAAGTGCTTGGCCGGATAGACCGCGAGGCGCGGCAGCCGGGTCGTGACCTTGCCGGTCAACGGGTCGAGGATCGACAGCTGCTCGACCTCGTCGTCGAACAGCTCGATCCGGACGCCGTATTCCTCGTAGGCCGGCCGGATCTCCACGACGTCGCCGCGGACCCGGAACGTTCCGCGGCGGAAGTCGATGTCGTTCCGCTGATACTGGAGATGCACGAGCTGGTCCTGGATCGCCTTGCGCTCGATCCTGTCCCCGACCTTGAGATAGAGCATCTGGCGCTGATACGCCTCCGGGTTGCCGAGGCCGTAGATGCAGGACACCGAGGCCACGATGATCACGTCGTCCCGCGACAGGAGGCTCGTGGTGGCCGCGAGGCGCAGCCGGTCGATGTCGTCGTTGATCGACGCGTCCTTTTCGATGTAGGTGTTCGAGGAGGGCACGTACGCTTCCGGCTGGTAGTAGTCGTAGTAGGACACGAAGTAGGACACGGCGTTGTTCGGAAAGTACTGCTTGAACTCCCCGTAGAGCTGCGCCGCCAGCGTCTTGTTGTGGGAGATGATCAGCGTCGGCCGCCCGTGTTTCTCGATGACGTTGGCCATCGTGAACGTCTTCCCCGACCCGGTGACGCCGAGCAGCGTCTGGAACGGCGCGCCGGACTCCAGTCCGGCCATCAGTTCGGTGATCGCCTGCGGCTGGTCGCCGGACGGAGAATATTTCGAGACGAGTTGGAACGGGGCGCGGACGGCGGATGGGTTGGGCATGCGGGGATTATAGGAAGCAGGGTGGCGGGTCACAACTCGGGGCGCTGCCTTCCCCCCAAAGAGCGAGGCCGCGTCGCGGAGGGGTCCGGAGTTCCGTCCGCCATCTCGGGGGACGTTCCGTCTCGGCATCCCTGCCTCGACTCCACTCGGCGCTCCGCACGGCTCCGCCATCCATGGCTCCGCCGGCTCCGCGACGCCCCCTCGATGGCGAACGGAACCCCGGCCCCCCGAGATGGCGGACGGAACTCCGCCGGCACGCAAGCCGAGCAGAGATCACGTGATCGTTTAAGGGTTCAATCGCACGATCCGACGCACTTGAACTTCTCGCGCGGCCTCGGCACGGAGAAGGTAAAGGCCCGACGGTACAGGCCTTCCCGCGTCGTCACGACCGTCCCAGGTCCATTCGTGTACGCCGGACACCAGATACCCGCGAAACAACGAGCGGACCCCTCTTCCCACGGGGTCAACAATCCCCACCCGTGCGGTTGTCGGAAACGGCAGGTTAATCACGGCCGTAATTGGACCCGTTCCGGGACTGGCCCCGATCCAGTCGAGCGTCAACCGCTCCGGGAGCTCCGTTCCGGGAGTCCCCAGGTCTGCGGCGGCGACGGGCCCGTGGACGCGGTCCGTGCCAGCGGGAAGAGTCTCGATCAGAGTGTAGGAGGCGTCGTATGCCGGGGGTTCAGTATCGTTCCATCGATACATGTCGAGACCCGTCCAGGGCCCGGCTGGGAGGTCGGTACTCTCCCCCTCGGAATCGGATCGTCGCAGACGGAAAACATCACGCCGGGCCGGCTCGGCAACCGCCCAGGTGATCTC
>CAZQVN010000079.1:0-4682 GCA_964596775.1 uncultured bacterium
TGGGCGCCGCATCGGACGCATTGGATAATTGGTGGCGGCTCAGGGATTCGAACCCCGGACACGCGGATTATGATTCCGCTGCTCTAACCAACTGAGCTAAGCCGCCACGGGTGGGATATGCGGTCCGGACCGAGGCGGGCCTTTCCGCAACAAAACAGTCCGGAAGAATAGGGGAGATTTCCGGCTTCCGTCAAGCGGAATAGCCCCTTACGGTCAGTTCACGGGCCCGGCTCACCTCCGTTCCCGAAATTCAAGGGACCATCCACCCCTCATTGACCACCCCCAACCCCCACATCTATACTCCGTCATTCACTTTCCACACCTTCGGGAGGCACTTCCGGGAGGGGCCAGAGCCTCTACCGTCGAAAGGAGCACCGGTTTACATGCGTCACAGTTCAGCGCGGAGCTTTATGGCCGCGGCCGTCGCGGCCGCACTCCTCCTTGGAGGCGCTTCCGCCCGGGCCGATGATCTGGCCGGCAAGGGAAGCATCGGTTTTGCCCTCGGCGCCATCCGCTTTACCGGCGGAGAGGATCTCACCACGGACGTCGGCATCCGCCCCGTTCTGCGCGGCCTGTTCAAGTACGCGTGGGAGGAGCACTTCGTCACGAGTCTTGAAGTCGGATACGGCTGGAACGCCTACGGCGAGGGCGGGGATTACCGGGGTGATGACCTGGGCCTCGGCACTGTGGCGGTCGTCACCCCCGTGACGCTCGGCCTCGACTACCGCTTCAACACGGGCGAGCCGAAGATCATGCCCCGCTTCGGGGCCGGTGTCGGCGCCTACGGCATCAAGATTCTTTCCGGCCGGGACCGCATCTCCCGCGACCCGCAAACGGACCGCAAGCGGAGCATCGTTTCTCCCGGTTTCTACGGAAAGGCCGGCGGGGAGTTCGTCCTCAATCCGTCGATGGCGCTCAACACCGACGTGATGTATCACAAGGTGTTCAATGGCGACAAGGAAGGGTTTCCCAGCGGCTACCTGGATTCGAGCACCTCGTTCGCCGAGTTCCGGGTCGGCATCAACTACTACTTCACGATCCGCTCCACGGGAGCCTCCCCGCGGAAGCCGGCGGACGAGGATGACGACGAGTGAACCGGATCGTCGGTGAAGGCCTCACATTCGACGATGTGCTCATCCTGCCCGGCCGCTCGGGTGTCCACCCGAAGGATGTGGACGTCTCCACACGCCTGACGAAGGACATCACGCTCAATATTCCGATCCTGTCCGCGGCCATGGACACCGTCACCGAGTCCGAGCTGGCCGTGGCGCTCGCCCGCGAGGGAGGCATCGGGATCATCCACAAGAACCTCCCGATCGCCCGCCAGGGGGAGGAGGTCGACAAGGTCAAGCGCTCGGAAAGCGGCATGATCGTCAACCCGATCACGCTCCAGGCCGACGCCCCGCTCTCCTCGGCCCTCGACATGATGGAGAAGTTCCACATCTCCGGCGTGCCGATCACCCGGGCCGACGGCGTTCTCGTCGGAATCCTCACGAACCGCGACCTCCGGTTCGTCGAAGCGCGTCCCGGGCTCAAGGTTTCCGACGTGATGACGAAAGATCCCCTGTACACCGTGCCGGTCGGGACCTCCCTCGAGGAGGCCAAGGCCATCCTGCACCGGCACCGGGTGGAAAAACTGCCCGTGGTGGACGATAAGAACGTTCTCAAGGGGCTCATCACCGTCAAGGACATCCAGAAGAAGCTCCTGTACCCGCTGGCGGCCAAGGACGATCATGGCCGGCTCCGGGTCGG
Source organism: uncultured bacterium (assembly GCA_964596775.1). GTDB lineage: Bacteria > Eisenbacteria > RBG-16-71-46 > JABDJR01 > JAWXBZ01 > CAZQVN01. Next base: position 1,753 of record CAZQVN010000079.1, read on the forward strand.
AGCCGCGATCGGCGTCTCCGCGGACGCCATGGACCGGGTGGCCCACCTGGCCGAACAGCACGCGGACGTGGTGGTGCTGGATTCCGCCCACGGTCACTCCGAGGGCGTCCTTGAGCTCGCCGCGCGCATCAAGAAGGAATTTTCCGCGTTGCCGTTGATCGTCGGCAACGTGGCCACGGCCGAGGCAACCCGCGATCTCATCGAGATCGGCGTGGACGCCATCAAGGTCGGCATGGGGCCGGGTGCCTCGTGCACGACACGGATCGTGGCCGGTATCGGAGTTCCCCAGGTCACCGCAATCATGGATTGCCATGCCGAGGCATCCAGAGCCGGGATTCCGGTGATCGCAGACGGTGGAATCCGCTACTCCGGCGATGTGGTCAAGGCCCTGGCATCGGGAGCCTCGTCCGTCATGATCGGCCAGCTGCTGGCCGGCGTGGAGGAGAGTCCGGGCGAGTCCATTCTCCTGGAAGGCCGGTCGTACAAGGTCTTCCGCGGAATGGGATCGCTGGCCGCGATGCACGAGGGCTCGGCCGATCGCTACTTCCAGTCACAGGTGTCCGACAAGCGAAAGCTCGTGTCGGAAGGGATTGAGGGGCGGGTTCCCTACAAGGGTCCCCTCACGCATCTCGTCTACCAGCTTGTCGGCGGTCTCCGGGCCGGGATGGGCTACGTGGGCGTATCGACGATCGGAGATCTTGCGGCAAAGAGCCGTTTCATGAAGATCTCTCCGGCGGGTTTGCGTGAAAGCCACCCTCATGACGTGGCCATCACCAAGGAACCTCCGAATTACGAGCCACGCTGATCAACGTGGCCGACAACAGCACGAGATACTCTTGACCACACCCCTCAGTCCGTCCGAAAAACTTCCGCGCTCGCTCCTGCTCGGCATCTTTTTCATCGCCATGTCGATGCTGTTCCAGGAGATCGTCCTGACCCGGATTTTTTCCGTGGCCATGTACTACCACTTCGCGTTCATGGTCGTGTCGATCACGCTGTTCGGCATCGGGGTCTCCGGGGTCTACGTCTATCTCAACATGGACAAGTTTCCGCCGGAGAAGGCCGCGGTCCAGATGTCGTGGGCTACCAAGTTCTATGCCGTTTCCGTTCCGGTCTGCTTCCTGATCCAGCACTGGCTGCCGTCCGCGCCGGACAGCCCGAGATTCGGCGCTCTTTACCTCGGGTTGACGTATCTCATCATCGCGGTGCCGTTCTTCTTCGGGGGGATGACCGTGTCGCTGGCGCTCACGCACTACTCGCGCGGCGTCTCCACGCTCTATTTCGCCGACCTGGTCGGCGCCAGCATCGGATGCGCGCTGGTGTTTCCCGGCCTCACGTTCTTCACCGGACCGGACCTGATCCTGATGGTGGCCGTTCTCGGCAGCCTGGCCGCCATGGCGTTCTCCGTCCGGGCCGGCAGGGCACACGTGGTACGTTGCGCGGCTCTCCTGGTGGTCATGACGACGATGCTCGTTCTCAACGTCACGAAAGTGTTCGTCATTGCCGTCATCGACCAGGGAAAGATGACCCGCGCCGACACGGGCGAACCGTTGAAGAAGCTCGCGGTCAAGTGGAATCCCATGAGCCGCGTCACCGCGTTCGACGGCAGCACGCGCCCTTCCTACCGGCCGGGTGAGTCCCCCGACAGCGTCTTCTATCCGGACGGCCAGATCCTGATGCTCCTCGACCGGAGCGCCATGACCTGGGCGGTCGACTTCGACGGCAACTGGGACGAGGTCAGCTGGATCTTCACGGACATCTCGACGCTTCCGCTCTACCTCAATCCCGGGGCCAAGGTGCTCGACATCGGGTCGGGCGGGGGGCAGCACGCCCTGACCGCGATCGGCCTCGGTTCGACGGACATCACCTGCGTGGAGATCAACCCGACGGTCGTCGACTGGACGAAAAACCGTTTCGGCGAGCGGACCGGCCACATCTACTCGCGTCCCGAGGTGAGGGTCCACGTCGGCGACGGCCGCACGATCACCGCCCGTTCGAAGGAGCAGTACGACGTGATCTCGTTCGTGTCCTCGACCACGTTCACCGCCACGGCCTCCGGGGCGTTCATGATGGCCGAGAACAACCTGTTCACCGTGGAGGCGTTCGACGAGTACTTCGATCACCTGACCCCCGACGGCATGATCGGGATCAGCCAGGTGATGACCCGGGATTACGCCGGACTGCTCCTCCGCGTCACGGGCCTCGGGCGGACGATGCTGGAACGGCACGGCATCGCCAACCCCGAGCGGAACATCATGGTCGTCACGAAGAAGACCGGCGGCTACGGGCTGGCCGTCATCAAGAAGTCGCCGTTCACCACCGCGCAGCTGGACAAGGCGGATTCGCTGGCCGCGGTCATGGGCTGGGAAATCCTCCACTCGCCCCGGATCAACAATCATCCGGAATTCCACCAGGTGATCACGGAGCCGAACCTCCAGGCGTTTCTGGAGTCGCTGCCGTTCAACCTGTACCCGCCCACGGACGACAAGCCGTTCTTCTTCAACCTGGTGCCGTTCAGCAAGCTCGACACGGCGGACACCGGCAACTTCAGCGTGAAGTACGGCCAGGGACCGGCGAAGATCCTGCTGGCCCTGTTCTGGATCGTACTCGCCCTGACGCTGCTGTTCCTGATCGTTCCGCTGCTCATCACCCGGAAGGCCCGCCTGGCGCACAAGCCGGGAACGGCCGCCACGCTCGGGTTCTTCACCATGATCGGGCTCGGCTTCATCATGGTGGAAGTGCCGCTCATGCAGCGGTTCGTTCTCTTCCTCGGGCATCCGGTCTACGCCATCAGCGTCGTGCTGTTCTCCATCCTGCTGTTCTCGGGGATCGGATCCTTCCTGACGCGGCCCGTCACCGGATCCCGGGCGAAGTTGTGGCTGCTCATGTCGATCCCGGCGCTGCTCGCCCTTGTGTTCGTCTACAACGCG
>CAZQVN010000079.1:4782-13237 GCA_964596775.1 uncultured bacterium
GTGGCTGCTCATGTCGATCCCGGCGCTGCTCGCCCTTGTGTTCGTCTACAACGCGGGGCTCGAAAAGGTGTTCACGCTGACCCAGGACCAGTCGGTGGCGGTCAAGGTCGGCATTTCCGTGCTCCTCCTGCTGCCGCTGGGTCTTCTCATGGGGATGCCGTTTCCGACGATGATGCGCCGTGTGTCCTCGTGGTCCCCGGGCATGGTGCCCTGGTGCTGGAGTCTCAACGGGTCGGCGAGCGTGCTCGGTTCCGTGGCCGGAGTGATCGTGGCCCTGGCGTTCGGGTTCAGCGCATCGCTGATCATCGGGGGGGCCGCCTACGTCCTGGCCCTGGCGTGTGCGGCGGTTCTTCCGGCGTTCGAGGAGTCCTGACCGGGCGAAAATTTCCCGTACGAACAGCCTGCATCCGGTGCCGGTCAGCCCCCAACGACATGGCCCGCGGCCTCTCCATGCTGAGCACAGGCGCGAAAAGGCGCGAGGGTTGATCTCCCTTGGGGCGTGCCGCTGTAAGGCGGTCCGGGAGGATCAACCCTCGACTTTTTTGCGACGGGCCGCTTCGAGCCGGACCGCTTGCTCAAGAAAGACCTCCTCCCGCTGGTGCTGCGTATCTCGGAGGATTGGGAGGAGGTGTCGGGGTCCTGGCCCAGGCGCGCCGGGATGAGGCCCCTTCCATATCAGTGCCGGTGCGGCTGTCCGTCCTCCAGCGACCCGGCGGCATCGTGCGCGGTGTCCGTGACCGGATCCTGAAACCGGAATTCGGGGTCGAGCGCCCGGATTTCCGCGGCCGATTTCCGCAGTTCCTCGAGCGCTCCGGGCGACCCGCTCCGGCGCCACTCCAGGTAGCGGTCGAGGAACGCGTCCTTCCTCAGCCTGAGCACATTCTCCCGCTCTTCCTTGTCCACGGTTCTTTCCAGGTGATAGACTTCCCCCTGCGAGAGCGCTTTCACGAGGTCCAGGTATTCGCCTCGCATGTGCGACAAGACCTTGATGTACCGATCGAATCCCACCGAAAGCTTTTCCAGGACATCGGTTACGGCCGGATGGCTCCTGTTTATCTGTTGGCTGTACGTGTAGGCAAAGTGGTAGTAGCTCTTGCCCCGCCCGATGGAGGCTTCCTCGCTCGGGTCGTGCCACCGGTTCCGGCCGGTCTTGGCGGACATCCACTGCGCCGGGTTGTCGAAAACACCGACCGATACCAGCAGAAAATCGGCGTTCGTCTTGTAGATGACATACTTGAGCCGCGCATCCGTGGAACGCTGGAGACGCCTGAACACCTCGTGATCGTAGCGGTGCAGGTACTGCATCGAATTCTCGATATATTCGGGATCCGACATCGAGTTCAGCAGGTGGGCGAGGTACACGTTCACGTCCTCGTCCTCTCCCTCCTGATTCTTGAGCGCCCCGCTTTCGAGCTTCGAGTAGAGCAGGCACCGCATCATGAAGAAATAGGACGGTTTGATGCGCCGTGATTCATCCTTCAGGTCTACGAACAGATATCGCGATGGATTCATGCGTGACACTCCCTCGAGATTCCGCGCAGGTCCGGAATCGGCGCGCGGCGCAGTCGGGAGATATGGATTAGCAGGCCGCGTGCCACACCGCGGAGGGTGTCCGGTGTCGATCCCCTATCCCGTTGTCCTCAATGGCCGGAAGTCGCCGCAGGCCACGACCGGCGCGGCTTTTGACCCTCCTCACTCTCCTCGAATACACCGGATTTTTCGGTGTTCTCCCCCGACGTCGGGGCAGATCACCCGGGTTTTCCGTTGCTCGCGATTTGCAAACGGCGCGTCCTCCGCGCACGATCCGTGCTATTTGCAACCGCGGTGGATCGAGTGAGCGCCCCGTCCGCCGGCCTGTTCCGGCGCGCCCTCGTTTCGGCCACGGTCTCGGCGGCCGTGTCGGCGGGCGTGTTCCTGCTGTTGCGGACTCCCGGCACCCGCGAGTCCCTGGCGCTCCCTCCGGCGCTCGCTACGGACACGGCTGCGGCGGTCCTGTCCCTGTTGCTCGGAACCGCGGCCGGCGCGCTCATCGCCGCACTTCTGTTCCGGGAGCCCGACCGGGCCGCGGGGCTCGCCCTGGCCGCGCTTCAGGGGGACGGGTCGCCTGCCGATGATTCGGAAGCCGGCGCTCCCGGTGGCCGGGATCTCGGGCTGGTGGCGACCCGGCTTGCCGAGTGGCGTCAGCGGGCCCGGCAGGCGGACCTTGCGCACCGGCGTCTCAGCGAGACGCTGACGCGGCTGGCCAGGAGGATCGAGGAGATGCCGTTCGACCAGTTCCGACCGATACCGACCGAGGGCAACCCGGAGGAGGCGGAGCGATCGCTGGTCCGGGCGGTCAACGGGCTTCTCGAGTCGGCGCAGCGATCCCGGAACACGGCGGCCGTGCTGCTGTCCCGGATCGAGGAGGATCTCGAACAGGCGGTGGAGCCGCTGGACGAGGCGGACCGCCGGATGACGGCCGGCTCAGCGGCGCTGGACCGGTCGCTCGTCACGATGAGCCGGGCGCTGGCGCTGGTCGCCCGTGCGGCGGAGCTGGATTCGCGGGATGCGGCGCGGGAGGAACTCGATCCGGCCCGGGAGCGGCTGAAGGAGGCGGTGCGCGAGTCCTACGAGGCGCGGTTTTCGCTCGAGCAGTGCCTGACCGCCATGGGCAGGGCTCGGTCGGCCGGCGGGCACGTGGAACGTGAGGTGGCGGCCGTGAGAAAGCGCTTCGGCGGCGCGGATGTCAAGGTGCTGTCGGATACGGATCTCGTACCCGAAAACGGAGTGGAACCGACCGGGTCGGAGGATACGCAGTGACGATCAGCCAGAAGAAGAAGGATCCCGTGGCGACCATCCTGCTCGTCCATGCCGACTCCGGCGTCTGCGAGAAGCTCCAGTTCATGCTTTCCGGCGGGGGATTCGAAATCGGCGTGGCTTCGGACAATGACGAAGCGATCGCCCGCCTGCGCCGCACGAATCCGGACCTGGTCATCATCGATCTCGGCCTGGCCGTGGCCGGCGCGAGCGAATTCAGGACCATGCTCCGGGACGGGAGCCTGGGGCGGCGCATTCCGTTCATCGCGCTGTCCGACGGCCCGCCCGCCCAGGGAGCGAGGTCGGCCCTCGACATCGGCGCGGAGGAGTGCCTGTCGCGCCCGTTTTCTCCGCCGGACATCCTGCTCAGGATCCGCCGCACGCTCGAGCGCCTCGAGGAAAACCGCTCGCTGGCCCTCTCCAATCAACAACTCTCCGGAACCGTGCGCCGGGCCCAGGCCGACCAGGACGAGGCGCGGAAGCATCTCAAGGAGCGCATGGTCGGCGTGCGGGCCATCATCGACTTCAACCGGTCGGTGGATCCCGGTCTGCCCGGCCCGGACCTTCGTGACCGGGCGCTGCGGCACATCAGCATGCTGTTTGAAACACCCGGGGTGGGGCTCTTCGAGCGCGCCGGTCTCGATTCCGCCTGGTTCACGGCGGCGGGCCGCCTCGGCCCGGCCGGGGAAAGGGGCGGTGATCTCCGGATACCCGCGTCCGGGGAGTTCATGCGGATCCTTGCCGCCTCGGACCGCCCGCTCCGCATCGAGGAGTTCGACCGGATTCCCGGAACGGCATGGGAAGCGGGGATTCTGACCGCCGCGGGATTCGTGATGGCCGTGCCCGTCGTCGTCCGCCGCGAAACGCGGGGGTTCATCGCGTTGTCGGAGCGGGAGGGTGGCGGCACGCTCGCCCCGACGGATCTCGACAGCCTTTCGCTGATCGCCTCGTCACTGGGGCTGCTCCTCGAAGTGGGGCGCAGCCGCGGCGAGGAACGTCGTCGCGCCCTTCAGACCATGGCGGGCCTCGTGGACCGTATCGAAGCCGCTCACCCGTTCCTGATCGGCCATTCGCGGCGCGTGGCGCGTCTGGCCACGGACATCGGGCGCTCGGCGGGCCTCCCGGCGGGAGAGATCGACGACCTGCGGGCCGCGGGATATCTCCACGACACGGGGTATACCCCGGCCTGCATCGATCTGCTGTCGCGCCCGGGACCGCTCTCCCCGGCGGAGTGGGAGCAGATCCACCGTCATCCGCTCGCCGGGGCGCAGATCGCGCGGGACTTCGGCTGGCCGGAGGCGGTCGCCCTGGCCGTCCGGCATCACCATGAGGCCTGGTCCGGGGGCGGGTACCCCTCCGGCCTCAAGGGAGAGGCGATTCCGCGGCCGGCGCGCATCCTCGCGCTGGCGGAGGCATACGACGCCATGTCCAGCGCCCGGCCCTGGCGCAGCCCGCTCTCCACCCCCGAAATCGAACGGATCCTGTCCGGGGAGGCCGGAAAACGCTTCGACCCCGGATTCGCGGAGATCCTGATCGCCGCCCTGCGGAACGGCGATCCGTGGGTCGCCCGCGGGGACTGATCCTCGTCCGCCGAACGCTGCCCCACCGCCACCCTCCGAAGTAAAGATCAACGCAAGCTATTGAATCATTTATAATTGCAGATTATTCCGCCGAGCCCGCCCTTTGCCGTTTTCTCGACAACTCAACGGTTGACGGACCGCGCCTCACCCATTAACCTGCATCCTCCAATTGAGGGGGGCGGGGCCATGACATCAAGGAGTGGCCCATGAAGGAAGATCCGCGCGAACGCTACGAATCCATGCGGCAGGTCGGGCTGCTCACCACGATCCCGATGCTGCTCCTGGTCTCACCCTTGATCGGATATGGTCTGGGAAAACTCCTGGACCGATGGCTGAACACACACTTTCTCGTCTGGGTTTTTCTGGGTGTCGGGGCCGTGGCCGGAGTCCGCGAAGTCGTCCGCGTCGTCCGGCGCGCAAGTGAGGGCCCTGACCGCCGCCCGTAACGTCGCGTCTTTTTTTTGGAATCGCTTGTGAAAAAGAGAACAATCGAAATGGGACCGCAATTCCTGAACAGGGTTTTCCATACATCCGTGGTGCTGAGCCTCGGCCTCGGCGTGATCGCCGCGTTCTATTTCGGCTGGAAAGTCGGGCTGGACTTCGGCATGAGCGCGCTCTGGGGTGCCCTGGGTTTCTGGGCGCTCCGACTGCTTCTCGTTGAGGCCACCCGCCCGGAGGGCGCCCGGCTGGATCGCCTGGCCCTGGCCGGCCTGCTGAAGGTTTCGCTGTACGCCGCCGGCCTGCTGTTCCTGATCTTCATGAAGCCGAATGCCCTGGCGGTCATCGCCGGAGTGCCGCTCGTGCTGGCGGTCATCGTTCTCAAGTCGCTGTCCCGGGTGCTCCTGGAATCGGAGTGGTTCACGCGCCCGATGGCGAACCAGGGAGGGCGCCGCTGATGCGCCGCGTCTCCGTCCGCGCTCTTGGATTCATCCTCCTGCTTTCGGTCTGGGTCGGGGCGACCGCCTTTTCGGGGGCGGCCCATGCCGAACAGGAGGGTGGCGTTCTTCTCGCCGAGCAGCAGGGCGAGGCTCCCGCGCAGGGGCATGATGCCGGCCAGCCGGCCGGGCACGAACAGGGTCACGATGCCGGACACGGGGATGCTCACGGCACGCCGGCCGCCCATGGTGAAGGCGCGGCGCATGGCGACACGCACGGCGGCGGTCATGGCGATGCGCACGGCGAACACGGCGATGCGCACGGCGAACACGGCGATGCCCATGGCGGTGGTCACGGCGAACACTCTTTCACCGACCAGGCCATCCATGCGGCGGAAAGCGTGTCGTTCGTGGATCTCATCCTCAAGTCGATGGGATATCACAAGCCCGCGGCAGGCGAGCCGGACACGAACTCCGAAGGCGCGAAGCTGCTGGCCGCCTTCCAGATGCCGATCATCTCCGGGATCATCATCATTCTTCTTTCGCTCGGCGCCATCGCGGGAACCCGGAAGCGGGAAATGATCCCCGGGCCCGTTCAGAACGTCATCGAACTGCTCGTCAGCGCCCTCGACGACTTCGTGCAGGGGCTTCTGGGGCTCGAAGGGCGTCATTTCGTCCCGTTCATCGGTACGCTCTTCCTCTACATCTGGGTCAGCAACCTGATCGGCATCGTCCCGTTCTTCAAGGCGCCCACGTCCACCTTCAACACGACCGTGGCCCTGGCCATCTGCGTGTTTCTCTATGTCCAGTGGACCGGCATCCGCCGGAACGGCATCGGCGGCTACCTGTATCACCTGGCCGGCGAGCCGAAGGATGCCCTCGGCTGGGGGCTCGTGATCCTTCTGTTCCCCCTGCACATCGTCGGGGAACTCGCAAAACCGCTTTCTCTCTCGCTCCGTCTCTTCGGCAACATTTTCGGCGAGGAGACGCTGGTCGCCGTGTTCGTCGGGCTCGGCGTCGCGGCGCTGGCGGCTTTCCATTCGCCGGTCGGTCTGCCGTTCCAGGTTCCTTTCCTGTTCCTGGCCCTGCTGACCAGCACGATCCAGGCCATGGTGTTCGCGCTCTTGTCCACGATCTATTTCGCACTGATGCTGCCCCATCACGAACATGAGGCGGAGCATCACTAGGACCGGCCCAGGCCGGCGTTTTTGTCACCGGATGCCCTTCGGTATCCAATCGGGGTCGTTTGACTCCATGAAACATCGCAGGAGGATGAAATGGGAGAACTGAATCTGTTGAACATCGGCCTTCCCCTCGCGCTGGGAATGGCAGCCATCGCATCGGGTTTCGGGCTTGGCAAGGCCGTCTCGGCGGCAATGGAAGCCATGGGGCGTCAGCCGGAAGCCATCGGCAAGATCCAGACGGCCATGGTGATCGGTGCCGCGTTCATCGAAGCCCTTACGATCTACGTCGTCGTTCTCATGTTCACGCTTGGCGGGAAGCTCGGCTAGATCGGTTCGCGGTAATAGTCCTGAACCTCGAAAGGCGGGTACGCTGCTGAAACGCGACGGCCTGTCTGGAGACGATTCATGAATGTAGATATCAGAGTCATCCTTACCCAGATTTTCGGCTTCCTCATCGTGCTTCTGGTGCTGCGGAAGTTCGCCTGGGGTCCGATTCTCGGCATGCTCGAAGAGCGCCGGGAAAAGATCAAGGCGTCCTTCGACGACATCGACACGCAGAAGGCCGAAGTGGCCGCGCTCCGCGCCCAGTACGAGGCGGAACTCAAGACGATCGAGGCTCAGGCCCGCCAGAAGATGAACGAGGCGCTGGCCGAGGCGCAGAAACTGGCCGCGGATATCGAGACGCAGGCGCGCGAGCGGGCCCGCACCGAGATGGAAAAGAACAAGGCCGACATCGAGCGCGAGTACCAGTCGGCTCGGGTCAAGCTCAAGGAAGAGATCGTCAACGTGGCGCTCACGTCCGCGGAACGCATGGTCCGCGAAACCCTGGACAAGGATCGCCAGCGGAAGCTGGTCGAGGAATTCCTGTCCGAGGTGGACGCGGCGCCCGGGAAGAAGAACTAGGACATGCAGGACTCCATCGTCGCCCGCAAGTACGCGCTGGCCCTGTTCAACGCCGCCCTGAAGGCCGGCAAGCTGGACGAGGTCGAGGCGGACGTTTCGTCGCTGGAAGCGTTCAACGCCGGGGACGACCGCTTCATGAAGTACATGGAATCACCCCAGGTGCTGACGGAGGCCAAGCGGGAGCTGCTCGACCAGGCCCTGAAAGGGCGTGTATCGGAGCTCATGCTCAGGTTCCTGCACCTGGTTCTCGGCAAGAAGCGGGTGGACCAGGTCCCGGGCATCCTCGAGACGTTTCACGAGTTGTCCCGCGCCCACCGGGGCATCGTCCGCGCCCGCGTGCGCACGGCCGTTCCGCTGGACGCGGCGCTCGAGGAACGCATGAAGACGAAGCTGGCCCGCATCACCGGAAAGACGATCGAAGTGGACAGCCGCGTCGACCCGGAAATCCTGGGCGGCGTGGTGGTGGAGTTCGAGAATCAGATCATAGACAGGAGCGTCCGCCGAGGGCTGGACGACCTCAGGGACTCGTTGATGAAGGTGCGCGTCCTTTAGGGCGGGCCCGGCGGAGAGGTTCAGGAAAATATGGCGTTCAAACCCGAAGAAGTTTCAGCGATCATCCAGCAGCAGATCGAGAAGTACGAATCCAGCCTCGAGGTGGAAAGCCGCGGCTACGTGCTTCAGGTCGGAGACGGCATCGCCCGCGTGTGGGGTCTCCAGGACGCCATGGCCGGCGAGCTGATCAAGTTCCCCGGCGACGTCATGGGCCTGGTGCTCAACCTCGAAGAGGACAACATCGGCTGCGCCCTGTTCGGCTCGGACCGGGGCATCAAGGAAGGCGACACGGTCACCCGCACCGGCAAGATCGCCCAGGTGCCGGTCGGCGACGCCATGATCGGCCGCGTGGTCAACGCGCTCGGCCAGCCGATCGACGGCAAGGGGCCGATCGCCACCGACAAGTTCCGCGTCCTGGAAGGCGACGCCCCCGGCGTCATCGACCGCCAGCCGGTGAAGGAGCCGCTGCAGACCGGCATCAAGGCCATCGACTCGATGATCCCGATCGGTCGCGGCCAGCGCGAGCTGATCATCGGCGACCGCCAGACCGGCAAGACGGCCATCG
>CAZQVN010000080.1:0-12383 GCA_964596775.1 uncultured bacterium
TGGGCATGGCGTTCGCCGACGCCCAGATCTACCGCGAGGCCATCAAGTGGTGGGACAAGGTCTGCGAAATCGATCCCAACGCCGACGCCTGCATCGAAGCCCGCGAAAACAACCAGCTTCTTCGCCGCATCGTGAACTGAGAGGAGTCATCAAGATGGATCGAAACCGATACCGGCCATGGCTGGCCGGCCTCGTGTTGCTGACGGGTACGCTCTGCTCGGCCGCGGCCGGCGCTGCGACCCATGAGGAGATACAGGCGGACATCCAGGCCGGGCGCCTGCTCCGGGCCCGGGATCGGGCCACCACCATGGCCACCGCCACCCCCACCGACTGCCGGGCCTGGTATCTCCTCGGCGAGGCGGAAATCAAGCTGACGCATGTGTCCCTGGCCATCGATGCCTACAAGAAAGGTCTCGAAGCCTGTCCGGACGACAAGGACATCCTCAGGTCCCTCGGACGGACCTATGACGAAATCGAGGCGTACGAGGATGCCGTGCGCATCCTTGCCCGGCTCTGGGCGCTGGATGCGACCGACCCGGACATCGGCTCGCGTCTCGGCGCCGCGAGTTACCGTGCCGGAAAGTGCGCGGATGGTCGCAAGGCCTACGAAGGCCTGCTGGCCGCCCATCCGGATCGCAACACGGACAGGCTGGCGTTCGCGCTTCTCCTGACCCGGATCTGCAAGGATTACGCGGCGGCCGAAGAGCAGTATCGCGCCATCCTCGCCCGGAACCCGGCTGATCCGCAGGCCCACTGCGGCCTGACGTTTCTGCTCTCCGACGCCGGCCGCATCGACGATGCCATCGCGGCCGCGGAAGCCGCGCTCGTCGTTTCCCCGGACAAGGGGTGCCTCTACGCGGCCTGGGGGCGCGCGCTGGATGTCGGCGCCGACAGCCTGATGGCCCGGGGCAAGGTGACGGAAGCCCAGGCCCTGTACGGCAAGGCCGTCGAGCCCCTGGAAAAGGGGATGAACGATCCGATCTTCGGAAACTACTGCAAGACGATTCTCGCCGGAGTCCGCTACAAGGAATCTCCGATGGAGGAGTTGAAACCATGAAGACCCGACTGTTGACGGGCGGCCCGGCCTTCGTTCTGGCCCTGGTCCTCGTGATGTCCGCCGCGCTGCCGGCGGGCGCCCAGATCATTTCCAACAAGCCGGAGGTCGGCATCCTGCAGACGTCCTTCGGGAAGATCGTGATCGAGTTTTATCCGGACACGGCTCCGAAGCACGTGGCGAGCTTCAAGAAGAATATCCGCGAAGGGGTGTACACCGGAACGACGATCCACCGGATCGTGCCGGGCTTTGCCATCATCGGCGGCGATCCGTTCACGAAGGACGAGGATCCGAAGAACGACGGCTGGGGCGGCTTCGGTCCCCCCGTGCCGAACGAGTACTCGCCCACCCGCAAGAACGTGCGCGGGGCCGTCGGCGCGCCGCGGAAGCCGGATGCCGTCAACGAGGAGAAGGCCGGCAACGGATTCCAGTTCTACATCTGCCTGGCCGACCAGCCCTCGCTCGACGCCTCGAAGCACACGGTGTTCGGCCGCGTCATCGAGGGGATGGACATCGTCGACCGGATTGCCGGCACCGGCGTGGACGAAAACGGAAAGCCGAAGGACAGGATCGAGTTCAAGAAGGTCGTCCTCGAGAGCCGGTGATTCGGAACGTGCCGCGGGTCTACCTCGACCATAATGCCGCCGCGCCTCTCCGGCAGACGGCCCGGGAGGCGCTGGTGGCCGCACTGGCCGCCGGTTCCGGAAATCCGTCCAGCGTTCACGCGGAAGGGCGGTCGACCCGTGCCCTGATCGACACGGCGCGGCGTCGCGTGGCCGCGCTGATCGGCGCCCGGCCCCACGAAATCCTCTTCACGTCCTCGGGCACCGAAGCGTGTCATCTTGCCCTCGCGGGTTTCGCGGGGGCGGCGGCGCTCCCGGGGCGCATCGTCACGACCGCCGTCGAGCACGCGGCCGTCCGCGAGCCGCTCGCGGCCATCGAGGCGTCCGGGTGGGTCGTGGACACCGTTCCCGTGGACGCGTCCGGACGGGTGGATCCGGAGCGCTATGCCGCCGCGCTCCGGCCGGACACGATGCTCGCGGTCTGCATGGCGGCGAACAATGAAACCGGAGTCATCCAGCCGGTCGGGGAGATCGCCGCGCTCTGCCGGGCCCGCGGCGTGCGGTTGTTCTCGGACGCCGTGCAGGCGGCCGGACGGTTGCCGGTGGACGTGACCGCGGTGCCGGTCGATCTCCTCGCGCTCTCGTCGCACAAGATCGGCGGTCCGACCGGTGCCGGAGCCCTGTTCGTCCGCGAGGGCACCCCGCTGGCCGCGGTCGTCTCCGGGGGCGGACAGGAGAGCGGACTGCGCGGCGGCACGGAAAACGCTCCGGCCATTGCGGCGTTCGGGGTGGCCGCGGAGGAGGTGCGACGCGAGATGGATCGAAACGGTGATGCCCTGTCCGGCGCCATGCCGGTCCGGGCTCTCCGGGATCGCCTCGAGGCCGCGGTCCTGGCCGCGGTGCCCGGCGCCACGGTCGTCGCCGCCTCCTCGGACCGCCTGGCGGGCACGGCCCAGTTCCTCGTTCCATGCGACGACGAGGAGATGCTCATCCTGGCGCTCGACCGTTCCGGTTACGCGGTGTCCGCCGGCTCCGCCTGCGCGGCGGGCGCGCACCGGCGGTCGCACGTGCTCGAGGCGATGGGCGTCCTGAAGCCCGGGTTCTCGTCCGTGCGCGTTTCGCTCGGGGCGGCGAACACGGCCGCCGACGTGGACGGCTTTGCCGCGGCCCTGGCCCGGATCGCCTGCCCGGAAGGGTGCGTGCGATGAGCCGGGGTGGAGTCGTGGTGGCCATGAGCGGAGGCGTGGACTCCGCGGTGGCGGCGCTGCTTCTCAAGGAGCAGGGGTACGACGTCCACGGGGTCACGATGAAGCTCTGGTGCTACCAGCGCGAGGCGCCGACCGCCAAGGCCTGCTGTTCCATGGCGGCCATCGACGAGGCCCGCGGCACCGCGGCCGTCCTCGGCATCCCGCACGCGGTCGTGGATCTCGAGGAGCAGTTCGAGGCCCACGTCATCGCGCCGTTCGCCCGGGACTACATGGAGGGGCGGACGCCGAATCCCTGCGTCAACTGCAACACGTTCATCAAGTTCGGCACGCTCATGGAAAAGGCCCGCCGGCTGTCCTGCGGGTACGTGGCCACCGGCCACTACGCGAGTCTCCGTCACCCGGGAACGGGCCCGGAAATGTTCATGGGCGTCGACGACACGAAGGACCAGTCGTACGCGCTGTGGGGGCTCTCCCGCGCCCGGCTTGCCGGGGTCCTGATGCCGCTCGGCGATTACCGGAAGACGGAGATCCGCGACATGGCCCGGAACGCCGGGCTTCCGGTGGCCGACAAGCCGGAGAGCCAGGACATCTGCTTCGTGGAAGGCGGTCACTACGCGGACTTCCTGACGAACCGGTTCGGCACGTTCGCCCAGGCCGAGCCGGGGCGGATGGTGGACGAGGACGGCACGGTGGTGGGAACCCACGACGGCGTGATGCGGTACACCGTCGGTCAACGGAAGGGGCTGGGGCTCGCGCGCCCCGAGCCGACGTACGTCACCGGGATCGACGCCGCCACGAACACGCTCACGGTGGGGAAGGAGGAGGGGCTGTATCACGATTGCCTGAGCGCGTCGCGCGTCAACTACGTGTCCATGGAGACGCCGCGGGCGCCTCTCGAGGTGGAGGTGCGGGTGCGGCATCGCGGCCGGCTGATTCCCGGCACGCTGCATCCGACCGGGGACGGCGCCGCGCGGATCGAATTGAAGGAGCCGGCCCGGGCCATCACGCCCGGACAGTCGGCGGTGTTCTACCAGGGACGAAAACTGCTCGGCGGGGGGCTGATCGACGGCCCGACGCGGGCATCACGATCACACTTTACGAAGGAGGAAGAATGACGATATCGAAGCGGGGGCTGGCGGCCGGAGTGCTGCTTCTGTCCACCGGAATCATGGCGACGGCGGCCTGGTCGCAGACCTCGAAGCCGGCGGCCGCGAGCCAGCCGGCCAAGGTGGCCGCATCGAAGCCCGCCGAAGCCGCAACGCCCAAGTGGAAGAAGGAGCCCGGAATGTACGCGATTTTCGAAACGAGTGAAGGCACGATCGTCTGCAAGCTTCTGCCGGAGAGCGCCCCGAAAACGGTGGCCAACTTCGTCGGGCTGGCCACCGGAACCAAGGAATACACCGATCCGAAGACGAAGGAGAAGAAGAAGGGAAAGTTCTTCGACGGCCTCGTCTTCCACCGGGTGATCCCGGATTTCATGATCCAGGGCGGTGACCCGCTCGGCACCGGCACCGGCGACCCCGGCTACAAGTTCGAGGACGAGTTCGACGGCAAGACGCTGCTCGACCGCCCCGGCCGGCTGGCCATGGCCAACTCCGGCCCGAACACGAACGGCAGCCAGTTCTTCATCACCCACAAGGCCACGCCGTGGCTGAACAACAAGCACACGGTCTTCGGCCAGGTCGTCGAGGGGCAGGCCATCGTGGACAAGATCGGCAACGTGAAGAAGGGGCCGAACGACCGCCCGGTCACGCCGGTCACGATGAAGGTGACCATCGAGGAAGTGAAGCCCGGCGGAGAGTAGCCGGACGATCCCAGTCTGAAGTGCAGAGCCGGAGCCCGGAAGCGGGTTCCGGCTTTTTCATGGGAGTCAGGGGCCCTTTCCGTCCGCACCGTCCGCGAACGTTTCCACCGACTTTCCCGGCCCGAGAACGATCAGCCGGTCCCCGGCCTTGAGCAGGGATGCGGCGTTCGGAATCACGAGTTCGTGTTCGGCGTCGTCCTCCGGGGCGGTGGGCCTCCGGATGTCGATCACGCGGATTCCGAAGCGCCCGGGGAGGTCGGCCTCGGCCAGGGTCCGACCCGCCAGCGCCGACGGCAGTTCGACGGTCCGCACGACGTAATCCCGGGGCAGGTCGATCCGCTCCGTTCCTCCCCCGGGGCCGGAGCCGCTCACGAACATCGTCTGCAGTTCCTGCTGCCCGGACATCTGGCGGGCGTACATCGACAGGATGTCGCGCTTGGCCAGGAAGCCCTTGAAGACGTCCCGGTCGTCGAGGACCGGAATCCGTTCGTGATCGCTGCCCGCGAAGATTTCCGTGGCCCGGCTCAGGGCATCCCGTTCGTGAATGACCAGGGGAGGCGGCTGCATCAGGTCGTGCACGAGAATGCCCGGCAGGCTCTGCTGCTCGTCGAGCAGGTGCTTGATTTCATGAAGGGACACTTCGCCCACCAGCCGCCCGTCGGCCACCACGAACAGCCGCTGGCGGCGCGCGGCGAGAAACTTCTGCACGACGACCTGGAACCCGTCGGAGGGCTTCAGCAGTTCATGGTCCTTGCGGGTCAGGTTGCGCACCGGAAACTCCTCGAACGCGGCGCCCGCGGTCCGCAGCTGGACCAGGCCGCGCCGGTGCAGCGGTTCCAGGTACATGGAATAGCGGGCGAGCTTTCGCGACAGCAGGCTGGAGATGATGCTGGCGATCATCAGCGGGAGAATCAGGTCGTAGTTTCCGGTCATCTCGAAGAGGATCATGATGGCGCTGATCGGGGCGTGGCTCGTGCCGGCGGCGATCGCGGCCATGCCGACCACGACGTAGGCCCCGTACGACGACGTGACCTCGGGAAACAGCGCATGGATTCCGAAGCCGTAGGCGCCGCCGGTCAGCGCGCCGAAGAACAGCGACGGCGTGAACAGTCCGCCGCTCATGCCGCTGCCGAGCGTCAGGCCGGTGGCCAGGAGCTTGGCGAACGGGAGGATGAGGAGCATCCGGAGGTCGAACGTTTCATGGACCGCCCGGGTGATCGACTCGAAACCGTTTCCGTAGACCTCGGGAATGTAGAGCCCCAGCCCGCCGAGGAGAACCATTCCGAGAGCGGGCCGCAGCGCCGGGTGCAGCTTCGTTTTCTCGAACGCCCCCTCGATTCCGCGCAGCCCTTTCAGAAACACCAGCGAAACGAACGCGCCGAGAATCCCGAGTCCCAGGTAGGCCAGGAGCTCCCACGCCGACGTGAGGCTGTATCCCTGGGCCATGTAGACCGGCTGCTGGCCGATCAGGGTCCGGCCCACCACCGTGGCGAGGACCGAGGCGATGACGAGCGGTCCGAACACCTCCATCGCAAAGCTCGCCAGCAGCACTTCGGTAACGAACAGCGCGGCGCCGACCGGCGTGTTGTAGATCGCGGCCATGCCTCCCGCGGCGCCGCAGCCGACCAGGATCCGCACCCGATGCGAGGAGAGTCCCAGTTTTCGCCCGATCCAGCTGGAGAGCATGGCGTTCGTGCGGATCGCCGGACCCTCGCGGCCGGCGGAACCTCCGCTGCCGACCGTGGCGATGCCGGCCATCAGCCTGAGCCAGGTCGACTTCGGACTGATCTCTCCCTGCTTGAGCTGGATGGCCTCGATGATCCCCGACATTCCATGGCCGGACACCGCCTGCTTCGACTTCCAGATGAGGAAGCCGACGACGAGGGCGCCGACCATCGGGGCGCCGAGGGAAACGTGGAGGGGCGCCGTGGACGCCGCTTCCACGATGTTGTTGTACCGCCCCCAGAGCAGGCGCTGCACGCTGCCCATCGCGAACGTCACCAGGTATCCGACGACCCCGGCCATGACGCCGAGGGACGGGACGAGCAGGAAGAAGACCCGTTCCTCGTGGGTGGCCAGGCCGAAGTTCCGGGCCAGCAGGAGTTCGATCCGGTGCCATCCGTGCCGGAGGCGGCGGAACATCACCCGGGCGAGGCGGGGCAGGCGGGAGCCGCGCTCAGGCGACATGCACGAGATTCCGGGGGGACGCGGTCATGGGGGAATCCTATGCGCTCGGCGGCAAGGATTCCAGACGCTCGTAACTCGAGCAGCCGCTGATCGAAACCGAGCCCCGGTCCGCTGAACGCCGGAGAAAAGAAGGCCCGCGCGAATGCGCGGGCCTTCGAAGCGGACAGGACATGCGGCGGCACCGGAATGCCGGTACCCGTTATGCGGGGCATGCGGTCAGGCCTGGAACACCTCCGCGGCCCGCTTCATGTGGGCGGCCACGTCCACGCCGTGCGGACAGGCCGCGTTGGCCTTCGAGAAGTCGACGCCGGACAGCCGGCGCGCCGCCGCCGGAATGCCGTTGAACGCCTCGCGGGCCTTGGCCTGGTCCCCGTACACGTCGTGGTACATCAGGCAGCGCATCGTGGCCCCGATCTTCACCGGAGCCTCGACCGCGGCGCCGCAGAGGTGATCGCAGCCGTCGCAGGCGTAGGCCCGGGTGGCCGCGGCGTACTGCTCGAGGGCCTCGAAGTCGGCGGCGCCGAAATCGGAGTCGTCGATCGCCGCCGCGATGTTCTGCTTCAGCTTCTCGAGAGTGTCCATGTGCGACACGGCCGCGGCGATCCGGTCGTCCGCCCAGACCGCCTTGAGCACCGCCTGGTGCTTCGTCCACTTGTTCGACGCCGTGTACTTCTGCCACGCGTCGGCGAACGACGCCTCGGAGCCCTGCGTCTTCATCGCGATCAGGCCCACGTTCGCCTTCGCGGCGGCGTCGATCGCCTTGTTCAGCTCGGTGTTCCCGTACTGGCGGAAGTTGTAGCGGAACATCACGGAGTCGACCCACGGCGTGGTCGCGGCCTTTTCCAGCAGCGGGGCGACGTTGCCGTCGTGGCAGGAGAAGCCGAAGAAGCGGATCTTCTTCTCCTTCTTGAGCTGGGCCACCTTGGCCTCGAGTTCCTTCGTGAACAGGCCGAGGTCGTCGATCCCGTGCAGGTAATACATGTCCACGTAGTCGGTCTGCATCTTCTCGAGGCCCACGAGAAGCGTCTCCTCGAGCCCCTTCGGATCGTACTTGTCGCTCTTGCTGGTGATCCAGAGATCCTTGCGGTTTTTCGCCTTCGACAGGTAGCTGCCGACGGCCGACTCGCAGGTGCCGCCGCCGTAACAGTCCGCCGCGTCAAAGTAGTTGACCCCGAACCGCATCGCCTCGCCGAGCTTGGGATCGAAGCGCGGGTCCAGCTTCATCGCCATCCCCATGAGGAGGATGGGAATCTCCTGGCCGGTCTTGCCGAGGACGCGCCGCGGCACCTGCGGCAGTTTTTCCATGTCCTCCGCCGGCGTGCCGTCCTGGGCGCGCGCGATCCCCGCCGGAAGGGTCGATCCGAGGATCGACAACGCGCCGGCCGCGGCGCTCTTCTTCAACATGTCCCGTCGCGTGATCTTCTCCTTCATCGGACCTCCTCCGTCATGAATTGTTGCTGTTCAAAAGCAGTGAGCGATCCTTGGACCGGGTTTCGCCGATGGCGGTGACGTAGACCGCCGCGTCGTCGATCACCGGGCATTCCCGTTCGCAGATGCCGCAGCCGATGCACAGTTCCGGCCGCATGTAGGGCTTGTTGAGCGTCACCGTGACGCCGTCCCAGCGCGTGAACTCCTCGTCGTACGTGCCGATGGCCTTCGGGCTGACCGGGCAGACCTCCTCGCAGACGACGCAGGGGGTTTCCATGGCCCACGGCAGGCAGCGGCCGCGGTTGAAGAACGCGGTGCCCACGGAAATCGGGCCCTTGTCGGCAAAATCCCCGGTGCCGAGCTTCTGGGCCAGCGAAATCTTCTGGATCGCCCCGGTGGGGCAGACTTCGCTGCACATCGTGCAGTTCAGCTGGCAGAAGCCGATGGCAAAGTCCATGACCGGGGTCCACAGCCCCTCGAAACCGCCCTGCTTGAACGAGGACGGCTGCAGGACGTTCGTCGGGCAGACGTTGATGCACTGGTCGCACTTGATGCAGCGCTCGAGGAACTCGTTTTCCGCCACGGAACCGGGGGGGCGGATCGCCTTTTCGTTGAAGCCGCGCTTGTTGACCGCGGCGGAGAGCCGGAGAAACGGATAGGCGAGAACACCCGCCAGCGTGGCGAACACCCAGCGCCGCCGCGGCACCGCCGGACCGGCGATCTCCGTTTCCGGGATCTTCGAGATGAGTTTCCGGCCGAACAGCGTGGCGGTGCCGTCCTTGATCTTCCCGATGATCCGGTCCTTCACGGAGAGCGGGGTCAGCCGGAACGTCAGCGCGTCCTCCGGGCAGTCGTCGATGCAGTTGAAGCAGACGAAGCACTCGCTCTTGCGGAGCGCCGCCTGCGGATCGGAAGCCCCCTCGCAGTGCTTCATGCACAGGTTGCAGTCGGTGCACTTCGTGAGGTCGCGGTCGATGCGCCACAGGGAAAAGCGGGAGAGCATCCCGAGGAACGCGCCGAGCGGGCAGAGGACCCGGCAGAAGAAGCGGGGGATCACGAGGTTCATCCCCACGAGGCCGATGATCAGGAGCCCGACGAACCACGCGCCCGCGAACACCCGCTGGTCGGGGGCGCCCGGCGCGGACGACAGCCAGGTCGGGGCGAGGCCGCCGAGCCCGCGTTCGGTGAGGGCCAGGGTGGCGGTCTGGGAGGTCAGGTCGAGCGCCGGCGCGAACGTGACGGTCATCGTGCGCACGAGCAGGCAGATCGGGTCGAGCAGGCCGATCTGCAGCGACCCGAACGCGGCCAGCACCAGCATGATCGTGAGGATGTAGTACTTGATCTGGAAGAACGGCTTGTAGGCGTTCTTGTCGATGTTGTCCTTGTTGCCGCGGATGTTGAACAGCCAGCCGAAGAACTGGTGCATCGTGCCGTAGGGGCACATCCAGTTGCAGAAGACGCGGCCGAGCAGGAGCGTCGGGATCAGGACGAACAGGCCGCGCCACAGCCAGCGGTACACGGTGCCCGTGGACAGCGCGGTGGCGAACCCCACCAGCGGATCCACTTCGAGGAACAGGGAAACGGGATAGCCGCCCATCCGGCTGAACCAGGTGACCCAGAGGAGGAACATGAACAGGGCGAAGAAGAACGTCTGCGCCACGATCCGGATCGTGGTGATCCGGAAGGCCTTGAGGTGCCAGGGCGCCCTCATCCGACCTGGACTTCCTTGAGCGAAACGCTCCTCCAGTCCGGGGTGCCGAGACCTCGCGCGGCGCTCTTCGCGAAGTAGGCGGGGAGGTCCTCGCCGGTCCGCTGCAGGAGGTCGCTCCAGCCGAACGCGTCGGCGGCCAGCGTGTCCGTGGAGGCCACGAGCGTCCGTCCCTCGCGGACGTCGGACAGGCTGCCGCCGGTCGGCCCGCTCTTGTGAAGGACGCGCATGCCGTCGAGGATCACGAACGTGGGTTTGAGCATCAGGGCCAGGTCGGCGATGATGCCGTGGATGTCCTGGTGGAACTGGTTCCGCCGTCCGCCGAGCAGCCCGTACCAGTTCTTCGTGGTCATCGAGGCCCGGCAGAGGTTGTGGTCCTTGACCGGCGAAACGCCGATGACCTTGGTGACCCCCTGGAACGGCCGCCAGAAGAACGGCCAGTTTTCGATGTGCGTGGCGCCCGGAACGTTCAGGACCTGGAAGTCGGCGTGGGTGGGCAGGTAGACCTGGGCTCCGGCTTCCACCGCGGCCTTCCGGATGCCGCTCCTGTGAAAGCAGCTCTCCGGCGACTCGATCGGGTTGTCGGCCACCCGGACTTCGCGCGCGCCGGCCTCCTTGACGATCCCGATCAGGGCCGAGAGCACCTCGGGATTCGTGGTGGCGCCGAGGATCGCCGGGCGCTCGAACGCCACGTTCGGCTTGATCAGGACGACATCACCGCTCCGGATGAACCGGCTGATGCCGCCGATCGAATCGATGGAACTCCTGAGCATGGCGGGGATGTCGGTGCCCCGGGCCACGCCGAGCACGGACGCGGTGGCGAGGGCCGGGACCGCGAAGCCGTTTTCGGGAAGGTGGATTTTCTTCGTCTGCGGCTTGCCCCGTTCGCCGTCCGGGTCCTTGAGCGACAGGGGCCAGTGCGGGGGAGCGAGCGCGGCCCATCCGGATCCGGCCGCGGCGAGGCCGATCAGGCCGGCCTGCCTGAGGAAGCGGCGGCGGTCGGTCAGGTCGGGCTTCGGCGGCCTGCTGTCGTCTCGCTCGGTCACGGTGAGGAGCCTCCCGCGGACAGGGTTGCAACGGCTTTCTTGAGACGGGCCAGTTCCTTTTCGGCGGAGGGGACATCCGGGGCGCCGCGAACTCCCATCAACCATACCCCGGATGACGTAGCGCCCGCAACCGCTTCGAGATAGCGGTCCTTCGTCCATGGGGCCTGCGTGCCCCCCGACACCGCGGATCCGTACTCGAGAAAACCGCCGTTGAAGGCGTCCGCCAGTGTCTGTGCCGCCCCGGAGGAACCGCAACGGACCACGAACAGTTCCGTTTCCTGGTCCTTGAGGAGCGCCGAGTAGACGCTGTCCGCGAATTCGAACGAAAACGCGTTCTCCGGCGTGTAGGACACCTGCCCGGGATCCACGCCGAGGCCGCCCGTGAAGAGCGCGTAGGCCCACGGGAGGGCCTCACCCTGGAGATCCCGTTCGAGGACCGTCTTGAGATGATCGAGCTGGACGCGGACCGCCGGCGATTCCTCGGACCCGATGCAGCGGACGTAGAAGCGGCCCCGGGCCAGGTAGAATGCGTTCCGGTCGAAATGGTGCATCCCGCCGCCGGCGGCCACCGGCGTGACGTCCGCGGACCGCTCGCCGGAATAGGCCCCGAGAGCGTTCGCCGCTTCCCCCATGTCGTACATTTCGATGTCCACGACCCGGTTGTCGTCGTCGGCGGCGACGAGGGACACGAAGTAGAGATGCCTGAAGCCGAACGACTTGTAGTAGTCCTCGCGCCCGTTGATCTTCACGTAGAGATTCGTCTCGTCGAAGCGGGACACCGGGCCTTCCGTCCAGCCGGGCGCGGACAGGCTCTTGGGAAGCGCGCCGCGTTCGCCGGACGGGGGTGCGGTGTCGGTGCCGCCGTATCCGGACGAGGGCGCGCCGCCCGTGCCGTAATTTCCTTCGCCCCCCGATCCCTCGGGACCTCCCGAGCCTCCCGGGGCGCGCCGCTCCACTTCCTCGAACGGAACGCGCTTCGGCGCGTCCGCGAGCTGGTCGGCGCCGGTGGCGAACAGCTCCGGATCGGGATGACGCCCCATCCAGATGACCCAGGCGAGGATCAGGGCGAGGCCCAGGAGAACGGCCGCCCCGATCTTCACTTCCGTGACGCTGTAGGAGCGTCGGAAGTGGCGGCGTCCGTGTTCGACGAAGATGCGTTCTTCCGGCGGAGTCTTCTTTCTGGATGGTTTCATGGAGATATCGTCCGGGATTGCCGCGGAGGGATCAAGGGGGGAGGGAACCCGGCTCCCCTTGCCCGGGAACGACCTGTCTGATAACGTTCTTCCCCTTCACCGCCGCGGAGAGGTGACCGAGTGGCTGAAGGTGGCACCCTGCTAAGGTGTTGTATGGGAAACTGTACCGAGGGTTCGAATCCCTCCCTCTCC
>CAZQVN010000081.1:0-12171 GCA_964596775.1 uncultured bacterium
GAGCGGTCGATGGGGCGTTCGGATGCAGGCAAGATGTATCCTCCACGTGAATGGTATTCGCGTGAACCCGGAGCGGTTCATTGTACCGCATGAGTCGAGATCCGACGGACGGCATGTGCGGTCCGCGACCGTGCGACAACAGGAACGCTCCAGGGGAACGGCCTGGACGCCCGCATTCGGACCGCACATGTACCGATGGCGGGGACGAACGGCCGGCACGGACGCCGGCCGACGGCATCGCGCGGCGGGACGCCGGTCAGGACGACCGGTTCTCCATCATCTTCCGGTAGAGAATCCAGTTGGCATGGAGGCGGAAGCCCATGGACTCGTTGACGTGGAGCATCGGCGCGTTCGTGGCGTCGTTCCAGGTCCTCAGGGAGCGGAAGTCGTTCCGGCGGACCCATTCGAGGACATGGACCTTGAGCGCCGTGGCGATCCCGCGGCCGCGATGCGCGGGAAGAACGCCGGTAAGCCCCTGGCGGAGCGGATGCGGACCCTCCTCGCTCCGGCGCACTTCGGAAAGGCCGATCCACTCGCTTCCCTGGAGCGCCACGTAGAACGCTTCGGGCACGCCGTCCACCGGCTCGATCTCCGTGCGGCGCAGGATTTCCACGGGCGGAGGCACGTACTGAACGGGCGAGGGCGTGGCGCCGTCCAGCTGCGTATAGAGCGTGTAGATCCTGTCCAGCCACCCGGAATCGCGGGCCTTGAGCTCCGGCAGCGTCACGAAGGAAACCCCTTCGCTCCTGAGGCGCCCGATCCGTTCCGCGTACGCGGCCGGGTCGATCGTGCGGGGGTCGACCCGCATTTCCTGCTCGCGCGCCGCTTCCTGGTACCCCTGATTCCGGGCGAAGGCCGGCCCCGATGGATCGTGATCGCAGACATGTGCGGCCAGTTCCGTGAGCCCCAGCCCCCGGGTGATGGAGACGAGCGCGTCATGGAGTTCCGTTCCCAGCCCGCGCCGGGCGAATCCGGGATGGACCACGACATTCAGCATGAACCGTCCGGGAACGAAGTAGTTGACCGATTCGGACCAGAATCCCGCCGCGACCGCCCGGCCGTCCCGGAACACCAGAACGCGTCCGCTGCGGCGGCCACCGGAGCGCACGCTTTCGTCCAGGCTCATCAGTTCCCGGACGGACAGGTGGTAGTCCGCAAGCCTCGAGTCGTAGACGGCAATCCAGGCTTCGTAGTCCTCGGGTGTCGCAACCGTCGTGAGATCCTGCATCGCCGCATGATGGCATTCACACTGCACTGCAACAAGGGCATACCGCAATCGAAACGCAGATCGGGCCATCCGGCCGAAGCCCGGAACAGGTTGTGATAGTATTTGTTACGGTCTTCGCATCACTTTTCAGTGGAAGGTCCAGGCGTGGCCCGGGTCTTGCGAATCGACCGGGCAGAGCCTCGCCCGACCGCGGCGCGCCCCGATACGCGAAACGGGGCCGCAGGCGTCGCGGCCGCGCCCCGGACGACATCACGAAAGGCACGTACCATGCGCCCGCTGTTGATCCTGACTGTGACCTCCATGCTCCTCGCGGCCGCCGCGAACCCGGCCGGGGCCACCGTCCATGCCGTCGGCCCCGGGGAAACCTACACCTCGATCGGCGCCGTTCCCTGGGAATCGCTGGCCCCCGGCGACTCCGTGCTGATCCACGCCCGCCCCGCCCCCTACCCGGAAAAGTGGGTGATCTGCCGGGTCGGGACGATGGCGCAGCCGATCGTCGTCAAGGGAATCCCGGACGCCCAGGGCAACCTTCCGGTCATCGACGGGGCGGGCGCCACGACCCGCGCGGCGCTCAACTTCTGGAACGAGAACCGGGGGGTGATCAAGATCGGCGGCGCCAACAACCCCCCGGACACGATGCCGGCCTGGATCGTCGTCGAGGACCTCGAGATCCGGAGCGCCCGCCCGCAGAACACGTTCACCGGCCGGAGCGGCCTGACGTCGTATGCGAACAACGCCGCGGCGATCTACATCGAGAAGGGGCAGAACATCGTGATCCGCGGCTGCGTGATGCACGATTGCTCGAACGGCTTCTTCTGCGCATCGCAGACCACGAACCTCGTCGTGGAAGGGAACCACCTCCACGACAACGGCAACGTCGGGTCGATCTTCGAGCACAACAGCTACACGGAGGCTTCGGGGATCACGTTCCAGTGGAACCGGATGGGGCCGATGCGGGCCGGATCGGGCGGCAACAACCTCAAGGACCGGTCGGCCGGAACCGTCATCCGCAACAACTGGATCGAGGGGGGCAACCGCCAGCTGGATCTCGTGGACAGCGGCTTTGCCGCGCTCATCAACGACCCCCGCTACCGGGAGACGTTCGTCTACGGCAACATCCTGATCGAGCGCGACGCCGACGGCAACAGCCAGGTCGCTCACTACGGGGGCGATTCCGGCGACACCTCCCGCTACCGGAAGGGCACGCTGCACTTTCATCACAACACGGTGATCTCGGAACGCACCGGCAACACGACGCTGCTCCGGCTCTCCAGCAGCGGCGAAGCCGCGGACGTCCGCAACAACATCGTTCTTGTTTCCGCGGCGGCCGGAAACAGGCTGGCGCTGCTCGACGCCGCCGGCACCCTCACCGCCACGCAGAACTGGTTCAAGACCGGCTGGGTGCACTCCCACAGCGGCGGAGCCGTCGGCGTGATCGACAACGGCCAGGTGACGGGTTCGGCGCCGGGGTTTAAGGACCTTGCGGCCTATGACCTGACGCTCGCGGCCGGGTCCCCCTGCGTGGATGCGGGCGCGGCGCTGCCGGCGCCCGTACTTCCGGCGCACCGGCCGGTGCTGGAATACGTGAAGCACCGGACGACCCGGACGCGGCTCGATGACGGGATGGCCGACCTGGGGGCCTACGAGCTCGGCTCGGCCGTCGGGGTGCCGGTGTCCCCCGCGGAACCTGTTCCGCGACTGTTGTTCGCGGCGCCGAATCCGTTTTCCGGCCGCACCCTGATCGCGTCTTCCGGATCGGGGGAAGCGTCCGGAGCCGAACTGCACGTCACGGACGTGACCGGGCGGCAGGTGGCCGTCCTGCGCGCCGACTCGTCGGGCCGGTGGGCGTGGGCGCCGGGCGCATCCGTGCCGCGGGGCCTCTACCTGGCGCGCTCGGGCCGGGGAGACGCGGCCGCAAAGATCCTGTATCTCGGGCGGTGAGGATCAGGCGAGGCCGCCGGCGACCCGGCGACCTCTCCCGGTTCCGCCCCGCCGGGACCGCCGCCCCCCTACGCCCCGCTCAGCCCCGCCACCGTCTTCCGGTCCAGCCGTGCGATCAGGGCCAGGATCAGTTTCCGCGCCGCCGCGTAGTCGTCCATGTTCATGACGGAAGCGTGCGAGTGGATGTAGCGGGCCGGAACGCCGATCACCACCGCCGGCACCCCGCGCCCGTTCAGGTGGATGCGGCCGGCGTTCGTGCCGCCGCTCTGGCGGATGGCCAGCTGGTGCGGGATCTTCTCCTCCCGGGCCGTGTCGAGCACGAGCTTCACCAGGCGCGGGTTCGCGATCATCGTCGGGTCGTACGCGCGGATCTGGACCCCGGAACCGAGGCACCCCTGCGGATCCTCGACCCCCATTCCCGGCGTGTCGTCGGCGGGCGGGCATTCGAGGACGATCGCCACGTCCGGGTCGATCATGTGCGCGGTGGCCTGGGTGCCGCGGAGCCCCACTTCCTCCTGGGCGCTTCCCGCTCCGCAGAGCGTGTTCGGGTGGGCCTTCGCCCCGGCGATCGCCTCCACCAGCAGCGCGCAGCCGATCCGGTTGTCGAGCGCCTTCACCATCACGAGCTTCGGGTTTTCCATCCGGGTGAACGGCGAGTATGGAACGGCCCACACGCCCGGCCGCACGCCCCACGACAGCGCCTCCTCGCGGCTGCCCGCCCCGATGTCGATGAACATGTCCTTGATCTCGAGCGCCTTGTCGCGCCGGTCGGCCGGCAGGAAATGGGGCGGCGTGGAGCCGATCACGCCGTCGAGGACCCGGTCGTCGCCGTGAACCCGGACCCGCTGCGCGGCAAGCACGTGACCCGACCAGCCGCCGAGATTCAGGAACCTGAGAAACCCCTTCGCCGTGACGCTCTGGACGATGAAGCCGATCTCGTCCATGTGGCAGTCGATCATCACCCGCGGCGCCGGGCTCTTCCCCTTTTTCGTGACGACGAACCCGCCCGTCCGGTCGCGCTCGACGGTTCCGTGCGGTTTCAGCCGCCGGACCAGAATGTCCCGGACGGCGTCCTCGAAGCCGGGCACTCCGTCGGCTTCGGTCAGTTCCTTGAGCAGTGCGAGCGATTCCTTCATGTTCGATCCGCCTCCTAGACCTGCATCAGCACGGCCCGGACCGGCCGGTCCAGGGCCTTCTTCAATCCCCTGACGTAGAGGGCGAGCTGGTTCCGGTACGCCGGGATCGTGCCCGGCTCCGCGTCGGTCTTGAAGTCGATGACGACCCAACCCCCCTCCTCTTCATACGCGAGATCCACGACTCCTTCAACGACCGTACCGTCTTCGTCCACGAACTGGATCGGCGTTTCGCGGCGGCAGGCCCCCCGGGCCATCGCGGCGCGCGCCGCGTCGAGTGCGGCATGGGCCAGCGCGTCGGTCACCGCGCGGACGGCCGAACGGACCTCCCGGTCGTCCGCGCCGAGAACGCGGGCCAGCGTTTCCGTCCGCTCCTCGATCAGGTCGCGCCCGGCGTCCAGCGGAACCGCGGCCAGCACGGCGTGAACCAGCGCGCCGAAGCGGCGCCCCCGCGACCGCCCCGCTTCCTGCTCCATCTCGATGACGGCCACGAGGCCGGCTTCCTCGAAGCCGGAGAACATCGGCAGGTCGCCCGCGTCCGCCGGAACGCCCTTTGCGCGCGCTCCGACCGTGGCCACTCGGAGCGACGGCGCCTGGCCGGCGGCCACCGTTTCGTCGTGCGTCATCTTCCACGCCTTGTAGTCGGCCAGCCCCGCCTCGACGATGGTATCCGGAGCCTCGCGGGAGATCAGATCGTCGCGGCGGAGGCCGCCGCCGCTGCCGGCGTCGAGGGTGAGCGACGCCGGGTCCCACCAGGCGAGGTCGTAGCCGTCTCCTCCGTCCTCGCGCTCCGTCATCGTGTACAGACCGCTGAGCACCGTCCCGGACGGCCGGATCTCCTTCCGATCGAGCACCGTGTCCCGGCCGTGCGGCGGTCCGCCGGGGATCGGCTTCGGCGTCTTCCGGTCCTCCTCCGGAGGGAAGAGGGCGCCGTTCAGCGGGGCGAACCAGGAGCGGTCGCGCGGGCCGTCCCCGGCGGCCGGGATCACGAGAAGGTCGCGGGCGCGGGTGGCGGCCACGTAGGCCAGGCGCACTCCCTCCGCGTTCTGCCGCGACAGTTCCAGCGCTTCGTTGTCCACGAGCTCCGCCGGCTTCAGCCAGGCCAGCGACACCGCCGCGAGCCCGCGCTCCGGATCGGTCCAGCGCTCGGCGTTCCGCCGGGCCAGGTTCGTGGTCAGGTCGGCGAGGATCACCACCGGAAACTCCAGACCCTTCGCCTTGTGCACGGACATGATCCGCACTCCGTCCGAGCCTTCCTCGAGGATCGGCGCCTCCCCCGCCTTCTGCGACACGGTCTTTTCCCGGAGCTGCTCGACGAACGCGCGGAACGACAGCCCTCCCGAAGCCTCGAACTGGCGGGCGAGTTCACCGAGGTAGAACACGTTGGCCAGCGCCTGCTCGCCGGACGGCCGAAGCGCCAGCATCACGTGGGCGCGGCAGTGATCCAGCAGGTGGAACACCGTGTCCGACGCCGAGCGCCGGTTCCGGCGCGCGTTGAGCTCGCGCAGGAACGCCAGCGCCCGCGCCACCTTCTCGAGACCCTCGGGCACCTCCTCCTTCGGCGTCCGGTACGGGTGAAACCGGCCGACCCGCTGCCTCCACGCGAACAGGGTGGCGTCGTCGATGCCGAAAAACGGCCCGCGAAGGGTTCCGAACACCGACAGCTCGTCGTCCGCCCACTCCACCGCGGAGAGCGCCGTGGTCATGGCCTCGACTTCCTCCCGCTCGTGGAACGAGCGACCTCCGACCAGGAGATGCGGCACCTCGCGCGCTTCGAGGGCCCGGGCGTACGGCAGCGCGAGGTCGCCGGTGTAGCCGAGAAACTTGCGGAACAGGATGCAGATGTGCCGGGCCTGGACGGGCACCCGCGTGTCCGGCGCCTCCCGCTCCGTCACCGTCCAGCCGCTGTCGCGGATCAGCCAGTGGACGTACGCGGCCACGGTGTCCGGCAGGCAGGCGTCGATCGCGGCGTTCGTCACGTTTCCGACCTTGCCGAGCGGGCGCGGAATGGCGAGCGCCACGACGGCCGGGTGCTCGGGGGCCTCGAGCCGGGCCGGCGCGAGCGGAACGTACGGCGCCTGGAGCGAGGCCTCGTCGTCGGTCATCAGCGGGGCAAACGCCCGGTTGACCGCGCGCTGGATCGGCGCCGACGACCGGAAGTTCGTGGACAGTTCCACGCAGAGCGCGCCGCAGGCCCTGAGCCGCTCCACGACGTCGCGATAGATGCCGACGTCGGCGCGGCGGAAGCGGTAGATCGACTGCTTCGGGTCCCCGACGAGGAAGAGTTTCCCCTCGACGGGGCGGATTTTCCGCCAGTCCGTTTCGGCCGGATCGTCGGCGGCGAGCAGGAGGAGCAGCTCCGCCTGGATCGGGTCGGTGTCCTGAAACTCGTCCACGAACAGGTGCGTGATCCGCTCCTGGAACAGGGTGCGCGCCGCGGCGCTTTCGACAACGAGATCGCGGGCGCGGATCAGCAGGTCGAGGAAGTCGAGCCGTCCGGACTGCTCCTTCGCGTCCTGGTAGCGGTCCACGACGACGAGCAGTTCCCGCTGCAGCAGCGCCGCGAGGTCCGCCTCGGCCGCCTCCATGAACCGGGCCAGTTCCTCCCGGAGATGATCCACGGCATCCAGCACCGTGGCCCGGTCGACCCCCTTCTTGTAGCCCGAACCGTACCCCTTCCTCCGGTCGCGCCAGCTCCGGGCCAGCGCGGCAATGTCCGCCTCCAGGCCGTCGTGGTCGCGACCGACCGCTTCCTCCTTCATCGCCAGCGCCCGCCGGAACCGGCGGACCGGATCGGTATCCCGGAACAGGTTGTCGTTCCGGTTCGACGGTGCCGCGGTCAGCTGCGCGACCGCCTCGATTTCGCGGGCGAGCGCGTCCATCCGCGCGTCGCGGTCGAACGGATCGCGGCGCCACGGGGTCCGGAAGTCACGCCACTGCGAAAGCTCCCACGCCGCGTTCCGGAGCGCCCCGACGGCGGTCTCCCCTTCCTGTTCGCCGCCGAGCGGGCGCCGGAGCATCCGCCGCACCCCTTCGGCGGGCTCGGCCAGCATCTCCTGGAACCAGGCGTTGAAGACGCCGTCGAACAGGCGGGTCGACCCGGGCTCGTCCAGCATTTCGAAGCGGGGGTCGATTCCGGCCTCCAGCGGCCGTTCCCGCAGCAGATCGGAGCAGAAGCCGTGAATTGTGTTGACGTGCGCTTCCTCGAGCCGGGACAGCGCCTGTTCCAGGTTCCGCCGCCGATCCGGATCCACGCCGTCCGCCCGGCGCGCCTGTTCCAGGCCGGAGCGGAGCCGGAGCTTGAGCTCGCCGGCCGCCTTTTCGGTGAACGTCACCGCCACGATCCGGTCGACGGTGGTGCGCCCGGAACCGAGCACGTTGACGATGCGGGTCACGAGCGACGTCGTCTTCCCGGTCCCGGCCGCCGCCTCCACGGCCATCGTGCGGTCGAGCTCCGCGGCGATCTTTTCGCGGGCGTCCGCGTCCACGAGTCGCGTCACGGCATCTCCCTCAGCCGCTCGAGATCCTTGAGCAGATCCCGGGGTTTCCGGCGGCTCCTCGCTTCCTCGCCCGGCCCGCAGACCGGCCGGAAATCGCAGTAGTCGCAGGCCCCCTCCTTCGGCGCCGCCGGGAGGATGCCCGCCGCGACCGCCCGGTCGACGATCGCGAGGGCGTCGAGCCCCGCCTCCTTCTGGTCGGCGCCGAGGATCACCGTGCGGTCGGAAAAGTTGCCGCGCTGCGTGCAGAAATAGAGCCGGGCCTCTCGGACGGTCCTGCCCAGCGCCTGCTCCGCAACGAGGCCGTAGAGCACCGGCTGCAGCGCCTCGCCGCCGCCGATCTCGAGCCCGGACGGCGTCCAGTTCCTCCCCGTCTTGTGATCGGTGACCCGGAGGCTGCCGTCCTCCCCCTCCTCGACCAGGTCGATCGCGCCGCGCAGAAGGTAGCCCCCCTCGAGCATCACCGGGTCGGCCACGCTCGCCGGATCGTGATCGTCGTCCGGCGTCAGGCCGAACCCGAATTCGAAGTGACGCGGCGTCCAGTCGTGCTCCCCCTGCGCCACGTCGCGCAGCCAGGCCTTGAGATCCACCCGGAGGTTCGTGACGTCGTCCCGCCACACCCGGTCGATGGCCGGGGCGAGGCGATCCCGGTACGTGTCCGCGATCCGGTCGAGATGGCGATCCACCGAAGCGTACGCGCCGGGCAGGTCGCGCTCGTGGAGCGGGAGCGTGCCCGCGGCCTTGAGGTCGCGCAGGACATCGCGCTGGACTTCGTGAAACAGCGAGCCCCGCGTCAGCGGATCCATCCGCTCGATCGACTCCGGCGCCTCCAGCGGTTCGAACCTGTAGATGGAGGCGAGCAGGAACTGGTAGGGGCAGACGGCAAACTTCTGCAGCATCGAAACGGAGTACGGTTTCCGCACCGGCCGCCGGTCGTGCAGGTTCTCCAGGTTGTCGAGCCCGGGGCGGATCAGGCCGTCGTACGGTGTCCAGGCCGTCATCTGCCAGCGTCGCCAGCGGGCGGTCAGCGCATCCTTCAGGACATCGTTGAGCTCGAACAGGTAGCGGGCCCGTCCGCCGGTGGCGGGTCCCGGGCGGCCGGTGAGCAGCGGCTTCAGGACGGCAAGGTCGTGCTCGAAGTCGTCGATGGCCCGTGCCGGATCCGCAGGCGCGGGCCAGGCCAGCCAGGCCCCCCCGGCGCCGGCCGCTTCCCGCTCCAGCGCCTCGTAGTCGGGCACCTCTCCGGTGACGGCCCGGACAAGGTCCAGGGCATAGAACGACGGAACGCGGGGGCGCGCGTCCGACATCTGGAACCGGGAGTAGGACAGATGAACGCGGTCGACCGCGGCGCCGACGGCAAGCTTCAGGCGCATCCGCTCGTCGTGGGCCCGGTCGTCCTGGACCGGCAGGGCCGGATCCACGGACCGCCGCAGCGTGTCGAGGAGCAGCGGATCCTCGTGGGGCCGCCGCGGAAAGATCTTTTCGGCGAGTCCCGGAACGAACACGACCCGGAAGGAGCGGCCGCGGGCCTGCTCCGGCGTTCCGATGAACACGCGGCCGAAGCGGGAGGGGGGCGGTTTCTGATCGAGCGTGGTCAGGCGATCCGAAAGCACCTCGATCACCTCGCCGAGCGTGACCGGTCCAACGTCCCCCATCGGCTCGAGTTCGGCCAGCAGTTCGTGGATGCGCTCCGGGTGCGACACGCCGCGCGACGCCAGCGCTCTCAGTGCCGGCAGCCAGTCGCGCCAGGGCGCCGAACCGGGAAGGGCCGCGAGTTCCTCGATCATCGGCAACGCAAATCGGGTGAGATGATCGAGCTGTTCCCGCTCGCGGAGCAGCCGGTCGATGTCCGGCCGGTCCGGGTCGAGACGGCGGATCGCCGCTATCCGGAGATCGATTTCGGCTCCGAGCCCCTCGAGGCGCCGCCGCCAGCGGTCCGCGCCGCCGATCACGGAGGATTCGACGATGAGGCGCTCCCACTTCCACGGGGCGGGAATGGACCGGGTGGCCGTATCCGCGACCGGGTCCGGGTCCGGGTCCGGGCGCACGGGGAGCAGGGTTTCGTCGTCGGGCGGACGCCAGGGAACCACCTCCCCGCCCCCCTCCTCCAGGGGCACCTGTCCCAGCGACAGGTACTCGGAAAAGCGCACCGCGGACAATCCATCACACGCCGTGCTCAGCAGGAGGAGAAACGCGCGGCCGGCCGGATCCGGCCGCCGCGTGCCGCGGGAAAAGTGGAACGGCACGCCCGCGCGGTGGAACACGTGCTCGATGTGACCCCAGTAGAGATACGGATTCCGGACGAGCACCGCCATCTCGTCGAACGGCACGCCGCGGCGCGACTCCTCCAGCACGCGCCGCGCGATCTCCACGCACTCGCGCCCTTCTCCCGGCGCGGAATACAGGCTTACGGAATCATCGAGGCCGCCGCCGTCGGCGACGTCCAGGGCAAAGAGATTTCTCCGTAGCCGCATCAGGGCGGAGTCGTCCGCGGGCCCCGCCTCGAGGACCGACACATCCCCCGCCGCCGCCAGCGCCCGCGGAACGCCCCGGTCGCCATCGGGAACGAGCGCCAGGACTTCCGGTGATGCCCGGGCGAGCGCCGTCACGAATTCCGCCTCGGCGTTCGTGGACACCGGAACATCGAGCAGGACGAGCGGCCCGCGCCCCGGCGACCCCTCCGGAGCTTCCGCCACGCCGCGTGCCGCGATTCGGAAGAGGTCCGCGCGGTCGACGAGCCGTGCGTCCGCGAGCGCCTGTTCGTATTCGCGGAGCAGCGGCGCCACGAATCGATCCGCCTCCACCTCCGCCATCCGACCGGGATCGACGCCGGCCATCCGGAGTTCCGAAAGCGTGGACTCCACCGCCCGCGCAAACCCGGGAAACCGTGCCGAGTCCCTGAACGGGGCCTCGGGGTCGGCGGCGAGCGCCCGGAACACGGCCCGGGACGCCAGCGCCTGCGCAGCGGTGCGGGACAGCGGCGCCAGGCGGCTCCGCGCCGTCTCTGAGGCGGAGTACAGTGCGGCGCACTGCGTCAGCGAAAACCGGTGCACGCCGAACAGCGCGCCGGACGTCCGGGCCATGCCGCGGGCCAGGTCGTCGGCCGCGTCGCGGGTGGCCCCGACGAGCAGGATCTCGGTGCCGGGAGGAAAGCCGGAAATGAACTTGCGCGCGGCGACCAGGCGCGCTTCCGAGTGGGGTGATGTGAGGATCCGGATCAAGGCTTCCGGCCGCGGGCCCGCTGGAAGGCCTGAAAATTCGCCTCGTGAATCGCCGGATACCGGCCATGCAGATTCGGGACCACGGCTTCCCTTTCGAGCACTTCCAGTACCTTCCCCACCATCTCGACGTTCACGGATCCTCCCTGTCGGCGGAATTCGAATACTAGCAGAGATCACCGCCGCCTCCATCCTCCGGAAGCGCGACGGACCGCCTTCGACAGCAAGGAAGCCAAGGTCGAACCGATGAGCGTCCGCCGTGCTCCCCGCCGCGACGGGCGCCCCCCCGGTCGGAAGATTTCCCGAATCCTCCCTTTCCCGCCTTCCGATGAAAGAGTTATACTGGCCGCAACAGTACGGGGACCCTGTGAGTCCCCGCGTTCTCACTCGCCGGCCCTGTGTGCCGGCGGAAACGAAAGGAACGCCCATATGAAGACCGACCCGAATTCCCTGGGAGCGCGCGTCGCTCTCCGGACACCCGCCGGATCATTCCAGATCTACCGCCTCGACGCCCTGTCGAAACGATTCAACACTTCCATCGAAAAACTGCCGTTCTCGATCAAGGTCCTCCTGGAGTCCGCGCTGCGGAACTGCGACGGATACCAGGTGACCGAGGACGACGTGGCCCGGCTGGCCGCGTGGAGCGGAGCCCCCGGCGAACCGTCCGAGGTGCCGTTCAAGCCGGCCCGGGTCATCCTCCAGGACTTCACCGGGGTACCCTGCGTTGTCGATCTCGCCGCCATGCGCGACGCCGTCAAGCGCCTCGGCGCCGACCCGAAGAAGATCAACCCCCTCGTTCCGGTGGACCTCGTCATCGACCACTCCGTCCAGGTCGACCTGTTCGGGAGCGCCGCCGCGCTGGAAAGGAACGCCGAGATCGAGTTCGAGCGAAACGGCGAGCGCTACGAGTTCCTCCGCTGGGGGCAGAAGGCGTTCTCCAACTTCCGCGTCGTGCCGCCGGCCACCGGCATCGTCCACCAGGTCAACCTCGAGTACCTGGCCCACGGCGTCCTCACCGCGCCGGATGCGGAAGGACGGCGCGCCTACCCCGACTCGCTCGTCGGCACCGACTCGCACACCACGATGATCAACGGTCTCGGCGTCGTCGGCTGGGGCGTGGGCGGCATCGAGGCCGAGGCCGTCATGCTCGGCCA
>CAZQVN010000082.1:0-11967 GCA_964596775.1 uncultured bacterium
CGATGTCGCCACGCAGAAAAGCCGTCCCCTTCAAGTCCACCGACCGCCCGCTGCGCCGCGACGTCCGGCGGCTCGGCGCGATGGTCGGGGAGGTGCTTCGCGAGCAGGGGAACGGCCTGTTCGAACGGGTGGAGGCGGCCCGGACCGCGGCGATCGCGCGGCGCGAGGGGGAGGCGGGCGCGGAGAAAAAGCTGGCGGCCGTTCTCGAGGGGCTCACCGCGCATGAGGCCACGGAGCTCGTCCGGGCGTTTTCCACCTACTTTCTCGTGGTCAATCTCGCGGAAAAGGTGCACCGGATCCGGCGCCGGCGCGATGTCCTCCGGGTTGCCGGCGGGCCGCCGCAGCCCGGAAGCCTCGCCGACACGCTCCCCCGGCTGGCCGCGGACCGCGGGGGCGCCTGGACACCCGAAGAGGTCGCGGCGCTGATCGGCAGCGTCCGGATCGAGCCGGTGTTCACCGCCCATCCCACCGAAGCCACCCGGCGGGTGATCCTCGACAAGGAGCAGCGCATCGCCCGCATCCTCGTCGACCGGCTCGACACGCGCCGCACGATACCGGAGGAGCGCTCGTACCTCGGGCGGATCCGCGAGGAGATCACCACGGCGTGGCAGACCGAGGAGCACCTCGCGGACCGGCCGACCGTGGCCGACGAGCGCGAGCACGTGCTGTTCTTCATCACCGACGTGCTGTACCGGGTCGCGCCGGTCCTCCAGGAGGATCTCGAGGACCTGGTGCAGGACACGTTCGGATTCGGCGTGAACGTGCCGCCGCTCCTCCGCGTCGGGTCGTGGGTCGGCGGCGACATGGACGGGAACCCGAACGTCACGGCGCAGACGATCCGCGAAACGC
Source organism: uncultured bacterium (assembly GCA_964596775.1). Classification (GTDB taxonomy): domain Bacteria; phylum Eisenbacteria; class RBG-16-71-46; order JABDJR01; family JAWXBZ01; genus CAZQVN01. Next base: position 850 of record CAZQVN010000082.1, read on the forward strand.
TCGCGCGCCACCGCGAGTTGATCCTCGCCCGGTACGCGTCGGAATGCCGGGTGCTCGGAAACCGCCTGTCGCAGTCCCCGTCGCGGATCGGAATTGCCCCGGAGATCGCGGAGAAGACCGCCGCGTACTCGAGCCTGTTTCCCGAAACCCGCCGGGAGAACCGGCGGTCCCGGGAGATGCCGTACAGCCGCTACCTCGATCACCTCCGGCTCCGGATCGAGGCCACCAGAGCCGGCGACCCGCGCGGCTACGAGGGACCGGCCGCCTTCGACGCCGATCTCGCCCTGCTCGAAGCGAGCCTGGAAGCGAACCGCGGCGTTCACGCCGGCCGATTCGGCGTGAACCGCCTGCGCCGGAGGGTGGGGGCGTTCGGGTTTCATCTCGCCACGCTCGACGTGCGGCAGGATGCGGTGGTCCACCGCCGCGCCGTCGGACAGCTCCTCGATGACGAGTCCTGGTCGAAACGCGATCCCGCCGAGCGCACCGCGCGGCTCGCCGCCATCCTGGCGGAAGGAACCGCCCCGCCGGGTGCGCCCGACAAGGAATCGACGGCGGTGCTCGACGTGTTCCGCGCCATCCGGAGCGGCATGGCCTCCTCCGGCCCCGACGCGTTCGGGCCGTTCATCATCAGCATGGCCGCGGACACCGACGACGTGCTGAGCGTCCTCGTTCTCGACGCCTGGTCCGCGGGAACGGGGCCGGTGAAACCGCCGGCCGGCCCCGCCGGACCTCCGACCGCCGCGGCCGGAGCACCGGCGCCGTTCCGCTCCCGGATCGACGTCTGCCCCCTCTTCGAAACGATCGCCGACCTCGAGGCCGCGCCACGCATCCTCGAGCGCCTGTTCTCCGACCCCGCGTACGCTCCGCACCTCGAACGGCGCGGGCGCCGCCAGATCGTGATGATCGGCTACAGCGACTCCGCCAAGGACGGCGGTGTCGTGGCCTCGCGGCGGGCCATCGAAACGGCCCAGGCGCGGATGGCCGGCGTGATGTCGGCCGCGGGGATCTCTCCCCTGTTCTTCCACGGAAGGGGCGGAACGGTGGGACGGGGCGGCGGCCGGATTCACCGGGCCATCCTCGCCGCCCCGCCGGGCACCGTGCAGGGCACGCTCCGCCTCACGGAACAGGGGGAGATGATCGACGAACGCTACGGCCTCCGCGGCATCGCCGTCCGAAACCTCGAACGGATGATCGGCGCCGTGATGATCGCCTCGCGGCGGACGGGGACGCCCGGTGAAGACGCCGACGATCCGGTCATGGACGTCATGGCTCTCGAAAGCCGGCGCGCCTACCGGGCCCTCGTGCACGAACATCCGGACTTTCTCGACTACTTCCGGAACGCCACGCCGATCGACGTCATCGAGCGGATGACGATCGGCTCGCGCCCGGCCTCGCGCCGGAAGCAGGCGGGGATCCAGGACCTGCGCGCCATCCCCTGGGTCTTCGCCTGGACGCAGAGCCGCCACCTGCTCCCCGACTGGTACGGCCTCGGAAGCGGGCTCGCCGCGGCGGCCGCCCGCTTCGGGCCGGAGGCGCTCGAGGGGCTCGCCGGGGACAACGCGGCGTTCGCGAACCTTCTCGACGATGTCGAGGCGGCGCTGGCGCGGGCGGACCTGGACATCGCGGCCCGCTACGCGGATCTCGCGCCGCGGACATCGCACGGAGTCTTCACCATGATCCGCGCCGAGTTCGACCGGACCGTAGAGTACCTGCTGCGGATCCGCGGAACCGACCGCCTCCTCGACGCCGCGCCGACGCTCCGCCGGTCGATCCGGCTCCGGAATCCCTACGTGGACCCGATGAGCCTGCTGCAGGTGGACCTGCTCGATCGCTGGCGGCGCGGCGGCCGGGAGGACGAAACGCTGCTCAGGGCGCTCCTGTCCACGGTCAACGGAATCGCCGGCGGACTGCAGAGCACGGGGTAGCCTCGCGGGGTCGCGGCCGGCGACGCGATCGGGTAGGCTCATCGCTCGCTTCGCGTCCGTTCACCCGGAGAGTCCGATGACCCGGTACCCGTGCACCGCCCGCGCCGCCCTGATCCTCCTGATCCTGTCCTGTTTCGCCGGGTGCGGCCAGGAAGCCGTGGTGCGCCCCCTCCCCGACACGCCCGCCGAATGGGTCGCGGAGGTCCGGGCCCGCTACGGTCTGCCCGCTCTCAGCGCCGCTATCATCCGGCCGGGGTCGATCGAGGTCTTCCAGGATGGAGTCCGAAGGATCAACCGGCCGGGCGCGGTCCAGCCCGGCGACCCCTTCCACCTCGGCGGCAACGTCAAGGCGATGACCGCCACGGTGATCGCGTCGCTCGTCGAGGACAGCGTCCTGACCTGGGAGACGACGGTGCTGGAGGCGTTCCCGGAGCTCGACGGGATCATCCTGTCGATCTACGGGAACGTGACCGTGGAACAGTGCCTCACGCACCGGAGCGGGGTTGCCGAGTTCGCCACGTTTCAGGACTTCCTCCACCTCCCCGTCACCACGGGAACGCCGGTGCAGCAGCGGGAACAGTTCACGGAGTGGCTGCTCTCGCGGCCGGCGGTGGTCGTGCCGGGGCGGTACGCGCACAGCAACGCGGGGTTCACGGTGGCCGCGGCGATCGCCGAAAGGAAGGCCGGCATTCCGTGGGAGGAACTGCTGCGGTCGCGGCTGTTCGCGCCCCTGTCGCTGACCGGCTCCACCGGCTGGCCCGCCGCGGCGGACTCGACGCTGCCGTGGGGGCACACCGAGATCTCCGGTCAGCTGATCCCCCACATACCGAGCGGCGGGTACGTCGTTCCGTTCCTGCTCTCCCCCGCCCTCGACATCCACATGAGCACCGCCGACTGGGCGCGCTTCGTCCAGGTGCATCTCGACGGGCTTCGCGGAAACGGGTCCGGGTTGCTCGATCCCGCCTCGTTCGCAAGGATTCACGAGGCGCGGGAAGGGGTGGCGATGGGGTGGGCGGTCTTCACGTCCGGAAATGTCGTCACGAGCACGCACGAGGGGTCGGCCGGCACGTTCCATTCCGTTGCCGTCCTCCAGGCATCGCGGGGGATCGCGATCGTGGTCGTGACGAACGCGGTGACGCTTCACTCCAGTGACGCCCTGACCGAGGCGGCCTCCGGGCTGCTGATCTTCGCCGGGGGGGAAGCGGCGCCGGGCTACCACGGGCGGTAACGCCGTCGCGGTCCGCACTTCCTCGGGCCGCGAGGCCGTCAGTCGGCGGCTGCCGCCAGGTCTTCGAAGGTCTTCTTCAGCTGGCCGACGCGCCACGTTCCCATGAGATACACGGCGGGGCTGTCGGTCCGGCGGACGTAGTGCTGGTTCCGGTCGTTCGTCGGGCCGAACTCCACGACCTTGTGATCGCCCCCCTGCACCTCGATGTCCACGACCAGCGCCGGGCGCCCCCAGTCGGCCGGGATCGAATCGCCGGGAGCGGGAAACCCGTCGGCGGTGAGCCCCGCGGCGGTCCGGGCCAGCTGGCGGGCCGGCTCGGCCTGCGCCTCCCGCGAGGCCTGCCCGGGCAGGGTCCCGGCCACGGTCCACGCGGAGGCGGCCAGGCTGTCTCCGCCCGCCCGGGTGACGACCACGGTCGTGTCCCCCCACGTCACGCTGACCGACCGGACGAGTTCGGCATCGTGCGGAACGATCTTCTTGTCCCGCCAGGTCTGCGCTCCGCGGTCGAACTGGAAGCGGTTGATCCCGGAGATCGCGAACACCCTGTCCTCTCCCTCGAGCCGGAGGAACAGGCCGGAGTAGTCGGGCGTGGAGTTTCCCACGTGGAAGTGACCGGGGCGGCCGGAACCGGCTTCGAGCGTCACCTCGAGGCCGCTTTCGTCGACCCCGAACGTGGCGCGGTTCTCGGGATTCACCGAGGCCACCATGCCGGTCGTCAGTGTGTCGAGCGCCGCCAGCAGGTCCGTCACCGCCTTCTGGTCCGCCGGAAAACGGCCGTCGGTAGCCACGACCCAGGACCCGGCGTCCTTCTCCAGCCGGGTCAGGGCTCCGGCGCTCTTCACCTCCAAGGCGGTCACCGCGGCGGGATCGAGGTTCGGGAGGAGCAGGGCGCTCGACCGTTCGGGACCGCGCACATAGTCCGTGAACGGGCGCTCAACGATCAGGACGTACGCCGCGAGCACGACCAGGATGCCGATCAGCCATTTCCAGGTCTTCCGGTTCATGCCGCGCTCCTGTACTTGTCGAGGAACCCGCGCGACCTTCTGCGCAGGTACCAGCGCCCGATGCCGAACAGGACCACGAGCAGGGGCACGAGGATCATGTTGACGAGCTTGATCGCCGACCGGGCGCCGTCGGATACCGGCTTGAGCGGCCGGACTCCCCCCGCCCGCGAGCGGATGGCGATGAGCTGTTCACCCATCGTGCACCAGTCGACGGCGTTGTGGACGAACGCCAGGTTCTGCGGATACTGCTGGACGAACTGGTCCGACACGAAGTCCGCGTCGCCGACCACCACGATCTGCGTCGGCGGGCTCTGGTCGATCGTCTGCGGAACCGGCGCCGCCACGGCCGCCGCGCTGTCCGCGGGCGCCGGAGCGGGCCTTCCGGCAAAATAGGACGAGAACGTGCCGGTCAGCGCCACGGCCACCGGGCGGCGGCGGAATTCGTCCTTCGGCGGGGGCGCCATCTGCTGCTGCGGATTCACGTTCATGTTGCCGGTCTGGGCAAACGACTGGTTGCTGGACCAGGCAAGCACTTCCGCACGCGCCCCCGGCCCCTGCGCCGTTCCGGTCGTGTCGACGGGGATCACCGGCTCGAGGGAGCTGACCCAGTTGAACACGAGCGACTCGATGCCGGTCATGATCGGGTTCTTCCGGCTGATGTTCTCGGGAAGGATCCGCGGAAACCAGGGATACGGGATGATGAACGACATGTAGCCGGACTGGAAACTCGTCGTCACGTTGGAACGGTCGACGATCAGGTCCGAATTCAGCCGCACGCCGTAGTGCGCGAGGAGTTCACCGAAGCCGGAATCGAGCGGCTGCGCGGTGAGCGTCTGGGGCGTGAGCGTCGTGCCGTCGGCCAGGAACACGAGGCGGCCGCCGCGCATCAGGAACTGATCGAGTTCGTAGCGATCCCGCTCGCCGAGCCGCGTCTGCGGCCGGACGACCACCACGGTCTTCACGTCGGGAGGGATCGGGGTCCCGTCGGAGGTGTTCACCTGGCTCACGTCGTACTGGCGGCGGAGCGCCTCGCCGAGCGCGGACATCTGCCCCCGCTCGAGACCCGGCTCGCCGTGACCGGTCAGGAAGGCCACCTTCGGCTGCGGCTGGGTCACCTTGATGATGGCGGACGTGAGCTCGTATTCGAGATTGTCGGCGGACTGCACGACCGGAATCGCCTCGGTCTTGTCCGCGTACTGGATGGCCATGCCGAGGTAGACGTTCGTGAGCTGGGCCTTCTCCTTCTCGAGGATGTTGAGCTGCACCTTGGGGATGCCGATCATCTGGAGCTGGCGCTCCTTCTGAGGATCGGCGCCCGGATCCTCGAACTGGATCCTGAGCTTCCCGCCCGAGTACGCCTTGTACTCGTCGAGCAGGTCCTTGACCTGGCGATCGAGCGTGGTCAGGTACGGAGGCAGGTCCTTCGAAAAGTAGACGGTGATGTTCACCACGTCGTCGAGGTCGGCGATGATCTTCTTCGTCGACTTGGAAACCGTGTACTCCCTGTTCTCGGTCAGGTCGAGCCGCGCGAAGCGCCGCTCGGAGATGAAGTTCACCAGGGCGAGGATCGCCAGGACGACCAGGACGCCGCCCACCGAGCCGCCGGAACCGAGGAATCCCCTCCGCGCCATCAGGCCCACCTTCTTTCGGCGATCGAGCGCACGTTGAGGAACAGGAAAAACCCGATCAGCGACAGGTAGTAGACGAGGTCGCGGGTGTCGAGCACGCCGCGGGCGATGCTGTCGAAATGAGTGGCCAGCCCGAGATACTTGAGGATCGGAACGAGAAAGTCGGGCGCGGACAGGAGCACCAGGTTCTCGCCGATGATGAAGAACACGAAGCAGGCGGTGATGCCGAGAATGAACGCCACGATCTGGTTCTCGGTGAGGCTGGAAACGAAGAACCCGATGGCCAGGTAGGCCGCCCCGAGCAGGACACCGCCGAGGTACGACGTGAAGATCGATCCCATGTCCGGCTGGCCCAGCGCCTTCACGGTAACGACCAGCGGAAGCGTCAGGACGAGGCTCGTCACGAGGAGAGCCAGGCCGGCCAGGTACTTTCCGAGGACCACTTCGTGATCGCGGACCGGCAGCGTGAGCAGCAGCTCGGCGGTGCCGAGCTTGCGCTCCTCGGACCACAGGCGCATCGAAACCGCCGGAACGAAGAATAGGAAGTAGATCGGCAGCGACCCGAGAAACGGCCGGAGCGTGGCCTGCTCCATCAGGAAGAAATCGCGGAAGAAGAACCAGTTGGAGATCGCCAGGAACACGGTGATGTACACGTAGGCGATCGGGGAGTTGAAGTAGGAACGGAACTCCCGCTTCATGATGCCGAGTATCGCGCTCATCGGGATCCTCCCCCGGTCAGCTGGCGGAACACGTCTTCGAGCGATGCGGTGTCGTGGCGGAGTTCGGTGATCACCCACCCCCGGTCCACGGCCAGCCGGAACACGGATTCGGCGAGCGCGGCGGCATCGCCGCCGGCCTCGACGACGAAGCGGTAGCGGAACGATCCGGTTCCGGCCGCCCCGGTGAACTCCACCTGCGAGGTTCCGGCAAACCCGTTGCCGAGGGCGGCTTCGATGTCCGGCCCGGGACCGCGGAACGTCGCGAACAGTTCCTGCCCCCCGGAAGCCTTGAGGGCCAGCCCCTCCGGCGTGTCGTCGGCCACCAGGGCGCCCCCGGAAATGATCATCACCCGGGAGCAGGTGGCCTGGACCTCGGGAAGGATGTGGGTGGACAGGATGACCGTCTTTTCGCGCCCGAGCGTCTTGATCAGCGCGCGGATCTCGACGATCTGGTTCGGATCGAGGCCGGACGTGGGCTCGTCGAGGACGAGGATGTCCGGCTCGTGGATCATCGCCTGGGCCAGCCCGACGCGCTGGCGGTACCCCTTCGACAGCTGCCCGATGTTCTTGGCCACCATCGAGGACAGGCCGCAGACGTCGACCATCCGCTTCACCCGGCGGGTCCGTTCGGCACCGGAGTAGCCGCGCATTTCGCCGACGTACTCCAGGTAGTCGATGACCCCCATGTCCTCGTAGAGCGGCGCGCTTTCCGGGAGATAACCGAGGCGCCGGCGCACTTCGAGCGACTGCTCGCTCACGTCGAAGCCGGCGATCCGGACGGAGCCTTCGTCCGCGGGCAGGAAACCGGTGAGAATGCGCATCGTCGTGGTCTTCCCGGCTCCGTTCGGCCCGAGGAAACCGAGGACCTCGCCGCGCGCCACGGAGAAGGAGATGTCCTTCACGGCCACGGTGGGACCGTACCTTTTTGTCAGATTTTGGACCTGAATCATGTTCCGGCGACCCTGGGGAGTGAGTTAAACCTGTTACGGGCTGATTCCGGCGGCTACAGACAGAGCCGGGGGACCCGTGGTTCCAATACAAAATCCGGCCATGGCTTGTCAAATCATCGGGGCTGGACGGCGCCGGGGACAGTAGCGGAATCATGCCACACATGACCCACTTATGCACTTCTTCATTCTTCCGCCGGTCTCTGTTGACCCCACCCCGGTGACTCTCTATGCTTCCCGGTCACTCAACACGGGGCAAGGGTGTCCCGACACGATCAAGGAGCATGACCCATGATTCACAACAACGCGAACCCGGCCCGGCTGGCTCTCGGAGCCCTGGTTTTCCTGGGTTTGTTCGGTGGCGCGGCCCTGCTGGATGCCGGACTGCTGACCGCCCAGACATCGAAGCCGGAGGGTCCCAGGGGTGGCGGCCCCGGCGGTGAAGCCCCTTCCGGCCGGCCGAAGGAATTCGCCTATGCGGAGTACAACGCGCTCCTCGGAAAGTACGTGAGCCAGGACGGACTTGTCGACTACGCCGCCTGGAAGAAGGCCGGCACCGCCGATCTGGACCGGGTCGTTGCAGCGATGGCCGCCCACCCCTACTCCAGGGTCTTCAGTCGGGAAGCGCGGCTCGCGTTCCTGATCAACGCCTACAACGCGCTGACGCTCCAGTCGATTCTCAAGGCCTACCCGGTCGGCAGCGTGATGGACATCGAGGGGTTCTTCGACAAGAGGAAGCATACGCTGTTCGACGGCGCGCACACGCTGGACGACATCGAGAAGAAGCTCATCAAGGGCACGTTCTCGGACGTGCCGCAGTACCACTTCGGTCTTGTCTGCGGCGGGAAGGGGTGCCCGCCCCTCAGGAACGAGGCCTACACCGGCGACCAGCTGGTCGTCCAGCTCGACACGAATGCCCGGGCTTTCGTCACGAACCCGGCGAAGGGGCGCTACGACGGCGACAACAACGTCCTCCATCTCTCCGAGATCTTCCGGTGGTACGAGGACGACTTCGAGGCGGCGGACCTCACCCTCAACCGGGTGGTCGCCCCCCACTTCACGCTTTCGGAAGCCATGCGGATCATGAAGGACGAGCCCGCCATCGAGTTCATCCCGTTCGACTGGGCGTTGAACGACGCGGGCGCACGGTGAAGCAGGCCGTCGTCACGCTGAACCGGACGGGCGCCCGGAGGCTCCAGTCCGGCCACCCGTGGATCTACAGGCAGAACCTCAAGGATCCGGTTCCGGCCGCGCCCGGAGTCGTCCGCATCCAGGACGACCGCGGAAAGGACCTGGGGGTCGGCCTGTTCAGTCCGAAGTCCAGGATTCCCGTCCGCGCTCTCAGCCGCGAGATCGTGCCGATCGACGACGCCTTCTTCATCGAGCGCTTCCGCCGGGCCCGGGAGTACCGGGACTCGCTGGGCCTCATGGGAACCGGCCGCCGTGAGGTCTTCGCGGAGTCGGACGGCCTCCCGTCGCTGATCGTGGACCGGTACGACAATCACCTGGTGCTCCAGTGCCTGTCGGCGGGGATGGAGACACTTCGCTCCTCGATCGTCACCGGCCTGCTCGAGGTGTACGAGCCGGCGAGCATCCTCGGACGGAACGATCCCTCGGTGAGGACTCTCGAGGGGCTTCCCCGGGCCGTCGAGTCCTGGTTCGGCGACACGCCCGCGAACCTGACCTATCGGGAGGGCGCCCTGACGTTCGAGGTCAACCCGCACGAGGGGCAGAAGACGGGTGCCTACCTCGACCAGTCCGAGAATCACGCGGTGGCGGCCGCCTGCACGAAGGGGCGGGTCCTCGACGCATTCAGCTACCACGGCGGGTTTGCCCTGCCCATGGCCTCGAATGCCACTCACGTGACCGCCGTCGACAGCTCGAAACCGGCGCTGGACGTGCTGATGCGCAACGCCGAACGGAACGGGATCGAGAACATCCGGGCCGTGGAATCCAACGTGTTCGACTACCTGAAATCCGCGGAGAAGCACGGGGACAAGTTCGACACGATCGTCCTCGATCCCCCCGCGTTCGCCAAGAACCGCTCGGAAGTCGAGGCGGGGCTGCGCGGCTACAAGGACATCAACCTCCGGGCGATGAAGATTCTCTACCCCGGCGGCAGGCTGATCACCTGCTCCTGCTCCTATCACGCGATGGAAGGACATTTCGTGCAGGTGATCGAGGAAGCCGCCGCGGACGTCGGGCGACGCTTTCGCCTCGTCGAGAAAAGGACGCAGGGGCGGGATCACCCGCTTCTCATCGGCTTTCCGGAGAGTTACTATCTCAAGTGTCTGATCCTGGAGTTGCTGGACTAGGGTGCGACGAACGCCCCTCCCGCCGTCTCCGTGATCCGTCGCTTCTCAGGCTCCGCCTGGGCCCCGCGATCCGCGCCGGACAACTTCTTCGAGGCAGGAGTCCCATGGACGATACGAAAGACCTGATTTTCGACTGGAATCTCGAGCCCGGGCCGATCCCGGGCCCCGCACGGAAGATCGAGTTCGACGACGAGACGCTCCGTGACGGTCTGCAGTCCCCCTCCGTCACCGACCCGCCGATCGAGAAGAAGATCGAGATCCTCCACCTGATGAACGATCTCGGCATCCAGACCGCCGACATCGGGCTCCCGGCGGCCGGCCCGCGCGCCCAGGCCGATGTGCTCCGCCTCGCGGAAGAGATCGTCCGCTCGAAGATGAAACTCGTGCCGAACTGCGCGGCCCGCACGATGCCGTCCGACATCGACCCGATCATCGAGGTGTCGCAGAAGACCGGGATCCCGATCGAGGCCTGCACGTTCCTCGGCTCCTCCCCGATCCGCCTGTACACGGAAGGCTGGACGGTGGACAAGCTCCTCGGCCTCACCGAAACCGCCGTCAAGTACGCGGTCGGCAACGGGCTTCCCTGCATGATGGTCACCGAGGACACGACCCGGGCCAACCCGGAAACGCTGCGGAGGATCTACACCACGGCCATCGAGTGCGGCGCGAAGCGGGTCTGCGTGGCCGACACGACCGGCCACTCCACGCCTGAGGGCGCCGCCGCGGTGATCCGGTTCATCCGGAGCGTCGTCGACGCCACCGGCGAGGACATCAAGGTCGACTGGCACGGTCACAACGACCGCGGCCTCGGCCTCATCAACTGCATCGCCGCCGCGGCCGCCGGAGCGGACCGGATCCACGGCACCGCGCTCGGCGTCGGGGAGCGCGTCGGCAATGCCGCGCTGGACCAGGTTCTCGTCAACTTCAAGCTGCTCGGCTGGATCGACAACGACCTGTCGAAACTCAACCTCTACTGCCGGACCGTGTCCGAGGCCACCTGCGTGGAGATCCCGATCAATTACCCCGTCGTCGGCCGCGACGCCTACCGCACGGCCACCGGCGTCCATGCCGCCGCCGTCATCAAGGCCGAAAAGCGGGGCGACCAGGCCATCACCGACGCCGTGTACTCGGGCGTTCCCGCCGCGATGTTCGGCCTCGAGCAGTGCATCGAGATCGGCCCGATGAGCGGCGTTTCGAACGTCACCTACTGGCTGGCCAAGAGGAACATCAAGGCCGACGAGGATCTGGTTCAGGATATTTTCGCGATGGCGAAGTCCTCGGCGACGGTCCTGACCGAAGCGGAGGTCCTCCGGATCTGCTCCAAACATGGAATCGGCTCCGCGAGGCGCTGA
>CAZQVN010000083.1:0-11732 GCA_964596775.1 uncultured bacterium
CTCCCCGATCCGGGTGACCTCGGGAGCGGGCGCCGCGGGATCGCCGGGCTCTTCGCCGAGGACGGCGGCCAGCCAGGCCGCGGTGATGCCGGCCGCGCTGGACGGGACCGGGAGATTCATCCCGGGTCCGGCTCATTCCGCCGCCGGCCCGTTCCCGCCGATTCGGCCTCATGGACGGCCCGGAGGTCGGGGCGCACCCGGCGCCTGATATCGTGAATCACGCTCCTAGTCCTGGACCAGCGAGCTCTTCTCCTCCAGGTCTTCGCGGACCTCGTCCTCCGGCTCGTCGTCGGCGTCCTGCGATCCGGAGTCGGCGGTGTCCGCGGCGGATCCGGCGGCATCGACGTCGACGCCGTCGACGGCCTCCGCGGCGGCCGCCCGGTCCCCTTCACCGGAATCGGACGCGTCGTCCTCCTCGTACCCGGCCCGCTCGGCGCCCCCTTCCCCCAGCTCCAGCCCTTCCGGCTCGTTTCCCTGCAGTTCGATCGGCTCCACGCCGGCCTTCTCGAACCGGGCCACCTCCGCCTCCGACCAGTCGGGGTGATCCGCGGCCAGCACGGACAGTTCCTCCAGGCGCGGGAGCTCGCTGAGCTTGTTCAGGCCGAAGTAGTTGAGGAACTCCTGCGTCGTGCCGTAGAGCAGCGGCTTGCCGGGTCCCTGGTCGCGCCCCTTGACGAGGATCAGGTCGCGCTCGAGCAGCGTGGACAGGACGCCGCCCACATCGACGCCGCGGATCCGCTCGATCTCCATCCGGCCGATCGGCTGCTTGTAGGCGATCACCGCCACGGTTTCCAGCGCCGCGCGGGACAGGCGGACGCGCCGTTTCCCCTTGAGCATCTTTTCGACCCAGGGCGCCGTGCTTTCCTTGGACACGAACACGTAGCCGCCGGCGATCTCCATCAGCGTGATCCCGCGGGCGGGATCGTCGTACTCCTCCTTGAGCGCGGCGAGGATCTCCTTGAGGTCCGCCGCGGGCATGTTGTCGAGCAGCTTCTTGAGCGCCGGAACGCCGAGCGGTTCGTCGCTGGCAAACAGCAGCGCCTCGACGACCGGTGCCTTTTCATGCCTGTCCATCCGTCTCCTCCTCCCCCGCGGGGGCTTCCGGCGCGGCCGACAGCGTGCCGGCGCGGTAAATCCAGATTTCACCGAACAGCGACTCCTGGCGGACCTGGATCCGCGACAGGCGCGACAGTTCGAGAATGGCCATCAGCGTGACCACCACGTGCATCCGTCGTGGATTGCGCTCCAGCAGTTCGCGGAACAGGATCCGCTCGTTCGTCTTCAGCTCGTACTCGATGATCTCGATCTTTTCCTCGAGCGAAACCTCCTCGAGGATCACTTCGTGGAAGAACTCCTCGCCGACCCGGGCCAGGACGTCCTTGAGGACGTCGATCAGCGAAAACAGCGACACCGGCATCAGCTCGGGCAGCTCGTCGCCGCCGACCGGAGGCACGTAGCCGCGCTCGAAGTGCTGCCGGCGGCCCGCCTCCTTCTCCTGGAGATGCCCGGCCATTTCCTTGAAACGCCGGTACTCGAGAAGCTGGCGGACGAGTTCGTCGCGCGGGTCTCCCTCGTCCTCGTCCTCCACCTGCCCCGGCGCCACCGGAAGGAGCATGCGCGCCTTGATCCGCATCAGCGTGGCCGCCATCACCAGGAACTCGCCGGCCACGTCGAGGTCGAGCAGGCGCATCATTCCGATGTAGGCCAGGTACTGCTCGGTGATGTGCTTGATCGGAATGTCGTAGATGTTCACTTCGTCGCGCCGGATCAGGTGCAGCAGCAGATCCAGCGGGCCGTCGAACACGGGCAGCGTCACCTTGATCGGCGACGTCCCGACGGCTTCGTCCTCCTGATTGTCCCAGGCGTTCATCTCTTCCCCCTAGAAGCCGAGACCATGGTGAACCTCCTGCATCGTGGCGCCGGCCACCGCGCGGGCCCTTTCGGCGCCCGCCTCCAGGTGACCCCACACCGTTTCCGGCTTCGCCGCGAGCTCGGAGCGCCGGGCCCGGAACTCGCCGAAGTGCTCGGAGACCTTCGCCGACAGCCGCTTCTTGCAGTCCACGCAGCCGAGCGTGCCGGCCTTGCAGTCGGCGAGGATCTGCGGCTGCTCCTCCGCGTTGAACTTGCCGTGATAGGTGTACACGACGCAGCCGGAGGCGACCGGGTCGCCGGGGTCGTTCCGGCGCACCTTGCCGGGATCCGTGTAGGCCGTTTTCATCTTCGCGCCGATCTCTTCCGGCTCGTCGGACATGAGAACCACGTTCCCTGCCGACTTGCTCATCCGCTTGCCGTCGAGCCCGGGAAAGCGGAGGAACTTCGTGAGCCGGGCTTCCGGCTCGGGAAACACCTCGCCGAACGTGGCGTTGAACCTGCGGGCGATCTCCCGCGTGATCTCCACGTGCGGCACCTGGTCCTCGCCCACCGGCACGAGGTTCGCCTTGTACAGCAGGATGTCGGCGGCCTGCAGCACGGGATAACCGAGGTGGCCGTACGTGATCCGCTCTTCGAGACCGAGATCCTTCGCCTGCTCCTTGACCGCGGGGTTCCTCTCCAGCCGCGCCATCGACACCATCATCGAAAAGATGAGATGCAGTTCCGCGTGCTGCGGCACGTGGCTCTGCACGAACACCGGCGTCCGGGCCGGGTCGATGCCGGCGGCGATCCAGTCGGCCACCATGTCGAACGTGGCCCCCCGGACGTTCCGGGCGTTTTCGATGTCCGTGGTCAGAGCGTGCCAGTCGGCCACCATGTGAAAGTTGTCGTGGTCCTTCTGGAGGGCCACCCAGTTTTCGAGCGCGCCGGTGTAGTTTCCGAGATGCAGACGCCCCGTGGGTCTCATGCCGGACAGGATGCGTTTCCGGGTGGTCAACGTGCCGGGCTCCTTCCCTTGCTTCAGTGATGGTGACCGCCCGAAACGGGCGGTGGACTGGCGCCTCGCGATTCTACGACAGAATGGCCATGAAAAACCGGATCGGGGCTCCGACCAGCAGGCCGAAAATGTCGAAGCCGATCCGCGGGCCGGCGATGATCAACCCCATGAGGAGCAGCGGCCCGATCGGCTCCAGCCGGCTGAACTGGTAGGCCTGGTTCAGCGGGAGGATCGCCCGGACGATCCGCGCTCCGTCCAGCGGAAAGATCGGGATCAGGTTGAAGAAACAGAGCAGGAGGTTCACGTAGACCGCGTAATGCAGCACCTCGGCGAACGTGGTCCCCATCGACCCGGCCGTGGAAAAGGCCAGCGCCGCCTTGAGGAGAAGCGCCAGGACCAGCGCTCCGACGAGATTCGAGGCCGGTCCGGCGGCGGTCGCGATCAGGTCCCCCTTCTTGGGATCCCTGAAGTTGGCCGGGTTGATCGGCACCGGACGCGCCCAGCCGAACCCGGCGATCAGGAACAGGATCGTGCCCATGAGGTCCAGGTGCATGAGCGGGTTCAGGGTCAGCCGCCCCTGCCGGGCCGCCGTGTCGTCGCCGAGCCGGTACGCGGCGTAGGCGTGGGAAAATTCGTGAATGGTGAAGCCGAACAGCAGGCCCGGCGTCAGCAGGACCAGAGTCCATGGATCCTGGAACACATCACCCTCGATTCAAGAACCGGAAGACGCCGCAAACCACGCGAACCGCTGCGGCTAGATCATTGGAAGGCAAGAGTTTGTTGATTTCGCGCGGATTGTAGGGAAGGCGCCAAAACGCGTCAAGCCGAGGGGCGGCGCGGAAAAGCCCGGACCCGGAGGTCCGGGCCATTGGTCGGGCGCGGAGGAAAAATGGTGGAGCTGATGGGGTTCGAACCCACTACCTCTTGTCTGCCAGACAAGCGCTCTCCCAACTGAGCTACAGCCCCACGAGACCTTGGTCATTTTCGCGACGGGCATGATACCTGCCGTCGTGCCCCGGGTCAATCGGGATTCCAGAAGAAAAGGGGGCTCCCGAAGGAACCCCCTCTCCTGATGCTTCGTCAGAAATCTGTTCGGACTAGAGTCGCGACACCTCGGCGTGGAACTGCTCGCCGGCCGCCTGGAGCGGGCTCAGCGCGTCCTTCTTGTCGGTCGTCCAGGTGATGCGGATCCCCTCGGCGGTCTGCTCGATGACGCAGTTCGCGCCGCAGAGCACCTTCATCCAGTCGGGGCAGTCGACCATGGACGCCTTCTCGACGGATGCCTTCGAGGCGCAGCAGCCGGCTCCGGCCTTCTCGACGGACGCCTTCTGAACGCTGGCCTTGGTGGCCTTGGAGGCATCACAGGTGGCTCCGGCCTTCTCGACGCTGGCCTTGCTGGCCTTGGAGGCATCGCAGGTGGCTCCGGCCTTCTCGACGCTGGCGGTCTTCGTGCAGGTGGCGCCGGCCTTTTCCACGCTCGCCGTCTTCGCGAAGCTGCAGGACTCGGCGGCCTTCGCCGACGAAACAGCGCAGGCGGAGGTGGCATACGTGGACATCGTCTCGATCTCGTTCATGACGGCCTTCTGAACGACCGGCACGTACTCGGCGCTGGCGGCGGAAATCGTCATCACGATGCCGTTGTCGATCTTCTGGAAGGCGGCCTTCGTTCCGGGGGCCTGCTTGAACATGCTGGCCATGCTGCCCTTGACCGTGCAGGCGGAGCTCGAAGTCAGCTCGGCCTTCGCGGCGGCACTGGACGAACAGGACGCCTTCTGGGCGGAAGCCTTTTCGGCGGAACAGTTGGGACCGGCGATCGCGCTGGTGGCGGTTCCCAGACACAGCGTAACGACCCCGGCTACCAGAAGTGCATTGAACTTGCGCATTCTCATCCTCCCATTTGCAGAACAGTTATCGACTTGTGCAGGCCATCTTCTCTCGATTATCGGTCGGACAACGGTGAGCATACACTGGGCATGCATCGATATGTCCCGAAAATAGCATCATTTACAGCTTTTTACAAATTCCAGTCGAATTGTGCGGGTTTCAGCCGGCGGAACATCTAAGTGATTGATCCCGACTCACGTGGGGCCTATAGTGGTCGGCTTCCGGTTCCCCGAAGGCCGGGTGCCTCAGGGGGAACGAAACCCCACTCAGATCCAGTGCCGGAGTGGTGAAACTGGTAGACGCACGGGACTCAAAATCCCGCGGGGGCAACCCCGTGTCGGTTCGATTCCGACCTCCGGCACCACTTCCCCCGCCCCTGCCGCGGTACCGGCCCGGTCCGGACCCCGGTCGCCGCATCCGGCGGACAGGATCCCTCAGTCCAGCCAGCCCTTCCGCTTGAAGTAGAAGAGCATGACGACCGCCACCAGCAGCATGACCCCCAGGGCCATCGGGTAGCCGAAATACCAGTTCAGCTCCGGCATGTTGAACGGCGACTTTTCGCCGTTGAAGTTCATCCCGTACAGGCCGGCCACGAACGACAGCGGAATGAAGATCGTGGCGATGATCGTCAGCACCTTCATCACCTCGTTCATCCGCTGGCTGACGCTGGACAGGTAGAGATCGATGAGGCTCGTCGCCGACTCCCGCATCGATTCCAGGAGTTCGACGAGCTGGATGGAGTGATCCTGGACGTCCCGCAGGTAGACCCGCGTTTCCGGCGGGATGAACGGCGATTCCTCCCGGGTCATCGCGGCGATGACCTCGCGGAACGGCCAGATCGCCCGGCGCAGGTTGAGGAGTTCCCGCTTGAACTCGTGCAGCTCGCCCACCAGCTTCTGGGTCGGGTTGTCGAGGATCTCCATGTCCAGCGTTTCCAGCCGGTCGCCGAACCCCTCGAGGATCGGAAAGTAGGAATCGACGACGGTGTCGAGGATGGCGTAGGTCAGGTAACCGGGACCGTTGTTGCGGAGACGCGGGCGCCCCTGGCGGATCCGGTCGCGAACCGGGGTCAGGCAATCCTCGGGCAGGACCTGGAACGTGACCACGAAGTCGATCCCGAGGAACAGCGAGAGCTGCTCCATTTCGACCTTCTCGGCGAGACGGGGCACGTAGGCCACCAGGAACTCGTGCGCATCGTAGCGTTCCAGTTTCGGCCGCTGGTGCAGGTTCACCACGTCCTCGAGGGCCAGCCGGTGAAGGCCGAAGATGTCGGCGATCCCCTCGATGGCATGCGCGTCTCCGAGCCCGTCCACGTTCACCCAGACGACCGGAAACTTCCCGACGACCCTGCGGACGTCGTCGAGGGAGGCGTGGTCCTTTTCCTCCATCCGCTCCGGGCCATAGGCCATGAGCCGGATGACCGACTGGGGGGCATCCGGATCGACGGTCAGCATGCCGGGGGGAGTTCCCGGTTTCGAACGGCGTCTCTTGCGGTGCTTCCTCGACATGTCCCCTCCTAGGCCCGGCCGGAGACGAGCCGGCCCGATTCAACGACCCGTCTTCCCCGCGCGTACACGGCGGTCGCGTGGGACCGGCCGAAGTGGTACGCGAGGTACCCGATGTTCGGCGCAGCGAGCAGCTGGAAGTCCGCGGAGTACCCCGGCTGGAGACGCCCCACGGAGCCGGCCAGGCCGACCGCCGCGGCGGCGTTGACGGTGGCCGCGGAAAACGCTTCCTCCGGCTGGAGCCCGAACTGGAGACAGGCCAGCGTCAGGACGAGCGGCATCGATTCCGTCATCGCGCTTCCCGGGTTGCAGTCGGTGGCGATCGCGACCGGGAGCCCGCCGTCGATCATCGCCCGGGCCGGGGCATGGTGACCGAGGCGCAGGAAGAATGCCGTGGCCGGCAGCAGTACGGGGATCACGCCCGCCTCTTTCATCGGGGCGATGTTCGCCGGCGGCATGGCATGGAGATGGTCCGCCGACACGGCGCCGAGTTCGATGGCCACGTCGGACCCGCCCGACGGACCGAACTCGTCCGCGTGGATCTTGAGGTCGAGGCCGGCCTCCCGCGCGGCCAGGAGAATCCGCCGCGCCTGGTCCGGCGTGTACACGCCCTCCTCGCAGAACACGTCGCAGAACCGCGCGATCCCCTGGCGCGCCACCTCGGGCAGGCCGTCGATGATCCGCTGAACGAATTCCTCCCGCCGGTCGCGGTACTCGTCCGGAAACTCGTGCGCCCCGAGATACGTCGGAACGATACGCACCGGGTGGGCCTCCGCGAGCCGTCCGACGACGCGCAGACCCTTCAGGTCATGCTCAAGGTCCAGCCCGTAACTCACCTTGACTTCTGCAGTTGTAACTCCATCGAGAAGAGCCCGGTCCAGGCGCTGACGCGCGGAGTCGTAGAGTTCCTCCTCGGATGCGCCCCGGGTCATCCGGACCGAGGAGCGGATGCCGCCGCCTGCCGCCGCGATCTCCAGATAGGACTTGCCCGCGAGCCGCATCCCGAACTCCTTCTCGCGGGAGCCGCCGTACAGGTAGTGCGTGTGCGGATCCACGAACCCGGGAGCGACCATGCGGCCGGAGGCATCGATGGTTTCGGCCCCCGCAAGCAGCCGAACATGTGCCTCCACATCCGCGCTCTTCCCCACCCACCGAACGATGCCGCCGGAGGCGGCGAATGCCCCATCCGGAATCTCGCCCATGTCCATGAGCGATGCGCCCGTCTTCGGCCCCGAGCCCGCGCCGTTCGTGACCAGCGGCGATGCGTGAAGGAGAAGCAGGTCGGCGTCGATCATCGGGCCTCCTCGAAGGACGGTCTGCGTCCATGGTCCCGGTGCAGCCTCTCCGGCCTCGCGGCGCGTCGGGAGCCCGCGGAGCCATGGATGGCGGAGCGGGCGGACGCCGCAGTGAGCGGCACAGGACGTGCCGCGAACGGGCCGCGAGGCCGGAGAGGCTGTACCGGGACCCCGCTCCGAGCCGCCGTCACTTCGAAGCCCCCCACAACGGCACGTCCGCACCCTTCTCCTTCGCGCAGTCGATCGCCAGGTCGTAACCGGCGTCCACGTGGCGGAAGACGCCCATCGCGGGATCGTTCGTCAGCACACGGCGCAGGCGCGCATCGGCCGCCTCGGTGCCGTCGGCCACGATGACGAGACCGGCGTGCAGCGAGTTGCCGATCCCCACGCCGCCCCCGTGATGGAAGCTGACCCACGAGGCTCCGGACGCCGTCGACACCAGTGCGTTGAGGATCGGCCAGTCGGCCACCGCATCCGTGCCGTCCTTCATCCCTTCCGTCTCCCGGTACGGGCTCGCCACGGATCCGGCGTCGAGGTGATCCCGGCCGATGACGATCGGGGCCTTGACGATTCCCTTCCGCACCAGGTCGTTGAACAGGAGGCCGGCGCGGTCACGTTCCCTGTAGCCGAGCCAGCAGATTCTTGCGGGCAGGCCCTGGAACCGGATCTTTTCCGCGGCCAGCGGAAGCCAGCGCTTGAGCACGGCGTCGTCGGGGAACTCCTTGAGCAGCGCTTCATCGGTCCTCGCGATGTCCTCCGGGTCGCCGGACAGCGCCACCCAGCGGAACGGCCCCTTGCCGCGGCAGAACAGCGGCCGGATGTATTCGGGCACGAAGCCGGGGATGTCGAACGCGTTCGCCACGCCCCCCTTCTCCGCTTCACCGCGGAGGTTGTTGCCGTAGTCGAACGTGCGGGCGCCGCGCTTCTGCAGCGTGAGCATGGCGCGGACATGGTCGGCCATCGTGGCCCGCGACCGCTTCACGTAGGCCTCGGAATCACTCGACCGGAGCGCCGCGGCGTCGGCCAGCGACAGGCCGGCCGGCACGTAACCGTTCAGCGGATCGTGGGCGCTCGTCTGGTCGGTCAGGAGATCGGGCGTGATGTTCCGCGCCACGAGTTCGCGGCAGAGATCGGCGGCATTCATCACCACGGCCACGCTGACCGCTTCCTTCCTGTCGCGCGCCTCCGACACCCGGGCCAGGGCCCGGTCGAGATCCGGGGCCACCTCGTCGAGATACCCGGTGGCGCGGCGCTTGTCCACGCGGCCGCGGTCCACTTCCGCGGCCAGGCAGACGCCCCCGTTCATCGTCACGGCGAGAGGCTGGGCGCCCCCCATCCCGCCGAGCCCGGCGGTGACCGTCAGCGTGCCGGAGAGGCTGCCGCCGAAGTGCAGGCGGGCGGCCTCGGCCAGCGTTTCGAACGTGCCCTGGACGATCCCCTGGCTGCCGATGTAGATCCACGACCCGGCCGTCATCTGGCCGTACATCATGAGTCCCTTCGCTTCGAGATCGCGGAAGTGCTCCCAGGTGGCCCAGCGCCCGACAAGGTTGGAGTTGGCGATGAGCACCCGCGGAGCGTCGGCGTGCGTCGTCACCACGCCTACGGGGCGCCCGGACTGGACGAGCAGCGTTTCGTCGCCGGCGAGACGGCGAAGCGTCGACACGATGGCGTCGAAATCGCCCCAGCTCCGCGCCGCGCGACCGGTGCCGCCGTAGACGATGAGGTGGCCCGGATCCTCGGCCACGTCCGGGTCGAGGTTGTTCATCAGCATGCGGAGCGCGGCCTCCTGCACCCATCCCCGGCACGACAGCGTCGTTCCGCGGGGGGCCCGGACCGTTCTGGCCTCGGTTGTCGCCATGTCTTCTTCATCCTTTCCGCCGCGCGGCATCCGCCGCGGGGCCGTGCCGTCCGGTCCGTCGGTTCCGGGCGAGCCCGCAAGGCTCACCCGGGCCCGTCATCGCGCCGGGGCCGTCTCCGTGTTGTTCATCCACGCGCCGGCGCGTTCCGCCAGCGTCATCGTGTCCGGACAGCGGTCCACCGGAACCGGCAGAGACCGCTGGAATTCCTTGCCGTAGCGCGCCGTGAGAAACCGGCCGTCGAGGATCACGACCACCCCGCGATCCTCCTGGCGCCGGATCAGCCGGCCGAACCCCTGGCGGAGCCGCAGCACCGCCTCCGGAATCGACGATTCCATGAACGGATCGCGCCCCTCGATCTTCAGCGCCTCGTCACGCGCCTGGTTGAGCGGATCGGAGGGAACCGGAAACGGCAGGCGGGTGACGACGAGCACCTCGAGCGCCTCGCCGGGAAGGTCGATCCCCTCCCAGAACGACGAGGTGCCGAGCAGCAGGGCCGGCCCCGGCTTCCGGAACTGGCGCAGGAGCACCGCGGCCGTTCCGTCCTTCCCCTGCCCGGTCACGTCCACGCCGATGTCGCCGAGCGGCCCCTTCACGAGGTCCAGGACATCGCGCAGCATGCCGTACGACGTGAACAGGGCGAGCGTTTTCCGCCGCGTGGCCCGGACCAGGTCCACGAGGGCCGTGGCCAGGTAGTGGGCGTAATCGAGGTCGCGGGGATCGGGCGCCCGCTCCACCGAGAACAGCCGGACCGTGTTCGCGAAATCGAACGGCGACGCGAGCGACAGGGTGGGCGTGGATTCCGGCAGGCCGATCCGGCGGAGAACGTGGGAAAAATCGTCGCCGACGGCCAGCGTGGCCGAGGTGAGGACGACCCGGTCGTAGCGTTCCCGAAGCACCCGGCCGAGCGGTCCGGAGATGTCGCGCGGCGCGGCCACCAGGTTGAACACCTCGCGGTCCGACCACTCCTTCCAGTGAACCCACTCGCCGCCGACCTCCTCGGGGTTCAGCATCACGTCCAGGCCGTCGACGGTTTCCGTCCACTCCTCGACGAGGCCGGACAGTTCCGCGCCGACCTCCTCCACGACATCGGGATCCGGACTCATCCGCGCCGGGGCGAGAAAAGCCTTGAGCAGCGCGGATCCGGCCACGATCGCCCGGCCGCCGGCCTCCCTGAGGTCGGCGGGATCCTCGGGGCAGAGCCGCCTGAATTCCGTGATGTTGCGATACCGGAGCCGCGTGTCGGCGCCGCGGGCGGCCTCTCCGTTCATCCGGCTGAACCATGCCGCGGCAAGCGAAGCGGCGATGCCGGCGGACTTCTGCCACTCCGCGAGCGCCGCGCGCACCGGTTCCGCCGTGTCCTTGTCCCAGGTGTCGCAGACCTTCCGGATCTGCCCGGTGATGCCGTCCGCCGCCTGCGACCGTTCGCCGAGCGA
Organism: uncultured bacterium; assembly: GCA_964596775.1. Lineage (GTDB taxonomy): Bacteria > Eisenbacteria > RBG-16-71-46 > JABDJR01 > JAWXBZ01 > CAZQVN01. The sequence goes on from CAZQVN010000083.1 coordinate 10,846, forward strand.
ACGGAAACGCCGCCCGCCGACGGCCATCGTCATCTGGCGGGTGGCCGCGCTCTCCAGGTGATGCGCCTCGTCGATGATCAGCGCCCCGTGCTCCGGCAGCATCCCCGGCTCGCCCAGGAGTTCGATCGTCAGCAGCGCGTGATTGATCACCAGGATGTCCGCCTGCGACGCCCGGTAGCGAGCCCGCTTCCACCAGCATCCATCCGCGGCGGTGCAGCGCGCGCACGACAGCGGGTCCGACGAGGCCCGGGAGATCACGAACTGCAGGGCCTCCGGATCCAGCCCCTCGATCTCCGAGAGGTCGCCGGTTTCCGTGCGTTCCGCCCATTCGATGACCCGGTTCCACAGCGACATCTGGTTTGTCGGCGCGAGCGTGGACGCGCGGTAGAGGCGCCGGAGGCAGAGATAGTTGTGACGCCCCTTGAGCGTGGCCACGTGCGCCCCCCCGCCGGCGATCGTCCGGGCGATCGCCGAGTCGTGATTCAGGAGCTGGTCCTGGAGCGCTTTCGTGTACGTGGCCACGAGCACCGGGAGGCCGCTCTCCCTGGCCCAGAGAAGGGACGGAAGCAGGTACGCCAGCGACTTTCCGACCCCGGTGGGCGCCTCGGCCACGAGACATCCTCCGCGTTCGAGGACGAGGCCCACTTCATGGGCCATGTCCCGCTGGGCGGTGCGCGCCTCGTAACCCGGCAGGTGATTCTCCAGCCCGCCGCCCGGTTCAAAGAACGGCGGGACGGCTGCTGCGTCGAAACTCATCGTGTGTCTGTCCTCGGGGGGAAAGGGAGGAAATCGGGCACGCTGCGGCCCGAGCGGCGATTATAGGCGCTCGATTTCGGATGGGGCAAGGCGGGTCGCCTGTCGGCTCACGTGCTTCTGCGGTCCGGACG
>CAZQVN010000084.1:0-11495 GCA_964596775.1 uncultured bacterium
AAAAAAACGCCGGCGCTCAAACGAGCACCGGCGTTTCGTTTCGATTCAGGCCCGAAATCAGGCCGTCTTCATGATATCGCTGGCCGAAGGTGCCGGCGGCTCCTTCGGAGCCTCCATGAACTGATCCACCTCTTCCGGCGACGTCTCCTCCATCGCGATCTCCAGCTTCCGGTAGCGCGGGAGACCCGTGCCGGCCGGAATCAGGTGACCGATGGTGACGTTTTCCTTGAGGCCGCGCAGCGGATCCACCGAGCCGCGGATCGAGGCTTCGGTGAGAATGCGCGTGGTCTCCTGGAACGAGGCCGCGGAGATGAACGACTGCGTGGACAGCGAGGCCTTGGTGATGCCGAGCAGCAGCGGCGTGTAGGTGGCCGGCTGAAGCCCCTCACCCTCGAGACGCTCGTTTTCCTCGCGGAGCTGGATCTTGTCGACCTGGTCCCCTTCGAGGAACGCCGTCGAATCGCCCGGGTCCTCGATGCGGACCTTCTGCAGCATCTGGCGCACGATCGTCTCGATGTGCTTGTCGTCGATGCGCACTCCCTGCAGACGGTAGACTTCCTGGATTTCGTCGACCAGGTACTCCTGCACCTGCTTGATACCCTTGATCTTCAGAATATCGTGCGGGTTGATCGGACCCTCGGTGAGGCGATCGCCGGCGCGGACATGCAGCCCTTCCTGAACGTGAAGGTGTTTGCCCTGCGGAACGAGGTACTCACGGTTGTCGCCGTTCTCGTTCTCGACCACGATCTTGCGCATGCCGCGGGTGATCCCGGCAAAGCGGACCGAACCATCGATCTCGGTGACCGTGGCCGCATCCTTCGGCTTCCGGGCTTCGAAGAGTTCCGAAACGCGGGGCAGACCGCCGGTGATGTCGCGGGTCTTGGAAATGTCGCGGCGGATCTTGGCCAGGCCGGTCCCGGCGGCCACCTTGTCGCCGTCCTTGATCAGGAGCATGGCCCCGGTCGGCAGCGGATAGTGAGCCAGCCGCTGGCCGGCCGCACCGATGATGTCGATGTGCGGCTGGAGCACCTTTTCCTTGTCGTCCACGATGACCTGCTGGCGGAGACCGGTGTTTTCGTCGAGAACGTCGCGGACCGTCACGCGGTCCTTGATGTCTCCGAAGCGCACCGTTCCGTTCCGTTCGGTCAGAATCGGGGTGTTGTACGTATCCCACTCGAAGAGGGGATCGCCCTCGTTGACCGTGGCGCCATCGGGCACGTGGATCAGGGCGCCGTACGGCGGGCTGTAGCGATGCCGCACGCGTCCCTCGCCGTCGACGAGCTCGAGCTCGCCCTTGTGGCCGGTGACGATCCACTTCTTGCCGGCCTGTTCCGGGACGAGAACCTCGGTTTCATCCACGGACATCTGCACGACCTGGAGCTTCGGATAGCGGACCGTTCCCTCCATCCGGCTCTTGATCTGGCTCTGCTCGACGATACGGCCGGCCACGCCACCGATGTGGAACGTACGCAGGGTGAGCTGCGTGCCCGGTTCGCCGATGGACTGGGCGGCAATGACGCCGACGGCCTCACCGAGATCCACCAGTCGTCCGGTGGCCAGGTTGCGGCCGTAGCACAGCGCGCAGACGCCGCGCTTTGCCTCGCAGGTGAGCACCGAACGGATCTTGACGTGATCGATGTTCGCGTCCTCGATCTTCTGGGCTTCCTCCTCGCGGATCTGCCCACCGGCGCTCACGATCAGAACGTCCTCGATCGGATCGATGACGTCTTCAGCGACCACGCGGCCGAGAATCCGCTCGCCGAGAGGCTCGATGATTTCTTCGCCTTCCTTGAGCGGCCCCATGTCCAGACCGAGGATCGAACCGCAATCCGGCTCGGTGATGATGACGTCCTGGGCCACGTCGACGAGGCGCCGCGTCAGGTATCCGGCGTCGGCGGTCTTCAGGGCCGTGTCCGCCAGCCCCTTGCGGGCTCCGTGCGTGGAAATGAAGTACTCGAGAACGGTCAGCCCTTCCTTGAAGTTCCGGATGACCGGGCTCTCGATGATTTCGCCGAAACCACCGGTGATCTTCTTCTGCGGGCGAGCCATGAGGCCGCGCATGCCGGCCAGCTGGCGGATCTGCTCCTTGGAGCCTCGCGATCCGGAGTCGGCCATCATGAAGATCGGGTTGAAACCCTTCCTGTCCCGGCGCAGACCGTTGAACGTCACGTCTTCCACTTCGGTCGTGGCCCGCGTCCAGGTGTCGATGACCTTGTTGTACCGCTCGCCGTCGGTGATGGCGCCGTCCTTGTACTTCTTGGCAATGTCGTCGATCTCGGCCTGGTGACGGGCGATGATCCCCGGCTTTTCCTCGGGAATCATGATGTCGTCGATCCCCACCGTGATGCCGGCGATCGATGCGTACTCGAAACCGGTCCGCTTGAGGTCGTCGAGGAACATCGCGGTCTTCTTGTTTCCGTAGCGGCGATGGCACTTGGCCACCAGCGCCTCGAGACCCTTCTTGTTCATCTCGACGTTTTCGAACTCGAGGTCGGACGGAATGATTTCGTTGAACAGGACGCGCCCGACGGTGGAGTCGATGCGCTTGCCCTTCACCCGGACCTTGATCTGGTCATGCAGCTCGATCGTCCCGTGATCGTAGGCCGCGCGAACCTCGATGACGTCGGTGAAGTACCGGACCTTCGAGCCCTCGGGCATGGCACGCTGCTTCGTCAGGTAGTTGCAGCCCAGAACGATGTCCTGGCTGGGCGTGGCCAGCGGCCGGCCGTTGGCCGGCGACAGGATGTTGTTCGTGGACAGCATCAGCTCGGTCGTCTCGATCTGGGCCTCGAACGAGAGCGGCACGTGCACGGCCATCTGGTCGCCGTCGAAGTCGGCGTTGAACGCCGCGCAGACGAGCGGATGGATGCGGATGGCCTTGCCCTCGACGAGAACCGGCTCGAACGCCTGGATCCCGAGACGGTGCAGCGTGGGCGCGCGGTTCAGGAGGACCGGATGCCCCTTGATGATCTCCCCGAGGATGTCCCACACCTCGGGACGCTCCCGCTCGACGAGACGCTTGGCGCTCTTGACCGTCGAGACGAAGCCCTTGTCCTCGAGGTTCTTGATGATGAACGGCTTGAACAGTTCGAGGGCCATCGACTTCGGCAGGCCGCACTGGTGCAGCTTCAACTCGGGACCGACGACGATCACCGAGCGGCCGGAGTAGTCGACGCGCTTGCCGAGCAGGTTCTGGCGGAACCGGCCCTGCTTGCCCTTGAGCATGTCGGACAGGGACTTCAGGGGGCGGTTGCCCTGGCCGCGGACGGCCCGGCTGCGGCGCCCGTTGTCGAACAGGGCGTCCACGGCCTCCTGGAGCATGCGCTTTTCGTTTCTGAGGATGACCTCGGGAGCCTTGATTTCCTTGAGCTTCTTCAACCGGTTGTTGCGGTTGATGACGCGCCGGTAGAGATCGTTGAGATCGCTGGTGGCGAAACGTCCGCCTTCCAGGGGAACCAGCGGGCGAAGGTCCGGCGGAAGGATCGGAATGACATCCACGATCATCCAATCGGGCTTGTTGCCGCTCTGGCGGAACGCCTCGACGATCCGCAGGCGCTTCAGCGTTTCCTTCTTGCGCTGGGCGGACGTTTCGATCTTGGCCACGGTGCGAAGCTCCGGAGCCAGGTTGTCGAGATCGATGATGGCCAGGAGCTTGCGAACGGCTTCGGCGCCCATCATCGCCTCGAACTGGACCGACTCGTCGGCGACGATCTCGGCGTACTGGTCCTCGGTGAGCAGGTCCTTCTGCTTCAGGTGCGAGTTGCCCGGATCGATGACCACGTAGGATTCGTAGTACAGGACCCGCTCCAGGTCGCGCACCGACATGTTGAGCAGGTGACCGATCCGCGAGGGCACGCCCTTGAAGTACCAGATGTGGCTGACCGGAACGGCCAGCTCGATGTGGCCCATGCGCTCGCGGCGCACCTTGGCCTGGGTGACTTCGACGCCGCAACGGTCGCAGATGACTCCGCGATAGCGGATCCGCTTGTACTTTCCGCAGTTGCACTCCCAGTCCTTGACCGGACCGAAAATCCTCTCGCAGAAGAGCCCGTCCTTTTCCGGCTTGAACGACCGGTAATTGATCGTTTCCGGTTTCGTGACCTCACCGGAGGACCAGGAGCGGATGACGTCGGGGGAAGCCAGCTGGATCTTCATGGACGTGAAATTCGTGCGACGGCGCACTTCGCGGCCGTCGCCTTTCGTCACCGTGAGTTTTCCGGCGGACAAGCCGGGGAAAAGCGGCGACTGCAGTCCTGGGCTTTCCTGCATCTTTTAGCCCTCCTCGAGTCGGACGTCCAGACAAAGGCTCTGGAGTTCCTTTACCAAAACATTGAACGATTCGGGTACGCCCGGGTCCGGCGGGTTCTCGCCCTTCACGATCGACTCGTAAATGCGGGAACGACCGGTGACGTCGTCCGATTTGACCGTCAGGATTTCCTGGAGTGTGTAGGCGGCGCCGTACGCTTCCAGCGCCCAGACTTCCATTTCCCCGAAGCGCTGGCCGCCGAACTGGGCCTTGCCGCCCAGCGGCTGCTGGGTCACCAGCGAATAGGGCCCGATGGACCGGGCGTGGATCTTGTCGTCGACCAGGTGGGACAGCTTCAGCATGTAGATGTAGCCGACCGTGACCCGCTGGTCGAACTTGCGACCGGTCTTGCCGTCGAACAGGACCGACTTGCCGTCCTCGGCAAGGTTGGCCTCCTTGAGCGTCGACTTGATCTCGGCCACCGTGGCCCCGGCGAATACCGGCGTGGCCACCTTGATGCCGAGCTGGCTGGCCGCCCAGCCGAGGTGCGTCTCCATGATCTGGCCGATGTTCATGCGCGACGGCACGCCCAGCGGATTCAGGACCATGTCGACGGGACGCCCGTCCTCCATGTACGGCATGTCCTCTTCCGGAAGGATCTTGGACACGACACCCTTGTTGCCGTGACGTCCGGCCATCTTGTCGCCGACCGAGAGCTTGCGCTTCTTGGCCACGTACACCTTGACCAGCTTCACGACTCCCGGCGGCAGTTCGTCGCCGCGGGTGACCTTGTCGACTTCCTTCTCGAGGTTCTTCTCGATCTTGTCGAGCGCGGCCGCCGCGAGTTCCATCTGCTTCCACACCGTCTCGTTGGCCTTGCGGCTGCGGGTCAGCGGGGCATTCCACGGAAGCTCGTCGAGGTCGAGCCGGGCCAGCGTCTGCTTGGTGATCTTCTTGCCGGCCTTGATCAGCTCCTCGCCGGTCTTGGCGGACACGAAGCGGTTGGCGGTCTGGTCGACCATCAGGTCGATGACTTCCTGGTCGCGGATCTCGATGATGCGCGTGCGCTCCTTGCGGGCGTAGCGCTTCAGGCGGTCGATCTTCTTCTTGTCCTGTTTCTTGGTCGACTCGTCCTTCTCGCGCCGCGAGAAGACCTTGATGTCGATGACGATCCCTTCCATGCCCGGAGGGGCCTTGAGGGAGGCGTCGCGCACATCGCCGGCCTTTTCGCCGAAGATGGCCCGAAGCAGGCGCTCTTCCGGAGAGAGGTCCGTCTCGCCCTTCGGCGTGACCTTTCCGACGAGGATGTCGCCGGCCCTGACCGGCGCACCGATCCGGATGATTCCCTCTTCGTCGAGGTTCTTCACCGCGTCGTCGCCGACGTTCGGGATTTCCCGGGTGATCTCCTCGACCCCGCGATTCGTGTCGCGGACCTGGAGTTCGAATTCCTCGATGTGGATGGACTTGAAACGGTCGATCTTCAGCAGGCGCTCGGAGACCAGGATGGCGTCCTCGAAGTTGTAACCGCCCCACGGCATGAACGCCACGAGGACGTTGCAGCCGAGAGCCAGTTCGCCGTCCTTGGTGGAGGCGCCGTCGGCAATGACGTCGCCCGATTCGACCCGCTCCCCTTCCTTGACGAGGGGGCGCTGGTTGATGCACGTGTCCTGGTTGCTGCGCTTGAACTTCGTCAGGGTGTAGATGTCGAGACCGGAGGCCTCGGCGAAATCGACGACGTTTTCCTCGACCTTGTCGCGGTCGTACTTGATCGCGATCGAGTCGCCGGACACCCACTCGACCGTGCCGCCCCGGCTGGCCCGAACGAGGGCTCCGGAGTCCATGGCCACCTTCCCCTCAAGGCCGGTGCCGACATAGGGAGCGTCGGTGATGAGGAGCGGAACCGCCTGGCGCTGCATGTTCGAACCCATGAGCGCGCGGTTGGCGTCGTCGTGCTCGAGAAACGGAATGAGCGCCGCGGCCGGCGACACCAGCTGGATCGGCGACACGTCCATGTAATCGATGTCCTTGGGGGACACGACCGGGAACTCTCCGCGCTTGCGGATGATCAGTTCCTTGCGGTTGAAGTGACCGGAATCGTCGACCGGCTCGTTCGCCTGGGCGATCTTGCAGGTGTCCTCGACATCCGCCGACAGGAACGCCACGTGCTTCTTGTCGACCACCCCGTTGTTGACGCGGCGGTACGGCGTTTCCAGGAAGCCCATGTCGTTGACGCGCGCATACGTCGAGAGCGACGAAATCAGCCCGATGTTCGGACCTTCGGGAGTTTCGATCGGGCACATGCGCCCGTAGTGCGTGTAGTGCACGTCGCGGACCTCGAACCCGGCGCGATCCCGGGTGAGTCCTCCCGGTCCGAGCGCGGACAGGCGGCGCTTGTGCGTCAGTTCCGCCAGGGGATTCGTCTGGTCCATGAACTGCGACAGCTGCGACGAGCCGAAGAACGACTGGACCACCGCCGAAATCGTGCGGGCGTTGATCAGGTCGTACGGCGTCACCTGCTCCGAGTCCTGGAGCGACATGCGCTCGCGGATGATGCGGGCCATGCGGGTCAGGCCGATGTTGAACTGGTTGGCCAGCAGCTCGCCGACCGACCGCACCCGGCGGTTGCCGAGATGGTCGATGTCGTCCGTTTCCGCGAGTTCCCCCATCTCCTCGTCGCCGGTGCGCAGGAGCACCAGGTACTTGACGATGGCGATGAAGTCCTCGGGCGTCAGGATCGTCGAGTCGTCGTCGGGCCTGGTCAGGCCGAGCTTCTTCATCTTGGCCGGGCCGCCGAGAAGCTTCTCGTGGGCCAGCTTCTGGTTCAGCTTGTAGCGGCCGACCTTGGCCAGGTCATAGCGCTTCGGATTGAAGAACAGACGGTTGAGAACCTCGCGCGCCGTTTCCGAACGCGGGGGCTCGCCGGGCCGCAGCAGGTTGTAGATGCGGGCCAGCGCGTCTTCCTCGCCGCTGGACGAGTCCTTCTTCAGGGTGTTGCGGATGATGTCCGCTTCGTCCTGGAGCGGGATCCGGTAGAGCTTTATGGAGTGGATGCCGGCCTTGGCCAGATCCTTGATCTTGTCGACGGAGAGTTCCTCGTTCGTCTCGATGAGGATCTCGCCCGTTTCCGTGTTGACCACGTCCTCCGCGACGACGCGCCCTTCGAGGGCCAGGTCCTTCTGGCTGCGGCCGGAGCCGAGCTCGATGTCCTCCGTCGAGTAGAACAGGTCGAGGATCTCCTTGCCCGACGCGGAATCGAAACCCAGCGCCTTGAGGAGAATCGTGACCGGCAGCTTGCGCTTGCGGTCGATGTGGACGTACATGATGTCATTGACGTCCAGGCTGAACTCCACCCAGGATCCGCGATACGGAATGATCCTGGCGGAGAAGAGCTTCTTGCCGTTGGGATGGATCGTGTCGTCGAAGAAGACGCCCGGGGAACGATGGAGCTGGCTGACGATCACCCGCTCGGCGCCGTTGATCAGGAATGTACCCTTGTTCGTTATCAGGGGAAGCTCACCGAGATAGACCTCCTGCTCGATGATTTCCTTGTCGCGCTTTTCGCCCTCCTCCATCTCGCGGATGCGGAGACGGAGCGTGCACTTGAGCGGGGCGGAAAACGTCAGGTCGCGTTCCTGGCACTCCTCGACGGAGTACTTCGGATCGCCGACGTTGTACGAAACGAACTCGAGAGAGAACATCTCCCGGGTATCCATGATGGGGAAAACGCTGGTAAAGACTTCCTGGAGTCCCTCGTTCTTGCGTTCCTCGACGGGAACCTCGGTCTGCAGGAATCCGCGGAACGACTGGAGCTGGACATCCAGGAGGTTCGGGATCTCGATATCCCACTTTTCCTCGATCTTGCTGTAACTCCGACGACCGTTTCCATTCTGTTTCAAGGCGCCACCTTCTTTTATTGGAACCGGGAGGGGTGGTTTCACCCCGCCCGGCTCACGCCCCGGATGCCTTGCGGCATCCCAAATTCTTGATGAACTACTTTATGACGACGACGGCTCCGCTTTCCTCGAGCGACGCCTTCATCTTCTCGGCGTCGGCCTTGGAAACCTTCTCCTTGACGGGCTTCGGGGCGCCGTCGACGAGGTCCTTGGCTTCCTTGAGGCCGAGGCCGGTCAGCTCGCGCACGACCTTGATGACCTGGATCTTCTTGTCCCCTGCCGAATTCAGGATGACGTCGAACTCCGTCTGCTCCTCGGCCGCGGCGGCTCCGCCGGCGGCGCCGCCGGCCATCATCGGGCCGGCCATCATCGGCATGGCGGCGGTGACGCCGAACTCTTCCTCGATGGCCTTGACGAGATCGTTGACCTGAAGGATCGACATCCCCTTGATCTTGCCGACGATGTCCGCGATCTCGGGGGAGTAGGTCTTTTCAGCGGTTGCTTCCGACATGGTCTTTCTTCCTCCGTGTATGTGCCCGCCGTCTGATTAAGGATCGCGGCGTTCGCGCGATCCGGACGGCAGTGCGTTGCTTACGTGACTTCGATTCACCCGGACGGGCCGGGGTCCTGCTTCGATCAGGCGGCGGGCGCCTTCTCGGACACCTGCTTCAGCACCGTGGCCAGGTTCCGCAGCGGGCTCGACAGGGCCGAGTGCAGATTCTGGACCGGCGACTTGAGGCCGCCGACGAGCCGGCCGAGCAGGACATCCTTGCCCGGCAGCTGCGCCAGTTCCTTGACCTGGGCCTCATCGTAGACCTTGCCGCCGACAAGGCCGGCCTTGATCTTCGGGGCCTGGAACTCCTTGAAGAAGTCCGCCAGCACCTTGGCCGGCGTGACTTCGTCGACCATGCTGATGGCCAGCGCGGTCGGCCCGAACAGGTACGGGTCGAACGGCTCCCGGAGCTCCTCGGCGAGGGCCCGGCGGGTCAGGGTGTTCTTGAACACCTTGAATTCGACCTTGTTCGCGCGGCAACGCACCCGGAGTTCGGAGAGCGTGGCCACGGTCATCCCGGAGAAGTCGGCCAGGCAGACGCCCTTGGCGTCCTTGAGCTTGGCTTCCATCGCACTGACGATTTCCGTTTTCTCGGCTTTCATTTCTGGATCTCCCGGCCGATCAGGCCTTGGTACCGGCGACCACAGCCGGGTCGACCTTGATGCCCGGGCCCATGGTGGTCGAGAGAGTGACGGACCGGACGTAGGCGCCCTTGGCCGCGGCGGGCTTCAAGCGCATGACTTCGTTGAGAAACGCCTTGAGGTTTTCCGAAAGGGCCGTCTCGTTGAACGACGCCTTGCCGACGGGCGCATGGAGATTGCCGCCCTTGTCGACGCGGAATTCGATCTTTCCGGCCTTCAGTTCCTTGACCGCCTTCGCGACGTCGAACGTGACCGTTCCGGCCTTCGGGTTCGGCATCAGGCCGCGGGGACCGAGGACCTTTCCGAGCTTTCCGACCTCGGCCATCATGTCCGGCGTGGACACGACGGCGTCGAAATCCAGCCAGCCGCCGCGGATCTTCTCGAGATACTCCTCGGCTCCGGCCATGTCCGCACCGGCCGCCTCGGCTTCCTTGGCCTTTTCCGGCTTGGCCAGCACGAGAACGCGGATGGTCTTGCCGGTGCCGTTCGGAAGCACGACCGTTCCGCGGACCTGCTGGTCCGCGTGACGCGGGTCGATGCCGAGCCGGACCGCAACGTCGACGGTTTCATCGAACTTCGTCGACGCGCACGACTTGACGACCTTCACGGCCTCGTCGAGATCGGTCAGTTTCTTCAGGGGGTCCGCCGCGTGCGTGTCGAACAGGCGGCGAAAACGCTTTCCTTGACTCACTGGTTTCCTCCTTTGCCTGTTATTCGACTTCGATGCCCATGCTGCGGGCGGTTCCGGCCACCATGCGCATGGCCGCTTCGAGCGTTGCGGAATTGAGGTCGGGCTTCTTCAACTCGGCGATTTCGCGAACCTGTTCCTTCGTGACCTTGCCGACCTTGTTCCGGTTCGGCTCGCCGCTACCCTTGGCAAGACCGGCCGCGCGCTTCAGGAGGACCGCGGCGGGAGGGGTCTTGGTGATGAAGGTGAAGGACTTGTCCTTGTAGACGGAAATGACGACGGGGATGATCAGCCCGGCCTGGCCCTGCGTCGTGGCGTTGAACGCCTTGCAGAACTCCATGATGTTGACGCCGGCCTGCCCGAGGGCGGGTCCGATCGGCGGAGCCGGGTTGGCCCCTCCGGCCGGAATTTGAAGCTTGATCTGTTTCTCCAGAATCTTCTTGGCCATCTCTCCCTCTCGTGTTCGTTGCTTACCTGCACCGCCGGTTGGCGGGGGCGAGGTTTAAGCGAGACGCCCCTTACGGGTACCTGAATTGAAAAAAACTGCGAAGGCTCTTCGGATCAAGAGATCCCTCCAGAACTGTCCTGAACTGCGCCGGCTCGATCGGCCGGCGTTTCGAGCTAGACCGGCTTGACCTGGAGGAAGTCCAGTTCGACGGGGGTGGCGCGACCGAAGATGGACACCATCACCTTCAGCTTGCCCCGCTCCGGATTCACTTCGTCCACGACCCCGGTGAAGTCGGTGAACGGGCCGTCCACGACCTTCACGTGCTCGCCGACCTTGTACGGAACCTCCATCGGCTCCTTCGGCTTCGTCGTGTCCATCTGGCCGAGGATGCGCTGGACTTCCGTTTCCGTCAGCGGCATCGGATCCTGTCCGGAGCCGATGAAGCGGGTGACCCCGGGAACGTTGGAAACGAGCGCTCTTGTCTGCTCGTCCAGAAGCATTTCCACGAGAACGTAGGACGGGAACGTCTTGCGCCGGTTGATGACGCGCTTGCCGTCCTTCATCTCGGCGATGTCTTCGGTGGCCACGATGATCTGGCCGAACTTGTCCTCGACGCCCGCGTTCTTGATCGTGCGGTCGAGGTTCGTTCTCACCTTGTTCTCGTGACCCGAGTACGTATGGATGACGTACCAGCGCTTGTCGATGACGCCGCTCTCCGTTTTCTCCGTGCTCATCCGAGAATGATCTCCACGAGCGCGGAAAACAGCCGATCCACGATTCCGATGAAGATCATGATCAGAACCACGGAGACGATGACGAGCATGGTGGATTCCTGCAGCTCCTTGAGGGTGGGCCAGGAAACCTTCTTGACCTCGACGGAGACTTCCCTGGAAAACCCCTTGGTCTTTTCAACGAGTGACATGAGACCTCTCCCGCGCCTCCGCTTCCGGAGCGCGGCCGATAATGAGATGGCAGGCCAGGAGGGACTCGAACCCCCAACATTCGGTTTTGGAGACCGACGCTCTA
>CAZQVN010000085.1:0-10988 GCA_964596775.1 uncultured bacterium
CCTAGAACTCGTAGGTGGAGTAGTAGTACGGGGTGTAGGCCTCGAACTCGGCGGCGCAGGTGTCCACCGCCTTGATCGTCGGCAGGATGCCGAGCCGCTGGCGGAACGCGCGGACGTCGGCCTCGAAGCCGCCGGTCAGCGACGCGATCTCCCAGTCGGACAGGCCGGTCTGCTTGGCGGCGAGGATCAGCCGGCGGCAGACGGCCAGGTTTTCCCGGCGGGCGGCCTCGGCGAGGTCGTTGGACATCGCCTCCTCCACGATGACGATCTCCGCCATCCGATCGAGGAACCAGGGGTCGATGCCGGTGGCCTCGTGGATCTCCTCCACGGTGGCCCCTTCGCGGAGGGCCTGGAACATCTCGAAGAGGCGCCGCCAGGTCGGGCGGCGGATCAGCGTCAGGAGCACTTCGCGGTCGTGCGGCAGCCCCTGCCCGAGCCGGAGTTCCTGCTGGTCGGCCACCTCGAGGCTCTGCATCCCCTTCAGGAGCGCCTCGCCGAACGTCCGGCCGATGGCCATGATCTCGCCGACCGACTTCATCCGCGTGCCGAGCGTCGGGTCGGTGTTGGGAAACTTCTCGAACGCCCAGCGCGGGATCTTGACCACGCAGTAGTCGATGGACGGCTCGAACGCCGCCTTCGTCTTCTGGGTGATGTCGTTGATCACCTCGTCGAGCGTGTAGCCGACCGCGAGCTTCGCCGCGATCTTGGCGATCGGAAAACCGGTGGCCTTGCTGGCCAGCGCCGAGCTGCGCGACACCCGCGGGTTCATCTCGATGACGACCTGGCGGCCGTCCTTCGGGTTGACCGCGAACTGCACGTTCGACCCGCCGGTTTCCACGCCGATGACCCGGATGATCGCCAGCGCGGCGTCGCGCATCTTCTGGTACTCGCGGTCGGACAGCGTCTGGGCCGGCGCCACCGTGATGGAATCGCCGGTGTGCACGCCCATCGCGTCGAAGTTCTCGATCGAGCAGATGATGACGCAGTTGTCCTTCTTGTCGCGCATCACCTCCAGTTCGTACTCCTTCCACCCCTCGATCGACTCCTCGAGGAGGATCGAGTGGACCGGGCTGGCCTTGAGGCCGCCGGCCACGATCGTCACCAGCTGCTCCTCGGTGCGGATGATCCCGCTCCCGAGGCCGCCGAGCGTGAACGACGCGCGGCAGACGAGCGGAAGCCCGACCTCATCGGCGAACGCCTTCGCCTCGGGAATCGACCGGACCAGCCGGCTCTTCGGCTGCTCCATGCCGATCGACTGCATGGCCACCCGGAACTCCTCGCGATCCTCGGCCTTGCGGATCGCCGCGAGGTTCGCGCCGATCAGCCGGACGCCGTGTTTTTCCAGGGTGCCGGCCTCGGCCAGGGCCACCGCGGTGTTCAGCGCGGTCTGCCCGCCGAGCGTCGGCAGGATCGCGTCCGGTCCTTCCTTGATGATGATCTTTTCCACGACCTCCGGAGTGATCGGCTCGATATAGGTGGCGTCGGCGACCTCGGGGTCGGTCATGATCGTGGCCGGGTTCGAGTTGACGAGGATCACCCGGTACCCTTCCTGCTTGAGCACGCGGCAGGCCTGGGTGCCGGAGTAGTCGAACTCGCAGGCCTGGCCGATGATGATCGGCCCGGACCCGATGATGAGAACCGACTTGATGTCGGTGGACTTCGGCATCAGGAGCTCCGGGCCGGCTCGCCGCGGCGCGCCTTGACCTGCGCCAGGAACCGGTCGAAAAGGTAGGCGGCGTCGTGCGGACCGGGGGCGGCCTCAGGGTGATACTGCACGGCCATCACGTTCAGCCCATCGTGGGCCATCCCCTCCACCGTGCCGTCGCTGAGGTTCACATGGGTGATCTTCAATCCGTTGCGCGGGTCGTCCTGGCCGGACGGCTTCAGCGAATCGGGATCCACCGCAAACCCGTGGTTCTGCGAGGTGATCTCCACCTTGCCGGTGGTCAGGTCGAGGACCGGCTGGTTGCCGCCGCGGTGGCCGAACTTGAGCTTGTAGGTCCTGCCGCCGAACGCGAGCGCCAGCATCTGGATGCCGAGACAGATGCCGAAGATCGGCACCGTGCCGAGCGCCTCGCGCACGTGCTCCACCACGCCGACCACCCCTTCCGGGTCGCCGGGGCCGTTGGAGAGCAGCAGCCCGTCGGGGCTCTCCTCGAGAATCTTCCGGATGGAGGTCGTGGCCGGATAGAGCTTGACCTCGGCGCCGCGCCTGCGGAGCTCCTCGGCGATGTTCGCCTTCATCCCGCAGTGGAGGATGGCGATGCGCGGCGCCGGAGTCGCGGCGCGCGGCGGCGTCTGCGGACGGGTGAGGCGCGCGCCCACGACCGGCAGAACGAGCGGCTCGCCGGTGCGGCGCGCCTCGATGGCCGCCTCCACCGCGAGGGTGGCGGCGTCCACGTCGAGCGCCGCGCCCGTCTTCGCGATCATCTCCTCGATTTCCAGGATGTCGGGCTCGGAGGGGGGCGGCCCGTCCGACTTGAGCCACGGCGTGGCCTCCATCGGCGTGACCTCGGCCACGAGGTCGCGACCGACGAGCCCCGCCGAGGCGCGGGCGCGGCCGACCAGGCTTTCGGGGTCGAGATCCTTCGTGGAGATCATCGCGCGCATCACGCCGGCCGAGCGGAGCTTCCGGGTCAGCGCCCGCGTGTCCACGCCCTCGATGGCCACGACCTTGTGGCGGCGCAGGTAGTCGGGCAGCGACTCGCGCGACCGCCACGACGACGGCTCGCCGCAGATCGTCCGGACGACCACGCCCGACAGCTGCGGCGTGGCGCTCTCGGCGTCCAGCGCGTTGATCCCGTAGTTGCCGATCAGCGGATAGGTGAACGTGACGATCTGCCCGCGGTACGACGGGTCGGTGATGATCTCCGGGTAGCCGGTCATCGACGTGTTGAACACGACTTCGCCGGCGGACTCCCCGGGCGCGCCGCAGGAGTATCCGAAGAAGACGGTGCCGTCCTCGAGCGCGAGCAGCGCGTCGGGCTCGCGCAGGGCGGACAGCGGACCGTGACGGGGAGGTCCGGTCACGAAACCGTCGCTTTCCGGCGCGGCGCGGGCACGGTGGAAGGATCGCTCCAGACCACCCGGCCGTCGACGAACGTGAGCAGCACGGAACCCCGGAGCTCGCGGCCGAGGAACGAGGAGTTCTTCGACTTGGACAGGAAGTCGCCGGCGCGGACCGTCCAGGTCCGCTCCGTGTCGATGACGGTCAGGTCGGCGGTGTCGCCGTCCTCGAACGGGCCCCACGGTTCGCCGAGCAGGGCCGCCGGGTTCGGGCCGAGTCCCCGGATGACGGTTTCCAGCGGCACGAGGCCGGGGCGGACGAGATCGGTGAGGCAGATCGATAGCGCCGTCTCCAGTCCGGTCACGCCCATCGGGGCCTGGTCGAACTCCACCTGCTTCTTGATCTCCGAATGCGGAGCGTGATCGGTGGCGATGCAGTCGAGCGTTCCGTCGTTCAATCCCTCGATCAGCGCCTGGCGGTCGGACTCCTCGCGGAGCGGCGGGTTCATCTTGAAGTTCGTGTCGTAGCCGACGACCGCGTCGTCCGTCAGCACCAGGTGGTGCGGCGTGACCTCCGCGGTGACCGGGAGCCCCTCCTCCTTGGCGCGGCGCACGAGGTCCACCGTGTGCTTCGAGGACACGTGGCAGATGTGGAGACGTCCGCCGGTCAGCCGCACGAGCGCGATGTCGCGGGCCACCATGGCGTCCTCGGCCTCGCGCGGGATGCCGGGGAGGCCGAGCCGGGTGGACACCGCGCCCTCGTGCATGCACCCCCTGCCGGCCAGGTGGCTGTCCTCCTCGTGGGCCACGATCGGTAGACCCGTCATCTTCGAGTACTCGAGGGCACGGCGCATCAGTTCCGCGTTCATGACCGGGCTGCCGTCGTCGGAAAACCCGCGGGCGCCCGCCTCCGCCAGCTCGAACATGTCGGACAGCGATTCCCCCTTCCGACCGCGGCTGATCGTGGCGAACGGGTGCACGCGGGCGCCACCCGCCGCCTTCGCCCGGTCGAGCACGAAGCGGATCGTGGCGGCGTCGTCGAGCGGCGGGTCGGTGTTCGGCATGCAGCAGACCGTGGAAAAGCCGCCGCGGGCGGCGGCCACGGCGCCGGTGGCGATCGTTTCCGCGTCCTCGAAGCCGGGTTCGCGCAGGTGCACGTGCACGTCGGTCAGGTTCCTGAGCAGCAGCGCCCCGTCGAGTTCGAACACGACGGGGTCGGCCCCCTTCGGCAATCCCATGCGGACGGTTCCGTCCACGATGTACAGGTCCTGCTTCCGGCGGCGGCCCGAATCGAGGTCGATCGTCTCGCCCCCCTTCAGGTGGAGCGGGCGTTCGTGACTGTCCCAGAGCGCCAGTCGCTTCAATGTTGTCTTCATCAGGCTGTGCCTCCCACGGCCTCGGCCGGCGTTTCGGTCAGGTGATAGAGCACGGCCATGCGGATGGCCACGCCGTTCGTCACCTGTTCCAGGATGACCGCGTTTTCGTCCTCGGCCACGTCCTGGGCGATTTCGATCCCCCGGTTCATCGGGCCGGGGTGCATGATGACCACGTCCGGGTGCGCGTGACGCAACCGCTCCCGGGTGACGCTCCAGCGCACCGCGTACTCGCGCAGCGACGGCAGCAGGTTCGACTCGAGACGCTCGCGCTGGATCCGCAGCACGTTGACGACGCGCGCCCCCTCGAGCCCTTCCTCGATCCGGTGACGGACGCGCACGCCCATCGATTCGATCTCCGCGGGGAGCAGCGTCGAGGGCCCGCACACGGTGACCCTGGCGCCGAGCTTCCGCAGCGCCCAGATGTTCGAGCGGGCCACGCGGCTGTGGGCCACGTCGCCGACGATCGTGACCGGCAGGTCGTCGAGCGATCCGCAGCGCTCGCGCATCGTGTACACGTCGAGCAGCCCCTGGGTGGGGTGCTCGTGCGTGCCGTCCCCGGCGTTGATGACCGAGGCGCGCACGTGCTTCGCCACGAAGTGGGGCGCGCCGGAGGAACCGTGACGCATCACCACGATGTCCACGCCCATCGCCTCGATGTTCCGGGCGGTGTCGCGGAGCGTTTCCCCCTTGGCCACGCTGCTGCCGGTGGAGCTGAAGTTGACCGAGTCCGCGGAGAGGCGCTTTTCGGCGATCTCGAACGACAGGCGCGTCCGGGTCGAGTTTTCGAAGAACAGGTTGGCCACGGTGCGACCGCGCAGCGTGGGCACCTTCTTGATCGGGCGGTCGAGGATCTGGCGCATCGACTGGGCCTTGTCGAGAATGTCGACGATCTCCTCGGTGGGCAGGCTCTCCAGGTCGAGGAGATCCTTCCGCTCATCCCTGATCTTCATCACCGAACTCCATGATCTTGACGCAGTCGGAGCCGTCCTCCTCTTCCACGTTGACGGCGATCACTTCCTTCCTGCTGGTCGGAACGTTCTTCCCCACGTAGTCGGCGCGGACCGGCAGTTCGCGGTGGCCGCGGTCCACGAGCACCGCCAGCTGGATCGACTTCGGGCGGCCGAAGTCCATGAGTTCATCGAGCGCGGCCCGGACCGTGCGCCCGGTGTAGAGGACGTCGTCGACGAGGATCACCGTGCGGTCCTCCACGTCGATCGGGATTTCCGTGGTCCGGACGACCGGGGCGTGGCTGATCGTCTGGAGGTCGTCCCGATATAATGTGATGTCGAGCATGCCCAGCGGCACCTCGACATTCTCGAAGTCCTTGATCTTGGCCTGGATACGGCGGGCCAGGGGCACCCCGCGGCGGCGGATCCCGACGATGATCAGGTCGCCGGTGCCCTTGTTCCGCTCCACGATCTCATGGGCGATCCGGGTCAGCATCCGGCGCATCGCCTGGGCGTCCAGGATGACCGCTTTTTCCCTAAGTCCTTCTTCTCCCACGACTTACCTCCAGACCAGGTCGCAAAAAAAACGCCCTCTCAGAAAATTGAGAGAGCGTGAGTCTGTCTTGTGTTTTTGCAGGCATGCACCGTTTTTCCGCCCTTGCCGGCTCTCGGGCCGGGCTTAAAGGAAGTGTGTGGCGTCAATTCAAGCGACTCCGGGGAAATTACCACCCGGGAGACGCCCGCTCAAGAAAAAAAAGATATACTGCGCCCCCTGAGGAGGATAGGACCCCATGACGTTACCGAGACGCGCTGTCCATGCCGTCGTCATTGCACTGCTGATCGCCGCGGCCGGATGCGCCGTGAACCCGGCCACCGGCAAGCGGGAGATCAATTTCATCTCCACGAGCCAGGAAATCGAGATGGGCCGGGAGGCCGACAAGGAGATCCTGGCCCAGTACGGCGCCTATT
The DNA here is from genome assembly GCA_964596775.1 of uncultured bacterium. Classification (GTDB taxonomy): domain Bacteria; phylum Eisenbacteria; class RBG-16-71-46; order JABDJR01; family JAWXBZ01; genus CAZQVN01. The sequence continues at coordinate 6,299 of CAZQVN010000085.1, forward strand.
CCGACACGAGCCTGGCGGCGTTCGTGGACCGGGTGGGCAAGAAACTCGCCGCGGTTTCGGAGCGGCCGGACCTGGAGTGGCATTTCCGGCTGCTCGACTCCCCGGTCATCAACGCGTTCGCGCTCCCCGGCGGCTACATCTACATCACGCGCGGGATCCTGGCCGCCATGAATTCCGAGGCGCAGCTGGCCGGCGTCATCGGTCACGAAATCGGTCACGTGACGGCGCGGCACACGGCGCAGCAGATCACCCGGTCGCAGATCGCCGGGGTCGGGCTCCTGGCCGGGATGATCCTCTCCTCCGACGTGGCCCGGCACGGCGACATCCTCCAGGGGAGCCTCGGGCTGATGTTCCTCAAGTTCGGGCGCGACGACGAAAACCAGGCCGACGACCTCGGCATCCGCTACGCGGTCAAGGCGGGTTACGATCCGCGCGAGATCCCGCCGACGTACGACATGCTGCAGCGGCTGTCGCAGCGGACCGGCGGCGGCGGCCTTCCGACCTGGCTGTCCACGCACCCCGATCCCGGAAACCGGAAGGTGCGCACGTCCACGGCGGCGCACGAGGCGGCGATGCTTCACGGTGACGGGCTCGTCGTCAGCGAGGAGCCGTTCAAGCGGCGGCTGAAGGGGCTCGTGTACGGCGACGATCCGCGCAGCGGCTATCTCGTGGACAACCATTTCTATCACCCGGACCTGAATTTCGAGATGGACTGGCCGAACGGCTGGACGGTGGAAAACTCCGCCGCCGCGGTGACCGGCCGGGCCACGAGCGGCGGCGCCGGCATCCAGCTGACGCTCGAGGACACCGAGGACGGCCCGGACGTGCCCGCCGAGTACGTGGCGTGGCTGGCCACGAAGGACAAGCTGTCGAACCCGGTCGGGCGCGCCCGCACGATCAACGGCAAGGCGGCGTGGGTCGGCCGGGTGACGGCCGGCGGCAACGTGGTGGCGCTGGCGTTCATCGATCGCGGCAACGGCAGCTTCTTCCAGTTCGTCGGCGTTCCCGGCGCCACCGACGCGGATGGCCGGTTCCAGAACACGGTGGAATCGTTCGGACCGCTCAGGGACCCCGCGAAGGCCGAGGTCCGCGCCGACCAGATCGACCTGGTGACCTCCGACGGCAGCCGGACGATCGAGCAGATCGCGAACACGGAGCCGAACATGGCCAAGCCCGCGGACGAGATCGGCTGGATCAACAACTACTTTCTCAAGGACACCCCGCCGAAGGGGAAGCTGCTGAAGGTGATCCGGAGAGGGACGAGCGGGACGAAGAAGTAACCGCTTCCCGCGGGCGGCGCGGGGCGGTGCGGGCGTGTTCGCGGCGCGGGGCGTCGCCAGCCCGGACGCGGCAGCAGTTCGGTGCCGCGGATCAGGAGTCCGGCGGGCGGTGCCGGGTGATGGCAAACACCCAGCTTTCCCGCCCCGCCCCGTCCGTCCGGGACCCCGCGCGCGCGGCTCCGATCCGCTCCACCGCCCGCTGCGACCGGATGTTGTCCGGTCCGATCAGGAACAGGACCCGGTCCACGAACCGGAACGCGTGATCGAGCATCAGCCGCTTCATCTCCCCGTTGTAGCGACCGCCCCAGTGCGAGCGGGCCAGGAACGTCCAGCCGATCTCGATCTCGCTCCTGTCCGCGTCGTACCCGTGATAGCGCGAGGATCCGATCACGTTGCCGGTGGCGTTGTCGAAGACGATCAGCGCCCCGCCGGAAGCGAGGCCGTCGGCCACGAACCGGCGGAACACCGGCTCCTGCCAGCGGTCGCTGGCCGGGTGCTGCTCCCAGATCAGGGGGTCTCCGGCCACCGCGAAGAGCGCGTCGAAGTCGTCGGCGCGGAGCGGCCGGAGTGTGACGAGGGCGCCGGTGAGGGTGGGTTGAAGTTCGAAGCTCACTGCCGGTTCTCCCTCAGCCATCCAGAACGCGGGCGTAGCGCCGGCCCGTGAGGGCGAAGCCGAGCCGCTCGTAGAAGGCATGCGCGCCGTCGCGGTCCACGTGCGTGGCCACGGACAGGCGTTCGCATCCGGCCGCGCGCGCGCGCTCCTCGACCGCCGCCACCAGGCCGCGACCGACCCCCTGCCCCCTCGCGTTCCGATCCACGACGAGCGCCGTCAGGTGCATGACATCACGGGGGCGATTGAGGAGGGACAGCCGATGCGCGGTGGCGAGACCGAGCACCTCCGTTCCACGGACGGCCACGAGCATATTGATGCGCTCCTGCGTCATCATGCGTTCCAGCCTTTCGTGCACCTCCGTCTCGGACGATGCGTAGCCGAGCTGGCCGAGGAGTGACGCCAGCGCCGGCGCGTCTTCCCCGGTTGCCGCTCGAATGACCAATGGGTTCACCGGATCCTCCGTGTCATGCGCGGTCGGCGTGCCCTTGTGCGGAGCGCGCCGAGGGCGATTCGCGGCCGACGATCGCCGGGGCCTCGCGGATCAGCGCGTCGTTCGTGAGGGCGTCCACCATGAACAGGGCAAAGTCGACGCGGCGGGTGAGGTTGCTCGCGAGGATCGGATCGCCCACGTGACGGCTCCAGACCGGCAACCCCTGGCTCTCCCCTTCCTCGAGATCGCTGCCCCGGACGACGGTCCACTTCGTGTCGCTGGCGAAGATGAGCCGGCAGGCTTCCACCTGGTCGTCCAGTTCCACGAAGCGGAAGAACCGGGCGATCGCCCCGAAGATCCGGACCAGCGCCTTGAACTTCCACGAGTAGATGTCCCTGCCGTCCCGGGTGATGTGCCAGCCGCAGGAAAAGACCAGGCGGGCGTCCGGCTCGGCGAACTCCATCACCGCCCGGGCCGTTCCCGACGAGTACTGCTGCACGCCCCAGGGGACGAGGACGGTCAGCACGCCCTGGCATCCCGCCACGGCCCGGCGGATCACCGCGCGGTCGTTCGTGGCTCCCGGAACAATGGTGATGCGGTCCCTGAATTCGTCGAGCTTGCCGACGCTCCGTTCGCGGCACACGCCGGTGACCTCGTAGCCGCGGTCGAGCGCGTGGCGCACCATGTACCGGCCGAGCTTGCCGGAGGCACCGACGATGCAGACTTTCATCAGTTTCGATCCTTCCTGCGGAGTCCGATGAGGCGCTGTACCGCCTCACTGTCCGTGGACCTTTCGAGGGTCCGGTCCGCCGACGTGCCCCATGTCATGCAAGGCGGCCGAGAAACTTGAGCACGCGATCCATGAGGAGCGCCGCCGCGTTTGCATCGTAAGACGGATGCGCACTGTCGGCAAACAGGTGCCGGTCGCCGGGGTAGAGGAACAGCTCCGCGTCCTCGGCCTCGGCTGCGAGTTCCCGCGCCGCGTCGATATCCCCCTCGCCGGCGAAGAACGGATCGGCGTCCATGCCGTGCACCTGCACCGGCACGCCCTCAGGCCATGCGGAACCGAACTCCGAATACGGCACGCAGGAGTAGAAGAGCAGAGCGCCCCGGGCTCCGGCGCGGGTCTGCGCCAGTTTTTGCGCGGGCAGGACGCCCAGGGAGAATCCGGCGTAGACAAGATCGGCCGGAAGCGCCTTCGCGGTGTTTTCGCCACGGCGGAGCACTTCCTGGAAACCGATCTCCTCGACGAACTTCAAGCCGTCCTCGATCGTGTCGAACGCGCGCCCCTCGAACAGATCCGGCGTGTGGACGGTGTGCCCGGCCCGGCGGAGCGAGTCTGCGAACGCGGTCGTGCCGGGGGTCAAGCCGAGGACGTGATGAAAAAGGAGGATGGTCGGCATCTCGGCTCCCCGCGATTGGTGAGACATCATGGTGCCCTGTCATCGGCTGCTCAGGGCCGCGCACCAGGAACCGGCATCCGGTTGTCATCGGCCGCGCCCTTCATCACCGGAACGAGAGCCTATCAGCACCGGGATCAGCGGATCAACGCGCCACATACCGTTCTCCGCGCAGCGTCCGCCGGCCGAGGGTCCAGGTCAATCCGTGCGGCGCCTTTCCGCGGACGGCCAGCGCTCCCGTTTCGTGCAGAAGAATCTGGTGATGCACGAAGCAGAGCGTGATCCGGTTGTCCGGCGCGTTGTTGCCCCCGCGCGACCGGAACGTGATGTGGTGCACCTGGAGGTCGCGGCGGCGCGTGCAGCCCGGAGCCCGGCAGAGCCAGCCGTCGCGATCGAGGATCCGCCGCCCGCGGGTGCGTGATTCCTCGTCCTCCCGTTCCCAGGACTCCACCGCGTCGCGGATCAGGAGCGTGACGCAGGCCCACACCGGCAGCGCGGGCCTTTCCCTGCGGATGGCCCGGATCGCCGAGCGCCATCGCCCGGCGATCCACTCCGGTGCGCGGACGCGGATCGTTTTTGCGGGCATCTCCGCGCCGGCAAACGTTTGCAGTGACGGCGTGGTGTCGAACGCGGTGACGATCAGCATGTCGAGGAGGAGCTCGATCCGGCGCATGAGGGAGGGGTCTTCGGCGGGGTCATCGGTGGCTGGGGTCGAAGGATCCGACGCTTCGGCATCGCGCGGACCGGAAAGCTCCGATGCTCCGGCCCCGCGCGGCTCCGACAGACCGGTCTCGCGCACCTCCGACGCTCCGGCCGCGCCAGGCTCCGGCACACCCGCGTCCCGCAGCTCCGATGCGATCTCATCCCGTGTCCATCCGCGGTCGGCCAACTCTGCGCACAGCCTCGTTTCCAGCCCCGCATCCGGCATCGGCCCCGGATGGCGCGCGGTGAGCGACGGGAACCAGTC
>CAZQVN010000086.1:0-10801 GCA_964596775.1 uncultured bacterium
GTTCAGCGGGTGGAACGATCACGACATCCACACCCGCCGCGTTACCGTCACGCCGGACCTGAGGCTCATGGATCTGCATGGAACACTCGGGAACAGCCGCGTGGATCTCAGCTGGCGTGTGACCACGCCCGACTTCGTCTGGAAGTTCGCGGTGGAACGCTCCGACGGTTCCGAGTTTCGGCCCGTCGGAAACATCGAGCGGGATGCGGCGATCGACGGTGCGTACGCCTTCGTGGACTCGAACCTGGCCCGTGGGGTCTCATACCGTTACCGTGTCCGGATCGTCAGGTCGGACGGGGCACGGTTGGACGGCGCGGAGGTTGCGCTCAACTCTCCGCCGCTGCCCTCGGGCCTTGTACTGCGCGTGGCCGGTCCGAATCCGTTCTTCAGTTCGGTCCGGCTGGAACTGGACTCGCCGTGGGCAGGGAGCGTGGAAGTCCGGGTCTACGACATACGGGGTGCGGAGATTCGCCGGCTGTACACCGGCCCCCTGTCGTCCGGATTGAATCGCTTTGACTGGGACGGCCAGACGGACGCCGGCCGTGATGCGGGTGCCGGCGTTTACCTGGTCGAGGCCCGCTCGGAAGGGGAGGCTTCGCGGATCAAGGTGATCCGTACGTCGCGGTGAGGCTCTTCGCTCAGTCCCGATCTCGAATCCGACCTCACCCCGGCGATACCAACGCGTCCCTCCCCGAATCCTTCCTCAACCCCAGCGAAAATACCCCGGCCCCACCCGGAAACCGTGCGTCCACGCCGCCGGCAGGAACGACTGGGCCGCCGCCGACAGGAGCGCGTGCGAGAGGACGAGAGCCCACAGGTTCGGCTTCTTCTGGTACACCCAGGACCAGCCGATGCCGGCCAGGAATGTGCCCAGGGTCAATGCCGGACCGGGCAGGTGCATGGCGCCGAAGAACACACCGTTGACGGCCGATGTCCGAAGCCCCGGCCCGAATGCCGCCGTGAGCCGGCGGTTGAACGTGGCCTGCAGCAGCCCCTGCTGCAGGAGTGCCCAGGGAAGAACCTGGAGGAACCGCTTCAGGAAGCGCTGGCCGGAGCCGCCGTCCGGCACCGAGATTCCCACTACTATAATGAGGTAGCCGGCGATCAGCGTGGGGGGGAGGACCAGGGGAAGCGCGTCCACGAGGTTGCGATGGGTCAGGCCGATTGCCGCGGCGGATTCGCGCCGCCGGAGCGGGTCGCCGATGAGGACGGCCAGGACGAGGAGCGCGCACACCACGGTGAGGGCGGTCTGGCGGGCCGGGATCACCAGCCAGAGGAATGCTTCGAGGCCGGCAAACACGATGAGCAGGAACATCATGGAATGGATCGTGGAGCGGTTCTGCCCTGACTCTTCCCTCTCAATGTCCGTCATGGCCGGACGATAGCCCCTGCGCCCCGGCCTGAAAACCCCCCGGCCGTTCGTGTAGCGACCGGCGCCCAGCTTGAACTCCCACCCCCGGTTGCCCCATAATTGTCCGCCCATGAATGCAACAACAGAGGACACGACGGACCCGACAACCCGACCACAGCGCCCCCCCCGTGTGGCCTATTTCTGCATGGAGTACGGCCTTTCCGACGAGTTTCCCATCTATTCCGGGGGCCTGGGCGTCCTCGCCGGGGATTTCATCAAGTCCGCCGGCGATCTCGGCCTGCCCGTCGTCGGGATCGGCCTGCGCTGGGAGGCCGGAACCGCCCAGTTCATCGGCGACGAGGAGAAGCCGGAGGACCGCTGGATCGACTATTCCGCCGACTTCCTCGAGGACACCGGGGTCCGGGTGCGCGTGCGGATCCGCTCCCGGGAAGTGGAATGCCTGGTCTGGAAGGTGACGAAATACAGCGCCGTGCCCCTCTACCTGATCGAGCCGGTCCACAAGGAGGACCGCTGGATCACCCAGCGCCTCTACGACACCCGCCCCGACTGCCGGCTGGCCCAGGAGATGCTCCTCGGAATCGGCGGCGTGCGGGCCCTGCCGCGGCTCGGCTTCGAGCCGGACGTGTACCATTTCAACGAGGGGCACGCCGTGTTCGCCGGCCTGGAGATGATCGCCGAGCGGATGGCCCGGAACGCATCGTTCCAGGACGCCTGGGCCGCGGCGCGCGAGAAGATCGTGTTCACCACGCACACCCCGGTACCGGCCGGCAACGAGCTGCACGACCTGGCCGAGATCCGCCGGATGGGGGCATGCCTGGAACTCGTGGACGACGAGGTGCGCCGGATCGGCGGCGACCCGTTCAGCATGACCGTGGCCGGGCTCCGCCTGTCCCGCGCCTCGAACGCGGTGGCGCAGCTGCACGGCGAAACCGCCCGGGAGATGTGGAAGGACGTTTCGGGTGCGTCGTCGATCATCGCCATCACGAACGGCGTGCATCGGGCCACCTGGCAGGCGCCGGAGATCGCCGAGGCGGCCGGACGTCCCGAGCGGTTGTGGAACGCGCACGCCGCGCTCAAGGGCGAGCTCATCAAGATGGTTCATGAAAAGAACAGCGTGCATCTTGAACCGGATGTCCTGACGATCGGTTTCGCGCGCCGCGCCGCGAGCTACAAGCGCGGCGATCTGATCCTCCGCGATCCCGACCGGCTGGCGCCGCTCCTGCGCGACCGGAAGATCCAGATCGTCTTTTCCGGCAAGTCGCATCCGGCGGACACGCACGGGAAGGCCCTCGTGACCCGGCTCGTGCGCGCTGCGAAGCGCTGGCACGGCTCGATCGTGTTCATCGAGAACTACGACATGGCGATCGCGAAGAAACTCGTCAGCGGCTGCGACATCTGGCTCAACAACCCGGAACGCCCGAAGGAGGCCAGCGGCACGTCGGGGATGAAGGCGTCGCTGAACGGCCTGCCGAACCTGTCGATTCTCGACGGCTGGTGGCCGGAAGGGTGCGTCCACGGCGAAACCGGATGGGCCATCGGCAACGGCGAGAACGGGGGCGATCGCGACCAGGCCGACTACGAATCGCTGATGACGCTTCTCGAAGGGGAGGTCCTCGACACCTACGCGAACCGCGATCGCTGGGTGCGGATGATGTCCGCGTCGATCCGGATGGCCGAGGAGCGGTTCACGTCGAACCGGATGGTCCGCGAATACTACGAGCGCCTGTACGCGGACCCGGTGGAAGCCGCAGTCAGCTGAACCGCCCCGGGGCACGGACCGAACCGGTCGCGCCCCCGCACACGGTCGGCAGCTGCTTCGATCAGCGGAACCGCCCCGGAGCCAGCAGCTCCGTGTCCACGCCATCGGCCTTTCCGTCAACGATCAGCTCCGCCGCGATCCGCCCGAGCGCCGGCCCGCAGGTGATGCCGTGGCCGCCGAGGCCCGCCGCCCAGAAGAGGTTCCGGACCCGGTGATCGAAGCCGATCACGAAGCGTCCGTCCGGCGTCAGCGTGCGGATCCCCGCCCAGGCGAACGCCGCGTCGATCGCGCCGGCGCGGGGGAGACGGCGCCGGGCTTCGGCCAGGGTCTTTTCGATCCACTCGGGTCGCGGCGTTTCGTCCATGTCCTCGGCGTCGGTCACGTCGCACGGGCAGAGGAGCAGTCCGTCGGAGTCGGGGCGGAAGTAGAACGGCCGGTCGATGTCCCAGGTGAACGGCCAGCCCGGATTCACGCTCTCCATCGGTGAGGTGACCACGATGTGCCGCCGGGTCGGCCGGAGCGGCAGCGGAGCGCCGGCTTCGGCTCCGAGCGGTCCCGCCCAGGGTCCCGCCGCGTTGACGACGACGCGGCAGTCGATGGGGCCCGCGGCCGTTTCGACCCCGGTGACCGCCCCGGCGTCCGTCCGGATGCCGAGCACCCCGCGGCACTCGATCCTCTGCGCGCCGTGGGCTTCCGCGTCCGCGAGGAGCGACCGCAGCAGCGCGTCGATGTCGACGACGCCGTCGTCCGGGCAGAACGCCGCTCCCGCGACCTGGTCCTCCTCGAGGATCGGCACGCGGGCCCGCGCCTCGGCGGCGCTCAGCCGCTCGACGTTCAGGCCGCGGCTTCGGGCCCATTCCGTGTCGCGCTCCAGCCGCTCCGGTCCGGCCGGGCCCGAAGCGAGCAGCAGCGACCCCGACCTGTTGAACGGGATCGGAAGCGGCAGGTCGCGCGGCGGATCGGCGTAGAACCGGGCGCCTTCGCGGGCCAGGGCCAGGCTCGTCGCGTCGGTCACGTTCGTGAGAACGAGCGAGGCGTTGCGGCCGGTGGCGTGCGCGCCGGTCAGGAGCTCCCGTTCGAGGATCGCCACGGAGGCGCCCCGCCGGGCGAGGTCGCGGGCGGTGGCCGCCCCGGCAATACCGGCGCCGATGATGAGGATGTCGATGTCGGGGGTGCGCGTCATGGGCAACGAGTCTATGCGCTTTTTCAGGCGTGCAACAGGGCGCCCGCGCGGGAGCAGCCAGGAAAACCAGTTCGACATTCGGCGCCCGGGAGCCGACTGCTCCCGTCTCATCAAAAACACGTTGACTAATCCTGAAATTAGCCGATACTAATAAACATGTTCGCCCAACCTGTACACCGACTTTCCGTCGCCAAGGAAGACTACATCCGCGGTATCTCCAAACTCAGCAAGGGGTTGGAGCCGGTTTCCATTTCCGTCCTGGCGGCCTCGATGGGGGTCACCGCTCCTTCGGTCAGCGGGATGATCCAGCGCCTGGAGGCCGAAGGGCTCGTGGAGCACCTGCCGCGGACCGGCGTCCTGCTGACGCCGGAGGGGCAGAAACTGGCGCTCAGCGTCCATCGCCGGCACCGGCTCATCGAAACGTTCCTCGTGGACGTCCTGGATCTCGACTGGTCCGAAGTGCACGAGGAGGCGGAGGCGCTCGAACATCACCTGTCGGAACGGCTCGTGAAGGCGATCGACCGCTACCTCGGCTACCCGAAAACCGACCCGCACGGTCACCCCATTCCGTCCCCGGACGGAACGATCATCGAGCGCGACCTCGTTCCGCTCGAGGCGCTCCTCGAAAACGACATGTCGATCCTGCGCGAGGTGAACAGCGACGACCCGGAGCGGATCCGGCGCTGGAAGGAGCAGGGGTTCGTGCCCGGCGCCTCGGTCCGGGTCGTCACGAGTCGTGTCGACGAAGGGATCTGGACGTTCAACGTGGACGGCACGGAAATCATGACCGGAACGAAAGGCATCGAGGGACTTCTCGTGGAAAGGTCAAAATCATGAAACGCACCGCGCAATTCATTTTTCCTGTCCTGTTCGTGCTGGCCCTGGCCGGTTGCGCCGCGGAAAAGGCAAGGACAACCGGCCCGCTCAAGGTGACGGCCACCACCGGCATGATCGCCGACCTCGTGAAGAACATCGGCGGTGACCGCGTCGTCGTGTCCGCGCTGATGGGCCCGGGCGTCGATCCCCATCTCTACAAGGCCACCCAGTCGGACCTCGAAAAGCTGTCCGGCGCCGACATCATCTTCTACAACGGCCTCCATCTCGAGGGGAAGATGACGGACATCTTCGTGAAGATGGCCCGGACCCGCGCCACGGTGCCGATTTCCGAGAACATTCCGGAAGAGGAACTGCGCGAGCCGCCGGAGATGGGCGGCAACTACGATCCGCACATCTGGTTCGACGTGTCGCTCTGGATGAAGGCCGCCGACGTCGTGGCCGCGGAACTGGCGAAGCTGGATGCACCGCATGCCACCGGCTATGCCGAACGCGCAAAGGCCTACCGGGACAAGCTCGAGGCGCTGCACGCGTTCTGCCGGGAAGAGATCGCGACGATCCCGCGGGATCGCCGTGTGCTGGTCACCGCCCACGACGCGTTCGGCTATTTCGGCCGGGCCTACGACATCGAAGTCATGGGCCTCCAGGGAATCAGCACGGTGGCCGAGTACGGGCTTCAGGACCTGACGAAGCTCGTGGATTTCATCACGGAACGGAAGATCAGCGCCGTGTTCGTGGAGTCGAGCGTTCCGAAGCGGTCCATCGAGGCGCTCGTCAAGGGGTGCGAACAGAAGGGGCACCCGATCCGGATCGGCGGCGAACTCTTCTCCGATGCCATGGGCGCCGAGGGCACGCCGGAAGGCACGTACGAAGGGATGGTGCGTCACAACGTGACGACGATCGTCGAGGCGCTCCGGTGAACCGGGTCGAGCGCTTTCCCGCCACGCGCGGCGACGCCGGAAATCCGGCGGCCCCGATCGAGGTCCACAACCTGACCGTGGCCTACAGCCGCCGTCCGGTGCTCTGGGACATCGATTTCGAGGCGCCGGAAGGGAAACTCGTGGCCCTCGTCGGCCCGAACGGAGCGGGAAAGAGCACGCTCATCAAGGCGATCATGGGGCTGCTCCCGCTCTCCTCGGGGTGGGTGCGCATCTACGGCAAGCCGCTCGAGGAACAGCGCGGCCTCATGGCCTACGTGCCGCAGCGCGAATCGGTGGACTGGGATTTTCCGACCGACGCGCTCGACGTGGTCCTCATGGGGCGCTTCGGCAAGCTGCCGCTGTTCCGCCGCCCGGGCAAGGAAGACCGCCGGATCGCCATGGAGAGCCTGGAAAAGGTGGGGATGGCCGCGTACGCGCACCGGCAGATTTCGCAGCTGTCCGGCGGCCAGCAGCAGCGCGTGTTCATCGCGCGGGCGCTGGCCCAGGACGCGCAGGTCTACCTGATGGACGAACCGTTCGCCGGCGTCGACGCCGCCACCGAGTCCGCGATCATCACGCTCCTCCGCGAGATGAAGAACCAGAACAAGACGGTGCTCGTCGTGCATCACGACCTGCAGACGGTGCCCGACTACTTCGACTGGACGATGCTGTTGAACCTGCGGCTCGTGGCGTTCGGACCGACCGCGCAGGTGTTCACCCAGGAACATCTCCATGAAACGTACGGCGGCCGCCTGAACCTGCTCTCCCAGGTCACCGAACGGCTGAAGCAGGAAGAGGCCCGGAGAGGCACGTCGTGAACGACCTGCCGGCCTGGCTGCGCTTTCTCTCCTTCCAGGACGCCAACGTCCGCTACGTGATGGCGGGATCCGTGCTGCTCGGCGCCGGGAGCGGGGCGCTCGGCTGCTTTGCCTTCCTCCGGAAACGCGCGCTCCTCGGCGACGCGCTGGCCCACGCATCGCTCCCCGGAGTCTGTCTGGCGTTCATGCTGTTCCAGACGAAGAACCCGGCGGTGCTGCTCCTCGGCGCCATGGTCACCGGATGGCTCGCGGTGACCGCCATCAACGTCACCGTGGAGCGGAGCCGGATCAAGGAGGACACGGCGATCGGTCTCGTCCTGTCCGTGTTCTTCGCGGCGGGGATCATGCTCCTGACGCGGATCCAGCAGTCGGGCGCCGCCAGCCAGGCCGGTCTTGACAAGTTCCTGTTCGGCCAGGCCGCCGCGATGATCGATCGCGACGTGCTGGTGCTCTCGGGCATGGCCGTTTTCCTGCTCGCTTCGATCCTCGTGGCGTTCAAGGAGCTCAAGATCCTCGCGTTCGACGCGGAATACGCGGCCACGCTCGGCGTCAACGTCCGGGCGGTCGATTTCCTGATGACGCTCCTCATCGTGACGGCGGTCTGCGTCGGCCTCCAGGCCGTGGGCGTCGTTCTCATGGCCGCGATGCTCGTGACCCCGGCGGCGGCGGCGCGCTACTGGACGGACCGGCTGTCCACGATGGTGCTCCTGGCCGGCGTGATCGGCGCCGTGTCCGGAGGGCTCGGCGCGTTCGTGTCGTTCCTGGCTCCGCGGATGCCGACCGGCCCGTGGATGGTCCTGTCGGCCACGTTCGTGTTCGCGATCTCCCTCGGCTTCGCGCCGCGGCGGGGGCTCCTGGCGCGCCTGCTGCTTCGGCGCCGCAACCGGATCAAGACCGCCGACGAGAACATCCTCACCACCCTCTTCCGTATGGACGAGGCGTCGGAAACGCCGAACGCGTATCACGCCGTGGACGCTCTGGCCGAACGGCGCAGCATGACGCCGCGCCAGGCGCTCCCGGTCCTGCAGCGTCTCCAGAACAAGGGGCTGGTCCTCGCCGACTCCAGCTCGCTCGGCGCCGGATGGCGGCTGACGCCGCCCGGGTTCGACCGGGCGCGCCGCGTCGTCCGCATGCACCGTCTCTGGGAAATCTACCTGACCGAGCGCCTGCACCTGGCCAGCGACCACGTCCACTCCGACGCCGAGGACGTGGAGCATCTCATCACGCCGGAGATCGAGGCGGAGCTGGAGCGGATCCTGAACCGCCCGCGCACCGACCCGCACGGCCGGCCGATTCCGTACGCCGACCCCGACGAGGGGGAGCCGGACGAGCCGGAACTGCACGTGCCCGGAGGGCGGCCATGACGCCCGACTTCTGGATCCTCCTGACCGGGTCGCTGACCGCGGCCACCTGCGCCCTCGTCGGCTGTTTTCTCGTGCTGCGCCGCATGGCCATGCTCGGCGACGCGATCAGCCACGCGGTCCTTCCCGGCATCGCCCTGGCGTTCCTGTTGTCCGGCAGCCGCTCCGCCCCGGTGATGCTCATCGGCGCCGGTGCGCTCGGCGTGCTGACCGCGGTGTTCACGGAATTCCTGCACAAGCGCGGCCGGCTCCAGGAGGACGCGTCGATCGGCGTGACGTTCACCTGGCTGTTCGCGCTCGGCGTCGTCCTGATATCGGCCTACGCGGGACAGATCGACCTGGACCAGGACTGCGTGCTCTACGGGGAGATCGCCTACGTGCCGTGGGACACCGTGATCCTGGCCGGCCGCGAGTGGGGGCCGCGGGCGGTGTGGATGCTCGGGACCGTGCTCGCCGTCAACCTCGCGTTCATCGTGCTCGGCTACAAGCACCTCAAGATCTCGAGTTTCGATCCGGCGCTGGCCGCCACCCTCGGGATCAACGTGACGCTCTGGCACTACCTGCTCATGGGCGCGGTGTCGCTGACGACCGTGGCCTCGTTCGAGAGCGTCGGCGCGATCCTCGTGGTGGCCATGCTTGTGGCCCCCCCGGCCACCGCATATCTTCTCACCGATCATCTCGGCCGGATGCTCGTCCTCGCCGTGGCGATCGGCGTGGCGTCCGCGATCGGCGGCTACTACCTGTCGGTCTGGCTGAACGCCTCGATCGCCGGCGGCATGGGCGTCGTCACCGGGATCTTCTTCTTTCTCGCCCTGCTTTTTTCACCGACGCACGGAATTCTGTTCAGGAACCGCCGCATCGAGGAGACCTCTCCCGAGGGCGCGGCCCTGACTCCGGGAGGATGACATGAACACCTGGCTGCTCGCCGGCGCGATCGCCGGCTTCACCGGCGTGGCGGCCGGCGCGTTCGGCGCCCACGCCCTCAAGGCACGACTGGCGACCGACCTGCTCGCGATCTTCGAAACGGGCGTCCGCTACCAGCTCGTCCACGCGCTGGCACTCCTGATGCTCGGCCTCGCCGGAGACCGGCTGCCGGGCGGGGCACTCCGCGGCGCCGGGCTCGGCTTCACGCTCGGCATCGTCATCTTCAGCGGTTCGCTGTACGCGCTGGCGCTGTCCGGCACGCGGTGGCTGGGGGCGATCACGCCGCTCGGCGGCCTGGCGTTTCTCTTCGGCTGGTTCGTGCTGATCCGCGCGGCGCTGGTCAAATCCTGAAAGGAAAACCATGAAGACTATCGTGATGTCCGCACTCGTGGTCCTGTTGTCCGTTCCCGTTTCCGCGTCCGCCGCCGACGAAAGGCCGCCGATGTCCACGGACCGGCCGGATTTCACGGAAGGCCCGACAGCCGTGGCGCCCGGCGGCGCCCAGCTGGAAGGGGGCGGAACCTGGGAGCGCTCGGACGGATCGAGTTTCCTGTCCGGTCCGGAGGCGCTGCTCCGCCTGGGGATCGTGCCGCGGTTCGAAATCCGCGTGGGCCTTCCGAACTACGTCGACACCGACGGCTTCTCCGGCGCCGGCGATGCCGCGCTCGGGGCCAAGCTCGAACTCGGCAGCCCGAACGGCATCGACCTCGGCCTGATCGGCATGCTGTCGCTCCCGACCGGCGAAGAGGGGATTTCCAGCGAGGAGGTCGAGCCGACGGTGATCCTCACTGGCGGCCGCGCCCTCGACGACACCTGGTCGCTCGGCGGGCAGGTGTCCGCGTCGAGCCTGATGCTCCATGAGCGCACCCTTCAGTACGCCGCCACGCTCGTGGTCGGCCGGGCGCTGCAGCCGAACCTGAACCTGTTTTTCGAGCTCGCCGGGGTCCTCGACGAGCACGGCAACGGGTCGCTGCTCGTGCATCACGGGTACACGTTCCCCGTGTCGCCGAACTTCCAGCTGGACGTCCATGGAGGGGTCGGCCTGACGCACGATGCCCCGGACGGGTTTCTCGGGGCCGGTTTCGCGGTGAGGATCTGAAAGGGAAGCCGGTCCTCCTTTTCCGAAGTTCCTGACGGCACGCACTCATGGGTAGAATGTGACGGCGGAACGGGACTATCGAAACCGCTTCGAAAGCGGCGTATGATGGTTCCATGAAACCGGGCGACATCACCGAAAATCTCGCCGGCCTGTCCCGCGGCGATCCGGAAGCGCTGGAACGCCTGCTGCCCGTCGTCTACAACGAAATGCGGCGCATGGCCGCCGGCTACCTGAAAAACGAGCGGGCCGGCCACACGCTCCAGCCGACCGCACTCGCGCACGAGGCGTTCCTCAAGCTCGTCGGCCAGACCCACGTGACCTGGCAGAACCGGGCCCACTTTCTCGGCGTGGCCTCCCAGGCGATGCGGCGGATTCTCGTGGATCACGCGCGGCGCCGGAAGGCGCAGCGGCGCGGCGGAGGACAGACCGTCATCGGCCTGGAAGGAGCGGACGCCGCGGCCCCCGATACGGTGGCGTTCGACGATCTCGACCAGGCCCTGAACGACCTGGCCGAACTCAGCGAGCGCCAGG
>CAZQVN010000087.1:0-5788 GCA_964596775.1 uncultured bacterium
ATGTACGCCGTGCCGCCGGCCGGACCGTCGGCGCCCGAGTCCGCCGCGGGGCGGCCACTCCTCCTTCAGACAGCGGGGTACTTGCATGTTCCGAACACTCCTCCTTGCCGGCATCACGCTGACCCTGGCCGCCGGCCCGGTCAGCGGTTCCGCCGGTGACTTCGACTCCCTGAAGCCGAACCAGGTGATGTCCTCGTTCCAGGTCGAGGCCGTCTACGAAAACGAAACCGGCCGGGCCATCGGGGCGCGGTTCCGTCACGACAGGACGGGATTCGTTCTCGATGTGCTCTCGGTCCAGTCGATTCCGCAGGGGTTCATGTGGGTCAACTCCGCGCCGCTCTCCGACCAGGGGGAGCCGCACACGCTCGAACACCTGCTCCTCGGCAAGGGGAACCGCGGGCGCTATGTGGCCTCGCTCGAGGACATGTCGCTCGGCCGCTCGTCGGCCTACACCGAGCAGCGGCGCACCTGCTATCACTTCAGCACCGAGGCGGGGAAGGACATCTTCTTCAAGCTGTTCGAGGCGAAGCTCGAGGCAATGATCTCGCCGGACTTCAGCGACGAGGAGATCCGCCGCGAGGTCTGCAACATGGGCATCGTCGAGAATCCGGACGGCACGCTCGGCCTCGAGGAAAAGGGGACCGTCTACAACGAGATGGTGTCGAGCTTCGAGCGGCCGTGGGGCAACCTGTACCGCGCCCTCGGCCAGATGCTCTACGGCAGGGAGCACCCGCTGGCCCTGTCGTCCGGCGGCTTTCCGGCCGCCATCCGCACGATGACGCCGGAAGACCTCCGCCACTTTCACGCCACCACGCATCACCTGAACAACATGGGCGCGGTCCTCGCTGTGGGCGACGAGATTCCGCTCCGGGAGTCGCTGGAAACGATGTCGGGGATCCTCGCCCGCGTCGAACCGGACGGAAAGGTCGGGGAGGATCCCGCTTCGCTCTGGACGCGCCTGCCCGCTCCGCAGCCGGCGCCGGCCGGAGGGATTGCGCGGACCCATTTCCCGCATCAGAACCCGAACGAGCCGGGGCTGATGGTGTTCGCCTGGCCCGCCGTGCGCAACCTGTCCGCCGAAGACGACTACATGATGGGCGTGTTTCTCGACGTGCTGGCTTCCGGCGAAACGTCCAATCTCTACCGGAAGTTCATCGACTCCCAGACCCGGGTGATGGACATCGGCGCCAGCTCGGTGTTCGCGTTCGTCGACGACGAGCCGGGCCAGCCGGTCTACATCGGGTTCGGCTCGGTCAATCCGTCCTCCTGCACCGAGGAGTCGCTCCGCGAGGTGCGCTCCCTGCTGCGCGATGAAATCCGCTCCGTGGCCGAACTGGCCGACGGCTCCGAGGAGCTGCGGAAGTTCAACGAGCGGGTCCTGAACCACGTGACCCAGGATCGCCGCGCCTGGCGCCGGTTCCTGAACTCGCCGCCGCGCTTCGGCTACCGCGGCACCGGGTCCGCATGGCTCGACCGGCTGCAGTCGCTGCACCGGAAGGGCGGGTTCCGGCGCAACCTGGCCGGCGTCGACGAGCTGGCCGCGGTGGAAAGGGCGGCGCGCGGCGACGTCAACGTGTGGAAGACGCGCGTGGCCGCCTGGAAGCTTCTCGATGAGCCCTACGCCGGAGCCACCACCGCGGATCCGGAAATGATCGCCTCCGAGGAGGCGGCCCGCGTTCAGCGGATCCGCGACTACGTGGACGGCCTGAAGGCGGAGTTCGGCGTCGCGCAGGATGCCGAAGCGGTCGCGCTGTACCGCGACCGCTACAACGCCGGCACCGAGGTCATCGAGGCGAAGGCGGCCGGCATCACCATGCCCGGGTTCGTGGACAACCCGCCGCTGTCGCTGGACGGGCAGCTCAAGTTCGCCACCACGCGGCTCAAGGGGGGCGTGCCGCTCGTTGCGTCCACGTTCGACAACATGACCGGCGGAACGGCGGGGCTGGCGTTCAACATGAACGTGGTGCCGGCATCGCAGGAGGTCTACATCGCCGCCCTGCCGATGCTGATCCGGAGCATCGGCGTCGTCGAGGACGGCACGGCCGTGCCCTACGACACGTTCGAGGAATCGCTCCGCCGCGAAATCCTGTCGCTCGACGTCTACTACGACGTCAACTACAAGACGGAGAGGGTGGACCTCGTTCTGCGCGGTTCCGGCAGCGACCGCCCCGAAACCCTCCGCGCCCTCCACTGGATGAACGGCGTCCTGCTCCGGTCGAATCTCGGCGCCGACAACCTGCCGCGGATCCGCGATGCGGTCGACCAGGCGCTCAAGTCCTCGCGCAACCGGATGCGCGGGTCGGAGGAGAGCTGGGTCAACACGCCGGCCAACGCGTTCTGGAAGCAGCACAACCCGATCCTGCTCAACGCGCACTGCTTCCTGACCCAGACGCACGCGCTGCACCGGCTGCGCTGGATGCTCAAGGAAACGACGGATGCCGCGCCGTTCCGGGCGTTTCTCGATCGCGCCGTCCTTGCCGCCGGTTCGGGGCGGACAGCCTTCACGGCGGCGCTGACCGCGGTCATCGACGGCACGCCGGGCGACCTGCTCGATCCCGCGTCGGTCGACGCGGCCACCGCCGAACTCTGCGTGGCCGCCGCCACCGACCTGCGCCAGTCGCTGTCCGAAATTCCGGACGCATCCCTCACCGGAGATGTCACGTACCTCTGCGGCCGGATGCATGCCGACCTGCTCCGCAACCCGAAGGACGTGCTGGCGGACATCCGGGCGCTCCTGTCGACGATCGGTCGGCGGGACAACGCGCGGGCGTTCCTCGTCTCGAGCGGGGAAGACCGGGAGGCGGTCGTGCCGGGGATCGAGGCGATCCTCGACGGGCTCGGAACCGCGCCCTCGGTGCGCCGCACGATCGGGAACCGTCCGCTGATCACCTCCAGCGTGAACGCCCGCGGCCAGGCCACCGACGGGCCGGTCTTCGTCGCCCTGGTCAACGAGAACACGCGCTCGGGGGTGCACATCCACACGACCGACTGCGCCACCTACGGCACGACCGACCGCGATGCGCTCCTCCGTTTCGTGTCGGCGCGCCTGTACGGCGGCGGCGGTGCGCACAGCATGTTCATGAAGACGTGGGGAGCCGGGCTCGCGTACTCGAACGGTCTCCGGAGCAACGAGGCGAACGGGCGGATCCTCTACTACGCGGAACGCTGCCCGGACCTCGCCCAGACGCTGCAGTTCGTGGTCAACGAGCTCAGGAACGCCCCGTTCGACGAATCGCTGGCCGATTACGCCGTGGCCCAGGCGTTTTCCGGCAACCGCTCCGGGGATCGCTACGAGCTGCGCGGCGAGGCCATGGCGTCCGACCTCGCCGACGGGGTCACGCCCGCGGTCGTGGAAAGTTTCCGCAAGGGGATTCTCGAGCTCCGCGGCGACCCCGGCCTCTACCGGAAGATCCACGACCTGATGCCGGCCGTGTACGGCGAGGTGCTGCCCGGGTACGGCGTGTCCGCCGCCGAGGCCACCCGGCGCGGCAACGCGATCTACTTCGTGATCGGGCCGGACAAGCAGGTGACGTCGTGGGAGAACCATCTCAAGACCGTGGAGCCCGACGCCCGCCTCGTGCGCATGTATCCGAGGGATTACTGGCTGACGGGGGAGGTTTCGAACTGACGGTTGCGGAGGTCGCGGACGGCGCGGGCTTGACGCCCGGAAACTCCAGGCGAAGGGGCTTATGTCGTTCCGTCGTCGGTGAACACGCCGTGCGACACGACGTGCCGGTCCTGGTCGTTCGTGATCTGCGCCTGGTGAAGCCACAGGTTCCACCAGGCGTACAGTTCCTCTTCACTGAGGTTGCCGAGATCCAGGTCTTCCGCGCTCAGGAAGGCATCCGGAAGCGGCTTCGATTCGGGTCGCGACATGTCACCAGTTTACCACGGCAGGCAGGAGATTCCGTGCCCGTGATTCGATGACGGCGTGGGCCTCCCCGAGAGGCAGCCTTTCCGTCAATCTGAGTGTTTCCGGCCACTCCCGCCGCCAGTCCGAGGCCGCTTCGGCGTAGGCGTTCATCCGTTTCTCGTCGGCCCGGATCATCGACCGGCGTTCCTCGTCCAGGGCTGTCTCGACGGCTTCGCGACCCCGGTCGAGGAGACCGAGCAGCGGTCTTCGCGGGATTGTGCTCCGGACCGCTGCCGGATGTTCTTCGGCAAGTGCCATCAGGTCCCTGGCGCTGCGCGAATAGAGAGCCTGATCCTCGGGATGCGTCATGATGCGGGCGAGTTCGCCGATGATCGGGTAATCCTTTTCCCTCATCGTCATTTTCAGCCTGGCCAGGGTCGCCGCGTCCACGAACGGGACGGGCCGTGCGATAAGGTTCGACCAGAGTGCGTCAAGACCGGTGTCGTCGACGCGCGGCGGACGGGAAACGAAATCCGTGCGCACGCGGAGCGCTTCCGTCATGAACTCGAAGTGCGAACTCCAGCCGCTCTCCAGCCAGGAACGGGACAGCGGAGCGCCGAATCGATAGGAGGCGCCCCGACTCTCGAGGCGACCGAGAATCCACCGCGTGGATTCTTCATCCGGCCGGATGATCCAGTCGCCATCCTTGCTCGTAATGGCCAGACGGTGCAGGACGACGGCCTGGCCGGAAGAAAGAATGGCGCGCAGACGGCCCTGATTGAATTCCTTCGTGAGCAGCGTATAAATCGTATCCGGCATTTCGGAATGATACCGGAGATCCGGCGGTCCGGCCACGCTCAGCCCCGCGCGCGGCTTCGCCAGTCCGCCGGAAGCTTGCGGAACGAGGGACCGACCAGCTCCGCGGGGGTGACGTACGCCTGGTCCCGCGGCGACAGTTCGTCCCAGCGGACCGGATCGCCGGCGATGGCGTTCATGAGTTCCACGCCCCGTTCGGTGACCCCCGGGTTGTCGAGAGGACCCGCGCCGTGCCGCGCGGCCAGCGCGACCAGGACCACGAGGTTCCTTTTCAGCAGCGCCTCGCTCCACGCCTCGCTCCCGTCGGATATGGAGCGGCCGATCCCGTAGAGCACGGATTCGAACATCGCGGTGGTGGGGTCGGCGAGCGGCGCGAAGAAGAGCGGAGCCCGGTCGGAAAAACGGAACAGCGGAGACACGCGTTCCACCGGCAGCGCGGCGGCCGGAGTCCGCCCGAAGAGGGCGCCGACCCGCTCGGTCCATCCCGGCCTGCCCGCGGGAGGAAGCGCCGACTCGTGCAGGAACCCGTCGCGCAGGGCCCGCAGGATCCGCAGGCGTTCGTGCCCGGGAAGATGACGAAGATCCTCCCGTCCGGCCGCGACGCATGCGGCGTAGAACGGGTTCAGGATCTCCTCGAAGAGCAGCCGGGTCGTGATGAAGTCGATCCGGTCGCTCCGGTGACCGAGGCCGTCCAGCGGGTAGAAGTTGAGATGCGCCGTCATCCAGTTGACGAGGCGCGCCGCCGCGGAAGCGGCGGCCAGCGAGGGCGCGGAAGCGGCGCCGTGCGGGGGGGCGCCGTCGCGATCCGGCAGGGCCGCAAGCAGCGACACGAACGTGCCGAACGACGAGCGCAGCCCCGCCGCCTTCCGCGCCGCATACACCTCCGCCGTTTCGTTCATCCAGCGGATGCTCGTCAGGCGGGCGAGCACCAGTGAGGGGGGCGCCGGCCTGAGCGGGGCGCCGTCGTCGCCGCGCACCCATTCCTCCCGCGGCATGTCCATGCGTTCGACGGCCGTCCGGACCGCGGCCATGGCCGCGGCGGCATCGCCGTGGCGATCGAGAAGCCGCTCGTCGGTCATCAGCGTGCGGAGCAGCCGCGAGCGGTCGTCGCGGGAGAGA
>CAZQVN010000087.1:5888-9951 GCA_964596775.1 uncultured bacterium
GCTCCCCGGGCCCGCCGAAGCCAGGTACTCCAGCGGAAACGGCGGCAGCAGCGCCGGCGCCGCCGTGTGGACCATGTGCATGTTCTCGACCGTCTTCCGGATCATGTCGTCGAGCGACGCGGCCACTTCGGCCGGGGCGTCGCGGTCCGACCAGCGCCGGTCGAAGCGGGCGGGGATCGCCGCGCGGTGCCTGCGGGCAAACGCGCCGAGGGCGCGGATCAGGCTCTTCGAGCGCGGCACGAACGCCGCATGCGCCTGGCCGCCGGCGTCGCCGAACAGCATGATCTCCGCCTCGAAGTCGATCACGCTCGAAGAGTCGTGAAAGACGAGCCGGCGTCCGCCGGGCAGGTCGGACACTTCGGGCGTCATCCGTTCCGGATCGAAGAGGAAGCGACCGGCGCCGAAACGCTCGAGCAGCTCGCGGGCTCCGCTCATCGTTCCATGGCTTCCGCCGCGCCGGAGGCGTACCAGGTGACCGGCGAGGCGTCGGCGGAGAACCCGAAGGTGACCATGAGAAGGCCGGAGAGAACGGCTCTGTTCAGCATGTCGGGTATGCTAACCCCTGGTGGTTGAGGGAACAACGGAACGTCCTTCGACCATCGCCGCTGCCGCCGGTGGAAGGCTCATCCGCGGAGCGGGTTGAACCGGTCCGGCCGGGATCGTAAACTCCTCTCCTTCCTCTGACAGTTCCCGTTCGCTGGGCGGACGATCACTCCCGGGAGGTTTTATTGTGTCGGATCCACGCGATCTCTTCGATCCATCCCGTCTCACCCGTCGTGAATTCATCGGCCGGAGCGCCGCCCTCGGTCTCGGCGCCGCGGCCGCGGCCATGACCTGGGACTCGCTGTCGGCCGGCCAGGCCCGCGCCGCGGCGACACCGCTCCCGCCGCTCTCGCAGTTCCTGACCCGCGACCAGGTGACGGAGCTCATCAAGCTCGGCCTGTCCAAGGGGGGTGAGTTCGCCGAGGTGTTCGCGGAGTACACGGTCAACACCTCGATCCGCGTCGACGAACAGAAGGTCAAGAGCGTGGAATACGGGGTGATGTCCGGCGCCGGCATCCGGGTGATCATCGGCGACCAGGTCGGCTACGCCTACGCCGACAGCTACGACATGGACGAACTGCGCGAAGCGGCCCGGGTGGCCGCCGCGGTGGCCCGCTCGGGAGCCGGATCGGCCCCGGAGCCGTTTTCCGTCTCCATCGCGAAGCCGCCGTTCGTCCTCGCGAAACCGCTGCCCACGAACGCCTCCGAGGAGACGAAGCTCGCCTGGTGCCGCCGGGTGGACGAAGCGGCGCGCGCGGTCGACGGCCGGATCCAGCAGGTCACGGTGAACTACGGCGACACGTCACGCCGGCTCCTGGTGGCCAATTCGATCGGCACATGGGCCGAGGACGAACAGTACGTGACCCGGCTCACCGCGAACGCGCTGGCCCTCGACGGCACGAACCGCCAGTCCGCGAACGGGCGGCTGGGCGGCCAGGTCGAGGCCGACTACTTCGAGAAGAACCAGCCGGAACAGGTCGGCCGCCAGGCCGCGGAACAGGCCATCGAAAAGCTCGGCGCGCGCGACGCGGTGGGCGGGGCCTACGAAGTCGTCATCGGCCCGGGCTGGGGCGGCGTGCTGGTGCACGAGTGCTTCGGTCACAGCCTCGAGGGGGACGGCATCCGCAAGAAGACCTCGGTGCGCGCCTCCCAGTTCAAGGAGCTGGTGGCCGCGCCGATCGTGAACATCTACGACGACAGCACGGTGCCGCATTGCCGCGGGACATTCCGCGTGGACGACGAGGGCACGCCCTCGCGGAAATCGCACGTGGTCACCGACGGCATCCTGACCGGCTACCTCTGGGACTACCTCAACGGCAAGCTGACCGGAAACGCGTCCACCGGCAACGGGCGGCGCAACTCCTACCGCGACTACCCGATCCCGCGGATGACGAACACCTACATCGGCGCCGGGGACAGCGATCCCGCGGAGATCATCCGGAGCGTCAAGAGCGGGCTGTACTGCAAGGACATGGGGGGAGGGTCGGTGGACCCGGCCAGCGGCAACTTCTCGTTCCAGGTCACGTCCGCGTACCAGATCGAAAACGGCGAGCTGACGCACCCGGTCAAGAACACGACGCTGGCGGGCAACGCCACGGACGCGATGATGAAAATCGTGATGGTCGGAAACGACCTGCACATCGATCCCACCACGGGCAACTGCGGCAAGGAAGGGCAGTGGAAGCCGGTGAGCGTGGGGCAGCCGACGGTCAAATTCAGCGAGATCACGGTGGGAGGGACGGCGTGATGGACAGCGCGAAACTGATGGACGTGGCGAACGGAGCGGTTGCCGCCGCGAAGAAGGCCGGAGCCGACCACGCCGAGGCGTACCTGGACAGCGCCACCGAGTTCCGCTGCCGCGTCCGGGAGGGGGCGCCGGACCTCGTGAAGCAGGCGAACCGCCGCGGGCTGGGCTTGCGGGTTTTCGTGGGGGGAAAGGTCGGTTTCGTCAACACGTCCGACCTGAGGCCCGATTCGATCAAGACCCTGGCCGAACGCGCCGTGACCCTGGCCAGGGTCGGCGAGGCGGATCCGTTCGCCGGCCTGCCGGACGAAGGGGGACAACTGAAGACGGCGGCGGAACTCGAGGTGTTCGATCCGGCGATCGTCGATCTTCCCACCGACCGCAAGATCGAGATGGCCCGACAGACGGAGGCCGCGGCGCGCGAGGCGGATCCGCGGGTGACGAGCGTGGAGGGCACGAGTTTCTCCAGCACGGTCGGAACGAACTCCCTGGCCAATTCCGGCGGCTGGAGCCGCCAGTACCGGTTCACCAGCGCCGCCCTGTCGACGCGGGCGCTCTGCAAGGACAAGGACGGCAAGCAGCAGAGCGGCGGCTCGTTCAGCGTCAGGAGGCATCTCGCGGACCTGGATTCCCCGGAGGCGATCGGGAGGGAAGCCGCGCAGCAAGCCGTGGAAATGCTCGGCCCGGTCAAGATCACCACCCGCAAGGCGCCCGTTCTCATGCACCCCGACATCGCGGTGGGATGGATGGGCAACATCGCCGGGGCGTTCTCCGGCGACCAGGTCTTCAAGAAGGCGTCGTGGCTCGCGGACAAGATGGGGGAAACGATCGGCGCGGCGATCTTCAGCCTCGTCGACGACGGAACGATGAAGCGGGCGATCGGCACCGGCGTGTACGACGGCGAGGGGGTGGCCACGCAGCGCAACGTCCTCGTGGAAAAGGGCGTGGTGCGGACGTTTCTCTACGACTCCTACACGGCGCGCAAGGCGCAGACGAAGTCCACCGGAAACGCGGCGCGGAGCTACGACAGCGTCCCCGGAATCGGCAACAACAATCTCTACGTGGAAAACGGCACCTCGACCCTCGAGGAGATGCTGAACGCGTACGGCGCGCTCTTCTACATGAAGGATCGCGGGGCGTTCGGCTACAACCCCACCACCGGCGACTACTCCTACCAGGCGGCCGGCCTGTGGGTGGAGAAGGGGGCCGTCGTGCATCCGGTCACCGAGGTCACGGTTGCGTCGAACTCGCTGACGATGCTCAAGGGGCTCGTGAAGATCGGCAACGACCTCAAGTTCCTCGGTTCGACCGGGTCACCGCATCTCCTCATCGACGAGATGACGATCTCGGGGGCGTGATGAGCGAGACGAGCAAGCGTCTCGAATGGGATCGCTACTTCCTCAAGATCTGCCGGGTGGTGGCCGAGCGGTCCACCTGCACCCGGGCGAAGGTCGGGGCCGTTCTCGTGCGCGACCGGATGATCCTGACCACCGGGTACAACGGGTCGCCGGCCGGCCATCCGCACTGCACGGAGGCCGGGTGCCTGGTGGTCACATCGCAGACCTCCGGCGGCGAGTCCGAGGAAAACTGCATCCGCACCATCCACGCGGAGATCAACGCGATCGCCCAGGCCGCCAAGAACGGCGTGAACATCGACGGGGCGTCGATCTACATCACCCACAGCCCGTGCATGCACTGCCTCAAGGTGCTCCTGAACTGCGGCATCCGGCGGATCTGCTACGAGAAGGAGTACAAGCTCGACCGGGTGGCGTGGCT
>CAZQVN010000088.1:0-3038 GCA_964596775.1 uncultured bacterium
GGTCACGCCCGCCCGCAGTGCCTCCTTGAGGATCGGTGCCGGATCGTCGGACGGCTTTACATGGAGCCGGAAATACACGCCGTCTCCGGAACGGGGAACGTCTTCGCCGGTGACCGTGAGGGGCTCGGGGATCGAGAGCGTCGGTCCGGAAGGTGTGTCGGAGCAGGAGGGGAGGGCGAGAATCAGAAGGGTGGCCAGGAGAGTGCGCATGGGGCTGTCCTTTTCCTTGAAAACATCCCTCTCTGCCCGAGGGACAGGGCAGCCCTTGGGAGGATCTCGATTTTCGGATGGCTCACCATGAGGCTGATAATCAACCTTATTGAGTTATGTTATCACCACTACGTGTAAGCCTCAGTAGAGAAATGATTTAGACTACTTCAACAGCAACACCTTTTCGGACAGGGAAACGGGACCCCTGGCACTCCCGTCCGCCAGCTCCAGTCGAGAAAAAACCACCCCGGAATGCGCGTGCCCACCCGCCCAGTGAAACTTCCCCGACTCATCGGCATGAACGTCGCGCCCCGCCGCATGCAGCAACCGCCCCGCCACGTCAAAAATCCTCAACTCCAGCCTCCCGCCGGCCTCGGTGGAATACTCCACCACCATTCCGCCATCCGCACCGGACCGCGCGACCGCCCGCAGTCCACCGGGCTCTTCCGGAATGGCCGCCCCCGACCGCACCCCCGGCTCGAGCTGATCCGCGCCGCGATCCGTATGCGGTCCGGCCCCGCCGGGCCTGATGTCCTTCTCGATGTCGTCCACGACCGCGATGTCGTTTCCGACTGTCCCTACATTCATTCCGTAATCCCCCGGCCCGTCGTGCAGCGGCCCGAGATTGGCCAGGCGGTAGAAATCCGGGTTGTCGTCCCAGGGGGGACTCGAGCTCCACGCAGTGGTGACGAAGGAGGGGGCCGCCTGTGCCTTTGTGAAATTCAGGAAGGAAGACGCAAGGCCGGCGATGTCCTGACCGACGCCGCTCTGGACGAATCCGCCGGTGGCGAATGCCACATTGTGCGATGTCACGACCGTCGGGCCGTTCACGACCACCTGGGTGCGGTAGGCCGTGGGCTCCGGCACGAGGCTCACGTTGTTGACGACCACGTTGTTGCGGAGCAGCACCAGCGCTCCGATCACCGAGGCTTCGATGCGGATGCCATAGACCTTGTGGTCCGAAACGTCGTTGTTGTAGAGGCGGAGCGAGTTTGCCGGGTCGCTGAAGTTTCCGGCGTCGATGCCGTAGTCGAACGTTCCGGTCGAGCGGGCAAAGAGAATGTTGTTTCTGAGGATAATTTCGGTCGGATAGAACATGCGGACGTTGGCCCAGCCGGCCGTTCCGGTCTGGGGGATGTTCGAGCCGATGCGGCAGCGCTCCACGGTGATGTGATCGCAGAGCATCATGTACACGATGTCGTTGTTGTTCGTCACGTTGCGCAGAATGTCCAGGTCCTGAAGCGTCACGTAACCGGCACTGATCATGCTGATGATCGGAACGCTGGGCGCCTGGTTGACGATGGTGGCCCGGACCAGGTTGGCGGCGGGGCGGATCGTCAGGCGGCGGGTCGCGCTGAACGCCGCGCCGATATCGATCGCGTTGAACGTGCTGAACGGGGACACGCTGATCGTGATCGTGTTGTTCACGTCGGGGCTCAGGGCCGCGGCGGCCACGGCCGCCTGGACGGTGGGCTGGTCGGCGGGAACGTCGATCGTGACGGCTCGGGCTATCGCCGGGAACAGCAACGCGAGGGCAATCGAAATGATCAGGGCGGCGGGCCGGGTGCTGGTCATGGCGCCTCCGGGGAAAGCGGACGATGAGCAGTGCGTTCGTGAAAGAACGTCGGATTCTGCGTATCATAGGCCCATGAACATGGTCCTGTCGTGCGGATTTCTCAAAACCCTTGCCCCGGCCGGAATTGCGATCCTGGTCCTGGCCGCCTGCGATCCGGGCAACTCGATCCCGCCCGAGCCGGAAGCCCCCCCGGCCATCCTCGAAGCCCGCGCCTTCTACGCGTCGCAACCCCGCTTCCTGCGACCCGTCCCCTATTCCTCCGTGCCGGCCGGCCTGCCCGACCTCCGCGCGGAAACGTGCGGAAAGTGCCACGTGGAGATCTACAACGAGTGGAAGATCTCCACGCATGCCCGGGCCTGGCTCGACGACGCGCAGTTCCTCGAGGAGCTGAAGAAGACGACCTCCGTACCCGGACGCGACGGGAGCTGGATCTGCATGAACTGCCACACGCCGTTCGAATCACAGCTGCCGCGCCTCGTCCGGAAGCTGGAGGACGGCAACCTCGGCCGGCCGGTGTACGTGGACAATCCGTACTTCGACGAGCGACTCCAGGTCGAGGCGATCACCTGCGCCACCTGTCACGTGAAGGACGGCGTCGTGCTCGGGCCCTACGGCCACGCGGGGGCCCCGCACGCGGTAAGGAAGAGCGCGGAGCTGCTGACGCCCGAAGCCTGCACGCAGTGCCACGAGGCGGTGGAGGTCCTTCACGACGTCGAGCTGGCCTGCGTGTTCGACACCGGCACCACGTTCGCGGCCGGCCCGTACGCCGCCGAGGGAAAGACGTGCCAGGAGTGCCACATGCCGGAGGTGGACCGCCCCATGGCCACGAACGGCCGGGTGCGGAAGACCCGGCGTCACTGGTTCGGCGGGTCGCGCATTCCGAAGCATCCGAAGTTCGCCGCGGAGCTGGCCCCGATGCACGAGGCTTATCCGGACGGGGCGCGGATCGAGTGGGTGGATCCGCCGAAGAGCCTCGCGCCCGGCGCCCGGACCACGCTCACGTTTTCGGTCACGAACGCCGAGGCGGGGCACAGCCTGCCGACCGGTGATGTCGAGCGATTTCTGCTGATCAGCGCCCGCGTCCTGGACGAGGCCGGAGATACGCTCGCCGTGAGGACCGAGCGGTTCGGCACGCACTACCTGTGGGAGCCGGTCGTCGAGAAGCTCGCCGACAACCGGCTGGCCCCGCGGGAAACGCGGACGTTTGCGATCGAGTTCACGGCTCCGGCCCGCGGTGCGGTATCGCTGCACC
>CAZQVN010000088.1:3138-9853 GCA_964596775.1 uncultured bacterium
CGGACGTTTGCGATCGAGTTCACGGCTCCGGCCCGCGGTGCGGTATCGCTGCACCTCGAGGGGCAGAACCACCGGATCAGCCCGGAGAACTTTGCGTATCACGAGCTGGAAGGGCGGTACGTGGCGGGGCGTGTGTTTTTTGAATCGAAAGAAGAGGTGCCGGTCCGGTGAAGGATGGGGGCAGCCGGTCGACTCGGCAACCGCGAACGTTTGCGAACGCCTCCTGAAATCAGGCGGGCAGGCGCGGGACGTTTCCCCGCACCTGCCCGCGCGAATTCCTAACGCGCCAGCATCAGCTTTCTGACCTCGCGCTTCCCGTTCACATTGAGCTCATAGAAGTAGATCCCCGGAGCCACCCGGCGACCCCCGTCGTCCGTTCCGCCCCAGGTGACCTCGTGAGCCCCGGCCCCGCGCTCGTCCTGAACGAGATTCCGGACGAGCCGGCCCGCCAGGTCGTACACGGACAGCCGTACCGGGCCCGCATCACCGGGAGCAACGACGAACGAGATCGACGTGGCGTCGCGCATCGGGTTCGGCCGGTTCTGGTTCAGCAGCGTGACCATCGGCGCCGGGGCTTCCGGCGTGCCGGACACGTTGCACGCCGGCGTGGCGTCGCAGACGATCGTCGACACCTGGCTGTTCGTCAGCGACACGTCGTCGATCCACCACCCCACGTGCGGCGGCGACGTGTTCGTGTCGTCGCAGCCGAGCCGCCAGCGGACGAGCACCGTCTGGCCGGCATAGAGCGGCTGGCCGAGCGGCGACGTCATCGCTCCGAGGTTGACCGTTTCCTGCAGCCAGCCGCCGGAGTCGCCGCTCCAGTACTCGCGGCCGGGCTGGAACGGACTCCCGAACGCCACGCCGGCCGGCTCCTGGATCGAGTTGTACGACTGGCCGATGTCGGTCCAGGAATTGCCTTCGTCGGTGGAAATCTCGAGCACGCCGCCGTCCCATCCTTCCTCGAGAATGAACTTGTGGCGGAAGGAGAGGACGCTCGACGACGACACGTAGAGCGGCGGGGACTGCAGCCAGGAATTCGTGATGGCGGCGGCGTCCGGCACGAACCACGAATGGGTCGGGCTGTAGGAATCGCTCGTCACGATCGCCCAGGAGTCCGCGCCGTCCTCCGCGTGGTGCGTGAACGGCGCCGCCGGAGGCGACTCGATGTCGTCGAAGTAGTTCGTGTTCTGGACGATGATGTCGGTCTCGAGCAGCAGGTCGATCGTGTGCGTCGAGGCGTACCCGCCGTCGGCGGTGATGTCGAGCGCGAGCTGGCCGGTGGACTGGCAGGCCGCGCCGTAGACCACGACGAACTCGTACGCCTGGCTGCCCGGGGCATCGCGCTTCGCGTCGATGTCCCCGAACGTTGCAGTGGACACCGGCACCACGAAGCTCCCCGAATTGTCCCGGAGCGTGGCCTGCACGTTCTTGGCGTTCGAGAAACTGTCGTTCAGCAGGACGACCGAAAGCGAAAACGTTTCCGTGTCGTCCGGCCGTCCGTCGGCGTCGCATTCGTCGACGGAGACCACGGTGGCGGACCGCACGGCGATCACCGGCAGGTCGCAGGCCAGCGTGGCGCTCCGTTCCACGGTATTCAGGTCGACGTTCCCCTGGCTGTCCCGGGCCCGGACCACGAAGTACCAGGTCAGGCCGGGCGTGAGGTCCGTCACCCGGTACTTGAGCGCCGTCGTCGACGCCACCGGCGTGGTCAGCGGCACCGGTGTGGAGGACGAGGCGTAGATGAGATACGAGATCGGCCCGCTGGCATCCGTGGCGGCGCTCCACTTGAGATCCACGGCATCGCAGCCGATGGTGTTCGGATTGACCGCGGAGTCGAGGCCGGCAAACAGCGGCGCGTCCGTTTCCTGGCCGGAGCAGAGCGGCGTGGCTTCGCAGACCTGGCGCAGGATCTGCGCACCGGTCAGGTTGAAGTCGTCGATGTTCCAGCCGGTCAGGGGCGTCACGCCGGTGGCGGCAAGGTCCGTGGCAATCCGGAAGCGGAGCATGCAGGTCTGTCCGGCATAGGCGCCCATGTTCAGGGTCACTTCGTCGAACAGCGGGTACGACGCGCTCAGACCGTTCCAGCAGCGCCGGCCGGAAATCGTCGACTGCGGGTTCACCATCACCGCGTCGTCGTAGCCCACGTTCGTTGCGTCGCCGACGTCGGTCCAGGTGTGACCGCCGTCCGTGGACAGCTCGAGCACGCAGCCGTCCCAGTCGTCCTCGGTGTCGTAGCGGTGCCAGAACGTCATCACCGTGGACGCCGACGGGATGAACGCCGGCGGCAGGAGCGACGCGTCCTTGCCGGTGGCCGGCGCCGCCGAGAACCAGGACTGGCCGGGCACGGCGCCCACCGTGTGATTGCCGTTCGTATTGTGCGCCCAGTCGTCCGTGTTGATGTCGGCCCGGTGGCTCCAGCCGTTTTCGCCCGGCCCCTCCATGTCGTCGAAGAACGGGCTGATCGGCACGAACAGCGAGTCGGTGGCCAGCGGAATCGTGAAATCACGGGACACGGCATAGCCGCCGGCCGCCGTCAGGTTCAGGCGCAGCGTGGCCTGCGTCGTGCAGGCCGCGGCCCCGGAAGCGGACACCTGGAACGGGACGATCGTCGAGCCGAACTTCCCGCCGGTCAGGTCGGGGAACGCCGCCGACCCGGACACGATCGACACTTCCGGCGACAGGCTCGCCAGCGTTCCGGTGATGCCGGTGGCCGGCGCGCCGGTCGGCAGGTTGCGGATCGTCACGGCGAGGCTCGTCGTTTCGCCCGGGTCGAGGAAGCCGTCGAGGTCGCAGCCGCCGCTGATCTTCGACGCCGTGACGTTGAGCGACGGGTCGGGAATGCAGGCGAGGCCGACGCTGAAGTCCGCCATCATCTTGAGACCGGACGGACCGATGTTTTCGACCGACACGCCGGTCAGCCCCCCCTGGTGGTTGCGCGACGACGGCAGCGACGTGTCGTTCCAGGTGGCGTTGTTCGCGGCGCTGAAAAAGTCCGCCGCCTCGCCGAACCACGGCCCGGCGATGTTCGGATTGGCGCCCTGCATCTCCCACTGGTTGTCGGCCTCGACGACCATGACGAGGTAGTGGCCGGTCAGGCACGGGTTGCCGGTCGGGCAGGATTCGTCGTTCTGCGTCGTCACGTTGTTGTCCACGTGGGTGATGAGGAAGCCGTCTCCGGACAGGTAGCGGTCCCAGTCCTTCTTCTGGCGGTTTTCCACAAGGAACCATTCGTTCGTGGAGTAGTCGCCCCCCTGCCACAGTTTCACGGCATCGGCGGCGTCGCCCTGGTAGTAGAGCGCGCGGGTTTCGTCGCAGAGGACCTCGTGCGGCTCCAGCCAGCCCATTTCCTCCTTGGCCCACGCGCACATCTGGGTCGGCGTTTCCGGGTGACCGAAGTCCCCGCCGTAGGATCCGGCCGCCATCAGGCAGTAGAGACCCATGCCGCCGGTGGACACCGCGCCGGCCGGATCGTAGGCGGTGCGGTCGTACAGGTCGGGCAGGCCGAGCGCGTGGCCGAACTCGTGGCTGAACACGCCGATCTCGATCCGGCCGCCGGACGTGCAGGAGATGGCCGGCATGATCACGTAGTCGTCGACCTTGATCGGCTGGCCGTTCGCGCCGATGTCGTTCGTGACGAACGGCTGGTTGTTGTGCTGCGCCCATCCGGAATAGACGAACGAATGCGACCAGATCTCGTCGTCGCCGCATTCGCCGCCGGAGTTCGGATGGACGAACATCACGAGGTCGACGAAACCGTCGTCGTCCCCGGAGTTCGGGATGTTGTCGGGACCGTCGTTGTCGTACTGGCGGTAGTCGATGGTGGCGTCGGAGGCCTGCAGCGTGTGGCGGATGAACGACCCGGTCTGGCCGTCGGCGGCATCGACGGTCAGGCCGTTGTCCGCGCCGACATAAAAGGCGCGCGGCTGCGGCAGCGGATACCAGCCGAAGACTCCGCCCTGGACGTCGAACGTGCCGTAGGACATGTCGCGGTAGTGCTCGCGCATCGATCCCGGCTGGCCGAGCGTGTTCGTGGCGCCGTAGTCGAGGCTGAACAGCTGGTCGACGAGGTCGACCGTTGGCCAGTCGGGCGTGATCTTGTCCGAGTACTGGCCGCAGAGCACCGGGCAGTAGCGGGTCACGGTGATGCGCGAATTGATCTCCGTGCCGCGCGATGCCGGGTTGAGCCCATCGCGGATCATTTCCGCCTCGATCGCGCGACGCTGTTCCTTCTGGCGCTCGACGACATTGCGGAATCCGTTTCGGGGATAGAAGAGGTTCGGGTTTTCGGCGAGTTTCGCGCGGACGGAGGCCGGCAGCCCTTTCGTGTTGCCGGGAGCGGGAGGCGGCATGGCCTCGGCCGGGCGGGTCAGCGGAAGCGTCGTGAGGATCAGGCACGCGGCCACGAGAAGAGCCGCGATCGAGCGAACATGGCGGGTCGTCGACATTTCGGATGTCCTCCGGATTCGAGAGCCTTCGGCCGTCCCTGGTCCGGGAGCGTCCCCGGGAGACGGATTTCGAGTCTGGAGTGTGGCCGCGCGGGGTTGACTGATCCTTGAGTCGGGGTTTCGAGCGGGCGAGTGTGGGGGCGTAAAAGCTTATCGCACAAGCAGATAAAAAATATTCAGCGAGCCGTCCATCTCCGGGTCGCCTGGCGCACGTAAGTCAGTCGTTCCAGCGGGGTCGGGTAGCGACGACGGAACCAGCGGACGAGGGAGAGGATCTCCTCCCGTTCCTCGTCGCTGATCGGAATGCTCTCCCGGGCCAGGAACTCTTCCTTCGTGAGGGGCCGGTTGTAGATGTCCATGGCCCGGGCGATGGCTTCAGCGGAGGGAGGGATTCCGCGGCGCGTCATGGTTTTTCCCCGTCACGGAGCGATTCCAGCAATCGGATGTCCTCGAGATCCTTCGGGCGGGCGGCGAATCGCTTCGTCGTGATGAGATCCGCGAGGGACGGGAGCTGGACCGTGATACCCGGCTTCAACTCGAAGGTCACTCTCCGTGACCAGAGATCCTCGAAATCCGTCGGCCGGCCATCCACGGTCGGCACGGAGCGGGCCACGAGAACATCGATCCGCTCGTCGTTTTCCAGAACGTAACGGCCTCTCCGTCGCGCTTCTTCCGGAGACCGGTTCGCCTCGAACTCATGTGACGTCAGAGCGCCGTTGAACGCGGCGATATCGTCGATATGAATCCAGAAGTCATAGTCGGCCGTCAGGACCGGCAGCCCGAGGATCACCAGGGCCCGGCGGCCGATCAGAAGTGATCGCGCGCCCGAGTCCTGGATTTCCCTGAAGAACTGGAGTTCATCGAAACTGGACCCCTTCATGACTCCAATGATATCACGCCGGGGTCACCCCCCCGCCATCGCCCCCACGATCAGGAACGGCTCCTTGCCGGACGCGACCTCCTCCGGCAGCGGCTGATCCGCCGGCGCGTGCGACAGGTCCTCCTGGCAGGCGAAGTAGCGCAGAAACGCGCGGCGTTCCTTCGTCGTGTGATCGCGGATCGTGCCCTTGAGCATCGGGTAGCGGGCCTCGATCGCGTCGACGATCGCGGACGGCGTCACCGGTCCGGTCACCTCCACCTGGATTTCGCCCTCGACCTTCGCCATCGTCCTGAGATGAAACGGCAGCACGACCCGGATCATTTGAGCGTCTGCACCTCGACGGAATAGATGGCCGGGAAGTCGCGGACGACCGCCGTCCAGGAATCGCCGGCGTCGGCGGAGGCGTACAGCTGACCGCCGGTCGTGCCGAAGTACACACCGCACTCGTCGAGCTGGTCGGCGCACATCGCGCCGCGCAGGACGTTCACGTAGCAGTCGCTCTGCGGGAGCCCCTTCGACAGCGCCTCCCACTCGTTGCCCCCCTTGCGGCTGCGGTACACGCGCAGTTTTCCGTCGGGCGGATAGTGTTCCGAGTCGCTCTTGATCGGCACGACGTAGATCGTTTCCGGTTCGTTCGCGTGCACGACGATCGGAAACCCGAAGTCGGTGGGCAGGTTGCCGCTGACTTCCGTCCAGGAATCGCCGGCGTTGTCGCTGCGCATGACGTCCCAGTGCTTCTGCATGAACAGCACGTCGGGCTTCGAAGGGTGGCAGGCGATCCGATGCACGCAGTGTCCCACGTCGGCGTCCGGGTCGGGCAGCTCGTAGTTGGACTTGAGCCCTTTCGTGATCGGCTTCCAGGTGGCGCCGCCGTCGTCGGTCCGGAACGCGCCGGCCGCGGAGATGGCGATGAACAGCCGTTTCGGGTTCTTCGGATCCTGGACGATCGTGTGCAGGCACATGCCGCCGGCACCCGGCTGCCAGAGATGCCCCTTGGCCTCCCGGAGGCCGGGGAGTTCCTTCCAGGATTTTCCGCCGTCCGTCGACTTGAACATCGCGGCGTCTTCCGCGCCGGCGTACACCGTCTCCGCCTCGGTCAGCGACGGCTCGAAGTGCCAGATCCGCTTGAATTCCCAGGGATGCTGCGTGCCGTCATGCCACTGATGGGTTCCGGGCGTGCCTTCGTACTTGAATTCGTTGTTCACCGCCTCCCAGCTCTTTCCGCCGTCGTCGGAGCGGTGCACGACCTGGCCGAACCAGTCGCCGACCTGCGACGCGTAGATCCGGTTCGGGTTCAGCGGCGATCCCTTCACATGAAATATTTCGAGACCCGCAAAGTGCGGACCGGTGATGTCCCACTTCTGGCGCTTTGCGTCCGATGTGAGGACGA
>CAZQVN010000089.1:0-9672 GCA_964596775.1 uncultured bacterium
TGTCATGGTCTACCTGCCCGCCCTCGTTCTCGTGGTCCTGCTCGTCCTGATCCTGTCGAACTCCATCCGGGTTCTCAGGGAGTACGAAAGGGCCGTCGTCTTCCGGCTCGGCCGCCTCGTCGGCGAGCGCGGCCCCGGACTGTTCATCCTTCTGCCGGTCGTGGATCGCATGGTCAAGGTTTCCCTCCGGGTGGTGGCCATGGATGTTCCCGCACAGGACATCATCACGAGGGACAACATCTCCATCAAGGTGAACGCGGTCCTCTACTTCCAGGTCGAATCGGCGCAGAAGGCCGTCGTCAACGTCGAGGACTTTCTCTACGCGACGTCCCAGATTTCCCAGACCACGCTCCGCAGCATCGTCGGCGAGCACGAACTGGACGATCTTCTGGCCGAGCGGGAAAAGATAAACGTGAAGCTTCAGCAGATCATCGACGAGCGGACGGAGCCGTGGGGCATCAAGGTGACCGCGGTGGAGGTCAAGGATGTCGACCTGCCCCAGGAAATGCAGCGGGCCATCGCCAGGCAGGCCGAAGCGGAGCGGGAACGGCGCGCCAAGATCATCCACGCCGAAGGGGAGTACACGGCCTCGGAAAAGCTCACCGACGCGGCCGCGCGGATTTCGCAGGAGCCGATCGCTATCCAGCTGCGCTACCTGCAGACCCTGACCGAGATAGCCAGCGAAAAGAACTCCACGATCCTGTTCCCGATTCCGATGGAACTGCTCCGGGCCTTCTCGCCCCCGGCGGAGCGCAATCGAACCTGACCGAAGCCGCCGGGCCGGAAAATTCGGCTTCGGCGACACCGGTAACGACTTACCGGGCACCGGACGCCCGGAGAGGTGTTCAGCACAAGGCGGCCCTTCCTTTGCGTCGGAACCGCCCGGAAGACCGCCGGGGCCACCCGCCGAACCCGAAAGAGCGTAAACGAGTGTTTGCGGCGGAGTTGGACCATTCTGTATACTCGCCAGCACTCTTTCGACACGAAACTGAGGTTGATTCCAAGGAGGTCGAAGCTTGTTTCGTATTATTGTGGGAATGGCTCTCCTGTCACTACTTTCGGGCACCCCCGCGGGCGCTTCTCTCCCCTCCGACCCCCTTGCGGACCCGGCTTACAGCGAAATTCTTCAGCTGGAAAACAGCAGGGATACCGGAGCCCGGCTCCAGGAACTGGCCCGGAAAGGTCCCGGACCCGTTCGCGCCCGGGCAATCCGGGCGCTGGCCCGCGCACAGGACCCCGCGCTTGTCACGGTGTTCGCCGACCTGATTCGGGACAAGGATGCCGACGTCCGCAGCGAGGCTGCGCTCGGAATGGGCCTGCTCTGGGAGAACGGGGATGTGGCCTCCCTCATTGAAGCGTTCTCGAAAGAGAAGGATGCCCGGGTTCGAGAAATGCTGGTGGAAGCCGTGGGGCGATGCGGAACCGTCGAAAACGGCGTCGGTTTTCTCTCCGGGATCGCGGCCGGAGCCGACACGACCCTCGCATTCCGGGCCTGTATCGGCCTCGGCGTTCTGGGCCAGCGCGGCGTGGATATCACCGCGTCGCTGGCCACCCTGAACAACGTGGCCCGGTCGCCGGCCGCCAGCGTCCGCTGGGCACTGGCGTTTGCCCTGTTTCGCGGACTGCCGGACAAGGCGCCTCCCATCGCCCGCCTGATGCTCAAGGACTCCGACAGCCTTGTCCGGATCTTTGCCCTCAAGGCCATCGGGGCGAGCCAGCATCGCCAGCACCAGCTGGCGGTCGCGGCCGCACCTCTCGTGCAGGACCCGGACTGGCGGGTCCGTGTGGAGGCGGTCCGGGCATTGGCCCTGGTCCGCGCCTATCCGTTCGTGTCGACACTCGGGCTGGCCACGGAAGATTCCGAACTCATGGTCCGACTGGCCGCCATCGAGGCGCTGGGCGACCTCCGGGCCAGCCAGGGGCTGAAGTTCACCCATACGATCATGCGTGAAAGCGACGACTGGCGCCTGCGTTCCGCGGCCATCATCGCATCGAGCAAGATCGAGGGTGACGGAGCCCTGCCCGAGTATGACAAGCTCAGAACCTCCTCCGAGTGGCAGATCCGCCGGGCCGTGGCTCAGGCCATGGGCAATCTCTCGTCGGATCATGCCCGCAACACGCTGGGAAAAATGACGTCCGACTCCGAGCCGAAAGTCCTCGCCGTGGTGGCCCAGTCGCTGGGCAACTATCCCCAGATTTTCGCCCTCGACGATCTGCAGCAACTTCTGCGCAGCGACGACGTGGCCGTTCTCACGAATGCGTCCTCCGCCCTCGGCCAGCGCGGAGATCGCAACGCCATTTTCCCGCTCTGCGACGCCATGGACCGGCTGCGCAGCCCCTCCGACAGCGAGCCGATGATCGAAATCATGAAGGCTCTCGCGGCGATCGTGGTCGGTTCCGAAGGACCGAGCCGCGGGGAGCTCACGGACGAGATGAAGGTGCGCGCCGTGGAAACGATCGGCAAGGCATTGAACGACACGGATCGGACGGTGGCCGTTGCGGCAAGCCGTGCCCTGGCCTCCATAGACGGCGGCGATTACTCCGGGAAGATTTCCCCCGAATCGACGGTTGCCCACCCTCTCTTTCTCGATGAAATCCGGACTGTCGGTTCACCCCGTGTCCGCATCGTAACGAAGCGCGGGGACATCGTCGTGGACCTGTTCCCCGGCGAGGCCCCGAACACGGTCGCCAACTTTCTCAAGCTGACCGGGCAGGGGTTCTATGACGGGGTGGTCCTCCACCGCGTCGTCCCCGACTTCGTCACCCAGGGAGGATGTCCGCGCGGTGACGGATGGGGGTCCCCGGGATACCAGATCCGCTGCGAATACAACGGCCTGAACTACGACACCGGAATGGTCGGCATGGCGCTGTCCGGCAAGGACACGGGCGGAAGCCAGTTCTTCATCACCCATTCCCCTCAACCCCATCTCGACGGGCGCTACACGATCTTCGGGAAGGTGGTCGAAGGACTGTCCCTGATCTCCCGGATTCTGCCCGGCGACACGATCACGCGGATTGAACTGATCCCGTCCTGATGCGCGATTCCGAGACCGGCAGGGTCAATCTGCGCTCGGCCGGACGGGTCTGCGCGTCATCGGGATGCCGGAAACCGGCGCTCGAGAGAGCCGACCGGTGCTGGCACCACCTTCCCTCGCCGCTGGACTGGCGCGATGCCGTCTGCGTGGAACTGGCCAGCGGCGGCGACTTCAGCGGAGGGCGACTGATCGGCGCGGACTTCACGTCCGCCCGCCTCGGTCGGGCGATCCTCGCCGAGGCCGATCTCAGGAGATCCTCGCTGCGCGGCGCGGACCTGACCGGCGCGCTTCTTTATGCCGCGCGCCTTCTGGGCTGCGACCTGAGCCGGTGCGACCTGTCCGAGGCGGACATGTCCCGCGTCAGGGCCCAGGGATCCTACCTGGCCGGAGCCACCGCGCGGCGGACGACCTGGACCCAGTCCAGGCTGCAACGTGCGGTCCTCGATGGCTCTGAAATGACCCGCGCGGACTTCACGCAAGCCGATCTGCGCGGCGCGCGCATGGACGGCGCGCGGTTCGAGAAGGCGATATTCACGTCCGCGCGGCTGGAATGCGGCCACCTGAAGAACGCGTTTCTCCGGGGGGCCGACCTGACCGGAGCCCGCCTTTCCGGTGCCATGCTTTCCGACTCCGATTTCATCGGCGCCAACCTGACCGACGTGCTTATGGTCCGCGCGGTCGGCGTCGTCGTGGATTTCTCC
The DNA here is from genome assembly GCA_964596775.1 of uncultured bacterium. Taxonomy (GTDB): domain Bacteria; phylum Eisenbacteria; class RBG-16-71-46; order JABDJR01; family JAWXBZ01; genus CAZQVN01. The sequence goes on from CAZQVN010000089.1 coordinate 3,737, forward strand.
GACTGCGACCTGACCCGGGTCAACGCCCGCCAGGCCTACCTGCGCGGAAGCCGTTTCACCGGAGCGGACCTCGCCGGCGCCGTGCTGCGCGATGCCGATCTTCGTGATGCCGACTTTGAAGGGGCGGTGCTGGAAGGGACCGACTTCCGGAGGGCCCGGCTCGAGGGGTCCCGGTTTGCCGGGGCCCGGCTCGATGGCGCCATGTTCGAAGGAAACGTGCCGGAAAAATAAAATTGGGGACCCAACGATCCCTGCCAGACCGATCTGTTTCCACGGTGGTCCCCGCCAACCGGGTTACAGACTCATCGGACCGGTTGCGGCGGGAGGGTCGTCGACACCCCTCCGCAAAACAACCGTTGGTTCAGGATCGCCAGAGTCCCCGTGTTCCAGCCTGCTCTCGGTATCGGGGGATGTCCGGCTGGTCATTCAACTTTCAACGTGCGCCTGTATTGAAAACCCGCGTGCAACGGGTCGATACACACCACTTCAGCGTCCGAGTTCCGCCTTGTCGCTGCCGTCATACCCGAGAAGCCGCGCTTCCAGCTTCAGCATCGGCACCGAGATCTGGGGGACGCGTCCCTGCTTGTCGACCAGAAGATCGACGCTCGTGTCGTACAGGTCTATCGTCAACCGGCGGGCGCGGAATGTTCCGTTTCCGTTCTCGACCGTTCCCAGCCCGCGAACCCGGCAGTGCGCCGTATAGCTCTCCTTGCGGTCCACATCGAAGACGGTGAGATCCTGCTCGCCCCCCTTCTCGAAGTCATACTTGTCGACCAGGGGCAGGAACAGGGATATGAGGTTGGACTGGACGACAAGATCGGCCGGGTTGATCTTCAGCCGCTTCTTCGTCTCCATGCCGTTCTGCCGGATGACGTGATCCGCGCGCTTGCCGTCGAACACGGTGGACACCTCGATGCTCTCGCCGCCCTGCTGCCTGTCGAGATCGAAGCTCACCGGCGACATCGTTCCATCCAGGGTGAGCGACGGTCGGAGCGATGTGGAGACCCCGTTCACATCCAGGACGGACTCTCCTCTGAGTACGGCCTGCCCCTCATCCCCCGTGTCCCACATGTACCGCTCCGACCCCACCCGTTGTCCGTCTCTGAACAGTTCATACGAACCGCTTCCATCCGGTGACGCCGCGACGCCGCCGCTCAGAAGCAGGCTCGCGGCGATCGATGCGGCGAAAAGTTTCCTGAAAATCACCTCAGCCCTCCTCCTCCGGAATCACGGGCACGCTCAATCCCGTGTCCGTGCATTGCGGGAACCGAGGGTATAGACGCAATCCCTCCGCAGAAAGTTGCATTGGGTGGGAATAAAAACGCATGCGGTGCGATGCGGGTTTCTCCGGCCGACCCGGTGCGTCCCAAATGGGAATCCGGTATCCGGATGAAATCAACTTTGTGACCATTTCAGTCCGGGATCGATACCGAAACGAGGCATCATCCCGACCCGAGTCACACAACGTGACACTCGAAGAGGGCGCCGCTCACCGGGAAAGCCCCGCGAAGCGGTCAAAAAAAGGGAGGAGCATCAAGGCTCCCCCCTTTTCCTTCTCCCTGCCGGCTTACCAGATTCTCGCGCGCTCCGTTTCCGGGAGATACATGGCATCCCCGGACTTGACGCCAAATGCGGCGTAGAAGGCAGCGATGTTGCGCAGGGCTCCGTTCACGCGAAACTCCACGGGGCTGTGCGGGTCTCCGGAGATCTGCGTGGCGAGGATCTCGTCGCGCATTTTCCCCTTCCAGATCTGGGCGTAGGACAGGAAGAACCGCTGGTCGCCCGTAAGTCCGCCGATGACCGGCGGTTCGGCCCCCTTAAGGCTGAGCCTGTAGGCATGGTAAGCGATCTCAAGTCCGCCGACGTCGCCGATGTTCTCGCCGAGAGTCAGCTGGCCGTTGACGTGCATCCCCTCCAGCGGACTGAACTTGCCGTACTGGCTCACGAGCAGATCGGCGCGCTCCTTGAACCGCGCGGCGTCCTCCTCCGTCCACCACTCGCGCATCACGCCGTCGCCGTCCGACTTCCGCCCCTGGTCGTCGAAACCGTGACCGATCTCGTGGCCGATGACGGCGCCGATGCCGCCGTAGTTCACGGCATCGTCGGCATGAGCATCGAAGAACGGCGGCTGGAGGATCGCCGCCGGGAAGACGATCTCGTTCATTCCGGGGTTGTAGTAGGCGTTCACGGTCTGCGGCGGCATGAACCATTCGAGCCGGTTCACGGGCTTGGAGAGTTTCGAAACGTCGTAGTCGTGCTGAAACGCCCGGGCCCGGTTGGCGTTGCCGACGAGATCGCCCGGGCGGATGTCCAGCGCAAAGTAGTCGCGCCACTGCTCCGGGTAGCCGATCTTGACCGTGAACTTCGCCAGCTTGGCCCTGGCTTCGACCTTCGTGGCGGGGCTCATCCAGTCGAGGCCGTCGATCCGCTCTCCCATGGCCACGAGCAGGTTGTTGACGAGTTCGTCCACCCGCGTCTTGGCCTCCGATGAGAAGTGACGCTCCACGTACATGCGCCCCACCGCCTCGCCGAGGTTCTGGTTGATGAACTGGACGCCGCGCTTCCAGCGCGCCCGCTTCTCCTTCGAACCGGTGATGGCGGTGGAAACGAACTCGAACTGAGCATCGTCGATGGCTTCCGGGAGCAGCGCGGCGTTGTTCTGCACCACCCGGGCCACCAGCCAGGACTTCCAGGTGGCCGGCGGCGTGTCCGCGAACACCGCGGCCATTCCGGTGTAGGCGCTCGGGCTCATGACGATGTATGTCTTCTGGCCTGCGAAGCCCAGCGCTTCAAAATAGGATTCCCAGGGAAAGCCGGGCGCCTGCCCCGCCAGTTCGGCCGCGGTCATCTTGTTGTAGGTCTTGTCGAGATCGCGCGTGTCTTCCTTCTTCCAGTGCGCCTCGGCCAGGCGCGTTTCCATGGCCAGGACCGCGGCGGCCGCGCCGGCGGGATCCCTGTCTCCGGTCGCCGTGAAGATCTTTTCCAGATAGGTCCTGTAGGCATCCCGTGCCTTCTGGAAACGGGGGTTGTCGTTCACGAGGTAGTAGTCGCGATCGGGAAGAGCGAGGCCGGACTGCACCAGGTGCGGGATGTAGACGGAAGGGTCGCGGGCATCCTGGTCGATGTAGAAGCCGAACGGGGTTCCCACCCCCTCCCGGACGCCCTCCGCCATGACCCGCGCCAGGTCCTCGTGCGTGGCGGCGGACCGGATGCGCCCGAGGGCGTCCTCCAGCGGCTTCAACGCCTTCGATTCGCGGGCACCGTCGTTCAGGAAGTCGCGGTAGAGGTCTCCGATCTTCTGCGTCAGGCTGCCCTTCGGCGAGTCGGACGCCGCCGCCGCCTCCTCGATGATCGTCTTGACATGCTCCTCGGAGCGGAGAAACAGGTGCGTGAACGAACCGTAACCGGCCAGATCCTCGGGAATCTCGTACTCGTCGAGCCAGGCGCCGTTGGCGTAGCGGAAAAAGTCGTCCTGCGGCCGGATGTTCGCGTTGCGGGCCGACAGGTCGATGCCGAAGTCGCCCAGTTCCGGCCGGGTGGAGTCGGCCGCCTGTGCTGATCCGGCCAGAACGAGAACCACCGCCGCCGCCAGGGCAACGACGTGACTCGAGCGGGGTCGGCCGGTCCGCCGGGCCGGCCGCACCGAAGCAGCCTTGATCCTGAATGTCATTCTTCTTCCTCCTGTAATGTCGGTCCGGATGGGGAAGACGCCTGAGGGGATTGACCGTCGGGGAACGGCGCAGGAGTCGCCAAAGGCGGGAATTCTGCATGATCCGGGGGATGTGCGGCAAGGGGGACGGCGGGAGGGCGAATCACCGAACGAGCGTGCTGGCCCGCCGGCGCCAAAGAAAGCGACCGGCCCCCGAAATCGGGAGCCGGTCGCCATTTCTGTTTCCGTATCTTCTTGACGTAATCGTGATTGAAGTGGAGGCGCCAGGCGGATTTGAACCGCCGAATAACGGTTTTGCAGACCGTCCCCTTAGACCACTTGGGTATGGCGCCTTCTCTAACGAGCAGAAGAGTTTAGCAGATCCCGACCGAACGCCACAACCAGGGATCCTCCGCCGGCGGCATCACCGGCGCCCCGGATTCGACCGTTCCCTACCACTTCGGTGGCCGGGCAAACCCGAAATCACCGAGTTCCCTTTCCCGCAACCGATCCCGGCGCGGCCGAATATCGATGCCCAATGCCAGAAGTCCCGATGCGTACTCGTACCGGAGAACCAGGTGGTCGACGGGCGCGGGTTCCGCGGTGAAGGTCGTGCGCCGCACGGGATCACGGCTCTTCCGCCCCCACCCCGTTCCGGGATTCGAGTCCTCGAGTTCGCGCAGTCCTTCCGCGTTCAGCCGGGACTCGTTTTCCTTCCCCTTTTGGTCCACGGGCGGTTCCGCCGCGCCGCGGCCTCGTCCGTCACGACCTTCCTGCCGATTCCGGATATCGGACCTGTCGTTGCCCATCGGTCCCTCGAAGCGATCCAGCCTGGGGGGAACGCGCTCACGGAAGGCCAGCACGCGCACCCACCCCATGTCCCCGTTCGCCTTTCCGCTGCGTTCCGCATAGGACCGTTCCTCGTCGACGAAGACGAAGCGGCGCACCTCGTCGAGCGACGTCCGCCAGCCGCGGATCTCGGTTTCCTCCCAGGGCCCGAGGACGTACATCGCTTCCCCGGCCGTCAGCCGGGAGCGCTCGCCGTTGACGACGTTGAGACCGTCCACGGCGATCAGGACGCCCACGCGCTCACCGGTGAGATTCTGCACGAGCAGCGAATAGTTGCGGCCGCGGAAGGCCTGGAAGTAGCGGCGGTCCCACCGGCCGGGGGCGGTATAGAGCGGGGTGGACCGGCCGTCGACCCGGACCTGAACGTCGATGAGGTCCCCGCCGGCGACCGGATCGGGGTGGATGTCGTGACCCGCCGCAGCGGCCCCGGCCAGGGTCAGGGAGAGAGCGCCGATCAGAAGAAGATACGCAGGGACGGGACGACGGGTGCGGCGGGCGAACAGCGAATTCGTGCGTTTCATGGAAGCATCCTCCATTGAGAGTCCGGTGGCGGTGGGGACGTGCGCCATACCCCGGCTCCCGCGGACTATTCCGCTTCACGCACAAGTCGTTCGCTTCAGTCGAACTCGAAACGCGGGTCCGGCGCCGGCTGATCGAAACCGGTCTGACCGATCGCGATCGGCGCCCGGAAGAAGCTCTCCCCCCGGAGGGGGCACCCAGCCAGCCGGCGGAGCATCATGAGCTGCCCGACGTGATTCAGGGCATCCGCGATCGGTCCGGAAAAGATCCGGTCGCCGGGGGCCATGACCGGCGCATCGGAGGCCAGGAACTCGTCCCAGGCGGTGAGCGCCGTGAAGAACCGGGCCACTTCCCTGTCCCAGGGGAGCGGATCGGAGTTCTGCCACACCGGCGTGTCGCGCGACATGGCCAGCCCCCAGTCCATGAGATCCCCCATGTGGGCGAGGATTTCCGCCGGCGTCCTTGTATCCGGGCCGGCCTTGAAACCGGCGAACTCGGGAGGAGCCGACCGGACCGACTTGGCGGCCCGATAGGCCAGGGTCGCGAGCGTGTGGCGGAGCATTTCCCTTGAAATGGACATTGTTTCTCCTCTGTCTTAACAGACCTTGCCCGCCTCCGGCTGGAGTGTCCCTGTCGTAAGGGAATTCAGAGACTACAGGACTCGGGCGGAACGCGTTGACAGTGAAACGATTCGGGAGGACCGGCGCGGGGGAGAGCCGGGTCCGTAAGAAAAGAGCGCCCCGGCCGCGGGGCCGGGGCGCTTATCTGGAGCGGAAGACGGGATTCGAACCCGCGACAACCACCTTGGCAAGGTGGAGCTCTACCGGGCTGAGCTACTTCCGCTTACACCCGTTTTCAGGCGCATCAGAATATCCGGGGAAGGCTCTTCTGTCAACGCTGTTCTGCCCGCCCGGTGAGG
>CAZQVN010000090.1:0-9584 GCA_964596775.1 uncultured bacterium
TCGTTCCGTCTCGACATCCTGTCTCGACTCCACTCGACGCTCCGCACGGCTCCGCGACGACCCCCGAGGAGGGGAGGAACTCCGAAACCCCTTCACTCCCACCTCGCTGATTGGGGGTAAAGGGCTTCAATTACTCCCAGCTCCGCGCTCGAGATCTGCACCCGGCCCATCGCAGGATATGGCGTTCCACCCCCACTCCTGTGCATGGACTGCTCTGTGTGCACTGGGGCGGGGCGCACCATCCGATCCCCCCACAAAATAAAGTTGGTTTGGCGCATGCGGTCGGGCGTCGTGGCGTTTCGTTTCACTCCGAGGGGCCGTCGCGGAGCCGGCGGAGCCAGGATGGCGGAGCCGTGCGGAGCGCCGAGCGGAGTCGAGGCAGGGATGCCGAGACGCAGCGTGCCCCGAGGGGTGAAATGGAACGCCACGACGCGGGCACGGCGCGTGCCCCGAGGGGTGAAATGGAACGCCACGACGCGTGGCACGGCGCGTGCCCCGAGGAGTGAAATGGAACGCCACGACGCGGGCACGGAGCAGGAAAAACGCGGGCACGGAGCAGATAGTGGCCAAACCCCACCCCCCCGTAGTACCATCTCAAGCTCTCCGTCCGTACTGCACATCTGAAACGAAACTCAAAAACGGCGCACCAAAGCCGTCCACCGGAGGTTACAATCATGGCCATCAAGCGTGTTGGCGTGCTCGGCTGCGGCCTCATGGGCTCGGGAATCGCCCAGATCGCGGCCCAGTCGGGATACGACACGATCGTCCGGGAAACCGACGACAGATTCATTGAAAAGGGATTCGGCCGCATCAAGGGGATGCTGGCCAAGGGCGTTGAAAAGGGAAAAGTGACCCAGGCGGACATGGACGCCACCATGGGTCGACTCAAGGGAACGACGAAGCTCGAGGACCTGAAAGACTGCGACATCGTGATCGAGGCCATCATCGAGAACCTGGACGCCAAGCGTGAAGCGTTCCAGGTTCTGGACAAGGTCTGTCCCCCGACTACGCTTTTTGCGTCGAACACGTCCTCGCTGTCCATAACCGAGATGGCCGCCACAACCGGCCGACCGGACAGGTTCCTCGGGCTTCATTTCTTCAATCCCGTGCCGCTCATGAAACTTGTCGAGGTCGTCCGCGGCCTTCGCACGAGCCCGGAAACCCTGGAAGCGGGTCTCGCGTTCGGCAAGAGCCTCGGGAAGTCGCCGATCGTGGCCAAGGACAGTCCGGGGTTCGTCGTGAACCTGCTGCTCGTTCCGTACCTGCTCGGGGCCATCCGCGCCCTCGAGATGGGCGTGGCCTCCGTCACCGACATCGACGAAGGGATGAAGCTTGGCTGCGGCTACCCGATGGGGCCGCTGACGCTGCTCGACTTCGTCGGCCTCGACACCACCTACTACATCGCGAACATCATGTTCGACGAGTTCAAGACGGCGGAATACGCCGCCCCCACGCTGCTCAAGCGGATGGTCCTGGCCGGCTACCACGGCCGCAAGTCCGGCAAGGGGTTCTACGACTACTCGACCGACACGCCCGTGCCGACGGCCGGCCTTACGGCGGGAGCCTAGGAGACGATCATGGCCTACGAAAACATCCAGTATGAAGTGAAGGACGGCATCGCGTGGATCACCCTGAACCGCCCCAAGGTTCTGAACGCTCTCAACGGGCAGCTGATGGGAGAACTGTCGCACGCCTTCGATCAGCTGATCGGGGACGCTTCCGTCGGCGGAGTGATCATCACCGGATCGGGTGACAAGGCGTTCTGCGCCGGCGCGGACATCGACGAACTGCGCCGCAACAACCCGGTGCAGGGGGTCGACACGTCGCTCAGGGGGCAGGCGATCCTCCGCAAGATGGAGATGTGCGGCAAGCCTGTGATCGCGGCGGTGAACGGTCACACCTACGGCGGCGGCTGCGAGCTGGCCATGGCCTGCACGCTGCGCATCGCCTCGGACAACGCCCGCTTCGGCCAGCCCGAAGTGAACCTGGGGATCATTCCCGGGTATGGCGGAACGCAGCGGCTGCCGCGGCTTGTCGGAAAGGGCGTGGCCATGGACCTCGTCATCACCGGACGGGCGATCAAGGCCGACGAGGCCGAACGGATCGGCCTGGTCAACCGCGTGGTGCCGCAGGCCGAACTGCTGAAGACGGCCGAGGAAACGCTCCGGCTCATCATGAGCAAGGGGCCGGTGGCCGTGAAGGCGTGCATCGAAGCGGTGCACCGCGGAATGGACATGGACCTCGACAATGCGCTCAATCTCGAGGCGCAGCTGTTCGGTGTCGTGTCGTCCACGGAAGACATGAAGGAAGGGCTGACCGCATTTCTCGAAAAGCGGCCGGCGGCGTTCAAGAACAGGTAACCACACCGGGGCGGTGACGCTGCCAGGGGGCACGCCGTTGCAGGGCAACACGTGCGCATCGGCGGCCGCTCCGTTTCATCAGAACAGGGGTTTATCATGAGTCGTGATGTCTTCATCGTTGCCGGCGCCCGTACGCCGATGTGTGAGTATGAATCCGGCCGTCGCGGCGACGGCAAGCCGGGCGGCCTCCTGGCCGGCCTGACGGCCGTGGAACTCGGGGCCGCCGCATCCCGCGAAGCCATGAAGCGCGCCGGCGTCGAAGGCGCCGATATCGACCAGGTGATCTTCGGCAACGCGCTGCAGACCGCCAACGACGCGATCTACGGGGCCCGCCACGTCGGCCTCAAGGCCGGCGTCCCGAACCCGGTGCCCGCGCTCACCGTCAACCGGCTCTGCGGGTCGGGCATCCAGTCGATCATCAGCGCCGCGGAACAGATCCAGACCGGCCGCGCCGGAATCGCCCTGGCCGGCGGCATGGAAAACATGAGCCAGGCGCCGCATGTCATTCACGGTCTGCGCGGGGGGCTCAAGCTCGGCCAGGGAAAGCTCGAGGACCTGCTCATGGCGGCGTTGCTCGACACGCAGTGCGGCTTCTTCATGGCGCAGACGGCCGAGAACATCGCGAAGCGGATGGAGATCTCCCGCGAGGAGCAGGACGTTTACGCCGTGCGCAGCCAGCAGGCGGCGGCGGCAGCGGTGGAACGCGGCATTTTCCAGGACGAGATCGTGCCCGTCGAAGTGAAGATGGGGCGCAACACGATGACCGTCGATGCCGACGATCACCGCCGACCGGAAACGAAGATGGAGGACCTGGCCAAGCTTCCTCCGGCGTTCAGCAAGGACGGCACGGTCACCGCCGGCAACGCCTCCGGAATCGTCGACGGCGGTGCCGCCGTGGTCCTGATGTCCGGCGAGGCGGTCAGGGCCCGTGGTGCGAGGCCTCTGGCCCGCGTGGTCAACTGGGAGTTCATCGGCGTCGAGCCCGAGGTCATGGGGCTGGGCCCGGTCCCGGCCATCCAGGGCGTTCTCAGGCGCGAGAACCTGAAGGTCGGCGACATCGACCTGATCGAGATCAACGAGGCGTTCGCGGCCCAGTATCTCGGCTGCGAGAAGGCACTCGACCTCGACCGCGACCGGGTCAACGTGAACGGCGGAGCGATCGCGCTCGGCCACCCGCTCGGCGCCACCGGCACCCGCATCACCCTGAGCCTGGCCCTGGAATTGAAGCGGCGCGGCGGAAAACGGGGGATCGCCTCGGCGTGCATCGGCGGCGGCCAGGGAATTGCTCTGCTGATCGAATCCGTCTAAGCTGGACTGCGGAATCGGGGGCAACGGCTCCGGTGTCGCAAAATGCAATCAACTCGAATAAAGACAATATGTTACGGCTGATCCACCGCGGTGCTATACTTGCCGCGGCGGTGCGCCGGATCGTCTGCCCCGACTTCAACAGCGAGAGTGGCGGAATTGGCAGACGCGCTGGACTTAGGATCCAGTGGGGAAACTCGTGGGGGTTCAAGTCCCCCCTCTCGCACCAGCCACGACGAGACAGAAAGGGATACCTTGGTCAAAGTCAATTTGATAGAGCAGCCGTCCTGCAAGCGGGTCCTGGAGATCGAGATCCCCGCCGCGGACGTGGAAAAGGAAATGAACGCGCTCATCGAGGAGTACCGCAAGTCCATGGTTCTCCCCGGTTTTCGCAAGGGCAAGGCCCCGCTCAACATGGTGATGGCCAAGGTCGGCGAGTCGCTGCAGTCGGAGTTCCTGAAGCGCGCGCTCCCGAAGGCCTACATGGAGGCGGTCGAGGAGGTGAAAGTTCATCCGGCGGGCAACCCCGAGATCAACAATCTCCAGTTCAAGAAGGGGGAACCGCTGCGGTTCGAGGCCCACGTCGAAGTGTGGCCCCCCGGCGAGATCACCGGATACCGCGAGCTGTCGCTGGCCCGCGAGGAGTTCGAGGTCACCGACGAGGATATCGACCAGTCGCTCCAGAATTTCCGGGAGTCGCGCGCGGAGTACAACGCGGTGGACCGCCCGGCTCAGGGAACGGACCAGGTGCTGGCCACCTACTGGATCCTGAACGCGGCCGGCGAGCGCGGCGAGGAAAAGGAAGGGCTGATCGAAGTCGGCGGTTCGGGCACGCCCGAGCCGTTCAACGTGGCGCTGATGAGCGCGGTCAAGGGCGAGTCGCGCCGCGTCGTGCTCCCCGCCTCCACGCACACGTCGGAGGAGGGTGTCCACGAGCATCCGGAGCAGGTGTTCGACGTGGTGGTCAAGGAAGTCCGCGAGAAGTCGCTGCCCGAGCTCGACGACGCGTTCGCGAAGGAAGCGCTGGGCAAGGAGGACGCCACCCTCGACGAGTTGAAGGCGCGGGTACGGCTGAATCTCGAGGCCCAGGAAGGCCTGCGCAGCCGTGAGGCGTTCGAGGAGGTCCTGTTCGACGCGCTGATCGCCGCGAATCCGATCGAACTGCCGGAAGGGGTCGTCAAGGAGGCCCTCGACGACATCGTCGAGCGCGCCCGCCGGGATCGCGGTACACTCTCCGGGGACGAGGAAGGGCAGATCCGCACGGCCTACCTCCCGGCGGTGGAAAAGAAACTTCGAACCGATCTGATCGTTCAAAAGGTCGGAATGCAGGAAAACGTAGCGGTCTCGGATGAAGAGGTCGATAACGAGGTCAGGAGATTTGCCGAGAGGGAAGGGAAACCCCTCGCGGAAATTCGCGGTAAACTGAAGAAAAGCAACGGGTTGGACCGGATCCACGACGACATGTACCGTCACAAGGTCATCCAGGTCCTGCTCGGGCTCGCCAAGGTCGAAGTGATCAAGAAGCGGAGGTAAATGGATGGCCCTCGTTCCGATCGTCGTTGAGCAGTCTGCGCGCGGTGAACGCGCTTACGACATATATTCAAGACTCCTGAAGGATCGCATCATCTTTCTGGGCTCGGCCATCGACGATGTCGTGGCCAACCTGATCATCGCCCAGATGCTGTTTCTCGAGGCCGAGGACCCGGACAAGGACATCCAGCTCTACATAAACAGTCCGGGCGGGTCCGTCACGGCGGGGCTCGGCATCTACGACACGATGCAGTTCATCAAGCCGCCGGTGGCCACGACCTGCCTGGGACAGGCGGCGTCCATGGGCGCCCTGCTTCTCCTCGCCGGGGAAAAGGGGAAACGCTCGATTCTCACGAACGCCCGTGTCATGATTCATCAGCCGCTGGGAGGAACCCAGGGGCAGGCATCGGACATCGAAATCTACACGAAGGAAATGCTGACGATTCGCGAAAAGCTGAACAGCATCATGTCGCACCACACCGGTCGCACCATGGACCAGATCCTCAAGGACACGGACCGCAACAATTTCATGTCGGCGGCCCAGGCCAAGGAATACGGCATCGTGGACGAAGTCTTCGTAAAGCGGGGGCAGTAGTTGGCCGAACACAGATCAGGCTCCAGGCGGGAGACCTAGAAGGAGATGAAGAAGCGCGTGCCCTCACCTCATCCCATAAAATGCTCTTTCTGCGGTCGTGGACAGGAGGAAGTCAGCCGGCTCGTTTCCGGCCCTTCCGTCTACATCTGCAGCGAGTGCGTCAAACTGTGCAACGACATCCTCGACGGCGAAACGGACCGCGATCTCCCGACCCATCGTGAGAGCCTGCCCAAACCCTCGGAAACGAAGCGTGTTCTCGACGAATACGTGATCGGCCAGGACCGCGCCAAGAAGACGCTGGCCGTGGCCGTGTACAATCATTACAAGCGCATCTTCAACCCGCCGAGCCGCGACGACGTGGAGCTGGAAAAGGGGAACATTCTCCTCATCGGCCCCACCGGAACCGGCAAGACACTGCTGGCCCAGACGCTGTCGCGCCACCTCAAGGTGCCGTTCGCGATCATCGACGCCACCTGCCTGACCGAGGCGGGCTACGTGGGCGAGGACGTGGAGAACATCCTCGTCCGCCTGCTCCAGGCCGCCGACTTCAACCTGGTCAACGCCGAGCACGGCATCGTCTACATCGACGAAATCGACAAGATCAGCCGGAAGAGCGAAAACCCGTCGATCACCCGCGACGTGTCCGGCGAGGGCGTGCAGCAGGCGCTGCTCAAGATCCTCGAGGGCACGGTGGCCAACGTGCCGCCCCAGGGCGGCCGGAAGCATCCGCAGCAGAAGTACATCGAGGTCAACTCGAAGAACATCCTGTTCATCTGCGGCGGCGCGTTCGAAGGGCTCGAGAAGATCGTCGAGCGGCGCACGCGCGTCCAGACGATGGGCTTCGGGGCCGAGGTGCGCGGGAAGAAGGACAAGAGCGTCGGCGAGCTTCTCGCGGCCGTCGAGCCCGAGGACCTGCTCAAGTACGGGATCATCCCCGAACTCGTGGGCCGGCTTCCGGTGGTGGCCACGCTCGACTCGCTGAACGAGGCCGCGCTCATCGACATCCTCACGAAACCCAAGAACGCCATCACCCGCCAGTACGGCCGGTTCTTCGACATGGAGAACGTGCGGCTGACGTTCGACGCCGGAGCCCTCAAGGCCATCGCGGAAATCGCGATCCAGCGCGGAACCGGCGCCCGCGGGCTCCGGGCCGTGCTCGAGGACGCGATGCTCGACATCATGTACGATGTGCCGTCCCAGGCCGAGGTGGACACGGTGACGATCACCGAGGACGTCATCCGCAAGAAGGCGGCGCCCGTCATCACCTTCCGCAACGAAAAACGCAAGAAAGAAGCCTGATCCCGCCTTCGGGCCGGGAGGGTATGGAGCCGACCTGATGCAGATCAAACGTGATGACGAGGTCTTCGACGTCGAAGACCGCATGCCGCTGCTTCCCCTGCGCGACGTGGTCCTTTTTCCCTACATGACCACGCCGCTGCTGGTGGGGCGGGTGGCCAGCGTCAACGCCATCGAGTCCGCGGTGCAGCGCGACCGCATACTCTTCGCAACCTCGCAGGTGCGTTCCGACGACGTGGACCCCACGCGCGACGACCTCCACAAGGTGGGGACGATCGTCCGCATACTCCAGCTGTTCCGGCTTCCCGACGGCACGATGCGCGTGCTCGTCGAGGGTCTCTGCCGGGCGCGGATCAAGCGGTTCCTCTCCTCGGAGGATTTTTTCCTCGTCAAGCTGGAACTGGCGCCGGACGAAAGTCCGGACACCAACGAACTCGAGGCGCTCATGCGCTCGGTCCTGGCCAGTTTCAACGAGTACGTGCACCTGAACCGCCGCATCTCCGACGACGTCCTGCTGACGGCCAACAACATCACCGACCCGAACACGCTCGCGTTTTCCATCGCCAGCCATCTCCTGGTGAAGGTGCCGACGAAGCAGGAAATCCTCGAGCTGGACGACGCCGCGGCCCGGCTGAAGAAGCTGGGCGAGGTGCTCGTTTCCGAACTGGAGATCGTCAAGCTCGAGCGCAAGATCGAGGGGCAGGTCCGGAGCCAGGTTCACAAGAACCAGAAGGAGTTCTACCTCAACGAGCAGCTGAAGGCGATCCGCAAGGAACTCGGCTACCAGAACGAGTTCGCCTCCGAGATCGACGAACTCGAGCGCGACATCAAGAAGGCCCGCATGCCGCGCGAGGTGAACGAGAAGGCGATGCGCGAACTGGACCGGCTGTCCAAGATGTCGTTCATGTCGCCGGAAGCCACCGTGCTGCGGAACTACCTGGACTGGCTCGTTGCGCTGCCGTGGAAGAAGCGCTCGTCGGACAACCTCGACCTCGAAGCGGTCCAGGCCTGCCTGGACGAGGATCACTTTGCGCTGAAAAAGGTCAAGGAGCGGGTCATCGAGTACCTGGCCGTGGTCAAGCTGTCGAAGTCGCTGCGCGGCCCGATCCTCTGTTTCGCGGGTCCTCCGGGCGTGGGCAAGACGTCGCTCGGAAAGTCGATCGCCCGGTCCCTCGGGCGCAAGTTCGTGCGGATGAGCCTCGGCGGCGTCAAGGACGAGGCGGAGATCCGCGGTCACCGGCGCACCTACATCGGCTCGATGCCGGGCCGGATCGTCCAGGCGATGAAGCGGGCGGGCACGGTCAATCCGGTCATCCTGCTCGACGAAGTGGACAAGCTCGGCTCGGACTACCGCGGCGACCCCTCGGCGGCGCTGCTCGAGGTCCTAGATCCCGAGCAGAACAGCGCGTTCAACGATCACTACCTGGAAGTGGACTACGACCTGTCGCAGGTGCTGTTCATCACGACGGCCAATTACCTGTACAACGTGCCGGCTCCGCTGCGCGACCGGATGGAAGTGATCCAGCTGCCCGGCTACCTGGAGACGGAGAAGATCCAGATCGCGCGGAACTTCCTGGTGAAGAAGCAACTCGAGGCCTGCGGTCTCGGTCCCGATGACGTGAAGATCGCCGAGCCGGCCCTCCGCAAGATCGTGTCGGAATACACCCGCGAGGCCGGCGTTCGCAACCTCGAGCGGGAAGTGGCCACCGTCTGCCGGAAGATCGCCCGGAAGAAGGCGTCCTCCGACATCAAGCTGCCGGTGACGGTCACTCCGGCGATGCTGCCGAAACTGCTCGGCCCGCCGCGCCATGTCGACCAGACGCTGGAGATCGAGCGCCGCGTCGGCCTCGCCACCGGCCTGGCCTGGACGGAATCCGGCGGCGACGTCATGACGATCGAGGTGTCGATCCTCCCCGGAAAGGGGAAGCTGTCGACCACCGGAAAACTGGGCGAGGTCATGCGCGAGTCGGCGATGGCCGCGTTGTCCTACGCCCGGCGCATCTCGGGGTTCATGAACCTCGACAAGAATTTCTACCAGAGCATCGACATCCACATCCACGTGCCGGAAGGCGCCGTTCCCAAGGACGGCCCGTCGGCCGGCATCACAATGGCCGTGGCGCTGATCTCCGCGCTGACCGGCATCCCGTCGCTGCCGAACGTGGCGATGACGGGAGAGATCACGCTGCGCGGATCCGTGCTCCCGATCGGCGGGCTCACGGAAAAGTCGGTGGCCGCGAAGCGCGCCGGCATCAAGACGCTGATCATTCCCGTCGGCAACAAGAAGGACCTCGTGGAGATTCCCAAGGAAGTGCGCACCGGATTGAAGATCATCCCGGTGGAGCACATGGACGAGGTGCTCGAGTACACGCTGCTCAAGACGGAGAAGTCGCCGGACTTCCGGCAGTCGAGGAACGCTACCGCTCACTGAGGTGCTTCGCTGAGCCGGCGTTTTTTGTGCTCGGCTTGGGCCCGGTGCGGGAGCCGTCCCCCCGTCCGCG
>CAZQVN010000091.1:0-9041 GCA_964596775.1 uncultured bacterium
ACGATGTTCTTGCCGATGTCGTGCACGTCGCCCTTGACCGTGGCCATGACGATCTTTCCCTGGGCCGCCGCGTCGGTGCCCTGCTTCTCCGCCTCCAGGTAGGGAAGCAGAACGCCGACCGCCTTCTTCATCACCCGGGCGCTCTTGACGACCTGGGGGAGGAACATCCGTCCGCTGCCGAAGAGGTCGCCGACGACGTTCATGCCGGACATGAGCGGACCCTCGATGACCTTGAGCGGTCGCTCGTACTGGGCCAGCGCCTCGATCACGTCGGTCTCGATGTGATCGACGAGTCCCTTGACGAGCGCGTGGCTCAGCCGTTCCTCCACGGTTCCCGAACGCCACGCCTCCGCCTTTTCCGCGGCCTTGTCCCCCTGCTTGACCGTTTCCGCGAACTCGAGCAGGCGTTCCGTTGCGTCGGCGCGGCGGTTGAGGAGGACGTCCTCGACCAGTTCGAGAAGGTCCTTCGGGATCTCCTCGTACACCGCGAGCTGGCCGGCGTTGACGATCCCCATGTCGAGGCCGGCCTGGATGGCGTGGTAGAGGAACGCGGCGTGCATCGCCTCGCGGATCACGTTGTTGCCGCGGAACGAGAACGAGATGTTGCTGATGCCCCCGGACACGCGCGCGCCGGGCAGTTCCGCCTTGATCCTCCGCGTGGCCTCGATGAACGCCACGGCATAGCCGTTGTGCTCCTCGATGCCGGTGGCCACCGTGAGCACGTTCGGGTCGAAGATGATGTCCTGGGGCGGAAAGCCGACCTCCTCGGTGAGGATCCGGTAGGCCCGGGCGCAGATCTCCATCTTCCGGTCGACGGTGTCGGCCTGCCCCTTCTCGTCGAACGCCATGACGATGACCGCCGCCCCGTAGGCGCGGATCAGCCGGGCCTGCCGGCGGAACTCGTCCTCCCCTTCCTTGAGGCTGATCGAGTTGACGACCCCCTTTCCCTGCAGGCACTTGAGGCCCGCCTCGAGAACCGACCACTTCGAGCTGTCGATCATCACCGGGATGCGGGCGATGTCGGGCTCCGAGGCGATGAGATTCAGGAACGTGGTCATGGCCTCGGCGGAGTCGAGCATCCCTTCGTCCATGTTGACGTCGATCAGGTTCGCGCCGTTGTCGGCCTGCTGCCGGGCCACGCCCAGGGCGGCCTCGTAGTTCCCCTCCTTGATCAGCCGGGCGAACTTCGGCGACCCGGTGACGTTCGTCCGCTCGCCGATCATCTGGAAGCCCGACTCCGGGCGGATCGTGAGCGGCTCGAGGCCGGACAGCCTCATGTACGGCTCGACTTCGGGCACCGTCCGCGGCGCGAACGGGCGCACCGCGGCGGCGATCGCCCGGATGTGGTCCGGCGTCGTGCCGCAGCAGCCGCCGACCATGTTCAGCCAGCCGTTCTCAGCCCACTCCCTGAGATGCGCCGCCATCAGCTCCGGGGTTTCGTCGAAGCCCGTGTCGGAAAGCGGGTTCGGCAGGCCGGCGTTCGGATAGCAGCTCACGTGCACGGGCGCGATGCCGGCCAGTTCCTCGATGTACGGCCGCATCTCCTTCGGTCCGAGCGAACAGTTGATCCCCACCGACAGCAGCGGCACATGGGACACCGAATTCCAGAACGCCTCGACGGTCTGCCCGGACAGCGTGCGGCCGGACAGGTCGGTGATCGTGACCGAGAGCATCACCGGGACCCGGCGCGCCCCCTCCTCGAAGCACTTCCGGATGGCGAACAGTGCGGCCTTGGACACAAGCGTGTCGAAAACCGTTTCCACGAGCAGCAGGTCGACGCCGCCGTCGAGGAGCCCCCGCGCCTGTTCGTGGTAGGCGCTCATGAAGTCGTCGAACGTGTTCGCGCGGAAGCCGGGATTGTTCACGTCGACGGCCAGCGACAGCGTCCGGTTCGTCGGTCCGAGGGCCCCGGCCACGAAGCGGGGGCGGGAGGGGTCGCGCTGCATCGCCGCGTCCGCGCATGCCCGGGCGATCCGCGCCGACTCGAGGTTCATTTCGTACGCCAGCTCCGACATCCGGAAATCGGCCATGGATATGGATGTGGCGTTGAACGTGTTCGTTTCGATGATGTCCGCGCCGGCGGCCAGGTTTTCGTCGTGAACCCCGGTCACGAGATCGGGGCGAACCAGCGACAGGGCTTCGTTGTTGTTGCGGAGTTCCGCGGGGTGATCCTTGAAGCGGTCTCCCCGGTAATCGGACTCGTTGAGCCTGTGCCGCTGGAGCATCGTGCCCATGGCCCCGTCGAGGACCAGGATGCGTTCCTTCAACAACTTGTGGATGGGATGCGTCTGATTCATGAATGGATTTCGTGCCCTTCCGCCGGACCGGCCGTGACGATTGAAGCTAATATCATACAGGACAATGGGTTTCGCGCCAACAGCGTCATCGATCCGGGGATCGGCAGCCGCCGGGAACCCGCGGGCGGGATCGCCGCGCGGGGTCGACGGGAATCACGGGTTTCGGGTATTGTTTCCCCTCTAATCATCCCCTCGGCACTACGTCGTTTCGCAAAACTCCCGTCCAAGCAATGAACGGAGGAAGAATGTCCCTGAAAGATTCCCTGCACAGCGCTGCCGGTGCTTCAGTTGCCGGTCGCACGCTGGTGACGACCATGGCCGTGATCGCGACCCTGGCGATGGCGCCCGCCGCCCGCGCCGGTTACGCGGATCCGCCCCCGCTGCCGAAGGACGCCGCCGGAGTCTCGGCGATGGTGGCCGAGCAGCTGGGCGTGGCCCAGGCCAGGCTGGACCAGATTCTCGCGGTCAAGGGCCCGCGCACCGTGGACAACACGCTCGTCCCCTACAACGAGATGAGCATCGCACTCGATCTGGCCGGAGGATTCTCCAGCCTCCTCCAGAACGTGCACCCCGAGGAATCCCTCCGCCAGGCCGCGGAAAAGGGGATCCAGGATCTGAGCGCTTTCCTCACGAAGCTCTCCCTGAACCGCGGACTCTACGAAGCGCTCAAGGCCGTGGATATTGCGAAGGCCGATGCCGACACGAAGTTTCTCGTGGAGAAGAATCTCGCCGACTTCCGCCGCGCCGGCGTGGACCGCGACGAGGCCACCCGGACGAAAATCGAGAAGCTCCAGGAGGAGATCACCGAGATCGGCCAGACGTTCAGCCGCAACATCCGCGAGGACGTGCGCTCGATCATCCTGAACGATCCCTCCTCGCTCGACGGCCTGCCCCAGGACTACATCGATTCCCACAAGCCGGACGAGAGCGGCAAGATCACGATCACCACGAACTACCCGGACTTCTATCCGTTCCTGACCTACAGCAAGGACCGCGAGGCGCGGAAGCGGCTCTATCTTGAATTTTCCCGGCGCGGCAACCCGGCCAACCTCGACGTTCTCAAGAAGTACGTCGCAAAGAGAACGGAGCTTGCGAACACGCTCGGATACAGGACGTACGCGGACCTGATCACCGAGAACAAGATGATCGAGACCGCGGCCAACGCCTCCGCGTTCATCGACCGGATCACCGAGGCGGCCACACCCCGGGCGCAGCGCGAGTACGCCGAGCTCCTGGCCACGATGAAAACGCTGGACGAATCCGCCACCGAGGTGGCCGACTACGACAAGTCGTTCGTCAGCGAGAAACTGAAGTCGGAAAAGTACTCCTTCGACTCCCAGTCGGTCCGCCCCTACTTCGACTATCCCGTGGTGCGGGACGGCCTGATGGACCTGACATCGCAGCTGTTCGGCGCCACGTTCACGAAGGTCCCCGATGCCGAGGTCTGGCATCCGGACGTGGACTGCTACGAAGTGCGCGAAGGGGACACGTTCCTCGGCCGCATCTACCTGGACATGCACCCGCGCCCCGGAAAGTACGGCCACGCCGCGCAGTTCACGATACGCTCGGGCGTCAAGGACATCCAGTGCCCGATCGGCGTTCTCGTCTGCAACTTTCCCGGCGGCGGCGATGACGCACCCGGCGAGGGGCTGATGTCGCACAGCGACGTGGAAACATTCCTCCACGAGTTCGGCCACCTGCTGCATCACACGTTCGGGGGTCACCAGAGGTGGATCGACCAGTCCGGCGTGGCCACCGAGCACGACTTCGTCGAAGCCCCGTCGCAGTTCCTCGAGGAATGGGCCTGGGACGCGCCGACGCTGCAGCGGTTCGCGAAGCACTATGAGACAGGCGAGCCGATTCCCACCGAGCTCGTCGACCGCATGCGCGCCGCCCGCGACTTCGGCGAGGGGCTGTCGGTCCGCCAGCAGATGTTCTACGCGAAGGTTTCGCTGTCGATGTACGACCGGGATCCGAAGAACCTGGACACGACGGCGCTCGTGAAGGAGATCCAGAACAAGTACAGCATGTACAGGTACGTCGACGGAACGACCATGGAAACGGGCTTCGGCCACCTCGGCGGCTATTCCGCCGTCTACTACACCTACATGTGGTCGCTGGTCATCGCCAAGGACCTGTTCAGCAAGTTCGACCAGAACAACATGCTCGATTCGAAGATGGCCACCGCCTACCGCAAGGCAGTTCTGGACCCGGGTGGAACGAAGAAGGCCGCTCAGCTCGTGCGGGATTTCCTCGGCCGGGACTTCAGTTTCGACGCCTACGAGAAGTGGTTGAACTCGACGAACTAGGTAAACAGCACACCGGAACAAAGACGCCCCCCGGAGGGAATTCCGGGGGGCGTCTTGTTGCGTCAGCTCTTCGCAAACTCCACCCGCCGGTTCATCGCCTTCCCCTCCGGCGAGTCGTTCTTCGCGATCGGAGCCGACTCACCTTTTCCCGACGTGGCCATCCGCCCCGTTTCGATCCCGAAGTCGCCGGCCAGGCTGGCCGCCACGGCGGCCGCCCGCTTCTCGGACAGCGTCTGATTCGCCGCCGTCTCCCCCACGTCGTCGGTGTGGCCGGTGATCGTCACCTTCACGTCCGGGTTTTCCTTCAGGTACGTGGCCACCTGGCGCAGGACCGGCGCGGATTCCGGCTTCAAACGGTCGGAGCCCGAGTCGAAAACGATCCCCTGCGTCACGAACGGTGCGGCCAGCATGTCCACCTTTTCCTTCCCCCCCTCGGCGAAGCGCACGTTCGCGATCATCGGGTCGGAACCGTAGCGCCACAGGCGGAGCCCCACAGCGGCCACGGACTCGCCGTGCTTGAATTCCATCTCGGGAATGTTCACCAGCCGCTCGCGATCGACGTAGATCTTGAGGCTTCGGCCCGCGGCCATGACCGAAACATGATGCCGTCCGCTCAGGCCGCCGGGCATTTCGGCGGTCGAGCCGACTCCTTCCGTTCCGGAAAAGGCGACCTGTTTCCCGGCGCCGCCGATCGCCGCGTACCAGATCCAGGAATCCGAATCGGGCCAGAAGGCCCCCACCGTGAACGCGGGCCCCGTCATCTCGGGCTGAAAAATGTCGAACTCGAGCGTCCACTTTTCGGGAACGGCATCCGCCTTGATGGAGATGATGCCGTCCGTGCCGTTCAGGCGCAGCCAGCGCTCCCCCTTGAATTCGACGATGTCGAAGTTTCCAGTCCGCGCTTTCCAGCGGCTCGGAAACTCGCCGAGTTCATCCCGGGTGAAGTCGTCCATCAGGATCACCCGGTTGCCCGGAACGAAATCGAACTTCGTGGAGACCTCGGAGACCTTACCTCCGTTGCCCGACTCGCCTCCGCGGGACGGGGCTGCCGGCTCTTCCGTGTCCGGGGCGGGCGCTGCGGGAACTTCGGGCTTCTCCCCGGCCTTCACCTTTTCCGCGGCCTCCCTGGCCTTTTTTTCGGCCTTTTTCTTCAGGTCGCCCGGGCCGATGGCCAGGACATCCCCCGCAGCCAGGGCCAGGGACAAGAGCAGCAGGCCGGACAGTATGTTCCACCGGCGCATCGTGACCTCCTCCGCCGCTTCGGCGGCGCGGTTGAATCGGAACCATGTGCCCGGCCCGGGATCGGGCTGTCCGAGGCCGGAGCGGTGACCCTGGGGCACCCCGCGACCATCGGGCGCCATCGCGGCGCCGGACTCGGCGGCGGTCACGACCGGCGGGAGCGGGGTGGTGCCCTGATCCGGACGCGCGGAAACGCCCCTGAAAGGACCATCACGCTGCTCCGGCCTGAAGGGGCCGCGCTGTCCGGCGCAATCTGCCGACGGCGAGGGGTGCCGTTTACACGCAGGGATCCGCCGGCGCCCTGGATACCCGCCCGGGAATCTGTCGGAAATCCGCCGGATCGACTATGCTGAATTCATGGACAAACGCCCCTCCTGGGACCGTGTCCAGGAGCTGTTCAACGAGGCCGTGGAACTGGACCCGGAAGGGCGCAAGGCCCTGCTGGACCGGATCGAAAGCGCTCACCCCGAACTGGCCGCCGAACTGAGGTCGCTGCTCGTCGCCCACTTCGAAGCCGGCGGATTCCTGGCCGGAAGCGTGGCGGCCGGGTTCGGGGAAACCGGCGCCCCCGGACAGCGGATCGGACCCTACCGGATTCTCGAGGAGATCGGCCGCGGCGGCATGGGTGTCGTGTACCGGGCCGCGCGGGACGACGAGGATTTCTCGAAGGAAGTGGCCGTCAAGCGTATCTACCCGGGGCTCCGCTCGGAGGACATCCTCCGGAGATTCCGGTCGGAACGACAGATCCTGGCCATGCTGGATCACCCGCACATCGCCCGGCTGATCGACGGGGGCACCGCCGCGGACGGCAGCCCCTACCTGGTCATGGACTACGTGTCCGGAAAACCGCTGCTTGCCTTCTGCGATGATCGCCGGCTCGGCGTCGAGGAGCGGCTCGCTATCTTTCTCGAAGTCTGCGATGCCGTGCAGTTCGCGCATCAGCGGCTGGTGATCCATCGCGACCTCAAGCCGGACAACATCCTGGTGACGGACGACGGCACGCCGCGGCTGCTCGACTTCGGAATCGCCAAGCTCATGCCTCCGTCCGAAACCGGCGCGCCGGCCACGGTGACCGCGCCGATGCACCGGATGATGACGCCCGACTACGCAAGCCCCGAGCAGATCCTCGGCGACCCGGTGACCGTGGCCGGCGATGTCTATTCACTCGGCGTGATCCTCTATGAACTCCTGGCCGGATGCCGGCCGCTCCGGCTTTCCGGCCGGGCTCCCGAGGACATCCTCCGGGCGGTGGCCCAGGAGGATCCGGCTCCCCCCAGCGCGGCGGTGATACGCGCCGCCTCCGGCGAGGCGGCCGACCGGCGCGGCAACACGACCCGGAACCTGCGCCGCCGGCTGGCCGGCGACCTCGACCACATCGCGCTCAAGGCCCTGGAGAAGGAGCCCGAAAGGCGTTACGCATCGGTGGATCAACTGGCCGCCGACATCCGCCGACACCTCGAAGGGCACCCTGTCCTGGCCCGCGGGCACTCGACCGCGTACCAGTTGTCCCGCTTCATCCGCCGCAATCGCACCGCGGTGGTCACGGTGGGCCTGGTGGCCGTGTCGCTGATCGCCGGGCTGGCCGGCACGACCTGGCAGGCCGGCGTGGCCCGGCAGGAGCGCGACCGGGCGAAACGGCGCTTCAACGAAGTCCGGTCGCTCGCGCACGCCCTGATGTTCGATGTGCACGACGCGATTCTCGATCTGCCCGGGTCGACGCGGGCGCGGAAGTTGATCGTCGATCACGCCCTCACCTATCTCAACAAACTGGCCGACGACGCCGGGAGCGATCCGGTTCTCCAGCACGAAATCGGACTGGCCTACGCGAAGATCGCCGACGTCCAGGGGCGGCCGTTGTTCTCGAATCTCGGACGGACGGGCGATGCCCTCGACAGCTACAGCCGGGGGATCGCGCTTCTCGCGGCCGCCGCGGCGGCCCGGCCGGAGTCACTCTCCTTCTCGCGGAACGAAATCGTGGCCACGCAGCGCCTGACCGACCTGCTGCGGACCATGGGCCGCGGCGACGAGGCGCTCGCCAGGGCCAGGACGACGATCGAGCGGATCGAAGCCCTGATCGAGCGCTACCCGGACGATCCGTATCTCCCCGGGGATCTGCTCCTCACCCACGATAGAATCGGAGACTGGGCTGTGGCCGACGGGGATACTTCGACAGCGGTTGCCGAGCGGACGCTGTGCCTGGAGATGGCGGAAGAAATCCATCGCAGGTATCCGGACGACGGCGCGTCACGGAGACCGATCCTGATCCAGTACGCGAAGAACGCGGAACTTCTGGCCACCCGCGGCAACCGGGACGGCGCCATGGCGCTGTACGAACGCGCGGAACGGCTGGGGCGGGAAGCCGTGGCGGCGCTCGGGAACAACACCGAGGCCCGCCGCGACCTGGCCATCATCTACTCGATGATGGCGCATTGCCTGGCCGGCGGAGGAGCGGTGGATTCGGGTCTGGCCGTGTACGCGCGCGGGATGCGGATCTCCGAGGAACTGGCGGCGGAGGATTCGAGCAATGCGCTGATGCAGTCGGACGTGGCCGCCGCCCACTTCGACATCGGCCTGCTGTTGCTGGGCAACCGGCGTTACGAAGCCGCGGAGGCGAGGTTCCGTGAGGCGTTCGACCGCTACGCGCGCCTGGCGGCCGCGGATACTTCGAACGTGGCTGTTCTGCAAGCGATGGCGCTGTGCGGCCGCCGGGCCGGTGATGCGTGCGTGGAGGCTTCGACGACATACCGGAAGAACCCCGGCCCCTGGCGGGACCGGGCCGCCGGCTGGTTCGAAAGGAGCCTGAACGTCTACCAGGGGCTGGGGCGCAGGGGTGTCCTGACCGCAGAGGACGCCGCGGCACCGGAGGAGCTGACGGCTGCGCTGAGGACTCTGGCCGAGGGGCACTGACGGGCCCTCGCCCAGGTGCCGACCGGTGCGCATCGCCTTGTGAAGACCGTCCCCGATGTCTGCGGCGAAGCCGGCCGGCGGGTCAGCCGCCCGGCCCGGTTCCGCCGAGCTCCCGGTAGAGCCAGGCCCGGGCGATCGTCCAGTCCCGCTTGACGGTCATCGGCGAGGAGCCCATCACTTCCGCCGTTTCCTCGATCGTCAGGCCGCCGAAGAACCGGAGTTCGACGACCTTCGCCTGGCGCTCGCTGAGTTCGGCCAGGTCGTTCAGGGCCTGGTCGAGATCGTCGAA
>CAZQVN010000092.1:0-8921 GCA_964596775.1 uncultured bacterium
CTCGTTGATGATGCGCTTCACGTCGAGCCCGGCGATCCGGCCGGCATCCTTGGTGGCCTGGCGCTGGGCGTCGTTGAAGTAGGCGGGCACCGTGATGACGGCTTCCGTCACCTTCTGCCCGAGGAAGTCCTCCGCGGTCTGCTTCATCTTCTGCAGGATCATCGCGGAGATCTCCGGCGGCGTGTGCGAAGCGTCGCCGATCTTCACCGCGACCTGGCCGCCCTGGTCCGTCACGGCGTACGGCACTTCCTTGAGTTCGCTTCCGACTTCGCCATACTGGCGACCCATGAAGCGCTTGATGGAATAAACAGTCTGCGTGGGGTTCGTGACCGCCTGGCGCTTGGCGTGCTGACCGACAAGGCGCTCACCGCTCTTCGTGAACGCCACGACCGAAGGAGTGGTCCGTCCGCCCTCCGCGTTCGGAATGACGACAGGCTCTCCGCCCTCGATCACGGCCACGCACGAATTCGTGGTGCCCAGGTCAATACCGATGATCTTTCCCATGTAACTCCTCGCTTTCCTTTTTCTGCGCCTGCCGACGGATCCAACCGCGCAAGACATGCGAGCGACGGGATCAGGAGGCGCCTCCTGCCCGTCGACTCAGCTCATTTATGTGATGGAGCCGCCGCGGCAAGCGCGGCGACTCTCGTTCTTGGACTTTCCGGAATCCGGATCAGGAATCGATCTGGATTTCGCGGGGCCGTGCTTCGTCCGCCTTCGGGATGACGATCTGGAGAATGCCGTCCTGGAAGCGGGCCTTGATCTTCTCGGCGACCACGTGCGACGGGAGCGTGAACGTCCGCTCGAACGTGCCGTAGGCGCGTTCCACGTGATGCCAGTTGCCTTTCTTCTCCTCGGTTTCCTGCTTCTTCTCGCCACGCAGAACGAGCGTGTTGTTGACCATGTTGATCTTCACGTCATTCTTCGCGACCCCCGGCAGCTCGGCGCGAACCAGGAATTCGTTTTCGGTTTCGCGAACGTCGCACACCGGATACCAGTCCGTGGACGACTGCGGAACGGTCGAGGACCGAAGCAGGGAATCGAACATCCTGTTCATTTCGTCCTGAAGCGACAGTGTGTTGTTGAAGGGACGATACCTGACGAGCGTCATTTTGAAACACCTCCATTTATGGTTGAGCCCTGACTGCTGACTGACGCCCGGCATTAAAGCACTCTCCGTGCCAGAACGGGTTCTCATCGACGACATAAGCCCTAATTTGCTATAAACACAACAGATAGATATGAAAAACTGGCACAGCAGACCTGGCGTGGCGCGAGTGAGCTGCCATCGAATGCTCTAAAATGAAACATGCGAGTGTATCAAAGTGGTACAGAGGCGTCTTAGGGGGCAGATTTGCGGGTTATCCGAGGTTGTACTGTTTCATTTTGCGCCACAACGTGGACCGGGATATGCCAAGACGTCGGGCCGTTTCCGACACATTCCCCTGGTTCCAGCCCAGGGCCTTCTGAATGTAGGCCCTTTCCAGCTGTTCGAGCGTCCAGTCGCGCGGCAGGGAAACACCGTCTTCCACCGGCACGTCCGGAGCCTGGAGTTGCCGGGGGCGCCACTCCTGCATCGGCTTCGGGAGATCCTCGATCCGGACTTCGTCCCCGTCGGCGAGAGCCACCGCCCTCTGCACGGCGTTTTCCAGTTCGCGGACGTTCCCCGGGTAGGGATAGTGGGTCACCCGGTACAGGGCGTCCGGCTGAAACCCCTTGAGCGGCTTTTCCATGCGCCGGGCGTACCGCTCGAGGAAGAAGTGGGCCAGGAGCATGATGTCGTCACCGCGATCCCGGAGCGGCGGAACATCGATCTGAAACACGTTCAGCCGGTAATAGAGATCCTCGCGGAACGACCCGGACACCATGGCTTCCCGCAGATTCCGGTTCGTGGCCGAGACGACCCGGACGTCCACCTTCTGGTTCGTCGTGCCGCCCACCCGGCGAACCTCGTGGTCCTGAAGGACCCGCAGGAGCTTGACCTGGGACGTCTGGGACAGCTCTCCCACTTCGTCCAGGAACAGCGTGCCCCGATCGGCCTGCTCGAACAGCCCCTTCTTGTCGGTCCACGCCCCGGTGAACGCGCCGCGGACGTGACCGAAGAGTTCACTCTCGAGAAGATTCTCAGGCAGGGCGCCGCAGTTGATGGCCATGAACGCCCGGTCGGCCCGTGGACTCTGGAGATGGATCGACCGGGCCACGAGCTCCTTGCCCGTTCCGCTCTCCCCCACTATGAGGACGCTGGAATCGGTCGGGGCGATCTTGCTGATCAGGTTGAAGATGCGCTGCATCCTCGGACTGGAGCCCACGATGACCGGAAGCGCCGGGTCCAGGGAATCGATACGTGAGCCGGAGTTGTCCCTTCCGGGGGCTCGAGACGGGTCGGGTCGTTTGCGGGGCGTCATGGTGTTTCATTTTGCCACACAAACAGGGCCCCTTCGAGGGGTACGGAAAAAGCCCCGGTCGTTTCAGCGCGCGGGGGTGTCGGCCTTCGGTTGAACCTCGTACTTGCTGAGCGTGAAGTCCGGAATGAGGCCGTGCGTGGACGAGTCGCTGCTCGGCTTGAAGACGTAGGTCTTTTCGATGTTGAACAGCTGGCAGTGAACCGTGTAGTTCGCGCTCAGCACCACGGACTTTTCGGTCGGGTGATAGATCTGGATCTTGTCCGCATCGATGTCGATGGAATTGTCCTCGATGTAGGCCCGCAGATCGCGCATCAGGTACTGATCGGCCTTCAGCCGGGATTCGTTGGCCAGCTGGATCATCTTCCCTTCGAGCATGTGATTCTTGATGATCGGCCCGTAGAAAATGTTTCCGGAATGGATCAAACCGATGAACAGGAAGGCGTAGATCACAAAGCGCATGGAAACCACCCTCGGCGCGGGAGTCGGAAAACGGCGCGCGCAAGGAACGGCGCGCACCACATCAATGCGGTTATCGACGGAATCGGGCCGGGAATTAGGGAAAACGGCGGGTCAGCGGACCACCCGGAACGGGCGCACATCACGGAATGAAGGGGTCCTCAGGACGAGGTAATACTGTCCGGAGGGGGCCGGGAGGCCGGAATCGTCCATTCCGTCCCAGGAAAACCGGCCGGACGACGCGTCGGCGGGATGCCGGGACAGCAGCCGCCCCGCGATGTCCACGATGTCGATCGTGGCCGGGCCGGAAACGTTGACGGAAGCGGACAGCGACCCCGACGTCGGGTTCGGAAACGGGGCGCCCAGGGGGCGCAGGGCGGACCGCGGGAGGTCACCCGCCGCCGAGAGGCTGTTGATCGTGACGGTCCGGACGTCGGTGCTCCAGCGCACGTTCTGGCGGTTGTCGATGGCCCGGACGCGCCAGTAGTAGGTGTTCCCGGGGGCCAGCGGCACGGACGGCGTGAAGACCGTGTCGACGATCCCGTCGATCGATACCGGCGACGTGAAGGCCGGCGTCACGTCGTACTGCAGGCGGTACGTCACCACGTCGCCGCGGTCCGGGTCGCGCGCCAGGTGCCACTGGAACGCGGGGCGGTCGTTCGTCGTTTGTGTTCCCGACGCCGGCGCGATGAGCTGAAAGGCCGCGGGCGGAGCGTTGTAGTAGATCCGGAAGAACGGGCGCCTTCCCGGGATCGCGTCGCCGCCGCCGGCCGACCGGTTGTAGACAAGCTGACCCGGGCTCCCGGCCAGATCCCAGCCGTCGCCGGCCATTCCGATGCCGAACCAGCCGGGCGCATCGACGCGGCCCTGCATGTCGGTGATGGCGTCGGGTCCAAGGTCGATGGTATACGCCCGCGGCTGGAAATTGCCCACGTAGTAGACATTCCCCCAGAGGCCGCGGGCGTCATAAAACCACTGGTCCCATTGCGATTCGGTGGACTGCGACCGGGGCATCTCGTAGGTGCTGATGTCCACGAGGCCGGTGTACTCGGAGGCGTAGTTGTTGGTTTCAGTCAGCAGGAAGTTGAATTCGACGGCGTCGACATTGTACGGGGTGACCTCCGGCGGAATCGAGGCCAGGGCGATAGCCACGGACTCCAGGAGAATCACCCCGTAATCTTGGTACCCGCTGACCATGAGATCGTAGGTCTGCGAGAAATCGTTGTATCCGTGCTGGTAGGAGACGCCGTTCGACGTCTGCTCCAGCACCGTCACCGTGCTCATCCGCGTCGTCGGCGCGGCCCTGGACGGGAGGAACACGCTGCACGGAACGTCCACATAACTATTCAGCCAGAGTCCCTGGGTTCCCAGAGTTCGGGCGGGCATGGCCGTCCGAAGATCCTCCACCCCTTCAACGGGGCGTTCGGCGACTCTGTGACCCAAAGGCCGTGCGTTCGGGTTCAGTCGAGATGTCCGGACCGGGGCGGCATCCGGCGCCGTAATGGTCCGCGGCTCCGAATGAACCGGGGCCGCAAAGGCTGTGAGGGCCAGGGCGAGCAGTCCAAGACGCAAAGAGCGCTCCGTGTATGAGGGCCGGGGGGGCGCCTTCCCCCCCAGGACGGGGCGCCCGGCATGTTGCTGTTGCTGTGCAAAAAGCTTATCACGCGCGGAGCACGGCGCTTCGGAATTTCGCTCGCCGCGCGCTCTTTTTTTCGATTCCGTCGACGTTCGTATCGTCTGGCCCGCGCACGTGGGGCCGGGCGGGTCGAATCACCCAGGTGCGTGGACTGCCCGGCGCCCGGGAGCGATCGCGAGTGCGCGTGAAACCCCGGGCCGGTTTTCCCGTAATATCGAAAGAGCAACGGCGGTGACGGCGATCCCGGCGGCGCCGGCACGAACGTGGATGAAGCCGCGTTCCCAACCCCAGGAGTTTTCCGGATGGACCTGATGACAGCACTGCTCGGCGCATTCGGCCTGGCCGCCGCGGCGGGCCTCAACGCCTACATCCCTCTCGCGCTGATTTCCGCGGGCGCCCGCTATCTTCCCGAGGGGTGGTTCGCGCTGTCTCCGAAGTTCGCGTTTCTCGGCAGCGACTGGTTCTTCTATCTCGTTCTCGTCCTTCTCGTGATCGAGGTGGCCGCCGACAAGATCCCGGTCGTGGACCATGTCAACGACCTCATCCAGACCCTGATCCGTCCTGCTGCCGGAGCCGTGCTGTTCGCGGCCGGATCGGGCACCATCACCCACGTGGATCCGCGGCTGGCCATGGCGCTCGGCTTCATCGCCGCCGGAGCGGTGCACGGCATGAAGATGACGTTCCGTCCGATGGTCACGGCCTCGACGGGGGGAACCGGCAACGCGGTCGTTTCGACGATCGAGGACGGCGTGTCGCTGGGGGTATCGCTTCTGGCTGTTCTTGCGCCGCTGGTGATCCTGCTGGTCCTGGTGGCCGGGCCGATCCTGTTCTTTCGCTGGCTGGGGCGGCGGCGGAAGCGCGTGGAAGCGGGGCGCTGACGGACTGAGCCGCACCTGGGTGCCGCGATTCCCTTCGCGCCGCAGCCGCGGCCGGTCAGTCCACGCCGTACCCGCCGCGCTCCCTCACCCGGCTCACCACGGTCTTGAACCGCGCGTCGGAATTCCGGTCGATCATCCGGAGATTGCGGCGGACGCGGCGGATCGCCAGGTTCACGAACGTGTGGGCCAGTTCGATGTGATCCTTCGCCTCCGCCTCCCCGACCGCCTCGATCCGGGAGGTGGCCCGGGAGAGGCAGGCGGACATCGCGTAGATGTCGATGGCGGCGTCGGCGAGGCGCTGCTGGAGGTACTCCCGCTCGAGGATCTCCCGGCCGTGACGGCGGAGAACCGCCTCGGACTGGTCGGCCAGCGTCATCGTGACCCGCGCCAGCCGCTCCGCGTCGTGCTTCAGCGGGGGCGCCACCCGCGTCATCGTTTCCGGCTGGACGGCTCGCCGGAGCCGCTGGAACGCGTAGTCGCGCAGGACGCCCAGCGACTCCACCGGCGCATGGAGCGCGCGCCCCACTTCCTTCAGGAACTCCCCCGGTTTCTGCAGGCCGGAAAGCGCGATGAACAGGCGGAGGATCTCGTTCGTGCCCTCGAAGATGAGGTTGATGCGGGCGTCGCGCAGGTAGCGCTCGAACGGGTACTCCGACATGTAGCCGTTTCCCCCGGCGATCTGCACGGCGTGGTTCACGTTTTCCCAGTAGCGCTCGGAGCAGAACACCTTGCCCATCGCCGACTCCACGGAATAGTCGTGCACGCTGTGGTCGCAGAGGCCGGTCGTGAGATACGTCATCGCCTCCATGGCGTAGAGGTTCACCGCCATCAGCGCGATCTTCTCCTCGATCATCTCGAATTCCACGATGGGGCGGCCGAACTGCCTGCGGTTTTCCGCGTGGTCGAGCGCCAGCCTGAGGACCTCCTTCGAGCCTCCGATCGCGCCGGAGGCCAGCGTCAGCCGGCCGGAGTTCAGCACCTCCATGGCGATCTTGAACCCGCGGCCGACCTCGCCGATGACATTGGATTCCGGCACCGGGCAGTCCTCGAGGACGATGTCCGTCGTCGAGGATCCGCGGATGCCGAGCTTCTTTTCCGGTTGACCGCTGGAAAAACCGGGGAGGTCGCGCTCGACCATGAAGCAGGTGATCCTGTCCTTCGTCTCCCCGTCAACCTCGACGGGAGTCCGCGCGAACACGGTGACGAGATTCGCGTAGCCGCCGTTCGTGATCCACTGCTTGCGACCGTTCAGGACCCAGACCCCACGCGCGGCGTCGTGGACACCGTGCATCTTCATCGCCGCCGCGTCGGAGCCGGACCCCGGCTCGGTGAGCGCGTAGGCGCAGACGATCTCGCCCGTGGCGCACTTCGGCAGCCACTTCTTCTTCTGCTCCTCGGTGCCGTGGAGCAGCAGCGCCTTCATCCCGATCGACTGGTGACAGCCGACGTGGATCGCCACCGAGGCATCGCGGCGGGCCAGCTGTTCCATCACCCGGGCGTAACCGGTGATCGACATGCCGATGCCGCCGTACGCTTCGGGGATCACCAGGCCGAGGAGTCCGAGTTCCGCCACTTCCTTCCTGACCGCCTCGGGGAGTTCGCCGGTTCGGTCGATCTCCGCGGAGTCGACCTTGTCGGTGAAGAAGCGGTCGAGCTGTTCGGTCAGCGTCTCGATGACGTCCGCCTCGTCCGCGTTCATGGCGGGATACGGGATGATCAGGTCCTCCTCGAACATGCCGAGAAAGAGTCCCTTGGCGAAGGAGAGCGGGGAGTCGAAGTCGGTTGAACTCATCGGTCGGTTCCTGGATTGAGTGTGATGGCGGTCCGCGTCGCGCTCAGGCGGCCGACGGGCGGGTCGCTGAAACGCATCCGCTTTCCGATTGTGCGGCCCGGGAGCCCGGTTTTCAAGGAAGGTACGGCGCTCAGCTCTTCGTCCGATCCGCAAGATCCGCGATCGCCGCCCGCAGCTTCGGATGGGCGTCGAACGCCCGCACGAAGTCGGACTCCCGCCTCCCCCCCTTCATCCGGATGATGCGGGCCGCGTCCCGGCGATCCGCCGGGCTCCAGCGTTCGACCCCCCCGAGGCAGGCCACGAGAGGACCCCAGCGCTGCCAGGCCAGGCGCTCGCCGGGCGTGCCGAACCGCACGAGGCCGGCCCCGAGCCGCTCCGCGGTTTCCCGGGCGAGAACGTCGCCCCCCTTGTCCCGGTCGGATCCGAAGCGCGCCGCGAGCAGACGCGTCACCGCGAAACCGACCTTCGACAGCGGCAGGATGCCGATGACGTCCCTCCGCTTTCCGCTCAGGTGGAGGTAGACGTTTTCTGCGGCGAGGCGGCGGAGCGTCGGAATGCTCGACCGATGTTCCGGCTTCGCGGCCATCCGCTTCAGCTCCCGGTTCATCAGGGCCAGCACGGCGCGGTTCCTCGCCCGGAATCCGAGCTTCTGGTAGAACCACCAGGCGCCCGAGGCCAGCGCCTCGTCGTTGTTGTCC
This sequence comes from uncultured bacterium, assembly GCA_964596775.1. Taxonomy (GTDB): domain Bacteria; phylum Eisenbacteria; class RBG-16-71-46; order JABDJR01; family JAWXBZ01; genus CAZQVN01. The sequence goes on from CAZQVN010000092.1 coordinate 7,866, forward strand.
CCCATCTGGTACGGATACACGGTGAACGTGTCCGCGGAAAACAGGTGGCGCGCGGTGGACATCACCGTGCCGAGGAGAAGCGCCGCTTCCGCGCCCCGGAACGTGTCGAACACGTTGAACGCCACCTCGGCGGATCCGTACAGACCGCTCAGGAATCCGTAGCCGGTCGGCACGCCGTTCCGGAGCATCAGGTAGCCGTACGACGCCTCGAGCAGCAGCCGCTTCTCGGGAACGACGCCCACGGCCATGACCGCGCGCCCGCCGCCGAAGTCGAGGATCCGGACATCGCGCGGGTCGCCGGAGGAGAACGCGTCGAGGTCGCGGCTGCGGGTGACGAGCGCCGAGCGGGCGATGTCGATCCACTGCTCCGCCTCGGCGAGCCCCGGGTAGCGGACCGACTCCGGGGCCCGGACGAGGTCGCCGGGCGCCGGACGGACGGAGGAGAGTGCCGTCTTCTGGTAGTGCGTTGTGGAACGCGGGGTCGTGACGCGCGTCCGGTTCGGCGTGTCGACTCCCGGCTCCAGGCGGAACGAGAGGCCGAGCCCCTCGAACAGCGTACGCCGGATGTCCGGCTCGGCGTTCAGCGAAGCAGAGCGGCGGATGAGGAACGCGCCCGCCGTTTCCTTCCGTCCCTTCATCGCGTCGAGCCACTCCCGGACCGGCATCGACCATTCGTCGAGAGCCGGCGTTTCCGCGTAGTGCGCGATCAGCGGCAGCATCTCCTCGAGTTTCTCCGGAGCCTCCACGTCGCTCCACTCCACGTCGATCTGCCGCGGCCAGCGCCGGGCCAGCCACTCCGCCGTCTCGAAGAAGAACGGGTAGACGATCGGCGTGCCGGCGATGCCCGTGTCGGAGAGTGCGTCGGCATGAGCGCGGAGGTCGCCGCGGCGGTGGAAGCGGCCGAGCATCGCGGTGACCTGCTTCAGGATCGCTCCGTTGTCCGGGAACGCGCGGAGGAACAGCAGCGATTCGTGGAGGCGGAGAACCTGGTCCGCCGTGGTGAGCCGGGCGCGGGCGAGGCGTTTCAGGAGAGCGAGCTTGAGCGCGGCGGCGGCG
>CAZQVN010000093.1:0-8837 GCA_964596775.1 uncultured bacterium
CATTTCCATTTGACACCCCGGCGGAGTGCTCGTATCCTGCTTGCACCTTTTTTCACAAGCGGTCCGGCGGCGGGGACGAACGGTGCCCTTGACCCGCGGACCCATCGGGGTGATTGTGTCCCGGCAACAGGATACGGGTGCGCGGAAAACCGGGCGCCACGACATCACCCGCGACGACGCATCTCGCTGCATCCTTTATAAGAGAGAAAAGAGAACCGTGGTACGCGACTATCTGCCCATCGTCTTCATGATCATCCTGTCCTCGGGATTCGCCGTGTTCACCCTCGTGGTGGCCTGGGTGCTCTCCCCGCGGCGGCCGGATCGGGTCAAGGACGCGCCGTACGAGTGCGGGGTGGATCCGGTCGGCGATGCGCGGCTCCGTCACTCGATCCGTTTCTATGTCGTGGCCATGCTGTTCATCATTTTTGACCTGGAAACCGTGTTCCTCTACCCGTGGGCCGTGTCCTTCAAGAAACTGGGTCTCTTCGGCCTGATCGAAATGGTGCTGTTCCTGGCCATCCTGATGGTCGGCTACGTGTACGCCTGGAGGCGCGGGGCGCTGGACTGGAGCGAACAGGCGGAGCCCGTGCCGTCGCCGGCTCCGGGAATCGTCCTCGAGCGGTCCGGAGCGCGGGAATGGGAGGATGCCTTTGAATCCCGGTGATGAAACGGCCGTGACCCCCGCGGCCCCCGACTACGGGCGCGACACCGTCGACGCCCTCAGGAAGGAATTCGGCGACGCCGTCACGGCTCCGAACGAGTTCCGCGGCGACTGGTGCGTGGACGTTTCCGTGGACAAGCTGCGCGAGGTGGCCGTCTTTCTCAAGACGAAGATGGGTTACCTCATGCTGTCCAGCATGAGCGGCGTGGATCACTACCCGGACGAGCCGCGGTTCCGCGTGGTGTACATGCTCACCCACATGGAGAAGAAGAACCAGTTCCGCTTCCAGGTGAGGATCGACGGGGAAGACCCCGTTGTGCCCACGCTGTGCGGCGTGTGGCAGGTGGCCAACTGGCAGGAGCGCGAGGTGTACGACTTCTTCGGCATCCGGTTTCTCGACCACCCCGACCTCCGCCGCGTGCTCATGGCCGAGGACTTCGAGGGCTTTCCGCTCCGCAAGGACTACCCGCTGCTCGGCCTCGACGTCGGACTGAAGGCTCGATCCTGATGCTTTCACCCGGGGCGAAGGAAGAGATCCTGAAGATCAAGGAGCGCTATCCGAACGTGCGCTCGGCCACGCTGCCGTCCCTCTACGTGGCGCAGCACGACCAGCACTGGCTCTCGCCGGACACGATCGACGAGGTGGCCTCGCTCCTCGAACTCCCGGCCCGCATGCTCCACGAAGTGGCCACGTTCTACGTGATGTTCGAAACGAAGCCGGTCGGCACGCATCTCGTGGAAGTCTGCGACAACATCTCCTGCGCGCTCCGCGGCGGCGAGGAGATCATGCGCCACCTGGAAAAGAAGTGGAACATCCGCCGGGGCGAAACCACCGCGGACGGCAAGTTCTCGCTCCGCGCCACCGAGTGCCTCGGCGCCTGCGGCACCGGCCCGTGCATCATGATCGACCACCGCTACTGGGAGCGCCTGACGCCCGAGGATCTCGACCGGCGGCTCGCGAAGCTGACCGACGATCCGCACGACACGGACGGCGACCTCTCCCTGCCGCCCCTGCCTTCGCCGGGAAAGGGGGCGTAGTGGCCGATTTTCCGCTGATCCTCACGAAGAACATGGGAAAACCCGACAGCCACACGCTGGCCACCTACGTGTCCGGCGGCGGTTACAACTCCTGGAAGAAGGTTCTCAAGGAGATGAAGCCGGAGGAGGTCGTCCAGGCCGTCAAGGACTCCGGACTGCGCGGCCGCGGCGGCGCGGGATTCCCGGCCGGCCTCAAGTGGTCGTTCGTGCCGCGCCAGAGCCCGAAGCCCAAGTACCTGGCCTGCAACGCCGACGAGTCGGAACCGGGCACCTTCAAGGACCGCATGATCATGACCCGCGACCCCCACATGCTGCTCGAGGGGATGGCCATCGCGTCGTTCGCCATCGACTGCCGCCTGGCGTTCATCTACATCCGCGGCGAGTACGCGATCGAGGCGAAGATCCTCGAGACGGCGATCGCCGAGGCGAAAGAGGCCGGGCATCTCGGCAAGAACATCTACGGAACGGGCTACGACCTGGACATCCTGGTGTACCGCGGGGCTGGCGCCTACATTGCCGGCGAGGAAACCGGGATGATCGAGTCGCTGGAGGGGAAGCGCGCCCACCCGCGCGTGAAGCCCCCGTTCCCGGCCGTGGTGGGCATCTACGACTGCCCGACGCTGATCAACAACGTGGAAACCCTGGCCAACGTGCCGGCGATCATCGAGCACGGCGGCGCCTGGTTCGCCGCCATCGGCACGCCGAAATCCACGGGCACGAAGCTGATGAACATCTCCGGGCACGTCACGAAGCCCGGCGTGATCGAGCTGCCGATGGGCACGCCGCTGATGGAGATCATCAACGTGCACTGCGGCGGCGTCTGGCACGGCCGGAAGCTCAAGGCGGTGATCCCCGGCGGATCGTCGGTGCCCTGCCTGACCGCGGCCGAGTGCGAAGGGGTCAACGTGGACTACGAGTCGCTGGGCGCGGCGGGCACCATGCTCGGCACGGCGGCGATCATCGTCCTCGACGAAACGACGTGCATGGTCAACGTGGCGTCGCGCCTGACCCGCTTCTACGACGACGAGTCGTGCGGCCAGTGCACGCCCTGCCGCGAGGGCACGGCCTGGGCGTTCAAGATCCTCGACCGGCTGGAGCGCGAGGGAGGCGAGGCGCATGAGATCGACCTCCTGCTGGACATCTGCGACAACATGGGGGGCAAGACGATCTGCGCCCTCGCGGATGCGGCGGTCGGCCCGATCAAGAGCTGCATCGACAAGTTCCGCCCCGAATTCGAGGCCCACCTGAAGAACGGCTGCCCGCAGCACGGCATCATGTGCTCGGTGCCCGGCTTCGGAGCCCTGTCCACGGTGAACGGCTGATGGCCCCGGACGAAATCCTCGCCCTGGCCATCAAGTGCCTGGCGTTCTTCTTCATCGTGGTCACCGCCGTGGCCTACGTGGTGCTCGTGGAGCGTCGCGTCGTGGCCCACATCCAGAGCCGCATCGGTCCCGATCGCGTGGGGTTCCAGGGGCTGCTCCAGCCGCTGGCCGACGCGCTGAAGCTCATCTCGAAAGAGGGGATCATTCCGACGGAGTCGGACAAGCTGCTCTATGTCCTGGCCCCGATCTTCGCGGCCACCCCGGCGTTCCTGTCGTACGCGGTCATCCCGGTGGGACCCACGATCCAGCTGTTCGGCGAGGATTTTCCGCTCCACCTCACGGACATCAACGTGGCGGTGCTGTTCCTGTTCGCGGTGGCGTCGCTGAACGTGTACGGGGTGTTCCTGGCCGGCTGGGCGTCCAACAACAAGTACTCGATGTACGGGGCGCTGCGGGCCAGCTCACAGATGATCTCCTACGAGCTGTCGTACGGGCTCTCCGTCATGGGCGTCCTGATGATGGTCGGCAGCTTCAGCCTCGTGGACATCGTCAACGCCCAGACGATCCCGTTCGCGCTGCTGCAGCCGGTGGGGTACGTGCTGTTCATGATCGCCTCGCTGGCGGAGCTGAACCGGACTCCGTTCGACCTGCCCGAGGCGGAAACGGAACTCGTGGCCGGTTTCCACACCGAGTACTCGGGGATGAAGTTCGGCCTGTTCTTTCTCGGCGAGTACGCGAACCTGATCGCCGCGTCCTGCCTGGCCACGCTCATGTTCTGGGGCGGCTGGCGTGGTCCCGGCCCGGACTACCTCGGGCCGCTCTGGTTCTCGCTCAAGGTGTTCCTGCACGTCTTCTTCTACATCTGGACCCGCGGCACCCTGCCCCGCTTCCGCTATGACCAGCTCATGGGGTTCGGCTGGAAGGTGATGCTGCCGGTCGGCCTGTTGAACCTGCTCGCGACCGCCGTCGTGATCCTTCTCCTGGGGAACAACTGATGGCTCACGGCGCGTTCCATTTCCTGGCTTTTCTGGCGCTCGCCGGGGCCCTCACCGTGGTCCTGGCCCGCAACCCGATCTATTCGGCGGTGGCGCTGGTCCTCACGCTGATGTCCACGGCGGGGCTGTTCCTGTCGCTCGGCGCCCAGTTCCTGGCCGTCGTCCAGGTGATCGTGTACGCCGGCGCCATCGTGGTCCTGTTCATCTTCGTGCTGATGCTCCTGAACCTGCGCTCCGGCGAAGGGGGCGAGGAACAGCTGCACCGGGTGGGCTTCGGCCAGAGCCTCGGCGTGGGGCTGGCGGCCCTGCTGTTCCTTCAGCTCGGTCTGCTCGCGTTCTCGAAACTGCCCGGCGGCATCATCCCGGCCATCGGCTCGTCCGATCTCGAGGCCCGGGCCGGCGGTCACAGCCAGGCCATCGGGCTCCTGCTCTACAGCAAGTACCTGCTCGCGTTCGAAGTGGCGTCCGTCCTGCTGCTCGTGGCGGTGATCGGCGCCGTGGCGTTGTCGCGCCGCCATCTCGTGATGGGCGAGGGGCGCGACGAATCCACCGAAGAGGTGCCGTGATGCCCGATCCGATGATCGTTCCGGTGGCCTGGTACCAGCTGCTCGCGGCCGCGCTGTTCTCGATCGGCGCGTTCGGCGTCCTGTTCCGCCGCAACATCCTGGTGATCTTCATGTCGGTGGAGCTGATGCTCAATGCGGCGAACCTGTCGCTGGTGGCGTTCGCCAGGCAGCACGGGAGCCTGGACGGGCAGGTCATCGTCTTTTTCGTTCTCGCCGTGGCCGCCGCCGAAGTTTCGGTGGGGCTGGCGATCATCATCGACGTTTTCAAGAAGCGGGGCACGATCGACCTGGCCGCCGCGAACCTGCTCAAGGGATAGATGGAACACTTCTGGATCATACCGTTCATACCGCTGGCCGGATTCCTGATCAACGGCCTGCTGTCGCGCTTCCTCAACGAGCGCGCGGCCGGGATCATCGCGTCCGCGGCCGTGCTCGCGTCGTTCCTCCTTGCGGTGACGACGTTCCTCGGGCTTCTCGGGATGCCGGCCGACACCCGGGTCCTCCGTCACACGGTGTTCATGTGGCTCCAGTCCGGCGCGTTCGAGGCGCCGGTGGCGTTCCTCATCGATCCCCTGTCGATGGTCATGGTGCTCGTCGTCACCGGGGTCGGATTCCTGATCCACGTGTACTCGATCGGCTACATGCACGGCGACCCGGGCGCCAAGCGCTTCTTCACCTACCTGAACCTGTTCATGTTCGCCATGCTCATCCTGGTGATGGCCGACAACCTGCTGCTCCTGTTCGTGGGTTGGGAGGGCGTGGGACTCTGTTCCTACCTCCTGATCGGCTACTGGTACGAAAAGGACTCGGCGGCGAACGCCGGAAAGAAGGCGTTCATCGTCAACCGGATCGGCGACTTCGGCTTTCTGCTGGCCACCCTGCTCACGTTCTGGACGCTCGGCACGATCAATTTCGAGGAGATGGCGCTCCTCGCCCCGGTCACGTACACGGTCGGCGGGGCGGTGATCACCACGATCACCCTGCTGTTCTTCCTCGGGGCCACCGGAAAGTCGGCCCAGCTGCCGCTCTACGTGTGGCTGCCCGACGCCATGGAGGGCCCGACGCCGGTGTCGGCGCTGATCCACGCGGCCACGATGGTCACGGCCGGCGTGTACCTGCTCTGCCGGATGAACGTGCTGTACGCGATGGCTCCGGTGGCGCTGCTCGTCGTCCTCGTCGTCGGGATGCTCACCGCGCTGTTCGCCGGAACGATCGGCCTGGCGCAGACCGACATCAAGAAGGTCCTGGCCTACTCCACCGTCAGCCAGCTCGGCTTCATGTTCGCGGCCTGCGGCGTGGGGGCGTTCGTCGCCGCCATCTTCCACCTGGCCATGCACGCGTTCTTCAAGGCGCTGCTCTTCCTCGGTTCCGGCAGCGTGATCCACGGCGCCCACGGCGAGCAGGAAATGCCGAAGATGGGCGGCCTCCGGGCCAGGATGCCGGCCACCCACATCACGTTCGTGATCGGGTCGCTGGCGCTGGCCGGCGTGCTGCCGTTCGCCGGGTTCTTCTCCAAGGACGAGATCCTCTACGACACGTTCGCGTCCGGGCACTGGGTGGCCTGGCTGGTCCTCACGATCGCGGCGGTCTGCACCGCGATCTACATCACCCGGGCGGTCATCCTCACGTTCTACGGCAAGCCCCGGGACAAGCACCTGTTCGATCACGCGCACGAGTCGCCGGCGGTGATGACGCTCCCGCTGTGGATCCTCGCGGCGCTGTCCACGGTCGGCGGGTTCATCGGGATACCGATCCTCGCCGGGGGTCACCGGTTGAAGACGTGGCTGTCGCCGGTGTTCGGCGGGGGGCACGGTGCCGCGCACGGCGCGGACGGGCACGGCGTCGGCGCGCACGCGGCGGATGCCCTGGCGCACGGCGCGGATGCGGCGGGTCACGCGGCGGACGCAGCGGCGCACGGAGCCGGTGCCGCGGTCGACGCGGCGGCCCACGGAGCCGCCGCGCACGGATCCGGCGTCCAGCTGCTGCAGCTTCCCGGAATGCTGCCGCCGGCCGGGCACAACCTGCAGCTCGAGATCATTCTCATCGTGACGTCGCTGGTGCTGGCCCTGGTCGGCATCTTCATCGGATACAGCCTGTACAGGGGAAATTCGGAGCCGGCCGGCCGGCTCCGCACGACATGGGGCGGCCTGCACCGCCTGCTGGCCGGAAAGTACTTCGTCGATGAACTGTACGGGGCGGTGGTCATCAACCCGGTCCGGGCCCTTTCCGGATTCTTCTGGCGCGTCGTCGACGTGGCCGTGATCGACGCGCTCGTCAACGGCGTCGGCTCGTTCATGCGGAACACCGGCGACGAGATGCGCCGCTGGCAGACGGGGCTGGCCCGCACGTACGCCATGGCGATACTGATCGGCTGTCTCCTCATCGTGGCGTTCGTGCTGTTCGGAAGGTGGGCCTGATGGGCTACCTGTCGCTGCTCATCTTCCTGCCGCTCCTCGGGGCCCTGGCGCTGATCCTCGTGCCCGGCGGCCCGGCCATGCACCGGCGCTGGGCGCTGTTCGTGGCGGTGGCCGAGTTCCTGCTGTCGCTCAAGCTCTGGTTCGGTTTCGACGCGGCGAACGCCGCGCCGCAGTTCACCGAGCAGCTGCCGTGGATCCGGGGTCTCGGCGTCAGCTGGTCGGTCGGCGTGGACGGCATCTCGCTGCTGATGATCCTGCTCACCACGTTCCTGACCGCCATCGCTATCCTGGCCTCGTTCACTTCCGTCACGGAGAAGACGAAGTCGTACTTCGGCTGCCTGCTGGCGCTGGAAACCGGCATGCTCGGCGTGTTCATGGCGTTCGACCTGTTCCTGTTCTACATCTTCTGGGAAGTGATGCTGATCCCGATGGCGCTGCTGATCGGGGTGTGGGGCGGGCAGCGCCGGGTGTACGCGGCGATCAAGTTCTTCCTGTACACGATGGCCGGATCGGTTCTCATGCTGGTGGCGATCATCGCGCTGGCGCTGATCAACCGGCAGTCCTCCGGCGCCCTGTCGTTCGACCTGAACGAGATCTACCGCACGGCCTCGCTGGCCCGCGAAGCTCAGATGTGGCTGTTCGCCGCCTTCGCGGTGGCCTTTGCCATCAAGGTGCCGCTGTTCCCGTTCCACACCTGGCTCCCCGACGCGCACGTCGAGGCGCCGACGGCCGGCTCGGTGATCCTGGCCGGCGTCCTGCTCAAGATGGGCACGTACGGCTATCTCCGCTACTGCCTGCCGCTTTTTCCCGAGGCGGTGCTCGCGTTTTCGCCGTGGCTTCTCTGGCTGTCGGTCATCGGCATCATCTACGGGGCGCTCGTGGCCATGGTCCAGCCGGACATCAAGAAACTCGTGGCGTATTCCTCGGTCAGCCATCTCGGTTTCGTCATGCTCGGAATCTTCGCGCTGAACTTCAACGGGCTGCAGGGCGGGATCATCCAGATGGTCAACCACGGCCTCTCCACCGGCGCGCTCTTCCTCCTGGTCGGCATGATCTACGAGCGCCGGCACACCCGGCTCATCGCCGACTTCGGCGGCCTCACGAAGGTCATGCCCCGCTTTGCCGTCCTGTTCATGATCGTCACGCTGTCGTCGATCGGACTGCCCGGCCTCAACGGGTTCGTCGGGGAGTTCCTGATCCTGCTCGGCGCGTTCCAGACGGCGCGGCCGTGGGCGATCGTGGCCGCGCTCGGCGTGATCCTCTCCGCCGTGTACATGCTCTGGATGTTCCAGCGGGTGATGTTCGGAAAGATCGTCCACGAGGCGAACGAGAAGCTCAAGGACCTGTCGCCGCGGGAGTGGGTCGTGCTGCTCCCGGTCGTGGCGCTGATCATCTGGCTCGGCGTATACCCGGCGCCGTTCCTGAAGACGACGGATGCTTCGATTGAGCGGATCCTGTCGCGCTACGGCGTGGCGGAGTCGGGGGTGGTGCCGGGGCACGGCGCGGTTCCTTCCGCTGGATCCGCCAGGCCGGCGACCATGAGCGGTCACCAGGTTCCGGTGCCCGTCCCTGCGGATCCGGTTGATCCTTCCGCCCCCACGCCCGCTTCCGACGACGGGGGTGCCCATTGAGCGACCTCGTGAGCCTGTTCGGGTCGATGGGACTCGACTTCATGGCCATCGGCCCGGAGATCGCGCTGACGGTCACCGCCTCGCTGATCCTGATCCTCGACCTCTTCTACAAGCGGAAGAGCGGCGGGCATCTCCTGTTCATCGGGGCGGTCGGGCTGGCCCTGGCGGCGGCACTCGCGTGGCGCTACGGAGGGGGAGCGGCCACGA
>CAZQVN010000094.1:0-8709 GCA_964596775.1 uncultured bacterium
CTCGCGGATGTGGTAGCCGGAAATCGAGATGGAATTCCACTGCGGCACCTGCTTCGCGCAGTATTCCATCGTGTCCACGATCACCCGGAGCGATTCGCGGATCGGGAAGCACCAGGCGTGCTGGGCCATGTACTCCTTCAGCATGTCGTTCTGGATCGTGCCGCGGAGGACCTTCGGGTCCACCCCCTGCTTTTCCGCCGCGGCGATGTAGAGCGCCAGCAGCGTGCAGGCCGGGCCGTTGATCGTCATCGACGTGGACACCTTGTCGAGGGGGATCCCCCGGAACAGCGTTTCCATGTCGGCCAGCGAGTCGATGGCCACGCCGCAGCGGCCGACCTCGCCGAGCGAGCGCGGGTGATCCGAGTCGTACCCCATCAGGGTGGGAAAATCGAAGGCGACGGACAGGCCGGTCTGGCCGTGATCGAGGAGGAAGTGGTAGCGCCGGTTCGTCTCTTCCGCGGTGCCGAAGCCGGAAAACTGCCGCATCGTCCAGCGGCGGCCGCGGTACATGTTGTAGTGGATCCCGCGGGTGAACGGAAACTCGCCGGGGTAGCCGAGGTCCTTCGCGTAGTCGAATTCGGGCAGGTCGGCGGGCGTGTACAGCGGCTCGATCGGCACGCCGGAGATCGTGGCGAACACGTCGTCCCGGTCCACCGCCTTTTCGGCGGAGCGGGCTTTCCAGCGTTCCAGGTCGCGTTTCAGGGCTTCGAGATCCATCGGTTTTACTCCCTGTATTCGTGATGCCGAAAGGGCGCCGTCACGAACTCCGTGTCACCGCCGCGTCGATCAACCGACGCGCCGCGTCATGCGGCGTGAGTGTCTTGTCCACCACCTGCGCCGTCAGCTCGCCGAGCAGCGCATCGTTCGTTCCGCCCGCGACCAGCGTCCGCAGCAGCTCCCGCTGCGCGAGCTGCAGCAGGCGCCAGCGTTCCGTTTCCGTCCGGCGCCGGTCGAACGCGCCGGATACCCGCTCCGCCGCGACCCAGGCTTCCGCCGCCGCGAGCAGCTCCGGAATCCCCTTCCCCTCCACCGCCACCGTCTTGAGGACCGGAATCGCATCCCGGCCGTGCCGGTCGCGCAGTGCGTTCATCGACTCCAGCTCCATCGCCGAGCGGTCCGCGCCGTCGCGGTCCGCCTTGTTCACGACGAAGAGGTCGCCGATCTCCATCAGGCCGGCCTTCATCGCCTGGACGGCGTCGCCCGACTCGGGCACCAGCACCACCAGCGTGACGTCCGTCATCCGGGCCACGTCCAGCTCGGACTGCCCGACCCCCACCGTCTCCACGAGAACGAACCGGAAGCCGAACGCGTCGAGCAGGTCGATCACTTCGTGCGTGGCCGCCGCGATGCCGCCGAGGCTCCCGCGGGTGGCCATGCTGCGCATGAACACGCCCGGATCGCTGGAGAGATCCGGCATCCGGATCCGGTCGCCGAGGAGCGCGCCGCCGGTGAACGGCGACGTGGGGTCCACCGCCACGATCCCCACGGAATCGCCGCGCGCCCGGAGGACCTGGGCGAGCCGGGCCACCAGTGTGCTCTTGCCGGCCCCCGGCGGTCCGGTGATCCCGATCCGGACGGCCGTGCCGGTCCGGGAATGAACACCCCGGATCAGCGCTTCGACCCCCTCATGCCCGTCCTCGACCCACGACATGGCCCGGGACAGTGCCCGGCGGTCCTGGCCGAGAATACCGGCGGAAAGTCCTTCCGGCGTCGAGAGGGTCAACGGATTGTACCTCAACAAGGGTGCGGATACAGCGGCGGCGATCTTCGTGATATCGGGCGAGTCGAAACGTTACAAGTGGAACGGTAGCATCGGGTTAAGAGAGAGTCAAGCGAGGGAGGCCTACGACGCCTTGTCCCCGTGCCTGACCAGCAGTTCCCTGAACCGCGGATCGCCGCGCAGCGGATCCCACCGCGGGTCGAGACGGAGCCAGTGGACGGTCAGCGGTTCGGCATACCGCAATCCGAGCAGGCGGTCGAGCAGTGCGAACGCCTCGTCGTGACGACCGGCGATCCCGTACACCCTGGCCAGGTTCTCCAGCTGCTGCGGCCCGGCAAAGAGGTCGCGGGACGTGACATCGGTCGCCTGTTTCGCCTCCTGGATCGCTTCTTCCCCGCGGCCGAGGTACGCGTAGAACTCGCTGAGGAACTGTATGTAGATGACGTTCCCCGGCGACTGCGCCAGCCCCTCGCGGCAGAGCCTTGCGCCCTCCTCCAGCGACTTCCGGGCGGCGGCCGCCTGGTCGAGGTTCTGCCGGGCGGTCCCCGAGAAGTAGCTCCGGAGGATCAGGCTGAACGGACTCGTCTCCGGAATCAGGTCCAGGTTCTCCAGAACCCCGGGCCAGTCCCGCTCCAGGGTGTGAAGTCGCAGGATCGAAATGGCATGCATGAGCGGCTGATCGCCCGGCGCGGGATTCAGGAACCGGCGTGCCGCGGCGAGGTCTCCCGCGGCCGACAGGCTGTTGTCGAACGCATGTTTCCGGATGGCGTCGTCCTCCGGTTTCAGCGCGATCGCCCGGTCGCAGAGCTCCCCGGCCGTGTCGAACCGGCGAAGTGCCCCGTACGTGGCCGCCGCGTTGACGATCACACCCACGTTGCGGGGATCGAGCGGCAGCGAGCGTTCGAGGATTTCGGTGCTCTCGAGAATCTTCCCCTGCCGGCGCAGGATCCACGCCATCGACGTGAGCGCGGCGGGATCGTTGGGCATCCCCTGCGCGGCGGCCGTGAACTCGGCGAGCGCGCGGTCGTAGTCGCCGAAACCGTAATAGTAGTAGTACCCCCGGGCCAGGCGGGTCAGCGGATGGTCCGGGTCGATGGCCTCGGCGCCGTGCAGGGCGGCCCGGGCCCGGGTCAGGCGCTCCTCGGTGCGGTCGACGACCCGGTACTGGTCGGCGTGATGCCGGGTCAGGGCCATCCACGCCCGGAGGAACTTCGGGTCGAGCCGGACCGCGGTGTCCAGCAGCGCCACCTTGTCGGCGTCCAGCGCCGACCAGTCGGGAACGCTGAAGTCCTCGGCCCTGAGATAGGCCTGGTACGCCTCGATGCTCTCCGTCGGTTGCCGCGAGAGCTGGTCCTGTTCCCCGCCGGCCAGGGTGACCCCGAGCTTCTGCACGACGTTTCCGGCGATCTCCGACTGCACCTGGAAGAGGTCGTCCATGTTCCGTTCATAGATCGTGGACCACACGTTGACGTCGTCCGCGGTCCGGATGAGCTGCGGGGTGATGCGCACCTGCCCCGTCCCTTCCCCGTCCTTCACCCAGCGCACCGTGCCCTCGAGCACGTAGTCCACGCCGAGATCCTTGCGGATCTGCTTCATCGTCTTGCCGGTGCGGTCGTACTGCATCGCGCTGGTCCGCGAGATGACGCCCATGGAGCTGACGGCGGACAACCGGACCATGATCTCCTCGGCCATGCCGGCGGCAAAGTAGGCGTCCTCGGCGGGCCCGAGATTTTCGAACGGAAACACGACGGCCATGAGCCGGTGCACGGAGCCGTTTTCGGCCGATGTGCCCGGATTCCGGCCGGCGGCTCCGCGACCCGGGAGCTTCCACGGCTGCCAGACGCCGGCCGCAAGAAGCGCCAGCAGGACGATGATCCCCGCCAGGGCGAAGCGCGGCGGTCCGGCGGATCCTGCGGCGGAGGTCGCAGAAGTTGCGGGGGCCGGGGTCGCGGCAGAGGCCGGAGTCGTTGCGGGGGCCGGGGTCGCGGCGGAGGCCGTGGAAGGTGCGGGGCCCGGCGGTGCGGTCGAGGCCGCGGAAGTTGCGGAAGCCGGCACCGGAGCCGGGGGGGTCGAACCGCTCGTTTCCTCGCGAAGCCCTTCAAGATCGGTTCGGAGATCCAGTCCCGACTGGTAGCGCTGCCCGGGATCCTTGGCCAGGCAGCGGTCCACGATGCGGGCCAGGTGATCCGGAAGGGACCGGTTCAGCTCCGTCACCGGGGAAGGCGTGTCCTTGAGGATCGCCATGATTGTCGAGATCGGGGTGTCCCCCTGGAACGGCTTCCGGCCGGTGGCCATTTCGAACAGGATGATCCCCATGGAGAAGATGTCGCTGCGGGAGTCGGTCGGCTTGCCCAGCGCCTGCTCGGGCGACATGTACGACGCGGTGCCGAGGACGGCGCCCTCCCGGGTCACGCTGTCGTCCGCGGATACCGACAGGCCGTCCTCCGCCTGTGTCCTGGCCAGCTTGGCGAGTCCGAAATCGAGGACCTTGGGGCGCTCTCCCTCGTCGAGCATGATGTTGCCGGGCTTCAGGTCGCGGTGGGTGATCCCCTTTTCGTGGGCGTGGCGGATCGCGTCCGTCACCGGGAGCGCGATGTCTAGCACCTGCTGAAGGCTCAGGCCCTCCGGCGGGATCAGGCCGTCGAGCGACTTCCCTTCCACGAGTTCCATCGTCAGGAACAGCAGGTGCTCATGCTCCTCGACCGAGTAGATCGTGACGATGTTCGGGTGCTTGAGGGCCGCCACGGCCATGGCTTCGCGCTGCAGGCGCTTGCGGGAGCCCGGATCCATCCCCTTTTCCTGGAGAAGAACCTTGAGGGCCACGTCCCGGCCGAGCCGGCTGTCGTGGGCCCGGTAGACTTCGCCCATGCCGCCGGCGCCGAGCTTTTCAACGACTTTATAATGAAGAAGCTGGCGGCCGATCATCAGGCTCCCCGCGGGTGGATGGTCCAGGCCGAGATGCCTCGTGCTGCGCAAAGTGCATCGAGACTGCAGTGTAGCCGTTTTGGAGTTCCCTGAGAAAGGCGCCCGATGCGCCTCCCCCGACATCGCCGCCCCCCCGCCGGAGACTCCGCCGGCATGAGGTCACCCGACCCCCCGGAGGGACAATCGGCCCCCGGGACCAAAACAAGTTCAGAAATACCCTATGGAATCCATATATAATCGTTCCCTGGCTGCAACCACATCCTGCCAACCACGGGGGTCATTCATGACATCATGGAAACAACGCCTGCCGCTCCTGCTCGCCGCTCTCGCGTTCGTCGTTCCCACCGGTCCCGCCGCCGCCCAGTTCACGCTCCTCGAACCGGGATTCTGCGTCACGGAACTTCCGCCCGGCGTGGGCGCCAAGGCGGGTGAATGCAGCCCCGGTGGCGTCTGGGGAACCTATGTGTACTTCAGCGACAGCAACGGGAATTCGATCGACCAGGTCGACCCGGCCGACAACATGTTCCTGTTCGCGTCCGGTCCGCCCGACATCGCTTTTCCGGTCGGCCTGGTGTTCGGCCCCGGCCCCGCGAACAACTTCGGCACGTTTCTCTATGTGGCCTGCTACGGCTCGAACCGGATCACCCGCCTGACTCCCGCCGGCGTGCCGAGCCTCTTCGCGAACATCACCGCTCCGGGTGACGTCAAGTTCGATCCGACCGGTGCCTACGGCACCGACCTCTTCGCCACCACCGCGTTTGCCGGACCGATCAGCACGATCACGCCGGGTGGCGTCGTCAGCACGTTCTCGCCTCTCCAGGCCACCTACATCCGGTTCGGTCCGGGAGGCGCGTGGGGCACCGGGCTTTACTCCACATCGCATGGCGCCGTTCCGGGCGTCGGCATCGCCCAGGTCGATGCCTTCGGCAGTGCCACACTTTTCTCGGGCGGCTTCACGACGCCGGAAGGATTCGACTGGGGTTTCGGTCCGGGCTTCGGCGGCGACATGTTCGCGCCGGATCTCAACACCGGCGAAATCTGGCGGGTTGACCCCACCGGAAACCGGACGCTGTTCGCCACGGTACCCGCCTCGTCCTCCGTCACCTGGTGCAACGGCGTGCTGTACGTCACGAGCTTTGCGGGCGGGTGCTGGAAGATCGAGTTCTGCGGCGTGACGCCGGTGGAAGAGTCCACCTGGACGGGCGTCAAGACGAAGCATCTCGAAAAGTAGCGCGACAGGCCCGGGATAGCCGGACACGGGCCAGGATACTCTGAATCGAACAGGGCGGCGGTCTCTGCAAGGGGATCGCCGCCGTCTCCTTTCAGCCCGATTCTCAACGAACCGGCGCCACTGCCCCCTCCCGCCCGCATCCGGTAGAATCACCGGATGAAATCAAAACATCAGGACTCCCCCGCCGGCGGCGCTCCGGACGCCGCACCGCACCCGTCCCGCCCCGAAGTCCTCGCCCCCGCCGGCACCGAGGAAGCGCTCAAGGTGGCGCTCCAGTGCGGCGCCGACTCGATCTACTTCGGCCTCCAGGAGGGGTTCAACGCCCGGGCCCGCGCCGGCAATTTTTCCATCGCCACGCTGGCCGACACGGTGGCCCGGATTCACGCCGCCGGGGCCAGGGCCTACCTGACGCTGAACACGCTGCTGTTCGAGCCCGAGCTTCCGTTCGTGCGTGACGTCGTCAAGGCCGCCCTGAAGGCCGGGGTCGACGCACTGATCGTTCAGGATCCCGCGGTGGCGCTGCTGGCGCGCGAGACGGCGCCGGCGCTGGAAATCCATGCCAGCACCCAGATGACGATCTCGAGTCCCGAGGCGGCGGTCTTTGCCCAGGATCTCGGCGTGACCCGGGTCGTCCTTCCGCGCGAACTCTCCGTGAAGGAGATCGAAACGTTCGTGGCCGGCTCGGAACTGGAAACGGAAGTGTTCATCCATGGCGCTCTCTGCGTGGCCTGGAGCGGGCAGTGCCTGACCTCGGAAGCGTGGGGCGGCCGCTCGGCGAACCGCGGCGAGTGCGCGCAGTCCTGCCGGATGCCCTACGACCTGGTTCTCGACGACGCCGTGAAGGATCTCGGCGACGTGCGCTACCTGCTCTCCCCCAAGGATCTCGCCGGCGCCCGCGCCGTGGAGGATCTGGCCCGGATCGGCGTGCACGGCCTGAAGATCGAGGGGCGCCAGAAGGGCCCGCAGTACGTGGCCAGCGCGGTCACCGCCTACCGGCACTGGGTGGATGCCGTGGCCGCCGGTCGCGCCCACGATCCCGCCGCGCAGAAGCAACTGCAGGCCGACTTGCTGGCCACCTCCCTCGCCTACACGCGCGGTTTCGGCGACGGTTTCCTCGGCGGCTCCGATCACCAGACGCTCGTGGAAGGACGCTTTCCGAAACACCGCGGCGTGTATCTCGGCCGGGTCGTTAAAATCGGGGCCACGGACGTCGAAATCGAGCCGGATCCGGAAGGGCGGCCGTGGACCGGCGCGCTCGCGCTCGGAGATCGCGACCAGGGACCGCAGGGGCAAACCGCGGCACCGCTCCGTCACCCGGACGGCCGCCCCACCGACGGATCCTCCGGCCCCGAAGCGGCGTCGATTGATGTGAAGCCCGGCCACGGCGTCGTCTTCGACGCCGGGCATCCGGAGGACAAGAACGAACCGGGCGGTCCCGTGTTCCGCGTTGCGCACCGCGGCGGTCGGACCGTCCTCGGCTTCGGCACGCCGGGCCCCGACCTGGCCCGGGTGAAGCCGGGTCACCGGGTGTGGGTGACGAGCGATCCCGCGATCACGCGGGAAACGGACCGGCTGCTCAAGGCCCCGGAGCGGCAGGCGAAGGAAGGGCTCCACGTCGAAGTGGACGGATCGGCCGGGCGCCCGCTGATGATCCGGGCCCGCGCGGGACACCGCGAAGCCGCCGTGGAAACGACGACGCCGGCCCAGTCCGCCCGCGGCGCCGGCCTGTCCGAAGAGGTCCTGCGCGACAAGCTCGGCGCCCTCGGCGATACACCGTTCGAACTCACCGGCATCGACGCCAGCCGGCTCGAGCCCGGGCTGCACGTGCCGGTGTCGGAGTTGAAGGCGGCGCGGCGCGCGCTCGTCGCGCAGCTTCTCGCGATGACCGCTCCGCTGCGCGCGGCGGAGAAACCGCGGCCGGCCCCGGTCGACCGCCCCCGTTTCGAGCTCGACGCGCTCGCACCCGCCGATCCGGCGCCGCACGTGATCCCGCTCTGCCGGAACGATGAACAGCTCGAGGCGGCCATCGCGGCGGGCTGCGCCGAAGTGGAGCTGGACTGGATGGAGCTGACCGGCCTCGGCATCGCGGTCGAGCGCGCCCGTTCCAAGGGGCTCCGCGTGACCGTGGCCACGCTCCGCGTCCAGAAACCGGGTGAGCAGGCCATCGACGACAACCTGGCCCGCCTGAAGCCCGACGCCTTCCTCGTCCGTCACTGGGGCGGCCTGGTGACGTTCGCCGGGAGGCGCGCCGGGAAGAACACGCGCGTCCACGGCGACTTCTCGCTGAACGTCACAAACTCCACGACCGCCCGTCATCTCTTCGAGTGGGGCCTGGACACGGTGACGGCCTCGCACGATCTCGACGAAAGTCAGCTCTTCGCGATGCTCGAGAACGTGCCCGCCGGGCGGGTCGAGGTCGTCGTGCACCACCGGATCGCCACGTTCCACACCGAGCACTGCGTGTACTCGCACCTCCTCTCCGGCGGCCGCGACTTTCGCTCCTGCGGCCGCCCGTGCGAGAAACACGAAGTGGGCCTTCGCGACCACCAGCGGCGCATCCATCCGGTCATCGTCGACACCGGCTGCCGGAACACGGTCTTCAATTCGGAAGTCCAGAGCGCCGCGCGCCTCGTTCCGCGGCTGCTCAAGGCCGGCGTCCGCCGCTACCGCGTCGAGTTCGTCCGTGAAACGCGCCACGAGGCGGCGGTGGCGATCACCGCGTACCGGGCGCTCCTGGCCGGCAAGACGACGCCGGGAGACCTGCTGGCAACGCTCGGCGTGAAGGCGAAGCAGGGGGTGAGTGCGCGGGCGATGGAGTTGATGGAGCACTGAG
>CAZQVN010000095.1:0-8566 GCA_964596775.1 uncultured bacterium
GATGTCGCGCTGCACGAAGGCGAGCGCGGCACCGATGAGGATCGTGATGCCACCGACCGCGGCCATGAAGTTGATGCCGCCATCGGCGATGTCGAAGCCCTCGAAGAACACCGGGTACATCCGGGCGCCGAGGAACACGCCGGCGACGACCATGGTCGCGGCGTGGATCAGCGCCGAGACCGGGGTGGGGCCGGCCATGGCGTCGGGCAGCCACACGTACAGGGGAATCTGCGCCGACTTGCCGGTGGCGCCGATGAACAGCAGGATGCCGGCCAGCGTGGCCACCGAAACGCCCCAGAACGTGGCGCCGTTCAGCTGCCAGGCGGCGTCGCGCAGCTCCGTGAACGTGACCGTCCACACCCCGGAACGCTCGCCGAGCTGCCAGAAGATGACGAGAACGCCGAGCAGGAACGCCCAGTCGCCGACGCGGTTGACGATGAACGCCTTCTTGCCGGCGTCGGTGTTCTTTTTGTCCTTGTACCAGAACCCGATCAGCAGGTAGCTGCAGAGCCCCACGCCTTCCCAGCCGATGAACATCAGGAAGAAGTTGTCGGCGAGTACCAGCGTGAGCATGGAGAAGATGAACAGGTTCAGGTAGCCGAAATACCGCCAGGCCGATTCGTCCTTGCCCATGTAGCCGATGGAGTAGACGTGGATCAGGAACCCGACGCCGGTGACCACGAGGAGCATGACCGCCGAAAGCGTGTCCACGAGAAACGCGGCGTTGGCGCGGAAATCGCCGACCTGCACCCAGGTGTACCAGAGCTGCGTGAACGAGCGCTGGTCGGCCGGCAGCCCGGCCAGGTGCAGGAACGCGGCCACCGAGAGGAGAAAGGAGGTGAAAACCGCCAGGCACGCGATGCCGAACACGGCCGGCTTGCCGAGCTTCTTCCCGAACAGCAGGTTCAGGACGGCCCCGACCAGGGGGATCAGCGGTATCAGGAAAACCGAGTTGCGTATCCAGTCCATCGGGTGCGCTTATCCTTTGAGGGAGTCGATGTCGGAGACGTCGATCTCCCGCATCTGCCGGAAAATCGAAAGCACGATGGCCAGGGCCACCGCGGACTCGGCGGCGGCCAGGACGATGATGAATATGGCCACGATCTGCCCGGTGATGCCGCTCGGGCTGTAGTAGCTGAAGGCCACGAAGTTGAGGCTCGCCGCATTGAGGACGAGTTCCACTCCCATGAGGACGCGCACCGCATTCCGCTGGGTGAGTATCGTGAACACGCCGATGGAGAAGAGCACGGCGGACAGGACGAGGAAGTGCTGGATTCCGATCGTCACGACTTTCTCCCGTAGTCCCGTCGGGCGATGACCGCCGCGCCAACCATGACCGCGAGCAGCAGGACGGACGCCAGTTCGAACGGCAGGACGAAGCGGGTGAGGAGCAGCTGGCCGATTTCGGCCGTCGTGGGTTCCTGCGGCCGGGGCTCGCGGACGGCCCACGGCGTCTGCAGGGCCACCACGATCAGCACGAAGGCGATGCCGACGGACACGATCGCCGCCGGGAGTATCCGCGTGGAGGTTCCCGGCAGGTCCACCGACGATGCGTTCTGGGTCAGCATGACTCCGAACAGGAGGAGAACGAGAATGCCGCCCGCGTAGACCATGACCTGGGCGCCGGCCAGGAAGTCGGCGCCGAGCCAGGCGAAAAGGCCGGCGATCCCGAAGAACGCGGCGATCAGCGCGAACGCCGCGCGGACGATGTGCCGGGTCGTGGCCACGTAGAACGCCGGGGCCAGGACCATGAGCGCCAGCAGGCCGAAAATGAGAGTCCGTGAGTTCATGTCAGCGTCCCGTCACGAGATCGGTGACGATCTGGTAGATGCCGCGGTTCTTGAAGACGAGCATCCACACCGCCACACCGAACAGGTTGAAGAAGGCGATCGGAGTGAGGTACTTCCAGCAGAGCGACATCAGCTGGTCGACGCGGAGGCGCGGCAGCGTCCAGCGCAGCCAGAGCACCACGAAGCAGAGGGCGCACGACTTGCCCATGAACAGGGCGGCGCCGACCAGGTTGGCGACGACCGGATTGCCGATCGGAAACGGCAGCGTCCACCCGCCGAGAAAGACCGTGGCGGTGACGGCGCTGGCCACGAAGACATTGGCCCACTCCGCGAGGAAGAAGATAGAGAAGCGCATGCCCGAGTACTCGGTGTTGTAGCCGGACACGAGTTCCGATTCCGCTTCGGGAATGTCGAAGGGCACCCGGTTGATCTCGGCGAGCGTCGAGATGAAGAAGACGAACATGGCGATGAACAGGAACGGATTCTGGACGGCGTGCCAGTTCAGCAGTCCGAACCCGCCGGTCTGGGAGCGGACGATGTCCTGCATCGACAGGCTTCCGGTCAGGAGAATGACCGAGCCGATCGACAGGGCCGCCGGGATTTCGTAGGAGACGATCTGGGCCGCGGAGCGGAATCCCCCGAGAAGCGACCACTTGTTGTTGGAGCCCCAGCCCGCCATGAGCACGCCGACGACGACGAGCGAGGTGATGCCGAGCAGGTAGAAGATGCCGATGTTGAGATCGACGGCCACGAGCGTCGGCCCGAACGGGATGACCGCGAACGTGAGAAACATGCCGAGGAACACGAAGTAGGGGGAGGCCCGGAACAGCGGTCCGTCCGCCGCGGAGGGGATGATGTCCTCCTTGTGAATGAGCTTGACGGCGTCGGCAATCCACTGGAGAAAGCCCTCGGGGCCGACCCGGTTCGGGCCGATCCGGCACTGCATCCGGCCGGCCACGCGGCGCTCGACCCAGGACAGGACGCCCGCGAACGTGGCGGAAAACGGGGCCAGCACGAGTCCGGTGATGATCAGGCAGGACAGGAGGAACACAAGATCGTAGGGGAGGCCGGAGAGCAGCGGGAGGCCGTTCAGGAAGTCGGCGAAGGGCTTCATGCGCTCCTGGCCTGCCGGGCTTCCGCCGCGGCCTCCTCGGCGGCCTCTTCCATGGTCTCATCGGTGATGGCCTTGACCCAGTCGAGGTCGCCGCGGGCCCAGACATAGGCCAGTCCGACGAGCAGGATGGCGATGAACAGGGAGATTTCCGTGAAGGCCAGCAGGCCCCGGTTGGACAGTACCCAGTCCTTGAAGACCACCGCGCAGGGGTAAAGGAAGGCTATTTCGACATCGAAGATGATGAATATCAGCGCGATGACGTAGAATCGGATGTTGAACTGGACCCACGAGCTGCCGACGGGGGTTTCGCCGCACTCATAGGTCGAGAGTTTGGCCGGGGAGGGATTCTTGCGCTGGACCAGTCCGGACACAAACATCATGACGAAAACGAACAGGAACCCCACGATGAAGAACGTGAGGATCGCTGCGAAGTCGAAAGGCATCGGTCCGGCTTCCCCCCTTAGGCCCTACCTTGCTTGCGCCACATTTCACAGAGGCCGTATCATAGGCAGGGCCTCGGAGAGCGTCAAGACGCCAATATGTTTTTTGTAGGAGCCATACTTCGCTGGGCGGTTCTGCTCGGCTACCTCATCTGTGCATATCTGTATATCGAACCGCTGGTCCGCAGCCGGCCGCGCGGTCGTGATCTCGCGACCCCGCTGCTGATACTGAACGCCGGTCTCCACCTCCTTCTGCTCATCGAAACGGGACTGGAACTCGGGCGGATGGCCATCCCGCGCACCGCGCTGCAGGCGTCGACGCTGCTGGCCCTCGTCCTGGCCGGGTCCGCGCTGATCATCGAGGCCCGGACCCGCAACAAGTCGTTCGGGGCCTTCGCGGTTCCGATCGCGGCGTTCCTCTATATATTGTCGCTCGTCGAGCGGACGCCGCACCTGGGGGTCGACCCGGTTCTCGATTCCAACTGGTTCGAGTTTCACGTGACGACGGCCCTCATCGGCTATGCCGCATTCACCGTGGCCTTCGTGGCGGCCATCATGTACCTCACGCTGGCCAGCGTGATCCGCCGCCGGCAGATCGGCGTGCTGTTTTCGCGGATGCCGTCGCTGGAGTCGCTGGACCGGCTCGGCTTCCGGGCCGGCGCGTTCGGGTTCCTCTTCTTCACCGGCGCCCTGCTCACCGGGGGCATCTGGGCGGTGCAGGCCACCGGGTCCGCCTGGAGCGGCGAGCCGAAGGAGGTCATGAGCGTCGTCACCTGGGGTGTGTTCGCGCTGTACATGGCGGTCCGGCTCGGCGCGGGCTGGCGGGGGCGGCGTTCCGCGTTCCTGCTGATCCTCGGCTTCGCGGCCTCCGTCATCACGTACCTGGGCGTCGGCGGAGCCGGGAGGCACGTGCTGTGAGCACCCGGCACGGCGAGATCCGCATCATCGGCCTGTCGCATCACACCGCCGGCCTGGATATCCGCGAACGGGTGGCCATTCCCCCCGCCGAATACGGGCAGAGGCTCAAGGAGGTCCTCGCGTTCCCCGGAGTTCGCGAGGGGGTGATGCTGTCCACCTGCAACCGCAGCGAACTGGTGGCGGTCGTCGATCCCTCGATGAACGGCCAGGACATCGTTCCGTTCGTGACGCTCCTGCGCGACCGGGTCGGGGACGAGGTGGACTCCTGCCTGTACCGCC
This sequence comes from uncultured bacterium, assembly GCA_964596775.1. Taxonomy (GTDB): domain Bacteria; phylum Eisenbacteria; class RBG-16-71-46; order JABDJR01; family JAWXBZ01; genus CAZQVN01. Next base: position 4,542 of record CAZQVN010000095.1, read on the forward strand.
TGTCCGGTCCGGGCGCGGTGCGCCACCTGTTCCAGGTGACGTCGAGCCTCGACTCGCTGGTCGTCGGCGAGGCGCAGATCACCGGCCAGGTCCACGAGGCGTTTGCGCTGGCCGCCGAGGCCGGGGCGTCGGGGCCGATCCTCCGCCGCCTGTTCTCGCGGGCCCGGTCGGTGGCCAAGCGCGTGCGCACGGAGACGGGCATCGGCCAGTACCACGTTTCGGTGGCATCGGTGGCCGTCGAACTGGCCGGCAAGATCTTTTCCTCCCTCGAGGGGCGCTCTGCGCTCGTCATCGGCGCCGGCGACACGAGCGTGCTCACCCTGACCCACATGGCCGAAGCCGGAATCCGGCGGGCCTACGTGGCGAACCGCACGGAAGCGAAGGCGATCGACGTGGCGGCATCGCTCGGAATCGTCTCCGTTCCGCTGGAGCGGCGGTTCGAACTCCTCGGCGAGGTGGACATTGTCATTTCCGCCACGGCCGCGGACCACGCGGTGTTCACCCGCCGGGACGTGGCCGAGGCCATGGCCCGCCGCCGGCACCGGCCCCTGTTCCTGATCGACCTGGCCGTGCCCCGGGACATCGAACCGGCGGTGGCCGACCTCGACGGGATCTTCCTGTTCAACGTGGATGACCTCGACCAGGTGGTCAGCCGGAACCTCGAGGAACGGAAGAAGGAAGCCGAGAAGGGGCGGGTGATCGTGGCCGGCGAAGTCGACCGGTTCCTCGCGTGGCTCGAGGGGCAGCATGCCGTGCCCACGGTGGTGGCGCTCCGCGAGCGGGTGGAGGAGATCCGCCGGATCGAGGAGGAAAAGCTCTTCCAGCGGACGAAGAACATGCCGCCCGAGCATCGCGACGCGGTGCGGGCCTACGGCGCGCAGCTCATCAACAAGATCCTCCACGGGCCGTCGGTGCGCCTGAAGAACAGCGCCGATCCCCGGAGCGCCGCGGACATGGTGGCCGCGATCCGGGAGCTGTTCGATCTCGACGACGAGAATCCGGACGAGTAGCGTCCCCGCCTCAATCCTCCGGAAACGAGTTCGCGTAGTCGGTGCAGCTGCGCTGGATCACGTCGCGGGCTTCGCGGGCGTCGTAGATGTCGGGGATCTCCACGACGCGGACGGCCGGATCCGGTCCCTGCTTGTAGGTCTGGAAATAGTGGCGCAGCCTGTCGATGAGCCGCTGCGGGCACTCGGAAATGTCCGTCCAGCCGCCGTACACGTCGTCGCCGCGGAGCACGGCGATGATCTTGTCGTCCGCCTCGTTGCCGTCGATCATCCGGAGGCCGCCGATCGGAACGGCGGGGAGCAGGATGTCGCCGTGGGCGATCTGCTTCTCGGTGAGCACGCAGATGTCCATCGGGTCGCCGTCACCGACGATCGAGTCGCGCCCCGTCCGCCGGCGGCAGAGATCGGCCACCTCATCGCCGCAGAACGTCCGGGGGATGAACCCGTAGAGCGTGGGGCAGACGTTGGAGAAGGCCTGGGGGCGGTCCACCCGGAGTATCCCGGTGGACTTGTCGATCTCGTACTTGACGGTGTCGGTGGGAACGATCTCGATGTAGCAGGTGACGACTTTCGGCGCCTCGGCGCCGGTCGGAACTCCGTGCCACGGATGGGCGCGGTATACGGGCTTCATGTGTGGACCCTCCAGGCGCAAGTATAGGGGTGCTTTGCGCGTTTTCCCAGCGGTGTGGCATAATCCCCCGCTCTCGAATCGCCGAAGCCGAGGAGCGCCCCCTGAACAGTCATCGGTCCGTCCGGATTCTGGAACACTGGATGCCGGTGATCCTGTACACCGGGCTCATCTTCACGTTGTCGTCGATCCCGAATCTCTCCGTTCCGGGGGGATTCAAGGCTTCGGACAAGCTCGTGCACGTGGTGGAATACTTCCTCTGGGGGGTGCTGCTGCGCCGCGCGCTGGACCGGACGATCCGGGCGCCCGGTTCGCTGGTCTCGGCCCTCGCGATCGTGACCGGAGCGTGCCTGGCGTTTCTCGACGAGTCGTTTCAGCGGACGGTGGGGCGGAACTACTCCTACTTCGACATGGCCGCCGACGTCACCGGCGTCGTGCTGGCCCAGATCGTTTACGATATCGCGGCCCGGCGCGTGCCGGACCGACATGGAGACGCATAGATCATGCTGGAATCGATGGGCACACTGGAGCGAAGCCATCGCTGCGGTCAACTGACCGCCGCGGAAAGCGGCACCGTCGTGACCGTGATGGGCTGGGTTCACCGGATCCGCGACCACGGGGGCGTCTTCTTCATCGACCTCCGCGACCACACCGGCATCGTCCAGGTCGTCGTGCACCCGAAGGAGGTCGCGCCGGAGATCCTCGCCAGGGTCCATGACCTGGCCCGCGAGTACGTGATCGCCGTGGTCGGCACCCTGGCGCTGCGCCCGGCGGACATGGTCAACCGGGCCATCCCCACCGGCGAGGTCGAGCTCATGGCCACGGAGCTGCGCCTGCTGAACGTGTCGCGGACGCCGCCGTTCGCGATCGAGGACGAGGTGGACGCGTCCGAGGACCTGCGGCTCAAGTACCGCTACCTCGACCTCCGCCGGTTCCCGCTGCAGAAGGCGCTGCGGCTCCGCAGCACGGTCACGTTCGAGGTGCGTCGGTTCATGAACGACCAGGGGTTCTGCGAGATCGAAACTCCGCTGCTCGTCCGCCCCACGCCGGAGGGCGCGCGCGACTACCTCGTGCCGGCGCGCCTGCATCCGGGGCGCTTCTTCGCGCTGCCGCAGTCGCCGCAGATCTACAAGCAGATCCTCATGGTGGCCGGGTTCGACAAGTACTTCCAGCTGCCGCGCTGCCTGCGCGACGAGGATCTCCGCGCCGACCGCCAGCCCGAGCACACGCAGATCGACATCGAGATGGCGTTTCCGCGCGAGGACACGGTCTTCACCCTCATCGAGGGGCTGATGAGCCACGTGTTCAAGTCCGTGCTCGGCGTGGACCTGCCGACGCCGTTCCCGCGCCTCACCTACCGCGAGGCCATGGACCGCTTCGGGAGCGACAAGCCGGACACCCGTTTCGGCCTCGAGATGACGAACGTGACCGACCTCGGCCGCGCCTCGGAGTTCCAGGTCATGAAGTCGGTGGCCGAGGCCGGCGGCGCGGTGATGGGTCTCCGCGTGCCCGGCGGCGCCGCGATGAGCCGCAAGGACGTGATGGACCTCGAGGCGGCGGCGAAGACGTACGGCGCGAAGGGACTGGCCTGGACGAAGGTGACCGCCGAGGGTCTCGACGGCGGCGTGGCGAAGTTCCTCGATGCGGCCGCGTTCACGAAGGCGCTGTCCGCCGAGCCCGGCGACATGCTCCTGTTCGTGGCCGACAACCGCCGCGACACCGCGTGCAAGTCGCTCGGCGCGGTGCGGACGGAACTCGGGGAGCCGCTGATCGCCGGCCGCGAAAAGGAATACAACTTTCTCTGGGTCCGCGAGTTTCCCCTGTTCGAGCCGGACGGGGACGGGGGCTGGGTTCCGGCGCACCACATCTTCTCGATGCCGATGGAGGAGCATCTCGATTTCCTCGAGTCGGATCCGGGCAAAGTCCACGCGCAGCTCTACGATCTCGTGTGCAACGGCGTCGAGCTGGCATCGGGCTCGATCCGAATCCATCGCCGCGACATCCAGGAACGGGTCATGAAGGTGATCGGCCTCTCGCCCGAGGAAGCGGAGCGGCGCTTCGGCTTCCTCCTCGAGGCATTCCAGTACGGGGCACCGCCGCACGGGGGCATAGCCCCCGGGCTCGACCGTCTCATCATGGTGATGACCGGCCGCACCTCGATCCGCGACGTCATCGCCTTCCCCAAGACGCAGAGCGCTTCATCGCTGATGGACGGCTGCCCGGCGGAAGTGGACGAGCGCGACGTCCGGGATCTCCATCTCAAGATCACGAAGGAGTAGCCCCAGGGCCGCCCGGTGGCGCGGACCGTCCTGAAGCACCGGAGCAGGCGTGCCGCGGGTCGTCCTCCCGTCCGCGGTGATTCGGAGGCCCGCGGGAGCCAGGATGGCGGA
>CAZQVN010000096.1:0-8559 GCA_964596775.1 uncultured bacterium
CCCGCACGACCATACCGGAGCGCTCGCCAAAAACCTGGATGGCTTCATACTGATTATGGGCGCGGCAGCGCAGTTCGATGTTGTCCGCCGTGGCCCGACCACCCCGGGCGAACGGCTTCACATGATGCAGTTCGAGATGGCCGGTTTCAGAGCAGCGCCGACCGCTCCCGGCTTGGAACGCGCATTGCCCCGCGTCGCGACGCCAGACTTCGCGGCGGACGGCGGCCGGGATGTGGCGGGTGTTGCGTGCGGTCGTCGCTGGCGGAAGGGGTGTGCCGAGCGCTGAGCCGGCGCGCACTCGATTTGATTGTGCTTCTTCGGCGGTCGTCGGCTTCGCCGCCCGTGGGCGAGTCGTTGAAGCCGCCTTCCGCTTTTCCAGTTTCTGAACGAGATCCCCGAGCGCCATGGCGAAGATCGCCGCGGGATCTCCATTCGGAATCTGGTGACGGAGGAGATCCTGGGCCCGGCGGAGCAGTTCGACGGTGGCCGGGTCGGCGGTGAACTGAACTTTGTAGTGTTCCCTGGAAAGCGGCTGAACACGCGGGCGAGCAAAGCTCGCCTGCGAGGTCCTGGGCGGCTCCGGAACAGCACTTTCTTGCAAAGTGATCTCCTGTGCCGAGCCAGGTCCACTCGGCAGATGGTTTGTCGGCTCGAACGCCGACCCAACTCCATCCGCCCCCTCCTCCGCCAGAGGCGTCGTCGTATTCCTGACCGGCAACTTCCTCACCATCGCAACCACCGGCGGCCTCGGCGCGATCTCCGCCACGATCTTCTCGACATCTCTCTTGCTCCGGTGCCGGGCCTGGTCCAGAAGCTCGCGATGGTTCTCCTCCGTCAGGTGCGGCGCCAGCAGATCCACCGCGGACAGGTGAACATCCCCATCGGCCAGCCGCTCGAACACCAGCGGAAACCGTCGCCCCGCGCGCGCCGCGGCGATCCGCGTGTACGCCGCAAACTCCGAGAGATGCAGCGCCTGCATGCAGTACACAAAGAGAGATGAATACCCCTCGGCCAAATACAACCGCCGCGCATCCATCTCCGCGAGATGCGCCACCAGCGCGGCAGTGGCCGCGCGCTCGTTCCGAACCAGAGACCGTGTCCGTGCGATGAGTGCGTCGTCGGATAGCTCCGCTATCGAAGTGTGTGTGTGCATTCGCTGTTTATATCATGCTGGTTTGCCAACGCATGGCGGCGAGCAGGATTGCGAAACGCAGGCAAACACCTCAACGGAATACTGGTTCATCGAGTTCGCGCTGGATTCGATAAACCACAGAGCATGGAGACAACTCTGTGTGAAGGTATTGCGATCCAGCAAGACCTCTTTGATAACCCGTCAAGAGTTTTCTTTGATAATTTTTACAGGCGCCCAACTGGTCCCGGGACCAGTTCCATCACAACCAAGCGGGGCTGGGTCGCAGGCGGGTGCGGCGCTTCCGTTCGAGGGGCCGTCGCGGAGCTGGCGGAGTCATGAGGGCGGATCGTGGGAGTGCCGAGCGGAGCCAGGAGGGCGGAGCCGTGCGGAGCGCCGAGCGAAGTCAAGGCAGGGCAGGGACGCCGAGACGCGCCCCTCCTCTTCCCAATTCACCGGCCTATGGCCGGCGAATGCTATGCGTACAACCCTCTCATCTCCGCCGTCTTCGTCACCCTCTCGATCCCCACGATGAACGCGGCCACCCGCATGTTCACGTTGTTGTCGAGAGATGACTTGAGCACCGCCTGGAACGCCCCGGTGATGAAACGATCGAGATCGGCGTTGACGCGTTCGTACGACCAGTAGTAACCCATCCGGTTCTGGACCCATTCGAGGTACGACACGGTGACGCCGCCGGCGTTGCAGAGGATGTCGGGAATGATGAAGACGCCGCGCTCGGTGAGGATTTCGTCGGCCGGGCCGGTGGTGGGGCCGTTGGCTCCTTCGGCCACGATTTTCGCCGAGATCTTCTGCGCCACTTCCTTCGTGATGACTTCCTCGAGGGCGGCGGGTACGAGGATGTCGCACTCCGCGGTGAGAACCGCGTTGGAATCGGGATCGAACGTGCAGCCAGACTCCTTTTCGTATCCCTTCAGGCCCCGGTGTTTCTGCGAGTATTCCATGGCCTCCGGAATGTTGATGCCGTCCGGGTTGGAAAACGTGCCGTACATGTCGGCGATGGCCACGACCTTCGCGCCGTCTTCGTACAGGAACTGCGCCGAGAACGAGCCGACGTTGCCGAAGCCCTGGACGGCGGCGCGGCACTTCCTGAGGTCCATCTTGAGATGTTCCGCGGCCTGGCGGATGCAGAAGATCACGCCGAGCGCCGTCGAGCGGTTCCGCCCCAGCGACCCGTGCACTTCCAGCGGCTTCCCGGTGATGACGCCGGGCACATGCTGCTTCACGTGCATGCTGTACGTGTCCATCATCCAGGCCATGACCTGCGGGTTCGTGTTCACGTCGGGAGCCGGCACGTCCTTGTCGATGCCGAACAGGTCGGACATCTCGGCGATGTAGCGGCGCGACAGGCGCTCGAGTTCCGATTCGGAGAGCGTGCTCGGATCGACGACGACGCCGCCCTTGCCGCCGCCGAACGGGATGTCGACGACCGCGCACTTGTACGTCATCCAGAACGCCAGCGCCTTCACTTCGTCGAGCGTCACGCCGGGGTGGAAGCGGATGCCCCCCTTGGCCGGCCCGCGGACGATGGAGTGCTGCACCCGGTATCCCTTGAACAGCCGGATCGAACCGTTGTCGAGGCGGACCGGAAGGTTCACCTCGGTGGCGCGGCGCGGCTCCTTGATCATGGCGATCTGGTTCTGATTCAGGTTGAGAATCCGGGCCGCCGCGTCGAATTGCTCCATGGCATGCTCGAAAACATTGGGCGTCATATTGACGGACATGGCGGTGATCCTTTCCCGGGTCGTGAACGGCTTCAAGTCTTCTGGAATGGGCCAAGACGATAGCAAAATCAGGGTGCCGAGGCCACATTGGGCTGTACCGGGTAATGTCCGGACCCGGACCATCGAAGCGCCGCTCGAGTTCCGGGGCTCCCACCCCGGTGCTGTCCGGCCGTGCGGGGCGGTGCCGGCCGTCCGGCGCCCGGATGGCCGGCGGACCCGGGGGGTTTTACGCGGCCCCCGCTAGGGGGTATCCTCGCGCCGTTCCATTTCGGAAACGGTCCGAGCCGCGCCATCACATCCACAAGGGAATTGAGCCGTGTCCGGATTCCAGACAGACCTGTTTCCACCCCCGCCACCTTATATAGACCCGGCCCTGGTGCCCCCCGGGCTTCGGATCGGCACCAGTTCCTGGTCCACCGCGGACTGGTGCGGCACGTTCTATTCGTCCGGAGCGAAACCCGCCGCCTACCTCGTCGAGTACGCCCGGCAGCTCGGCACCGTCGAGATCGACTCCACGTTCTACGGCATCCCCTCGGAAAAGACGGTGCAGGCCTGGCGCCGGAAGACGCCGGACGGATTCCTGTTCAGCGCCAAGGTGCCGAGAACGATCACCCACGATCACTACCTGGCCGGCGGCGACGACGATTTCCGGTTGTTTCTCGAACGGATGGACCATCTCGGCGACCGGCTCGGCCCGATCCTCTTCCAGTTTCCCTATCAGCCGCGGGCGAAGGATCCCGAGGAGTGGGAAACCGGACGCGACTTTCTCGCGCGGCTCGAGGCGTTCCTGCCGAAGCTGCCCGCGGACAAACGCTTTGCCGTGGAGGTGCGGAACGACCGCTGGATCGAGCCGCCGCTCCTCGACCTGCTGCGGGCGAAAGGGATCGCGCTCGTGCTGCTCGAGTACTACACGATGCCTCCGGTGACGACGCTGCTCGAAAAGCACGATCTCGTCACCGGCGATTTCGTGTACGCCCGTTTCCTCGGAGATCACAAGGCGATGGACGCGCTCGTGGAGGGACGCGACCGGCCGTGGGGCAGCCTGGCGGTGAACCGGGCGCCGGAATCGGAACGCTGGGTCCCGGTGATCCGGGATTTCCTCAGGAAGCCCGTCGATCTCTTCCTGTACTTCAACAACCACTTTGCCGGCCACGCGCCCGGAAGCATCAGGCTGTTCCTGGAGATGCTGTCCGAACCCGGAGCGCCGCCGCCTTCCGGAGGGACGCCATGACGCCCCATCGCCGTTATCACACGTTCAACGATCACCTGCGCGCCCGCTTCGCGGACAAGCTGCAGCGCGTCACGCTCACCGGCGGAATGGTCTGCCCGTACCCGGAGGGAAAGGCGGCCTGTCCGTTCTGCGCGGAGGCGTCCCGTGTCGATCCCGCCTACGGCCGGGGATACCCCGCGCACGAGCAGATCCGGCGCGGATCGAACTTCACGCGGCGGCACGGCGAGGCCGAACACCGGCTCATCGTGACGATCCCGGTGGCCCCGCTGCCGTTTCCGCTCGATCACCTCCGCGCCACGCTGGACACCGCGGCGATCGACGCCGTGGCGGCCATCATGGTGTCGGCGCGCCCGGGCGAGTTGACCGAGGAGATGACGCGGCTCCTGGCCGAATACGTGACGCCGGACCGCGAAGTCTGGCTGGACCTGGAGAACGTGCCCGAGGAGCGCCCGCGGGGGATGGACGAGCGGCTGAAAATCGGCGTGCTCGTCGACCTCGAGCGGGCGGGGGAACGGGAGGACTCCAGCCACGGATTCCTGAGCCTCGAAACGGCGGCGGAGCGGATCCTCAGGCTGAAGCCGGACGCGATCGGCTTCGTGGCCCCGGCGATCGTCGACGGCAGCCCGGAAGCCAGGCGGTTTCAGGACGGCGAGATCGAGGAGGAGGACCTGGAAACGTTCGCCGAACGGGCCGCGCGGTTTCTCGAGATGATTCCCGCCGACGTGGCGGTACAGCCGATCGTCGTGTCGCAGAAGGCGGACTCGATCCTGGCGCCGGCCTGGGTGCTGAATCGCCAGAAGGTGCAGGAGGCGGTCGGCCGGGCGCTCGAGGATCGCGGCACCACGCAGGGCGCGGGCTGTTCCTCCGCGCGGGCCGAGGGACAGCAGGACCGTCCGTAAAGGTGGAGGCCGGGCCCGGAGGCCGACCGGGCCCGCTACTCGCCGGGCTCCGCCGAAGGACAGTGAGGGGCGAGCGTACAGACGCCGCAGCGCGGCCTCCGCGAATCGCAGATCGCGCGGCCGTGCAGGATCAGCTGGTGCGACAGGCGGATCCAGCGCTCCTTCGGCACCAGACGCTGCAGGTCCTCCTCTACCCTGACCGGATCGTCGCTCTTCGTCAGGCCGAGGCGCTGGCTGATCCGCCCCACGTGCGTGTCCACGACGACGCCGCTGGCGATGCCCCAGGCGTTGCCGAGCACCACGTTGGCCGTCTTCCGGGCCACGCCGGGCAACGCCAGCATCTCCTCCATCGTTTTCGGCACGACGCCGCCGTGTTCCTCCACGAGCCGCTTCCCCATCCCGATGATGTTCTTCGCCTTGTTGCGGAAGAAGCCGGTGGAGTGCACTTCGCTTTCCAGGCGGGCCTGGTCGGCATGCGCGTAGTCCGCCGCGGTGCGGTAGTTCCGGAACAGCTCCTTCGTGACGATGTTCACCCGCTCGTCGGTGCACTGCGCGGAGAGGATCGTGGCCACGAGCAACTGGAGCGGGTTGTCGTGGTGCAGCGCGCAGTTCGCTTCGGGGTAGGCGTCCTCGAGAAGTTCGAGGATCGGGCCGATCCGCTTGTGCGCCTCGCGCTTCGCCGTCTCCGGAAGATCCTTCCGCCGGCCCGGCACGAAGCGGCCGGTTTTCTTCTTCGCGGCGCGATTCGGTTTGGTCTTCGTGGGCACGGCTCTCTCCCTCAGTTCATCGTCGGGTCATCGGGGCGGTTTCCCCCGTGACGACGCAGGATGTCCTTTTCCTTGAGGCTCCGCGCCAGGATCTCTCCGACCCTGCGCGCCCGCTCCCCGAGGTCGTTTTCCTCGAGCAGCCCCTGGCGGGTCACCGGGTCCGTCTCGATGTGGGTGGCGATCGTGTTCAGGGTGATCTCCCGCGCCGCGGAGTGCGTGGCCGGATCGAACCCGCTCGTGGAGATCTGCACGTTGCCGTGGAGCGCGTGGAACCGGGCCAGGAGCTGCACCATTTCCGGCCCCGAATCCTCCGTGTCGATCCATGCCCGGTCCTCCGGCATCACCGCCACGCGTGCCCTCCGGTACGACTTCCCCGGTATCTCCTCGAGGATCCGGAGCCGGACGGTACCCTGGAGGGTCACGAAATAGCGGCCGTCCGGCATCTTCTGCGACGTGACGATCCGGCCTGCCGTGGCCACCGGAAAGACCGGCGGCGTGTCGGTGTCCTCGAGATCCCAGTCCGGCTTGAGCAGGACCGGCACGATGATCCGGTCCCCCTCCAGCGCGTCCGCGGCGAGTTCACGGTAGCGCGGCTCGAAAATGTGCAGCGGAAGGACGGAGCCGGCGAACAGGACGATGTTCGGCAGCGGAAAGATCGGAACGATTTCGGGGAGTTCTGTGCTCATGGTGATGTCGGAGTATACGGGGATACGCGGGCGGTTCCAAATCGCGGGCGGGCGGACTCTCGACGCGGGACGAGGCCCTGCCCGTGATGTGAAGGGCCGCCGTGAATCGTGTATTCTGAACCCATGGTTATCTCGAAAGTTGTCCGCCCACCGCACATGATCCCTGCCTGGAGTTGATGTGACGAGATTCTCGAGGACCACAGCCCTGGCCGCCCTGTTGATCGCAATGACCCTTCCCTGCCCGGCATCCGCCGAAAACGGCCTTTCCGGCAACGTCGAGCTCGGCTTTTCCGCCTCCGGCGGCAACACGGAAAAGCTGGACCTCGTGAACCGCAACCGGATCGCCCACGTGAAGGATCACTCCACCATGGCGCTGTCCGCCTCCGTCCGCTACGGCGAACTCCGCGACACGAAGAACACCCAGGAGATCCAGGGCGCGTTCAACTACGACTACTACCCCTGGAAGCACTGGTCGCTGTTCACGTACGCCTCGGTCCTGAACAACCGGTTTCGCGACATCGACATCCGCGCGATCGGCGCCGTCGGCGGCAAGTGGACTCCCCTCGTCGGTTCGAAGGGCAGCGCCTCGCTGAGCCTCGCCGGAATCCGCGAGTACAACCGCTTCGAATCCGACGGCGCGGAACGGCGTGATTTCCGCTGGTCCTGGCGGACGAAGGGAGAGTTGCTCCTGCCGAACAAGGGGAAGTTCACCCACACGATGTTCGTCGTCCAGGGTTTCGAGAAGCCGCTCGACGACTACCGCATCGATTCGGACATGAGCCTCCTGCTTCCCCTCTCCGGCTGGACGATGCTCAAGACCTCGTTCGACCTCAATTACGAAAACCGGCCACGGCCCGGCATCGAGCGGACCGACCGGATTTTCTCGACATCGCTGATTCTCACCTGGAAATAGACACGATGGACAAGCGCACGGTGGCCCGGGTCCTCGAGGAAATCGGCACGCTCCTCGAACTCAAGGGGGAGAACCCGTTCAAGACGCGCGCCTACCAGAGCGGCGCCCGGCTCATCACGTCGATGGAAGAGGACCTGGTCACGGTCGTCCGCGAGGGGCGGCTGAAGGAGATCCGCGGCATCGGTTCGGCGCTCGCCGAAAAGATCACCGAGCTGGTGACGACCGGAAAACTCGAGTATCACGAGAAGCTGCGCGCGGAGTTTCCCGACGGGTTCCTGGAGCTGCTCGAGATCCCCGGCCTCGGCCCCAAGAAGGCCAGGGTCGTCCATGAAAAGCTCGGCGTGAACACGGTGGCCGACCTGGAAACGGCGGCCCGGGAAAACCGGATCGCCGGACTGTCCGGATTCGGCGAGAAATCGCAGGAAAAGATCCTCAAGGGGATCGAGCACATCCGGAAGAACTCCGGCCGCTACCTCATCCACGTGGCCGAGCGCGAAGCCCGCCGCATCACCGATGTGCTCTCGAAGATGAAACAGGTGAAGCGGATCAGCGTGGCCGGGAGCCTGCGCCGCCGCCTGGAAACCGTGAAGGACATCGACATCGTGGTGGCCACCGACGACCCGGCACCGATCATGGACCGCTTCGTCGGCCTCGACGGCGTGGAGTCGGTGATCGGCCACGGCGAAACGAAGTCGAGCGTGCGGATGGAGTCGGGGATCGCCGCCGACCTCCGCTGCGTGACCGACGCGGAGTTTCCGTACGCGCTCATGTACTTCACCGGGAGCAAGGCCCACAACGTGGCGCTCCGCGGCCGCGCGATCAAGCGGAAGCTCCGTCTCAACGAGTACGGGCTGTACCGGGGCACCGACTCCGACGACGCCGCGAAGAACATCCCGTGCCGGGACGAGGCGGACATCTACAGGGAGCTGGGTCTCGTCTACGTGGAACCGGAACTCCGCGAGGACACGGGCGAAGTCGACGCCGCGGAAAACGACGGCCTCCCCGATCTCATCACCGATCGGGACATCAAGGGGCTGCTTCATCTCCACACGAACTGGAGCGACGGGTCGGCCACGATCGACGAGATGGCCGAGGCCGCGATCGCCATGGGGCTTCAGTACCTGGGGATCACCGATCACAGCCAGTCGGCGATCTACGCGAACGGCCTGACGCCCGAGCGGGTGAAGCT
>CAZQVN010000097.1:0-8378 GCA_964596775.1 uncultured bacterium
GAGCCGGGCGCGGGCGAGGCGTTTCAGGAGAGCGAGCTTGAGCGCGGCGGCGGCGCTGTCGAAGGTCCTGGTTGCGCTCTCCAGGCGGCGCAGATCGGTGGCGGCGCTCATTCCGGGTAGAATCTCCGTCCCCCCAGCGCCATCTCCACGAGTGCCGGTTCCGGCGCCAGATGCTGCCCGTGCTTCGCCGCGAGGGCGTTCATCCTCTCCACGATCGCGGAGATCCCGGCGATGTCCGCGTTCCGGAGCGGTCCGCCGCGGAACGGGGGAAACCCGGTGCCCATCACCATGCCGAGATCGATGTCCGCGGGGCTTTGGGCCACGCCGGCGTTGAGACAGCGCACCGCCTCGTTGACCATCGGCAGGTAGAGACGGCTCTGGATCGTCTCGATGTCCCTTTCGGCGTGTCCGTGGCGGTCGACGAGGTGGAGGACTTTCCGATCGAATCCCCGGCGGCGCCCCTTCGTGTAGCGGTAGAAGCCGCGGCCGTTCTTGGCGCCGAGCCGTCCCGATTCGACAAGCCGCGACATCACGCTGACCTTGGGGAGGTATTTTTCGTTGATCGCCTCGATGGCCTTGCTGGCTTTGGACGCCGTGTCGAAGCCGATCTGGTCGAACAGCGCGAACGGGCCCATCGGCATGCCGAAATGCTCCATGGCCCGGTCGACGAGGACGGGGTCGCTGCCTTCGGCGAGCATCTTCAACGCCTCGGCGAGGTACGCGGTGAGCACGCGGTTCACGAGAAAGCCGGGCTCGTCCCTGACGACGATCGGCGTCTTGCCGAGCCGGCGGGCCAGGGCGTGCACGGTGGCCACCGCTTCCGGCGACGTCCGCTCCCCGGCGATCACCTCCACGAGCGGCATCCGGTGCACCGGGTTGAAGAAGTGGAGGCCAACGACGCGCTCCGGATGGACGGCGCGCTCGGCGATCAGCCGGATCGGCAGCGACGACGTGTTCGTGGCGAACACGCAGCGCTCGGAGACGCGCGCCTCGACCTCCTTCAGCACCTCCTGCTTGACCGCGGCGTTTTCGACGACGGCCTCGATGACGACGTCCGCGGTGCCCATCCCGTCGTAGGTGAGCGTCGGCGCGATCCGGGCCATCTGCTGCATCGCTTCGCGGCGGCTCGTTTTCCGGCGGGCCACCTGCCTGTCGAGCAGGCCGGACGCGGCCTGGAGCCCCTTGAGCAGGGCCTCGGCGTTCACGTCCTTGAGCCGCACCGGGATCTTCTCCGACGCCAGGAGATGCGCGATGCCGCCCCCCATGACGCCGGCTCCGAGAACCGCGGCGCGCCGCACGGGCCGGGGAATCGCCGCGGCACCCGTGACCGGATCCGTGACCTGCCCTTCGCGGCGGGCGTCGTTGTTCGCGGTGAACAGCCAGGTGAGGTTCTTGCTGGTCGGCGAGACGATGAGCGGGCCGACGAGCCGTGCCTCCGCGGCAAGGCCGGGGACGATCTTCTTCGTGTACGCCTTCTTCACGGCCTTGAGCGCCAGGTAGGGCGCCGGGTAGATGCCGTTCAGCGTCCGGTCGAGCTTCCGCCGCGCCAGGAACAGCGTGATCGGCCGACCGAATGCGGAGTCGAGGAACCGCGCCCCGGCCGGGCGTTTCCGGCGCCGCTCGAGCCGGGCGTAACGACCGCGCCGGGCGCGACGTTCCAGCGCGTGCAGGAGCCAGGCGTCCGCCCGGGCCTGGAGATACGCCGCCGGGACGACGGCGTCCACGAGACCCATCCGGTATGCGGAGGCGCCGCTCACCGCGCGGCCGGTCAGGATCAGGTCCAGCGCCGCCGGCAGTCCCACGAGCCGCGGCAGGCGCTGCGTGCCGCCGAAGCCGGGGATGATGCCGAGGCGCACTTCCGGCAGGCCGAGCTTCGTGCGCCTTTCGTCCGTGGCCAGGCGGAACGAACAGGCCAGTGCCAGCTCCAGGCCGCCGCCGAGACAGACGCCGTCGATCGCGGCGAGGGTCGGCTTGCCAAGATCGGCAAGGCGGTGGAGGATGGCCTGCCCTTCCGCGGACTTCCGCACCCCTTCCTCGGCGGTCCCGATCGCGTTGATCTCGGTGACGTCGGCGCCGGCGATGAACGTACCCGGCTTGCCGCTCACGACGGCGAGCGCCTTCACGTCGCTCCGGACCTTCGCTTCATCGAGCGTCCGCGCGATCTCCTCCAGCACGGCGCCGCTCAGGATGTTCACCTTCTGGTCCGGCGTGTCGAGAACCAGCCGGGCGATCCCGCTGGAGGCCACGTCGAGGCGCACGCCGCTCATCGCTCGAACACCAGGGCCGCGCCCTGGCCTCCCCCCACGCAGAGCGTGACCAGGCCGCGCTTCACATCACGCCGGGCCATTTCCCTGAGCAGCGTCAGGACGAGCCGCGAACCGGTGGCGCCGACCGGATGGCCGAGCGCGATCGCCCCGCCGTTGACGTTGACCCGGTCCATGTCGAGCGCGCCGATTGCGGCATCGCGCCCGAGGTGGTCGCGGGCGAACGGCGTCGACTCGAAGGCCCGCGCGTTGGCCAGGACCTGGGCGGCGAACGCCTCGTTGATCTCGATGAGGTCGATGTCGGCCAGGGAAAGGCCCGCGGCGTCGAGCGCCTTCGGCACGGCGAACGCGGGACCGAGACCCATCCGGGCCGGATCGAGGCCGGCGAACGCCCACGATTTCAACCGGCCGAGGATCGGCAGGCCGAGTTCCCGTGCCCTGTCCTCGGACGCGAGCAGCAGCATCGCCGCGCCGTCGGTCACCGGGCAGGCGTTCCCCACGGTGACGGTGCCGAACCTGCGGTCGAAGTACGGCTTCAGCTTCGCCAGGGCCTCCACGGACTGGTTCGGTCGCGGCCCGTGGTCCGCGGCGACCATCGCGGTGTAGCCGGGCGGCACCGCAACCGGGACGATCTCCTCTCCGAGGCGTCCGGCCTCCTGCGCCGCGGCGGCCCGCTCGTGGCTGCGGAGCGCAAACGCGTCCTGCGCCTCGCGGGTGATCCCGAACTCCTTCGCCAGGACCTCCGCCGTCTCCCCCATGTTGAGGCCGCACTGCGGGTCGGTGAGGCCGACCTCGATCGCGATCACCGGCTTGAAATCGGCCGCGCGGAACGCGAGCGCCCTGCCGAGGCGGGCGGGCGCGGAGCGGGCCCTGGCCATGGCGAACAGTTTCGACTTGAACGACTCGGGATAGTGCACCGGAATCTGCGACATCGACTCCATGCCGCCGGCGGCGACCAGGTCCGCCCGCCCCGACTCGATCCGGAGCGCCGCGTCGACCACGCTCTGCAGGCCGGACGCGCAGTTGCGGTTGACCGTGAAGGCGGGAACGGACAGCGGCACACCGGCGGCGAGCGCCGCCACCCGGGCCGGGTTCGCGGCCTCGGCGGGCTGCGCCACGTTGCCGACGATGACCTCGTCGAGGAGCGCCGGATCGAGGCCGGTGCGGTCGAGGAGTTCGCGGAGCGCCACGCGCCCGAGTTCGATCACGGACACCCGGTCGAGCGCGGTCCCGGATTTCGCGAACGGCGTGCGGATGCCGTCCACAACTACGACGGATCGCCCCGGTGCGCTCATGCGCGCATGGTAGCGAGTGCGTCCGGCCCGGACAAGGTGCCCCGGAGCGCCGCGATGGACTAGAATCCCGGGCCATGGAAACGATCGATGTTGCTGCGGCGCGCCGCCTGGCCCTCGTCCGCGCCGGCCTGCTTCTCCCGCGCCGAACCGGCCTGCCGCTGCGCGGCCGCACCCGGAAGGCGGCGCACGCGGTCATCGACCGCTTCGGGTATCTCCAGCTCGACACCGTGTCGGTGGCCGGAGCGCGGAGCCATGCGCTGGTTCTCCTGTCGCGCCTCGAGGGATTTCCTCCGCACCTCGGCGAGGCGCTCCTGAAACCCGGCGAACCCCTGTTCGAGTACTGGGGGCACGAAGTCTGCTGGATGCCGATGTCCGCGTATCCCGATTTTGCGTTCCGGCGGCAGGGACGGCTGAAGAGCACGTGGTGCCGGGAGGTCCATCGCCGGTTCAAGGGGCTCGGCGAGGAACTCCTCCGGCGGGTCCGCGAGGACGGGCCGCTCAAGTCCAGCGACCTCGAAGGGGACAGCCGGGGCACCTGGTGGGATCACAAGCCGCTCAAGCGGGTGGCGGTGACCCTCTTTTCGGAGGGGCGGCTGGCCGTCCGCGAGCGGAAGGCGTTCCAGCGCACGTTCGACCTGCCCGAACGGGTGATCCCCGCGGAGTTCCTGAACCGGGAGACGCCGCGCGCCGAAGCGTTCCGCCGGCTGTTCCTGAAGGCGTTCGAGGGTCACGGCTGGGCCACCAGCGGAACGCTGGCGCGCACCTGGCGGATGATCAACCTGCAGCCGGAGATCAAGGCGACGGTCCGGTCGCTGGAGGAGGAGGGGCGGATCGTGGCCGTGGCACTCCGGGACCGGAACGGGAAGAAGACCGCGGGGTGGATCCGGCCGGAGGATCTGGAACTGGCCGACTCGCTGAAACGCCTCCGCCCCCGGCGCGATCGGGGCGTCCTGCTCTCGCCGTTCGATCCGGTGCTCTGGGAGCGGCCGCGGGTGCTCGCGTTCTTCGATTTCAGCCAGAAGCTCGAGATCTTCACGCCGGAACCGCAGCGGGAGTTCGGCTACTTCTGCCTCCCGGTCCTGGCCGGCGAGGATCTCGTGGCGCGGATCGACCTGAAGGCGGACCGGAAGGCGGGAACGCTTTCGGTCCTGGCGCTCCATTACGAGGAGGCGGCCGGGGGCTCGAAACCCGCGGCGGAAGCACGGCGGGCGGTGGAAACGGCGGTCGAGCGTTACGCGGACGCGGTGGAGTTGAAGATCAAGGGTGCGTTGAAACCGGCGCGGAAGAGGAAGCGCAGGCGCTGAAGCCGGCGGAAAGTTGAATCGCGGCGCCCGGGTCGTCGAGGCGCCCGGTTGAACGACCGGTTGGGTCAGTCCGGCGGCAGCACGCCTGGCGGTATCAGGCCGCCTCGTCCAGCGACGTGACGATGATCGCGCTGTTTCCCCGCACCACGATCGTGTGCTCGTACTGGACCACCAGGCCGCCGTTCGGCGTGAGCAGCGTCCAGCCGTCCCCCTTTTCCACGACCTGGACGACCGGCTCCGGGCTGACGAGAACGAACGGCTCGATCGTCAGGACGAGCCCTTCGGTCAGCTTGCGGCGGTCGCGCGGGTCGAAGTAGTTGAGAACGTCGCCGGGCTGCTCGTGCAGCCGGCGTCCCACCCCGTGACCTCCGAGATTGCCCACGACCCCGTAGCCGCTTCCAGCCGCTTCCTTCTGCACGGCGCGACCGATTTCGCTGATGCGCCCCCCGGCCTTCACCGCGGCGATCCCCTTGTCCAGGGCGCGCCGGCCGGCGGCGCAGAGCGCCTCCATCTCCGGCGTGACCGGATCGAGCGGGAACGACGCGCCGGTGTCGGCGAAGAAGCCGTCGAGTTCCGCGGACACGTCGATGTTGACGAGGTCGCCGGGGCGGATCACCCGCTTGCCCGGAATGCCGTGCGCCGCCTCGTCGTTGACGCTGATGCAGGTGGCGCCGGGAAACCCGTAGGTGAGGATCGGCGCGGAGCGGGCGCCGCTCCTGGCCAGCGCCTCACGGCCGATCGCGTCGAGGTCGGCGGTGGTCATGCCGGGCTCCATGGCCGCGGCCATTTCGTGCATCACGGAGGCCACGATCCGGCCGATCCGTTTCAACCCTTCGAGTTCCTGCGGTGTCTTGATCGACATGTATGGACCTCCCTGCGCGACACACCGGTCGCCTGTCGCCTCATTGTAGGGAATTCGATCACGATTGGAAGTCCTGCCGCGCGCACTCCGCGACGAGCGTCGCGAACAGTTCGTCCATGTGCTCGAGCCGCGTGCGGAAATTGACCGGGTTGATGCGGAACCAGGTCTTCCCCTTGAGCTGCGTCGTGGAAAACCAGAAACGGCCCGCTTCCTCGATGCGGCGGACCACCGCGGCATGCCGGCGGGCCGACGCCGCTTCGTTGCCGCCGTCGGCGAGGGAGCGGATGCAGATCGCGGACATCACCGGCTTCACGGCCACCTCGAAATCCGGGTGGGCGCTCGCGAGGTCGTACAGGCGGTCGGCCTGCTCGAGGTTCGCGTCGATCCAGCCTCCGATCCGCCGCGACCCGTACCGCTTGAACGCCATCCACACCTTGAGGCTCCGGAAACGGCGCGACTGCTCGAACCCGTGCACATAGTACTGGTAGCGCTCGCCGCCGGCGTCCATCTCGTCGGTGAGATACGCCGGCTTCTGGCCGAACGACCGGGTCAGCTGCGTTTCGTCACGCACGAGGATCGCGCCGGCGTCGAGCGGCGCGAAGAACCACTTGTGCGGGTCGATCGTGATGGAGTCGGCCCGCTCGATGCCGGCCAGCACGCCGGGGCGCCGCCGCGACAGGAACATCCCGCCGCCGTAGGCGGCGTCCACGTGCAGCCACATCTTCTCGCGGTCGCAGAGCTTCCGCAGCGCCGCCAGGTCGTCCACCGCCCCGTTGTTCGTGCTCCCGCCCATCGCGATCACGCACATCGGCGTCACGCCGTTCTTCCGGTCGGCGGCGATCGCCGCATCGAGCGCCTCGAGGTCCAGCTGGAACTGCGCGTTCGTCGGCAGCACCCGGAGGCCGTCGCGGCCGATCCCCACGGCGTCGCAGGACTTGTCCACGGAGATGTGGCGCTCCTCGGACGTGTAGGCCGCCCAGCGCCGCGTGACCCCCTCGTGCTGCGCGCGATCTCCGGACACGTGATCGCGGGCCAGCTTCAGCCCAAGGAAGTTGGCCATCATCCCGCCGCTGGTCAGGTTGCCGCCGGCGCCCGGCCCGTAGCCGGCCAGGTCGGTCAGCCAGCGGACGGTGCGCCGCTCCATGGCCACCGCCGACGGGCCGATCGTGTACGCGCCGACGTTCTGGTTCAGCGCCGATGCGATGAAATCGCCGAGGATTCCGGCGGGTGACGGCGACGGCGTGATCAGCCCCATGTAGCCCGGGTGATTGACCTCGCAGCAGTAGGGGAACAGCTTTTCGTCCAGCTCGGCGAGGATCGCGTCGAGCGGCGTTTCGTCGTCCGGCAGCGGCTCGTCGAACAGCGCCTCGAGCGCGTTCGGCGTGATCTCCGGAAACAGCCGCTTGTTCTCCACGCTCTCGAGATAGTCGGCGAGGCGGTCCACGACGCGATGGCCGGCCTGGCGGAATTCGTTCGGGTTCATGAGCGCCTCAATGCTGGTCGATCAGCACGGCGTTCCCGTCCGGATCGATCAGCGTGATGTGCGCCGGACCGGTGCCGGCGTCGTCGGTGGCCTGGTGGATCGGCACGTCGCGCTCCTTCAGGTGCTGCTGGATGCTCCGGACGTCCGGCGGATTGAACGTGAGGACGTTGCCGGCAAACAGTCCCTGGAACAGGCCGATCGTGGCGGACCCGCTCCTGAGAATGCGCCACTTCTTGTCCCCCTCGTCCTTCCAGGCCTCGTGCCGGTGGCCGCCGTCGATGACCTCGAAACCGAGATTCCCGTAGAACCTGAGCGACGCCTCGATATTCTTCACGGACAGGGAGACGGAAAAAACACCGAGGTCCGGCCGGTCCGTTGCCATGTTGTCCTCCCTCATTTCAGTCTATCGGTGAGGCGGGTCACCGCCCACGCGGCATGTTCCCGCACGAGTTCCGATGGATCCTCCGCGGCGGCCTTCGCAAGCGGGTCCAGCGCCTCCGCGCCGCCCACGTTGCCGAGTGCCACCGCCACGTTCCGCACGAACCCGTCGCGCCGGGCCCGGCGGATCGGGCTCCCCTCGAACTTCTCCCGAAACTCCGGTTCCGTCAAGGCAAGAAGCGGGAGAAGGTCCGGCGCCGCGCGATCCTCGATCGCCCTGAACCGGGCCTCCCGTGATTCCCGCGCGAACCGGTTCCACGGGCAGACGTCGAGGCAGAGGTCGCAGCCGAAGATCCAGTCTCCCATTTTCGGCCGGAGTTCCAGCGGAATCGAGCCCCGGTGTTCGATCGTGAGATAGGAGATGCAGAGCCGGGCGTCGATCTCGTGCTCCGCGGTGATCGCCGCGGTCGGGCAGGCGTCGATGCAGCGCGTGCAGGTCCCGCAGAAGTCGTCGTGCGCGGGGTCGTACACGAGTTCGCGGTTCAGAAGAATCGTCCCGAGCAGCAGCCACGATCCATGCTCGCGCGACACGAGATTCGTGTGCTTCCCGTACCAGCCCACGCCGGCCCGGGCCGCCCACGCCTTGTCCATCACCGGGCCGGTGTCCACGTACCAGCGCCCGTCGAGGCCCGGGAATTCGGCGCGCCAGCGTTTCATCAGGCGGCGGAGCTTCTTCCCCATCACGTTGTGATAGTCGGAGCCGCGGGCGTAGCGGGCGATGCGGCCGCGGGG
>CAZQVN010000098.1:0-8235 GCA_964596775.1 uncultured bacterium
CCGCGCCGCAGCTCGGCGCCGCCTGCGTCCGTGAAGCCATCCAGCGGGCCGGCATCGAGCCCTCCGCCGTCGAGGAAGTCATCATGGGCAATGTGCTCCAGGCCGGCGTGGGCCAGGCCCCGGCGCGCCAGGCCGCTATCTACGGCGGCGTTCCCGACACGGTCGGCGCCGTCACGATCAACAAGGTCTGCGGCTCCGGCCTGAAGGCGGTGATGCTCGCCGCCCAGGCGATCAAGGCCGGCGACGCCGACGTCATCGTGGCCGGCGGCATGGAGTCGATGAGCCGCGCCCCGTACTACCTGTTCGGCGCCCGCGAGGGGTTCAAGATGGGGCACCAGCAGATGGTGGACGGCATGATCCACGACGGTCTCTGGGAGGTGTACAACAACTTCCACATGGGCGCGGCGGCCGAGCTGATCGCCGAAAAGTTCAAGTGTTCGCGCGAGGACCAGGACAAGTTCGCCTTCGAAAGCCACCGGAAGGCGATCGCCGCCATGGAGGCCGGCAAGTTCACGAAGGAAATCGTGACGGTGCCCGTGCCGCAGCGGAAGGGCGATCCGGTTCCGATGAACGTGGACGAGGGGCCGCGCAAGGACACGACGATCGAGAAGCTGGCCGCGCTCCGGCCGGCGTTCCAGAAGGACGGCACGGTGACCGCCGGCAATGCGCCCTCGGTCAACGACGGCGCGTCGGCGCTGGTCGTGATGTCCGCGGAGCGTGCCAAGGCCCTCGGCGTGAAGCCGCTGGCCCGGATCACCGGGTACACGACCGGCGGCACCGAGCCGGCCATGCTGTTCTACGCGCCGGTCGTGGCCGTCCGCAAGCTGCTCGAGAAGATGAAGGTGGACATCAACCACTTCGATCTCATCGAGGCCAACGAGGCGTTCAGCGCCCAGGCGCTCGTGGACGGTCGCGAGCTGGAGTGGGACTGGGACCGCGTCAACGTGAACGGCGGGGCGGTGGCCCTCGGTCACCCGATCGGCGCGTCCGGCGCCCGCGTCCTGACCACGCTGCTGTACGCCATGGAGGATCGCGGCAAGAAGACGGGGATGGCCACGCTCTGCCTCGGCGGCGGAAACGCGGTGGCTCTCGCCGTGGAGAAGATCTGACCCTGAAGTCCGTTTCCTTCGTGACGGGCGCGATGGTTGTCGTCATCGCGTCCGTCACGGTGTTCGCCGCCGGCCGCGCAGCGGCGGCGGGAGAGGCGCAGGATCCGCCGGAGTTTGCGGCCGGGCATGCGCCGCCACGCTTTGAGACTACCCCGGTGCGCGACAGGCCGGTGGAATTTGCAGAGGCCCCGGCCAAGAAGGCGCCCGCCAGGAAGGCTCCGGCAAAGAAGGCTCCGGCCGCAACAAGGAAAAAGGCCCCGCCCCCCGCGAAAGCCGAACCGGAAAGGAAAATCCGCCAGATGATCGTCCCCCCCGCGTCCCGCGTTGAAGAGACCGCCGACACGCTGTTCGGCACCGTCGTTCCCGACCCGTACCGCTGGCTCGAGGACGACGAATCGCCGGAGGTCGAGGCGTGGACCCGCGCGCAGAACGGCTACACGCAGGCGATGCTCTCCGGGTTTGCCGGTCGGGACACGATCCGCACGCGCCTCGGTGAACTGCTCCGCATCGGCGTCATCGGGGCGCCGACCGTGCGCGGGGAGCGCCACTTCTTCATCCGGCGCACCGGCGACCAGAACCAGCCGGTTCTTTACGTCCGCGACGGACTTTCCGGAAAGCCGCGGGTCCTGATCGACCCGAACACGCTGTCCGCCGACTCCACGACGGCGCTGGACTGGTGGTTTCCCTCCCCGGACGGGAGCCTTGTGGCCTACGGAACCTCGGACAGCGGCAGTGAATGGTCCACGCTGCGCGTGCGCGACACCGCCACCGGCAAGGATCACACCGACGCCATTCCGAACACGCGCGCCGCGTCGGTGGCCTGGCAGCCGGACGGAAAGGGGTTCTACTACACGCGCTATCCGGCCAAGGGCTCGGTGCCCGCCGGCGAGGAAAACTACAACCGCGCCGTCTACCATCATATCCTCGGCAACGATCCCGCCGTCGATCCGTTCATCTTCGGCGAAGGGCGTCAGCCGGACGACTGGCCGAACGTGGACCTGTCGAAGGACGGCCGCTGGCTGATCGTCACCGTGTTCGTGGGGTTCAGCCGCTCCGATGTGTATCTCAAGGACCTCTCCGACCCCGCCGCCCCGTGGACCACGATCGCCGAGGGGAAGAACGCGCTGCACTCCGTCGAGGTGGCCGGCGACGCGCTCTACATCCTGACGAACGACGGCGCGCCGCGCTTCCGGCTGCTCAAGGCAGAGGCTGCCGCGCCCGACAGCGCCAACCGGCGGGAGATCATTCCGCAGGGGACGGGCGTCCTCCAGAACGCCGCGTTCATCGGCGGAAAGGTCTTCGGCCTGTTTCTCGAAAAGGCGTCCTCGCGGCTGCGGGTCTACGGGCCGGACGGCGACGCCGGAAAGGACATCTCCCTGCCCGCCCTCGGAACGGTGGCGGAACTGAAGGGGGAGCAGGACGGAGCGGAGGCGTTCCTGTCGTTTTCCTCCTATTACATCCCGCCGACCGTGTACCGGTACGACATTGCCGCCGCCCGGCTCGACGTGCACGCCCGCGTGGACGCCGACGTGGACACCACCGGCTACGTCCTCAAGCAGGTGTCGTACCCGTCGAAGGACGGCACGAAGATCACGATGTTCATCGCCCACCGGAAAGGGCTGAAGCTCAACGCCGCCAACCCGACGATCCTCTACGGCTACGGCGGCTTCGGCGTGTCGCAGACGCCGGCGTTCAGCCGCGGCATGTTTCTCTGGCTCGAGCGCGGCGGCGTGTTCGCCGTGGCCAACCTGCGCGGCGGCGGCGAGTACGGCGAAGACTGGCACCAGGCCGGAATGCTCGACCGGAAGCAGAATGTGTTCGACGATTTCCTGGCCGGGGCGCGCTACCTGATCCGGAACAAGTACACGTCCTCGAACAAGCTGTGCATCCAGGGGGGGTCGAACGGCGGGCTGCTCGTGGGCGCGGCGCTCGTGCAGGCCCCGGAGTTGTTCCGGGCCGTCGTCTGCCAGGTGCCGCTGCTCGACATGGTGCGCTATCACAAGTTCCTGATCGCCCGGCTGTGGATGCCGGAGTACGGGTCCCCGGAGGACCCGGAGCAGTTCAAGGCGCTGTTCCGCTACTCGCCGTACCACCGGGTCAAGGACGGCACGGCGTACCCGGCGGTGCTCCTCGACACCGCGGCCTCCGACAGCCGGGTGGCCCCGCTGCACGCCCGGAAGATGGCGGCGCGGCTCCAGGCCGCGTCCACGTCGGGGCAGCCCGTCCTGCTCCGCCTGGAATCGAAGGCCGGTCACGGCCAGGGCAAGCCGGTGACGAAACTCATCGACGCCTACACGGACATCTGGACGTTCGTCTTCATGCAGCTCGGTATCAAGGCCTGACAGGCCCCATCACAAGGAGAACACGCGTGAATCCCACGACCCCGCAGAACGTGGCCGTCATCGGCGGCGGCACGATGGGCAACGGCATCGCCCACGTCTTTGCCCAGTACGGTTTTTCGGTGACTCTGATCGACGTGAAGCAGGAGTTTCTCGACCGGGCGCTCAAGACGATCACCGCGAACTTCGAACGGCAGGTGAAGAAGGGGCTGCTGGCCGAGGACGTGAAGGGCGCCGCACTCGGCCGGATCGGCGGGAGCCTCGACATGGGCGCGGCGGCAAAGGCCGCGCTGGTCGTCGAGGCGGTCGTGGAAAACCGCGACACGAAGGCGGAGATTTTCCGGAAGCTCGACGACATCTGCCCGCCGGCCACGATCCTCGCCACGAACACGTCGTCGATCTCGATCACCGAGATCGCGGCGTTCACGAAGCGGCCGGAGAAGGTCATCGGCATGCACTTCATGAACCCGGTTCCGGTGATGAAGCTTGTCGAGGTGATCCGCGGCCATGCCACGAGCGACGAAACGACGAAAGCGGTCGAAGACCTCGCCGTGAAGCTCGAAAAGACGCCGGTCGAGGTCAACGACTTTCCGGGCTTCATCTCGAACCGGGTCCTGATGCCGATGATCAACGAGGCGGTCTACGCGCTGATGGAGGGCGTGGCCACGAAGGAATCGATCGACACGGTGATGAAGCTCGGCATGAACCACCCGATGGGTCCGCTGGCCCTGGCCGACCTGATCGGCCTCGACACCTGCCTGTCGATCATGCAGGTCCTTCACGACGGATTCTCGGACACGAAGTACCGGCCGTGTCCGCTGCTGAAGAAGATGGTGGCCGCCGGGCATCTCGGTCGGAAGACGGGGAGGGGATTTTATGTTTACGAGTAGGGGGACTCCACTGCTCCTGGCCGTGCTGCTTACCGCGCTGCTCCCCGCCGCTCCCGCGCAGGCCGGCCCCGACGATGCCCGCTTCCGGTTCGAGACGGGTGGTGGCGTGTACATCCCGTTCGGCGAGAACACGCGCGATGCGTTCGGCTCCGGCGGCGACTTTCACGTCGGCGTGTCCGCGAAGCTGGGCGCGGACGGAACCTGGTTCGTGCTCGGCGGCGGCATCATCCGCTCGAGCGGCCGGGACTTTCCCGCCGACGGAACGTTCACCGCTCCGGAGAGTCGCTACACCGCCGTTCCGATCTCCTTCGGCGTCCGCCACATTTCGTCCGGATCCGGGAACAGCCCGGTGCGCCTGACCGCGGGCGCCGGGTTCCTCACCGTGCTCTCCCGCTACGAGCCGCCGTTCGGTGATGCGAACAGCACCGCCACGTTCGGCCTCCAGGGCGACCTCGGGCCGGAAGTGTCCCTGTCGCGCTCGCTGAGCCTCTTCGTGCGGGAAAAACTGATCCTGGTCCTCGATGCCGCCCACGACGCGGCGTTCCGCGACCTGAACCACAGCGGCGCCACGCTCAGCGCCGGATTTTCCTGGGATCTCGAGTAGGAAACCGTGGCATAATCACCGGTGCGTCGATCACCCCCGGACGACGCTCCGGCCGATCGATCCTGTTCATGAAGGAGGATGTTCCGTGAACGCCAAGACCCTCTTCCGCTCCGCTGCCGCCGCATGTTTCACCGCCCTGGTCCTGATCGCGCTGGCTCCGGTCCACGCCGCCGCCATGTGCTGCCCGATGCCGTGCTTCGACTGCTTCCTGACTTCCCGCGGCCAGCTGAACCTGGTCCTCATGGACCGCGAAGCCGGACGCGTCCGGATGATCCCGAACATCCGGTTCGCCGGCACGGCCCCCGACTTCGCGCTGATCGTGCCCACGCCGACCGAGCCGGATCTGACCCCCGCGGATCGCCGGATCTGGAACGAGGCGGAGGAAATGACCGCGCCCGTGCGGACGAACCGCTTCGGAAACGACAACGGCCTCGGCTGCGGCGACTCGATCGTGGGGCGCTCGGAAACGACCGCGGGGGGGGCTCCGGACGATGTCAGCGTCATCCGGACCGTGTCGGTCGGCGCGTTCCTCGCCACGCTCGTCCGTTCGGACAATCCGGAAGCGCTCGTCGAGTGGCTGAACGGAAACGGGTTCAACGTGGACGCGGCGGAGGCGGCGGCGATCGCGCCGTTCGCCGAACGCGGCTGGGTGTTCACGGCCATGAAGCTCGACACGTCGAAGCCCGAAGCCCGCGTGCCCCAGGGCGGCTGGGATTCCAACGTGGATCCGGTGGTGTTCGATTTTCCGGCCGCCGATCTCGAGGTGCCGCTGTCGATCATCGGCATCAACCGCGGCCCGGACATGCCGGTCGTGTTCTACGTGGTCGACGATCACCGGACGGAACTGCCCGGTTTCGAAACGCTGTACGCGAACCGCCTGTCGACCTCCGAATACGAGGCATCGAAGAGCCGCTATCCGAACCTTGCCCGTTATCTCGAGTCGGGACGCTACCTGACCCGCCTCGACCGCACGTTTCCGCTGTCCGACCCGATGAACGGCTCGATCAAGCTCGCGCGGGCGGCCAGCGACGACGAATTTCGCCGCTATGGAACGAATACCGGCAGCCTGTCCGTGGAACTGCTCCTGCTTCTGGCCTCGCCGTTCGCGGCCCGGTGGATCGGGAGGCGACGGGCGAACTGACGCGACCGGCGATTCCGCCGGCCGGGCTGCCGACGCGGATTACCGGCTTCCCGAGTCCCGGATCTGCACCCGCTGCCGGAGCATTCTGAGCATCGCTTCCCCGAAGGCCTGCGCGCCTTCGGGGGACGGGTGCTGATCCTCCGGCAGGAGATACAGCGCTTCCAGGTTGCCGCCGCTCCGGTCCATCGTGTCCATCAGGCGGATCGCGGGCACGCCGGTGAGCGTCTCCAGGCTGCTCAGCAGCTTCTGCGCCTGGGGATCCACGAAGTGCATCCCCGCCAGCAGTTCCTCGTACTTCGGAAGCAGGACGAACGCCATCGGCACTTGGATGCTCCGGAAGTCCTTCATGAACTCCGGATCCTCCGCAAAGTCGGTCAGCGACGTCCGCGGGTTGCGGGCCGGCGGATAGAGGCCGTGCCATGGATCGCCGAAGCGGATCCGGTTGAGCAGCAGGCTCCGCGACGGTCCGCGAAGGTGCGCGGCGTAGAAGCCGTTGGCGGTGCCCCGGTAGCGGTCGCAGAGGCGGTGGAAGACGGGATCGTCTTCGGGTTCGGTCGGAAGTGCGTTCAGCCACTGCGGCGTGATGTCCGGATCGACGAGCGCCAGCTCCACCGCCGTGGTGTGATCCGGGTTCGGCTCCGGCCGCGCGGACACGAAGATCGAGGTCCGGCCGTTCCGCTCGACCGTGGAACGCCAGAAGCGGTCGCGCAGCAGATCCTCGGTGATGAACGCCACGATGATGAGATCCGGGCGGAGTTCGCGGTTCTTCGCCGCGGCGAGGTGCATCATCTGCAGCACACCGTAGCCGTCCCGCGCGCAGTTCAGAACGTTGAACTCCGGCGCCCGCGACACGACTTCCGGCCAGGCCACCGGCTGGAGCGGATTCGACGTGAACGAGTCGCCGAACGCAAGGATGTCCACCGGTGATGTTCCGTCCGGCTCGGGTCCCAGCCCGCCCGCCCGGTTGACGGTGGCGGTCACGCCGCGGGTCGGAACGCCGTTGACGATCTCCACGGATGTGGCGGTGGCGCCGGGCACGTAGCGGTAGCCGAACTCCGCGTCGAACTCGTAGAGGGACCCGCTCACCGCGCGGAAGGACGGCCGGGACAGGTTCGACTGGAGACGCGAGGACAGGACCATCCGGTAGCCGGCCTCGGCAACGAGGAGCGCCACGACCATCGACGCGGCGACGAGGAGAATGCGCTGGTAAGCAGTGGTGAGGGACGGTTTCGCAGACATCTCGATCAGACCTTTTTTCCGACGACTCCGATCATGGCGTAGGTGTGCATGGCGATCGGCGTTTTCCGGAGCCCCGCCCTCCAGGCGTCGTTGATCTGGGCGAACGGCGGAATCCGGGGGTACTTGGGGAGCTTTGCCACGCCGGCCCCCGCCAGCGTCCGGCGGGCGGCGCGGTAGAAGAAGCCGGGCACCATCCAGTCGCCGTAGCGGCCGACGATCTCGAACCCCTCGCGGCCGACGACTTCGGACAGCTCGCCGATGGAAAACTCCGTTTCCCACCCGGCAAACCACTTGTTCATGGCGATCAGCACGTGCTTCATGGCCGTGTAGATGTGCCAGCGCTGCGGCACGTCGATCAGCACGAGGCCGCCCGGCTTCAGGACGCGGCGGTTTTCGCGGATCAGCGGCCCCGGGTCGCGGAAGTGCTCGAGAAGCCCCTGGTGGAACACCACGTCATAGGTCCCCTCGTCGAACGGCATGTCGAGCGCGTCGCCGTGCACGAGCTCGATCTTCGTGCCGGTCAGCGCCGCGTTCCGCCCCACGACATCGAGCGACGACCGCACATAGTCGATGACCGTCACGTCCGCCCCCATCCTGGCGAGGCGGATGGAATCGCGTCCGGAACCGCCGCCGACCTCGAGGATCTTCAGCCCCTTCGGATCGGCCTGGGCGAGCAGGCCGTCGATGAGCCGGTCCTCGTTGGAATAGGCATCGTCGAGGTCGTCCTGCTTTTTCCAGTAATCGTCCCAGTGACGGGGGGTGGATTCGCGCATCGGGTTGTAGCTCTTTCGGGTATGGGGTCGATATGAGCGGAAAATGGTATCAGGCGGGGTCGTGGAGGGTCAATGTGACGCTTGTCGGCTCACGTGCTTCTGCGGTCCGGACGCCGTTCTCCCCCTCGGGGGACGCTCCG
>CAZQVN010000099.1:0-6745 GCA_964596775.1 uncultured bacterium
ATCAGCACCGCGACGAGGGCGATGAGGAACGACACCAGGCATACCGCAAAAAATCGACGCGCCTCGGCTCCCATCATCGCACGGGCCCAGCGGTCGGGCCGGGCGCTCATGCGGGCAAACAGGACCGCGCCGCCGACGCACATCGCCGAGGCCGGCACCACGGCGGACATGGAGGCTTCGCCGCGCAGGGCCAGCAGCGCCAGGGCCATGAAGCCGGAGATCGCCGAAACGGCCGCCAGGCGGCGCCAGGGGGATATGTCGTGAGTCCCGCTCATGCCGGGGTTATCGGCCTGCGTCGGAGATCCTTGAATTCCGGGTTTGTTGCCCCGTGGCACCTGCTATAATTCGGCGACCTCTCCAGTTCGGGGCCTGTATGGGACCCGCACAACCCCCGTTGCCCGACTCCGGGGATCGTCCGGAGAATGGCGACGAAAAAAGTTTTTCCGAATTCCGCCGCCCCGTGCGTTGGATTCGGTGGAGGGGCGTCCGGAATGCCACGGCATTTCGGGGGCCGCAATCAGCCCCTCCACACTTTTCGCCGCTCGGATCGGGCCACGTCCTGCTGAGGGTCTTTCGTTTCCGACTGGCGAAAGGAGCCGCTCCGCCAGTGTGCCGCTCGCGTGACAGGACAGGAAGACATCCCGGACCCCTGAGGGGAGCCCCCACTGTGGTGGGTCTGCTGCTGCTCTGCGCACTCCTGACTTCCGAAGCCGGCGCCGTCGAGGTCACGACAGCGCTCACCGATCCGGCGCCTCCCGATTCCCGTGTTCTCACAACATTTGTGGAAACAACCATCGAGTCCGCCCGGGCCACGTCGGGCCGGGCCCGGTTCGACAGTTCACTCGTTTTGCTCGACGGGGGGCTGGCCGTTCTCGATTCCTCGGGGAACTCCGTTTCACGGCTCCGCGCCGACCTGCTGCACGAAAAGGGGATCGCCCTCATGAACCTGAGACGGTGGGAGGCCGCCGGCCCCTGTCTTGCCGAGGCGCTGCGCATCCGCACCCGGGAACTCGGCGATCGGGATCCCGCGGTGGCCGCGTCTCTTCTCCATCGCGGGATTTTTCGGGCCATGACCGCGTCCCGGGAGGATCCGCAGCCGGATTACGACACCGCTCTCGAGATCCTCGCGGCCGCGCGGGGGGAACGCCATCCCGAGTATCTCTGGGCCCTCAACGCCCGGGCGTCCTTTCTTCAGGGGCGGGGGCGCCTGGATGAGGCGGCGGCCGACTACGCGCAGGTCATCAGCGTTCGAACCGCGAACGGGCAGGGGAGCGACGTGTCCCTGGCCTGGACGCTGCAGAACCTGGCGATCCTCAATCACAGGCTGGACCGCTTCGCGGCCGCCGAGTCGCTCTACACCCGGGCCTGCGCCATCCGCCAGGACGCGCTCGGGGACGATCCTTTGACCGCGCGAAGCCTCACCGGACTCGGCTCCATGCGATTTCTCCGCGGGGACTTTCCCGGGGGGCGCGACGCTCTGGAGCGGGCCATGCGGATCTTCGATGCCCGGGGGATCCGCGAGGACGACGACGTCGCGAGCTGCATGCTTCAACTCGGCCGCTACCGGGCCTGGACCGGCGAGTTTTCCTCGGCGTGCGAACTGTTCGACCGTGCCGAAGGAATCATGGCGGCCCGGGGACACGTGAGGGAGCAGGTGGACTGCCTCAGCCAGCGGGCCCGCTGCCGGCTCGCCGAGGGGCGCCCGGAGGAAGCCGCGCAGGACGGCCGGAGGGCCCTGGCCCTCGCCGACAGTGCCTTCGGACCGGAAACCGCCGAGGCCGGTTCGGCGCGCCTTCTGCTGTCCGCGGCGCTCGGCGCGGCGGGCCGGGCGGAGGGAGCCGATCGTGAATTCCATCTCGGCCTCGACATCGTCGAGCGGGCCACCGGCCCCGAATCCCACGCGCTGGGCTGGGCGTGGTACGACCGGGGGAGCGAATTGCTCCGGCGCCGCGAGTATGCCGGGGCCGGCCGGGCGTTCGGCAGGTCTCTGGCGATCCTCGAGGCGGATCTCGGAGAGACGCATCCGCAGCTGATGCGCTGCCGGCTCGGCCTGGCCGAGTCCTGGTACGGACAGGGGAATGTGCAGGCGGCATGCGAAGGAGCGTTGAAGGCGCACGACCTCGAACTGCGGCACGTGGCCGGGAACATCCGGTACATGACGGAATATCATGCGCTGCTCTATCGCGATGTCCTCGCCTCCTCCTCCGATTTTCTCCTCGCGCTGCTCGCCGGGCATCCGGCGCTGCGTCCCGTGTATGCCGCGCGGATCTGGGGCGCGGTCTCGAGCGGACGAGGGCTGATCACCGACGAGGTCATCCGCAGGCATGCCCGGGCGGCCGGGGAAGCGCCCGGCCCCGCGACCAACGCCCTGGCCGCCGCGCGGGCACGACTGGCCAACCTGTATGTGCAGGGCGCGGAATCGCGCCCGAACGGCGACTACGAACGCCGGCTGCGATCGGCGCTCCGGGAAACGGAGGCACTGGAGCAGTCGAGCCGCCGTACCGCAACCGACGCCCCGACGGCTCGACTGCGCGTCGAGGCCGTCCTGGACAGGCTGCCCGCGGACACGGCGCTGCTCTCGTTCGTGCGATTCTCCACGGCGCTGCCCGGCGCGGACAATCCGCGTTCCCGGTACGGCGCGTTCGTCGGCGATCACCGGCGGAGGATCCGTTTCGTGCCGCTCGAGTCCGCCGAGGGAATCGACGAGGCCGTCCTGGCCTGGGGGCGCCACATGGACGAGGCGGGAACCCTTCTCCGCGCGGATCCGGTGACGGCACTGGCCCGCCATGCGGAACTCGGCGGGCGCCTGCGGGAAAGGATCTGGGATCCCGTGGCGCCGGATCTGGCCGAATACCGCCGCGTCCTCGTGGTGCCGGAGGCAACGCTCCAGGTCGTCGCGCTGCCGGTGCTGCCGCTGCCGGGCGGTCGCTTCGTGCAGGACCTCGACCTCCGGCTGTGCGGCATCACCGCCGAGCGCGACCTCCTCCGACCGCACCTCGCGGCCGGCCGGGGGATCCTGGCGCTGGGGGATCCCGACTTCGATCTCCAGGAAACGGCGTGGAGCCCGGCGGCCACGTTCGCCCGGGCGGATATCGACATGCCGCGCGGCGGAAGCATCCCCGTGCCCGGAGACTTCCAGAGGATCACCTACTCCCGGCTTCCCGGCACCGCGATCGAATCGCGCGGCGTGGTGGATCTCCTGCGCACTTGCCGCGGTGAACCGGGCGAGGTCCTGACTGGTCCGGAGGCCGCCGAGTCGGCCTTCAAGGCGCGCGCGCCCGGCCATCGGATCCTCCACCTGGCCACGCACGGCTATTTCCTCGATGGAGCCGGCGACCCGGCCCCCGAGGCCGCCCGCTGGGCCGGTCTGCGCTCCGGTCTCATTCTGGCCGGCGGCAATCGCCGCGCCGTTGCCGGACCCGGCGAGGAGGACGGTGTGCTGACGGCCGAGGAAGTGGCGGACGTCAACCTGGCCGGCGTGGATCTCGCCGTGCTGTCCGCATGCAGTTCCGGGCGCGGCACGCCGACCCGCTCGGAAGGTGTCTTCGGACTCCGGCGCGCCTTTCAGGTGGCCGGCGTCCGCGCGCTCGTCATGAGCCTCTGGCCGGTGGGAGACACGACGACGCAGGCGTGGATGAAGGAATTCTACGGAAGTCTCTGCGGGAGCGGCGGCGTCTCCGCCGCCGCCGACGCCGCGTCGCGGGCGATCCTCCAGCAACGCCGCGCCGCCGGGGAATCCACCCACCCGTTCTACTGGGGGAGTTTTGCCGCCACGGGGGACACGGAGTGATCCCGCCCGGGATGATTCCGGGGCCGCCGCTGAACAGAAAGGCCGCACATGACCGATCCGAAAGTCACCGAGAAACAGGCCGCCATCGTCGAGGATCTCGATGCCGCGGACGCGCAGGAGATCTACACGCGCCTCGGCCTCCTTGTCGACAAGAGGGTCCGGGTCGAACTGGACGTTCCGAACGGCGCGATCCGCCTCGTCTTCAGCGACGGGAGCACGCTGGACCTCGGCATGACCCCGCACATGCCGGTGCTCGAGGCCGTCACGGCCGCCGGCGGAATCATCCTCGTGTACGCCGTGAATCCGGGTCCGGCCCCGACGAACGGGGGCCCGCCGCTGCCCGACATGATGTGCCCCTGCGGGGGACCGTAGCCATGGCGCTTCCCCTCGAAACCGTCGTCGACGTGTTCGCGGCCGACGTTCTGCACCTCATGCTGATGCCGACGGAGGCGTGCAATTTCCGCTGCACCTACTGTTACGAGGATTTCCGCCACGGACGGATGAAATCGGACGTCGTGGAGGGGGTGGAGGCGCTGCTGTCCCGGCGGATCCCGGACCTGCGGCTCCTGGACCTGTCCTGGTTCGGCGGAGAGCCGCTGGCGGCCGCGGACACCGTGCTCCGGATCCTCCGCCACGCGGAGCGGGAACGGCGCGCATACCCCGGCCTCCGGTTCCGCTCCGACATGACGACGAACGGCTGGTTCCTCGACCGCGCCCGGTTCGAGGAACTCGTGGCTCTCGGCGTCACCCGGTTCCAGGTGACCCTGGACGGCCCGCCGGAGGATCACGACGCGAAACGGGTCACGGCCGGCGGGCGGGGTTCCTTCGACCGGATCTGGGGGCACCTGCTCGCCCTGCGCGAGTCCCGTGCCGCGTTCCAGGTCGTCCTGCGCCTGCACGTGGATCGATCCAATGCGGATGCACTTCCCGGGTTTCTGGGCCGGATCCGGAGCGAGCTCGGGGGCGACCCGCGGTTTTCCCTGTTTCCACGTCTGTTGTCGCGCTGGGGCAGTCCGAATGACGCCGACTTGCGCGTTTATGGTGAGATCGATGGTGTCGGCGCGCTGGCGGAACTGAAGCACCGGGCCGGACAGCTCGGGATTCCGGTTCATGAAGACGCTCCGGAACCGGCGGTCTGCTACGCCGCCCGCGGCAATTCCTTCCTCGTGCGATCCGACGGTCGGATCAACAAGTGCACGCTGGCTCTCGATGCGCCGGTCAATCAGGTGGGGCATCTGACCCGGGACGGCCGGCTTGCCATCGACGCGGAGCGCCTGGAGCCGTGGATGCGCGGTGTCTGGAGCGGCTCCGGCGAAGAGCTCCGCTGCCCGATGGACGGGCTCAGGACGGAGCGGGTACACGGGGCGGCGGGGAAGGCATGACCGAAGCCCCCGGGGTGGAAAGGCAGCGTCATGAACTGGAGGATCCGTGGCCGGCATTTCTGGATTGTCTGGACACGGACCCCGACCGGTGCTGGGTCGAACTGCACCGGTTCGTCCACCGGCTGGTGGCGGCCTATCCGCCCCCGGTCTACAGGGATCGCCCGAAGGAATTCCGGGAGGATGCCGTGAATGCCATGGTCCTGCGCTTCTGCGAGGACGACTTCCGGATTCTCCGGACGTACCGCCGGGGGCGCGTGCCGTTTGCGTTCTGGGTCCGCCGGTCGCTGGTCAACCGGATGAGGGACGAGTATCGCCGGGAGCGGACGGCTCTCGTTCACGCGGAACGCTCCGCGACGGCGCCCTCCTTCTTCGGCGTGGACGATGTGTACTACCGGCGCGTGCTCGACGGCGTTCGCGAATGTGTTGGTACGATGAAGCCCGGGAGCCGTCTCTATCTGCAACTGGCGGCGGATGGTTTCAAGCCGGCGGAGATGGTCCGGCTGCTCGGGCTCGAAGCGGGGCAGGGCAAGGCCGTCAGCGACCGGTTGCGCTACTGCCGGCGCCTTCTCAGGGAGTGTCTGGAAACAAAGGGGTTCGGCCCGATCTTTGCGGGCGGAAAGGAACTGGATGCCGACGCAGGATCGTGATGATCGCGAGCGCCGCGACGCCGAAATCCTAGACAGGCTGATCCGGGACGCCCGTGTCGGGGACGAGCCCGGGGACGTTTCCGCCGACGAGCTCGGCGATTACCTGGAAGGACGACTGACGCAGGAACAGGTGGAGGTACTGCAGGCCCGCCTGGCCGGTTCGAAGGCGCTCCGCGAGCAGCTCGGCGATCTCGCGGCGCTGTCCGATCCGGCCGTGCAGGCGCGTTTCGACGCCGCGCCGGCGCCGCGCCGCCGGGGACCCGTCCTGCCCCGATGGGGCTTTCTCGCCGCGGCGGTGCTGGCGGCGGCCGTCCTGGTCGTCTGGTCCCTGGCGCCCCCCGCTTCCCGCTGGACGGTCATGCATCCGCTGACCCGCGACCAGGTTCTCGTGGATCCGCTCCGCGGCGTCGAATCGCGTCCCGGCCGGCAGGCCGCGAACGCCGACGCCGCGGCCCGCATGGCGTTTCAGGACGCCGTCCGTTTCGACGGCGCCTCGTTCACGGTCATCACCCCCGATGCGGGGCCTTTGGGGTCGCGGCCCCTGCGCATTGCGCTGAACGGAGCGGCACCGGTCTACGCGGTCCGGATTCCGGAAGGGGCCGAGAACGTCACGGTGTGGTTCCTGTCGATCCCCACGCTCGAGCGGAGGTCGCTGGAACTCGCCGAGGACAATGCCCGGTTCGACTGGCCGGACGCCGGCGTGGAGCGCGGGGCGGTAACCGTTGCGTACCGGGTCAACGGGCGGCACTTCGCCGCGCCGGCCGGGGAGGTCGTGAAAGGGAGGTAGCGGCGAGTCCGAAGCTTTCCGCACTTGCATCCCCGCGTTGCCTTCTTGCCTTCACCCTTCAGGCCCTCTTCAGTCTTCCGCACCTCTCAGCCAGCAGCAGCACATTCGTGACCTCGAGCAGCCAGACGGAGGGGACGCG
>CAZQVN010000099.1:6845-8191 GCA_964596775.1 uncultured bacterium
GTATCGGGGTCCGTGGTAGGATTCGCGTGTCACTGGATCTGACCCCGACCAGCATCCGCCGCAGCACGGCTCCTGCCGTCGTGGAGATCTGATGATGGGTCACGGGGTTTTTGTACCGGATCGCCTGCAGGCAGCTTTCGGGTCGCTGCGATATTCTCGCTCGTTATATTGTTCTTCCCCACTGAGAGTTCAACAGCTAAGCCTTCTATTTCCCTCCGACGAATGCCGGCTGGCCCGGCGCGATTTTCGATCTTCGCTTTCCAGCTCACCGAAGAACCGCTCTCAGTTGAGATCGACCCGGAGAAGTGGATTCTTCGATCCGTTGTTATGGACCAGAGTGGCGTCGAGGATTCTGGGCCGTCAGCAGCACGGTTACGGGTTCTTCCACCGGTGCCGAATCCGTTCGAGTCACGTGTCCTTTTCAGGGTCGAGATGACCAGAGGTGGAACCGTGGATTTCACGATCCTGGACGTCTCGGGCCGGGCGATTTGGCGAGACCGACAGCGGTTCACGACCGGCTGGCACGACCTGCTCTGGGAGGGCAGGACAAGCGCGGGACAGGAGGTTTCCGCGGGAGTGTACTGGCTTCGGGTTGAAGCTGAAGGCACGACTCAAGTGAGGAAGCTCGTCAAGCTCCGGTGAACGAAACAGGCAGGACGGAAATCGACATCGTAGTTGGTTTCGGGTCCAAGGCCATTTCAAGGATGAAGGGAGAACAGACATGAAGGCACGGGTTTTCGTCATGATGGCCGCCGTGGCAGGCTCTGCATTCGCAGCTCCATGCTCGATGGCGGGCCCCAACGCCAACTCGAAGATTCTCATTCACCTGGCCGCCCCGACAACGAAGAACGCGTGTACCCGGAGCGTGGCCCAGCCCGCCTGCAACGACATCGTGACCGAGGGAAACCTCTGGCCGAGCACCTACTTGCCTACCTCCTGGTGACGGACGCCGACGCGACGGCCGGGGTGGCCGGTGTGCAGTGCGGTATCGACTATCTGGGTGCCGCCAGCCTCGGAGTGGACGTTTTCAGCTGGACGAACTGCGCGACCCTGGAGTTTCCCACAGCCAACTGGCCGGACGCGGGCACGGGGAACCTCATCACCTGGAGCTCGACCTCAGCCTGTCAGACGACCGAGCCTGGCGGGTCCGGAACGGGGGTCGTCGCCGTGGCGGGTTATTTCTACTGCGCCGCATACACGCCTGATTTCCTGAGGGTCACGCCGCGACCCGTCGACCTTCTGGCGAAAGTGGCGAGCTGCGATTCCAGAGAAGACACTCTGCTCACTCCAACACACCTCGGGTTTGCCGCTTTCTCGGTCGGGGGCCTTGTTCCGGGTTATAATCC
>CAZQVN010000100.1:0-8063 GCA_964596775.1 uncultured bacterium
GCCGCCGATTCCTGCCGTGCCCGATAACGCTCAGCAAAGGACGCTACATGCGCATGCGCCTCCTGACAGCAGCCCTGCTCTTCCTGTTTCCCGCCCTCTCCTTTGCCCAGGAAACCCGCACTCTCCCCGACCCCGTTCCCTACACGATCGTCCGCGCCTCCTCGCCCATCACGATCGACGCCGTGTTGGATGAGGCGGCGTGGGCCGGGGCCTCGGTGCTTCCGATCCCCTACGAGTGGCTCCCCGGCGACAACGTTCCGGCGCCGGTGGACACGGACGTGCGGCTCACGTTCGACGACGACCACCTCTACATCTCCGCCGTGGCGCACGATTCCGATCCAAAGGCGATCCGCGCCCACCTGTCGGACCGCGACCAGGGGTTCCAGGACGATCACCTGGTGTTCCTCATCGATCCGTTCAACGACGAGCGCCGGGCGTTCCAGTTCCGGGTGACGGCACTCGGCGTCCAGATGGACGCCGTGTTCAGCCAGAACGAGGGGTTCGAGGACTTCAGCTGGGACACGATCTGGAATTCGGCGGGGCGGATCACGGAAGACGGTTTTACGGTGGAGATCGCGATCCCGTTCAAGTCGCTCCGCTTTCCGAAGACCACCGGTGTCCAGACCTGGGGATTCATCGCCGAGCGCTCCTGGCCGCGCAGTTCGCGGCACCGGATGACGTCGGCGGCGCGCGACCGCAACAACAACTGCCTGCTCTGCCGGGCGAACAAGGTCACCGGCTTCCAGGCGATCTCCCCCGGCCGCGACATCGAACTCGACCCGACGCTGACGATGCACCGGACGGATCGCCGCGCCGATTTCCCCGCCGGTGATCTCAAGGAGGAGGAAACGAAGGCGGAGCCCGGCCTCACCGGCCGCTGGGGCGTGACGCCGAACATGACGCTCAACGCCACCGTGAACCCCGACTTCAGCCAGGTGGAGGCCGACGCGGCGCAGCTCGACGTGAACACCCGCTTCGCTCTGTTCTTTCCGGAGAAGCGCCCGTTCTTTCTGGAAGGCGCCGACTTTTTCGAGCTGCCGCGTAGCCTCGTGTTCACCCGGACGGTGGCCGATCCGATCGCCGGGGCCAAGCTGACCGGCAAGGCGGGACGGAACGCGATCGGCCTGTTCGTCACGCGGGACCGCGTCAACAATCTCGTGCTGCCCGGCAGCCAGGAGTCGGACCAGGCGTCGCTCGACGACGACGTGACCACCGCCGTGGCCCGCTGGCGGCGTGACGTGGGCCAGGCCTCCACGGTCGGCGTGCTCTACACCGGCCGCGAAGCGGACGGTTATCACAACCGGCTCGGCGCGGTGGACGGATTCCTCCGGCTGTCCGAAACCCAGCAGGCCCAGTTCCTTTATGCCCGGTCGTTCACCCGGTATCCGGACACCCCCGCCGGCCCCCCGTTCCCGGAGGAGGCGATCGACGGCGGCGCGTTCTTCGGCCGCTGGGATCTGGAAACGCGGAACTGGGGCGCCGAGGTGACCTACCGCGACCTCCGCGACGACTTCCGTGCCGATGCCGGGTTCATCCCCCAGGTCGGCCTGCGCGGACCCGAGGTCGAGCTGACCCGCCGGTTCTGGAGCGACGGCCGCCCCTGGTTCAACAGCATCGAGGTCGAGGTCGAGGCGCAGCAGTTCGAGGAATACGACGGCGCCCTCGTCGACCGGAAAAGGAGCGCCTCGCTGACCTACCAGGGGCCGTGGCAGACGGTCGTGCAGCTCGAGGCGATCGGGCGAAGGAATGCGTTCGCCGACCGGCTCTTCGACCTGAAACTCGGCTCCCTGTACGCGGAGGCCCGGCCGAGCGGCGGCGTGTACGGTTTCCTGTTCGTGAGCGCCGGCGACGAAATCGATACCGACAACGTCCGGAAGGCCGATCTCGTCGAGCTGAACCCGGGCCTCGAGCTCAAGATCGGCCGGCCGCTCATCGTCTCCGGGAACCACCTGTACCAGCGGCTGAGCCTTGGCGGCGAGGAGATCTTCACCGCGAACCTGGCCCAGGCGCGGGTCCTCTACCACTTCAGCACCCGGGCGTTCGTGCGGGCCATTCTGCAATACCGGACGATCCACCGGAATCCCGGGCAGTTCCAGGAACCGGTCAACACGGACTCGGACCGCCTGTTCAGCCAGCTGCTGTTTTCGTACAAGGTGAATCCGCAGACCGTGCTGTTCGCGGGATACACCGACACGCGGCTCGGCGCCGCGGATTACGACCTGACGCTGGCCGGCCGCACGTTCTTCCTGAAGCTCGGGTACGCGTGGCGCCTGTAACGCCGACTACCTGCGGTTCTTCGCTTCGTACTCGTCCAGCCCCTTCAGCATCTCCCGCCCCCATTCCGCGGTGGGCTGGTCCGGCTTGATCGCCAGCGATCTCTCGATCAACGCCCGCCCCTCGGTGATCCCCGCCGGCGTCCGCAGGACGAGCCGGGCCAGGTAGTTCATCGGCTCCCACGCGTTCGGATCCCGCTTCAGGCTTTCGCGGTAGGCGATCATCGCCGAGTCGGGCTTGCCGGACTGCTCGAGCATGGCGCCGAGGCTGAACCAGACCTTCGGATCGTTTCCTTCCACGGCGGTCAGGCGCCGGTACATGTCCCCCGCTTCGGCGTAGCGCTGCGTCTGGATCAGCAGCGACGCCGCGTTCCGGATCAGGCGCGGATTCGTCGTCTGGAACTGCACCGCCTTGCCGTAAAACGTGGCCGCCTCGTCGGGCTTCTGGTCGTCCCGGTAGTAGATGGCCAGGCTCTCGTAGGCCCAGCTCTTCGCCCGGGGCGTCACGAACACGTGGTCGGCCAGCGCCGCGAAGCGCTTCAACGCCAGCGGTTCGGACGCGTTCACGCCGACGAACGCCAGCGTGGCGACGCAACCGAGCCCCGCGGTCACCGCGAGCAGGACACGGGCTCCCCGCGACCGCGCCACCGCCGGCAGCCAGAGCAGGGCGGCCACGCACATCAGCGGCACCGCGGCCGGCGAAAACGCATCCCAGTCGGCGGCCGCCCCGCGCGACCCCTCCATGTCGAGGAGAACCGCCGGCAGGGCCAGGCCCGCCGCGGCCGCCGCCAGAACAGGAATGACTGCGCGCGATCCGGCGTCCGCGCCGTCGTGATCCGTGCCGCCGCCACGGCGACCTCCGAAGCGGGTCACGCAGCCCGCCACCACAAGCCCCACCGCCGCGCCGGAAACGAGCGACCAGCGGTTGACCTGCCCGAGCGCCCACGCGCCCGCCCCCCATGCGTAGAAGTGAAACTCGCTGAAGATCCGGTTCCACGCCGACACCTTGAACCCCGCCGGCGCCCCCGCCGCCTCGGGAAGGACGGCCGGAAGTCCGACGTAGGCGCCGATCACCGGAAGCGCGCCGGCTGCACAGGCCAGCAGGAAGGAAGAAAGCTTCGGCCGCACGAAGAACAGCATCACGAGGAAACTCGGACCGAGCAGGACGCCCGACCCGTGCACGGCCACGGCGAACCCCAGCGAGACCCCGGTCCAGGCAAACGGCAGCCGCCCCTTGAGAACCTCGAGCACGAAATGGACATGGAGCAGCACCGCCACCCAGAACAGCGGGTACGCCTCGATGTAGCCGAAGCCGAACTGGAGCGTGCCCATGCCGAGGAGCAGCCCGAGCGTCAGCCAGCGGCCGCGGCGGACGGAAGGGGTGTCCGCCCCTCCGTCATCGGCCAGCCGCGCGGCGATCCGGATCATCAGGAACACCGCGATCACGCCGAGGACGACGCTCGCGATCTCCATCCGCCGCTCCACGTATGTGGCCGTGATGAACTTGCCGGCGGTCACCGCGAGCGCCGCGGCGAACGCCACCGGTTCGTGCGCGTGATGCGCGCGCTGATCGGCGAGGACGGAAATCCAGAGACGGCCGTCGCCGAGGAGATGGGTGGCGTCACGGAAGAGGAAGAAGAACGGCGCCGTGACCAGCGCGGCCGGCAGCGCCTTTACGATCGATCCGGGATAGGGGGGCGCGGAAAGAACCAGCGCGACGAGCGCGGCGGCGGCCCCGAGGACCGCGAGGAGCGCCGCGGGCGGCAGGAACGTCCACGCGTGGACGCCCCACAGCACCGGTTGCCACGCCGGCACGGCGGCCGCGGCCAGGATCAGCGCGTAGGCGAGAGCCACCCCGCCGAGCAGCGGGACGGACGCGGAGCGATCGTTCAAGAGAGGCCGGGCTCTACTTGTAGCTCTCCCACAGCTTCCCCCACTCCGTTTCCAGCACCCGCTCCACGCGATCCTTGTGCGTCGGGTACCAGTACACGTCGTGGAAGAGCCGGGAGGCGGCGAAGGACCAGGGGGTGATCGGGCTTCTGAGCAGGACGTTCTCGAGAGGCTTCAGCGGGCCGTGGTAGATCATCTTCTGGCCGCGGCTGGCCAGCGTTTCCTGCTTCCGGTGGAAGTGGAAATTCACGCCGGTGATGTCCTCACCGACG
Organism: uncultured bacterium; assembly: GCA_964596775.1. Lineage (GTDB taxonomy): Bacteria > Eisenbacteria > RBG-16-71-46 > JABDJR01 > JAWXBZ01 > CAZQVN01. Next base: position 4,436 of record CAZQVN010000100.1, read on the forward strand.
ATCTCGATGTCGCGCGGATCGCCGATGCCCAGCCCCTGGTTGTGGGCCAGGTTGATGAATTTTATCGACATCGGGTCGAACCCCATCAGCCGGGCCGACGTGGCGTCGAGCGCCACCATGTCGCTCGAGGCGAGCAGGTACCCCTTCACGTGGGGCACGATGGCTCGCGGGCCGGGACCGTCGCCGCAGAAGACGCCGTCGGTCACCGCGAACACGCCGGGGTGGATCTCCTTCTGGATCGCCAGGAGGTCGACCAGCGTTTCGTGGATCTGGCTGTGCGTCCAGTGGCGGTCGAAGTGCAGCAGGCCGCCGAACGCGTTCTTCATCGCACCGGTGATCTCGGTGAACACGTGCGTCTTGACCGTCGGCAGGTGGACGATGTTCTTGCCGACCAGGAAGCGCGGGATGCGGATGCCGTTCTTCTTGAAGATGTCGTGGAGCACCAGCATCTTCGCCTTCGGCTCGTAGACGAACCAGTCCTGCCCCTCGTCGTTGAGGTGCTCGCGGCGGATGTTGAGCTCGTCGAGGATGCGCGTCAGGTGATTGTTCGGCTCGCCGACCCGGGCGTTCACCACGACCGTGTCGTTGTGCACGCCGTGCATCTGCTCGCGCCTGAACCCCTGCTGATCGAGCTGCTTGACCACCCCCTCGATCTGCCACGGGGTGGTCGAGCATCCCGGCATGTACAGGTGCCAGGTGATGTTGATCTTGAGCGCCACGTCGGCGGTGGGCTTCAGTATCTCTTCGCTCCCGGCCGACTTCATCACTTTCATGACGTCTTCGACGACCGTGGCGGGACTCGACTTGATGACGGCGACTCTGGCTTTCGACATGTGAACTCCTGGTGTCGGGTATCGCGGCGGATCGGTGTTCAGCTGCGGGTGATGAGTCCGCTTTCGGTGCGGCGGCGCGATCGGGGCCCCCGGAACGGTTTTCCGTCGTCCCGGCGGCTCAGCCCTTCTGCTCCTTGAGCAGGCTGTTCGCGATCACGAGCCGCTGGATCTCCGAGGTTCCTTCATAAATTTCGGTGACCCGCGCATCTCTATAGTAACGCTCCACCGGGTAATCGGTCACGTAGCCGTATCCCCCGTGGATCTGCAAAGCCTTGTGCGTGATGAAGGTAGCGGCTTCCGTGGCATGGACCTTGGCGATCGATGCCTCCCGCGTGAACGGCTGGTCGGAGTCCTTGAGCCAGGCCGCCCGGTATGTCAGGCAGCGGGCCGCCTCGAGCCGGGCGTACATGTCGGCGAGCATGAACTGGATCGCCTGCTGACCGGCGATCGGCCTGCCGAACGCCTCGCGCTCCTTCGCGTAGGCCTTCGCCTGTTCGTAGGCCGCGGTGGCGATCCCCACCGCCTGCGCGGCCACGCCGACCCGGCCGCCGTCGAGCAGCTGCATCGCGATCTTGAAACCGTCCCCCTCGGCGCCGAGGAGGTTTTCCGCGGGCACCCGGCAGTCCTCGAGGATCAGCGACCGCGTCTCGCTGGCCTTGATCCCCATCTTGTCTTCCGCCTTGCCGACGGTGAGACCCGGGGCGCCCTTCTCGATGATGAACACGCTGATCCCCTTGTGGCGATCCTCGGACGTCCGGGCAAAGACGATGTAGGTGGTGGCGAAGCCGCCGCTCGTCACCCAGTTCTTCTCGCCGTTCAGGATGTAGTCATCGCCGTCCCGGCGCGCGGTGGCGCGGAGGCCGGCGGCGTCGCTGCCCGAGGCCGGCTCGGACAGGCTGAACGCGCCGATCCACTCGGTGGCCAGCTTCGGCAGGTACTTTTTCTTCTGCTCCTCGGTGCCGAAGCGGACGATCGGGTTGCAGCCGACGGAGTTGTGCACGGACACCGTGATCGACAGCGCCGCCCAGACGCGGGCCAGCTCCTCGATGACGAGGCAGTAGGACACGTGATCGAGCTTGTTGCCGCCGTACTCGTCGGGGATCATCATGCCGCCGAGGCCGAGTTCCCTCCACAGCCGGCGGACGAGTTCGCGCGGGAGGTGGCCGGCCTTTTCGTAGGCCTCCACGTGCGGTTCCACGACCTCTTTCACGAAGTCGCGCAGCGTGTCCTGGAGCAGCTTCTGTTCGTCGGTCATCTCGAAGCGCATCGGCTATCCCTTCAGAATCGTCGAGGAGATGACGAGGCGCTGGATTTCCGAGGTGCCCTCGTAGATCTCGGTGACCTTGGCATCGCGGTAGTAGCGCTCCACCGGATAGTCGTGCAGGTAGCCGTAGCCGCCGTGAACCTGCACCGCGCGGTCCGCGGCCGTGACCGCGGCGCGGCCGGCCACCAGCTTGGCGACGGCGGCCTCGAGCGAGTAGCGCCCGCCGGAGTCCTTCCGTGCGGCCGCCTTCCAGGTGAGCAGCCGGGCGGCGTCCGTTTCCGTGGCCATGTCGGCGAGCATCCACTTGATCGCCTGGAAGTCGCCGATCGGGCTGCCGAACGCCTCGCGCTCGTTGGCGTAGCGCACGGACGCCTCGAGGCTCGCCGCGGCGATCCCCAGCGCCTGCGCGGCGATGCCGATCCGCCCGCCGTCCAGCGTGTTGAGCGCCACCTTGAACCCGCCCCCCACCTCTCCGAGCAGGTTGTCCGCGGGCACTTCGCAGTCCGTCAGCACGATCTGGCAGGTGGAGGATCCCTTGATCCCCATCGTCTTTTCCTTGGGGCCGCGCTCCAGCCCCGTCGTTTCGGCGTCGACGATGAACGCGGAAATCCCCTTGTGCCCCTGCGCCGCGTCGGTCATCACGTAGATGATGTAGACGTCGGCATGCTGGCCGTTCGTGATGAAATTCTTCGTGCCGTTGAGGACGTAGGCGTCGCCCTTCTTCACGGCCGTCGTCTGCTGGCGGGCGGCGTCGCTGCCGGTGTTCGGCTCGGACAGGCAGTAGGCGCCGAGCTTCTTTCCCGCGGCCAGGTCGGGCAGGTACTTCTTCTTCTGCTCCGGCGTGCCGAACTTTTCGATCGGGTGGCAGACGAGCGAGTTGTTCACCGACATGATGACGCCGGTGGACGCGCAGGCGGCCGAGATCTCCTCCATGGCCAGCACATAGGCCAGCGTGGAGAGGCCGGCGCCGCCGTACTCCTCGGACACCATCATCCCCATGAAACCGAGTTCGGCGAGCTGCTTCACGTTCTCGAACGGGAAGCGGCTCTCCCAGTCCACCTCGGAGGCGCGCGGGGCGATCACCTCGCGGGCGATCTGCCGGGCGGTGTCGCGGATCAGCTTTTCGTCGTCGGAAAGGGCGAATTCCATGGAAGACAGGACTTTCGGAACGGGTTTCGAGCGGGGCGCGGAATCGCACAGCTCTTTTGCGGACAAGAGGTTATCACGGAGGGTGGGGCGGAACAAGCTTTTGGACCAAACTGCGACTTGCACCGGGCATCGACATGGTGTATATACATCGTATGGTACGGACACAGCTTTACCTCGACGAAACCGTTCATGAGCGGCTCAAATCGCTCGCCCGCGCCCAGGGGCGGACGCTTTCCGACCTGGTTCGCGAAGCCCTGGACCGCACTTATGGAACAGGAGAGGAACAGAGAGTCTCAGCCGTGAAGGCGGTATCCGGGATATGGCGCGATCGAGAGGACCTGGGAAGCACAGCCGAGTACGTGAGAAACCTGCGGCGGAATAC
>CAZQVN010000101.1:0-8021 GCA_964596775.1 uncultured bacterium
GCGGGTGAACGCCGCAAACCGGGCCGGCCTATCGGAACATCCGCTCCAGCGAGACAGACGACGATGCGCTGATTCCGTAGGTCGACTTGAGCGCATTGATGCTGGCCACGAGGAGCTGTTCGGTCAGGAACGGGTTGTGGGTCGGCGAGCCCTTCTTTCGGGCCAGGTCCGCATTGAACCACGCGCCGTCCGCCACCGTGAACGTTCCGTCGGTCAAATTGAATTCGCCGGGCGGAACGAGCGTCAGCAGGCGGTCGATTTCGGTGGCCAGGGTCGTCATGCGCTGATTGGCCGTGAGGAAAGCCGAACGAGCCGATGCCTGCGTCCCGTGGCATCCGCTCTGCACGCACGACTGGAAAGAGCGCTGGAGAATCTCGCACTCCTCATCGGGCAGGGGAACGCCGTTCTCGTCCAGGCAGGGCACCGCCTTGAACAGGTGACCCGTGGCGTTGAAGACGAAGTTCCCGGTGGCCGGATCGGTGACCGTGAACTGGGACACGTGGCAGGAGGCGCACAGTTTCGGGTTTCCGGAAGTGCCGTGCGTGGCCACGATCCGGTCGACCTCGGGCTCGAACCCCGGAGGCCACCATCCGGCCTCGCCGAGAAGCAGCGGGCCTTCGGGCGCGTGCGGGCCGCGGATTCTCTGGGCGGTCACTTCCGGATTGGACCGGCGGTTGTGGCACTTCATGCACAGGTTCACGTTTTCGTCGGGGACATCGATCGGGAAGCGGAGCTGAGCGTCGTTGGTTTTCGAATGCGGATCGTGGCACACGGCGCAGGTGATGCCGACATGCTGGGCCTGCGGGTCGTTCTTTTCCTTGTAGTTGGCGGTCACGCCCCAGGCCGCCAGCGCGCCCTGCCCCGAGTGGCAGCTCACGCAGTAGGACGACGAATTGTTTAGGGCGCTGCTCACCCCCATGGCGTGACCGGACTTCGCCCATTCGTCCGCAAACCCGTGATGGGCGCCGGTGTGGCATTCCGCGCACGTCTGGCTCGCCTCATCCATGTCGAAGATCGCGATCGACGCCAGCGGCTGCGACGCATCCGGGTTGGTCACGTGACCCAGGCCGGGTCCGTGGCAGCTCTCACACTGCACATCGTGATAACGGGCGTCCTTGACCGCGTCGTAGCCGACGAGGCCGGTCGTGGGATTGCCGTTCGCTCCGGTGGCGTGACAGGTTTCGCAGAATTCGCGGGAGTGACCGGACGCCACCAGCGTTTCCCACGCATCCGCATGACCGGTGCCCACCCAGCGGGCCTGCTGTCCGACGTGGCAGTTGCCGCAGACCGTGAGCTTCTTGTCCTGTTCGTCGTAGCCGAGAAACCCCTGGGCGGCGGGAGGAGGATCGGTGAAGAGGACGCGTTCGACGAAAATCGTCTTTTCGTCCGTGCAGGAAGACAGTGCACCGAGGAGAATCAGGGCGGGAATCGAGAACCGAAAAAACGTAAGCGAGTTCATGGAGCCTCCGCAAGCTTGCGAAAGGTCGGGAACCGCTGACGCGCACATTTTGACATGGACCATCCCGGAAACGCAAGACATACAGGACGCTTTTTCGAATCGGGCGGCAGCCCCTCCCCGCGACCGGATCCGCGGCAGCCGCGCTGTTCCGCTGCCCTTTTCCGGCACGGAGTTCCTTATTCCCAACCTGACGGACGTCATACCCTCCCGGGCGGAGAACAGGTACCATACCGGGGTAAGAGAAAACCCAAACCCCGCCGGTCCCCGGGGCGTCTCAACCGGAGAGCCGGATTCGCTCTTCGGTGTCCGGGGCCTTTAGGCAGCGTTCCGGACCAACCATGGGCTCGAAGGCCCTCAAAAAGGCAGATGAAACTGAAAACGAGATTCGTTACGCCACGCGACCATGCCGTTTCCCGATCGATCACCGGTTTCTTCCTCCTGGTTCTCTGCACGGCGGCTGCCGGCTGCCAGAAAGCCCAGGTCGAAAGCTACACCGTTCCGGCAGAACGGAAGGGGGCCGCGGCTCAGACCCAGCTCCCGGCCGGGCATCCCGACGTGGGGACCTCCGCCGGACAGCCCGCGGGCGCCCCCGCCTGGACATTGCCGGCCGGATGGACGGAACTCCCGGGGAGCGGCATGCGCTTTGCCACTATAGTTGTGGAGCAGGGGGAGAAGCCGCTCGAGATCCGGGTGACCCCGCTGTCCCTGATGGCGAAGGATCCGCTCGAGAACGTGAACCGGTGGCGCGGCCAGATCGGCCTGAACCCGATCGGGCAGGACGAACTCGGCTCGGTGATGACGTCGATCGTCGTGGACGGGCATCCCACCGAGATCGTGAACATGAAGGGGCCCGCGGTCGACGGCGCGCCCCCGCAGCAGGTGCTGGCCGCCATCATGACCGGCGAGTCACAGGTCTGGTTCTTCCTCCTGATGGAGGAGGCGTCCCGCGTGTCGCGCCATGCCGCCGATTTCGAGGCGTTCGTCCGCGGCGTCCGGTTTCCGGCGTCCGCCGCCGGCGACATGGCCGCGGCGACCGGTTCCGACATGTCCGGTTCCGGCATGACGATGCCCCCCGCCGCCGGCGGCGAAACGATGATCTGGAAGGCCCCAGCCGGCTGGGTGCAGGATGCGGAAGCCAGCGGACCGCGGGTGGCCACGTTCCACCTGGCCGATCCCGCCGGCGAGGTCGCCATCACCCGGTTTCCGGGGGATGTGGGGGGGCTTTTGGCCAACATCAACCGCTGGCGGAACCAGCTCGGGCTGTCCCCCGTTTCGGATCCGGCCGAGCAGCCGTCGGAGGCGATCCAGGTGGCCGGCACCGCGGCCCGGCTCTTCGACCTGAGCGGTGCCGGAAAGGAGTCCGACCGGCAGAGGATGTACGTGGTGTTCCTGACCCGGTCCGATATGAGCTGGTTCATCAAGATGACCGGCCCCCACGCCCTGCTCGGGGCCAATGAAAAAGCGTTCCGCGAGTTCCTCGGAACGATCCAGCTCGAGAGCGGGGGGCGATGAATCCGGTTTCGAAAAGCATTCTGGCCACGCTGTCCTCCATCCGGTTGACGGTGATCCTGCTCGGCCTGTCGATTTTCCTGATCTTCGCCGGCACCTGGGCGCAGATCGACCTGGGGATCTGGACGGTCCTCAAGCTCTATTTCCGGTCGTTCCTCGTCTGGATTCCGTTCCAGATCTTTCTCCCGCGGGACATGAACATTCCGGGCGCGATCCCGTTTCCCGGCGGCTACGTGCTCGGCGGCCTGCTGATGATCAACCTGGTGACGGCGCACGCGGTCCGGTTCAAGTGGCAGTGGAAGCGCGCCGGCATTCTCCTCGTGCACTTCGGCCTGATCCTCCTCATCGTCGGGGAACTGGTGACGGCGCTCTTCGCCAATGAAAACAACATGACGATCATGGAAGGGGAAACCGTCAACTTCGCCGAGGACATCCGCGAGGTGGAGCTGGCGATCGTCGACCGCTCGGATCCGGACGTGGACCGGGTCGTCGTGGTGCCCCAGTCCCTCCTGTCGAGACAGCGGAGCGTCCGTGATCCGGCGCTCCCCTTCGACATCGACGTGCAGCACTTCTACTCCAACGCGGACCTCGTGGGTCTTCCCGACGATTCGGACGCCCCGCTCGGCGCGGATCAGGGGGTGGCCACCGATCTCCGCGTCGTGGCCATGCCGCGACCGGTGGCCAGCGGCACCGACCGCGACCGCAGCGACCTGCCGGCCGCCTACGTCAGCTTCAGCAAGGACGGCAGGACCCTCGGCACCTGGCTCGTGTCGCTCTACTTTTCCCTGATTCCCGAGCCCGTGCACCAGCAGGTCGTGGTGGACGGGAAGCCGTACTTCATCAGCCTGCGGCACAAGAGGGCGTACAAGCCGTACGAGATGACCCTCATCGACTTCCGCCACGACAAGTATCTCGGAACGGACACGCCGATGAACTACTCCAGCGACGTGCGCCTGGTCGACAGGTCGAACAACGAAGACCGCGAAGTCCGGATCTACATGAACAACCCGCTGCGCTACCGCGGCGAGACGTTCTACCAGTCCAGCTTCAAGAGCGGCGACACCGGCACCGTTCTCCAGGTCGTCCGCAATCCCGGCTGGCTGCTTCCCTACATCGCCTGCCTGATCGGCGCCCTCGGCATGACCGTACATTTTGGAGCGGGCCTGGCCCGGTTCCTGAGAAGAGGTCGAAAAACATGACAGACCCCGTTCACCGTTCCGGATTCCGGCTCGACACCTGGCTTCCCCTTCTGCTGCTCGCGATCGGCGTGGCCTACGTGGCCTCCGGTTTCCTCCCCCCGCGCGAGAAGGGCGCGTTCCACCTGAACGCGTTCGGCCGGCTCCCGGTCGTTTCGCAGGGGCGCATCAAGCCGATGGACACGCTGGCCCGGACCAGCCTCATGGTCCTGTCGAACAAGCAGACGTTCTGGCTGGACGGAGAGCACGGCACGTCCGACCGGGAGCGGAAGAAGGGGCATACGAAAACCCCGGCGATCCACTGGCTGCTCGACGTCATCGCCCGGCCGCAGCTGGCCCGTTCGTACGAGGTGTTCCGGATCGACCATCCGGATGTGCTGAGCCTCGTCCACGCCACGACCGAACGGAAGTATTTTTCCCTCGACGAGATCATGGACCACCAGGATGTCCTGCTCCGGCAGTTCGAGCTGGCCCAGAAGGTCGACCGGAACGACTGGACCCCGTTCCAGCGCCAGCTCATGAACCTGCACGACAAGCTCTCGCTCTATTTTTCCATCGAGGCGGCTCCCGGCCTGTTGATCATTCCGCCGCCGTCGCCGGACGCGGACTGGACGTCGCTGGAAGCGCTGCGGAGCCAGGGGCGTCCGCCGGGCGACGCGAACTCCTACGCCGAGTCGATGATGGGCGTGTTCGTGGCCTGGAAGCAGCAGGACGGCGCGGCGTTCAACGCGGAGGTCCAGTCGGCCGCCGATATCCTCGCCCGGACCCAGGCAAAGCCGATGGAGCGGGTAAACTACGAGGCGTACTTCAATCACATGGCTCCGTTCATCCTGTCCATGGGGCTCTACGTGCTGATCTTCACGCTGGCCTGCCTGTCCTGGCTCCGGCTGTCCGGCCCGCTGTCGCGGGCCGCGCTCTGGATCCTCGTGCTGGCTCTCTGCGTGCACACGATCGGCCTCGTGTCCCGGATCTACATCCAGGGGCGGCCGCCGGTCACGAACCTCTACTCCTCGGCGATCTTCGTCGGGTGGGGGGGTGCGGTTCTCGGGCTGTTTCTCGAGCGCTTCTACAGAAACGGCATCGGCGCGGTCACCGCGTCGGGCCTGGGGTTCCTCACGCTCCTCGTGGCCCACAACCTGTCCATGGACGGCGATACGATGACGATGATGCAGGCCGTGCTGGACACGAACTTCTGGCTGGCCACCCACGTCGTCGTCATCACGATGGGTTACGGAGCCACGTTCCTGGCCGGCTTCCTGTCCATCCTGTTCATCCTGCGCGGCGTGTTCACGAAGGGGCTGGACAAGGCCGTGGCCTCGGGGCTGGTCCGGATGATCTACGGGATCATCGCGTTCGCCACGCTGTTCAGTTTCGTGGGCACCATCCTCGGCGGGATCTGGGCCGACCAGTCGTGGGGCCGCTTCTGGGGGTGGGACCCCAAGGAAAACGGCGCCCTGCTGATCGTGCTCTGGAACGCGCTGATACTCCACGCGCGCTGGGGCGGGCTCGTGCGCCAGCGCGGAATCGCGGTGCTCGGCGTGGCCGGCAACATCGTCACGAGCTGGTCCTGGTTCGGCACGAACATGCTCGGCGTGGGGCTGCACGCCTACGGGTTCATCGACTCGGCGCTGTTCTGGATGATGGTCTTCGTGCTGTCGCAGCTGGCGATCATGGGGATCGGCCTGATTCCGCTGCGCCACTGGCGGAGCCCGGCGGTCCAGGCGTACGACAAGGAGTTCACGGCTTCGAGTAAAGAGGGACACGCGAAGCCGGCGTAGCGGGCGACTCCGGATCGTGAAATTCGAACGAAAGGGGTTCCGGCCGGGGCGCACGCCACCTCCGACCGGAACCCCTTTCGCCTCATTGCGGACCGTCCCTGCCGCTACCGCTCCAGCAGGAGCTTCCTCTTCTGCCTGACCGCTTCCGATCCGTCGGCGGGCTCCAGATCCAGAATGTAGAAATACAATCCGTTCGCGACGCGCGCCCCGCTTTCGTCGGCGCCATCCCACGCCAGGACGTGACCTCCGGCCGGTTCGTCGCGCTCCGCCAGATTCCGGACCACGCGGCCCTGCACGTCATACATGGTCAGGCTCACGCGTCCGGAGCGCGGAAGGGAATACTCGATGAAACTCCCCGCCCGGAACGGGTTGGGGTGATTCGCGGACAGGGTCGCCGGCAGGACCTCGGCGGGCGCGTCGATCGGGAGTACCGCGGTGGAGGCCGGGATCAGGCGCAGCACATCCTCGCCCACGATCGGGCAACCGTCCGCCAGCAGTCCGGTGATGTGAACCACGTGGCACTCGACGTCCACGACCGGCCCGAGCGCGCTGCGCAGTGCCACCGCATCGAACTTGAGGGTCAGGTCGCCGATGCGGTCCTTCCGCGTGTTCGCGCAGTCGAGGCAATCGCTCTTGCCCACGTACGGTTGCCAGGGGGCGCCGACATCCTCGAGCGACCACCGCAGGGCCGGAACACCTTCGAGTTTCACGCTGGAGGCATCGATCGAGGTCACGTCGAGGAACCGGGACCCGTGAATCGCAACCGGAACGACCCCCTGCTCGGTGGTCTTGAACGGGTTCGGGCAGGAGCCGGGTTTCACGTCCACGGAAACCGGCAGGCCCACGCTCACCGTGAACGTGCACCGGGACGCATTGTGACCGGCGTCGGTCGCCGTGCACGTCACGGTCGTGACGCCGCACGGGAACGTCGAGCCGCTCGGCGGATCGCACTCCAGCGTGACGGCTCCCGGACAGTTGTCGACCGCGCTGGCCGTGTAGTTCACGACCGCGCTCGTCTCGCCGACCGCGGCGACGACCGCGGTGTCGTTCGGACAGGTGATCGTCGGCGGTTCGTCGTCCCGGGGCTCGACCCTTACATGGAACGAGCACGACACGAAGCGACCGTCCGGACCCATGGAGGACCGGAAGTACATGCTCGTGGAGCCGACCGGGAAGAAGCCGCCGGGCGGCGGCGTGTCGTCGTCGGGCTCCATCTCGATGGGACCGCAGAGGTCGGACGCGCGCGGGAGCTGATAGTCGACATGAACGCCCGGCATCCCGGGACAGATGTAGATCGTGGTGTCCTCGGGGCAGAAGTCCAGCGTTCGCGGCCAGTCTACGGTCACGTAGAAGGTGCAGTCCCGGTACGATCCATTCCCGTCCTCGACCGTCCGCAGGTCGACGCGGGTCGTGCCGATCGGAAAACGGGAACCGGGATACGGGCTGAGGAAATCGGGCATCCAGGGAATCGGGCCGCAGTCATCGAAGGCGGTCGCGGTGTAATCCACGAACGCGCCGCCCGGACCGCAGGCATGAACCGTCGTGTCCCGCGGGCAGACGATTTCCGGGCGCCACAGGACGCGGACCTGAAAGATGCAGGTGGCCTGGTCCTCCCCCGGCGGGGCGACCGTCACCCATTTTACCGTGTAGACGCCGGGGTCGAGGCGGACTCCCGAGGGCGGTCCGGACTCCAGATGAACGTTGACGGGTCCGCAGTCATCCACGGCGGTCGGTTCGGGATAGGTCAGCGTCGCGCCGACTTCCTTTCCGTCCCAGCAGGCGTTGAGGACCATGTTTTCCGGACAGGATGTAAAGCGCGGATGTTCGCACTCGCCGGCGCCGGCGGGTTTCGGTGCAAGGAGAACGGCAACGGCCAGGGAAAGCAGTCGCAAGCTGTTGAGCGGATTTCGCATGGGGGCCTCCAGCAGGCATTTCGTTCCGGACTGGAAGTCTCCGGAACGAGGATGAGCGGGCGGCGTGAGTCGCCGCGCGGGCGAGGACTACCGGCTTCGCCCGTGTCGCTTCATGCGCCGTCGGCCCGGTCCGGGTGACACGGTTTCACACGTCCGCAGGCTCCGG
>CAZQVN010000102.1:0-1175 GCA_964596775.1 uncultured bacterium
GGCGGTCCGCGACCTTCGACGGGATGCCGTAGAACTGCGCGAACATCCAGAGGTTCTCGCGCACGGTCAGCAGGCCGTAGCCGGACGACTCGCCGCCCGACACCATGTTGATCCGGGTGCGCACGTCATGCGTCTGGTCCGACACGTCGAACCCGGCCACCCGGGCCCGGCCGGTCGTGGGCGCCAGCAGCGTGGTCAGGATCTTGATGAGCGTCGTCTTGCCGGCGCCGTTCGGCCCGAGCAGGCCGAACAGTTCCCCCTTCGGCACCGACAGCGTGACCCCGGACAGCGCGGTGAGCGACTTCGGCCCGGACTTGCCCCCTCCGCGAAGCGTGTAGACGCGGCCGAGCGCGTCCGTTTCGATGGCGAGGTCCGTGTTCGTCATGGCGGAGGGGGAGTATAGGGGCTGGCCCGCCGCGAAGCGACCGTTTTGACGGTGGCCGCGCGTCACGCCCTGATATAGACTGTCCCGTGGCGGTCCCACGCCGTTGTCACCGGGATGAAGTGAGGAGGATGACCATGAAGATCGCACGTTGCATGACGATTCTCTGCCTGGCGGGTGTGCTGTCCGCCACCCTGCCCGGTTGCGCCAAGCGCACCGTCCAGCGCGTGGACGCCGGGTCCACCATCGACCTGTCCGGCCGCTGGAACGACACCGATTCGCGCACGACCGCCGACGCCATGATCGGCAGCTGCCTCGGCGGCGTCTGGCTGGAGCAGTTTTCCTCGAAGTCCGGCAAACAGCCCACGGTCATCGCCGGATCGATCCGCAACAAGTCGCTGGAGCACATCGCGGTCGGCGCGTTCCTCAAGGACATCGAGCGGGCGATGATCCAGTCGGGCCGCATCCAGGTCGTGGCCTCCTCCGAGGAGCGCGACGACATCCGCGACGAAAAGCGCGACCAGCGCGCGAACGCCAGCCCCGAAACGATCAAGAGGATGGGGCAGGAGATGGGCGCCGACTTCATGCTCATCGGCGAGATCAACCAGATCAACGACCGCGAGGGAAAGGACGAGGTCCGCTACTACCAGGTCGACCTGACGCTCGTGAACATCGAGACGAACGTCAAGACGTGGACGGACCAGAACAAGATCAAGAAGTTCATCTCGTCGAGCCGTTACAAGCCGTGAAGACCGGCGGTCCGATTCCGGCCGGACCGCCGCCGCGCCGCCCG
>CAZQVN010000102.1:1275-2409 GCA_964596775.1 uncultured bacterium
GGAGAGCAACGAGGCGTTCGAGGTGGCGGAGTTCGTCGTCGAGGACCTGTTCACCCGGAGCCTGAGCCGCGACGCGCTGTCGCTGCTCACATCCGACCTGACGCTGCCGTACCGGGGCGCGGAGTACGAGCTGGACCTCATCCCCTATTACCGGGCGCTGAACTACCTGGCGTTGAACCTTCCCGGAGAGGCGCTCGTCGAGGCGCGCAAGGCGAACTACCGCCTGTCGCAGCGGGAGGGATCCGTGGATCCGGACCGGGCCGGCGTCCCGGCGTTCATGAATTATTTCACCGGCCTCCTCTACGAATCGGAGGGGGAGGCGAACGACGCGGTCGTGTCGTTCCGCGAGGCGCTCAGGCTCTGCACGGCGGCGGGGATCGTGCCGCCGCCGCGACTTGTCGAGGACTACTACGCCTCGGCGCATCACCTGGGCCTCTCCGGCGAACTCGACTCGCTCGTGGCCGCCGACCCGGGGCTTCCGGAGCGGGCGCGGGAGCACGACGCCGACAATCTCGTGATCTTCGTCGAGTCCGGTTTCGTGCCGCACCGCGAGGCCGTGGACATCATCCTGCCGGTGTTCGACACGAAATCGAAGGACTCCCACGCATCCGCGGGTCTCTACGTGGATCGCTACGGGCACGACATCTATGCCTACCGGTACGAACCGGCCGACGTGGATCACGTGCTGCGCTTCGCGTTTCCGAAGCTCGTGGACCGACCTTCGCCGGTCGCCTCCGTCCGGGTGATCCTCCCCGACGGCACGGCCGTGGCGGGGTCACGGGCGGTCGATATCGCGGCGGCCGCCCGCGCGGAGTTCCAGGATCGCCTTCCCGGGATCCTCCTCAAGACGGTGGCCCGGGCGCTGGCCAAGGAAACCGTCCGCAAGAAGGCAAAGAAAGGGGACGAGGCGCTCGGGATCCTCATGAACATCGTGAACGTGGCCACCGAACAGGCCGATACACGGGGAGGGCTGCTGCTCCCGGCCCGGATCGATGTCCTGAAAACGCGCGTGCCGGAAGAGGGAGGGCGGGTGACCGTCCGCTGTCTGGACGCCCGCGGCGTAATCGTCGAGGAGAGTTACGTCGATGTTCCGCCGGGGCGCGGAACGCGGTTCGTGAGCGTGCGGAGTTTTCG
>CAZQVN010000102.1:2509-3887 GCA_964596775.1 uncultured bacterium
GACCTCATTCTCGTCATCGACCAGGGTACCACCGGCACCACCACGATGCTGTTCGACTCCGCCGGCGTTCCCCGCGGCCGTGCCTACCGCGAGATCACCCAGTCCTACCCGGCGCCCGGTCACGTCGAGCACGACCCGCTGGAGATCTTCGACAGCGTGCGGTCCACCATCGCCGAGCTCCTGGAATCCACCGGCGTCGATCGCGCGGACATCCGCGCCGTCGGCATCACGAACCAGCGGGAAACCACGATTCTCTGGGAGCGCGCCACCGGCCGCCCGGTGCATCCGGCCATCGTCTGGCAGGACCGCCGCACCACCGACCTGTGCCGCGCGTACGCCGCGCGGGGACTCGACACGGAGGTGGAGGCGCGCACCGGCCTCAAGCTCGACCCCTACTTCTCCGGCACGAAAGTCCGCTGGCTGCTCGACCAGGTTCCGGGCCTCGAAGCGAAAGCCCGCTCCGGCGAGATCGCGTTCGGCACCGTCGACAGCTGGCTGCTCTGGAACCTCACCGGCGGCGCCGTGCACGCCACCGACTTCACGAACGCGTCGCGGACGCTTCTCTACAACATCCACGACCGCGCCTGGGACGACACGCTGCTTGCGGCGTTCGACATCCCGCGGGAGATCCTCCCGGCCGTCCACCCGCCGTCACATCACCATGGTGATGTGACCACGATCGAGGCGCTCAAGGGGGTTCCGGTCGCGAGCCTGATCGGCGATCAGCAGTCGGCGCTGGCCGGCCAGGCCTGCTTTGCCCCGGGCGAGGCAAAGAACACGTACGGCACCGGCCTCTTCGTCGTGATGAATCTCGGCGGCGTGCCCCGCACGTCCGCCAGCGGCCTGCTGACCACGCTCGCCGTCGGCGAAAACCTCGAGCCGGTCTACGCGTTCGAGGGGAGCGTGTTCATCGCCGGCGCGGCCGTGCAGTGGCTGCGCGACGAGCTGAAGATCATCGCGAGCGCGGCGGAAACGGAGGCGCTGGCCGAAAGCCTCGCCGACAACGCCGGCGTCTATCTCGTCCCGGCGTTCGCCGGCCTCGGCACGCCGCACTGGGAGCCGCGGGCGCGCGCGTCGATCACCGGCCTCACGCGGGGCGCCGGCCGCGCGCACTTCGCCCGGGCCGCGCTCGAGAGCATGGCCTACCAGACGCTCGACGTGATCGAGGCGATGAAGGCGGACTCCGGCCTCGATCTTCCCGCGCTCAAGGTGGACGGGGGAGCGGTCGCCAACGACTTCCTGATGCAGTTCCAGGCAGACATCCTGAACGCCGCGGTCGTCCGGCCGGCGATCCACGAGACCACGGCCCTCGGCGCCGCGTACCTGGCCGGCCTGGCCACCGGCGTCTGGCCCGACACCGCGGCGATCCGGGCGCTGG
>CAZQVN010000102.1:3987-7631 GCA_964596775.1 uncultured bacterium
CAGGACCGCATCCTGTTCGCGATCCCCTGGGGCGGTCACACGCTGCTCGGAACCACCGACACCCCATGGACCGGAAACCCGGGCGCGGTGATCGCGGACCACGAGGACGTGGCGTATCTCCTCTCCTTCGCGAACCGCTATTTCCCGGGGGCGGCCCTCGCGCCGCACGACGTCGTTTCCGCCTGGGCCGGCGTCCGGCCGCTTCTCGCCAACGCGGAAGGGCACCCGTCGGCGGCCAGCCGCGAACATCGCCTTGTGACCCACGAGCCGGGTTTCGTCTCGCTGTTCGGCGGAAAGCTGACGACGTACCGGACGATGGCCCGCGAGGCGCTGGACCGGCTCGTCGGAAAGGGGCGCTGCGTCACCGGCAGTCGTCCGCTTCCGGGCGGGCGCGGTTTTCCGCAGGGTGACGACGCCCGGCGCGCGTTCGAAGCCGATCTCGCGGACCGGTTTCGGCTGGATGCCGACGTGGCCGGTCACCTGGCGTCCACGTACGGGAGCCGCGCCGCCCTCGTGGCCGATCTGGCGGCCCGGACCGATGGCGGCCGGGAAAGGGTGGTCGCGGACCTGCCGGTCCTGGTCGGGGAACTGGCGTTCTCCGTGGAACGGGAGGGAACCGTGCATCCGGAGGATTTTCTGCGCCGCCGGACGGACCTCCTTTATAAGGTCACGAATCCGGGGGAAGCCGCCTCCAGAGTGGTCGAGCGGATGAAAGGGGTCGCCGCCGGCCCCGCCGAGATCCGGGGCTGGGAAAAGGACCTTGAATTACGGTCTGGCCCCGGGGCTCAACTTTGGTTATAAATAACACCTGTTTCAGAGTACCTTATTGGGGGCCAAGGGCTTGACTCACGAATTGTCAAACCTTCCGACACGACCATGCCGGTCTTTCATCGCCCGTCCGGAGTCTCCGGCCGGGCTTCCGTGGCCGCTGCCCAGCACACTATCGGGGTCCATCCGGGACGTCTTCCGGAGACGGGTTCTAACGACCCGATCCCTCCACACCAAGGAGACCAAGAGATGAAGAAAATCTTCTCGCTGATCGGGATGCTGGCCGTGGCCGGCGCGTTCATCGTGGGGTGCGACAAGGTGGAGAACATCACCACCGGACCCGGCGGCCTTCCCGGCGGCGGCGGAACACCGGCCGACCTGGCTCTGGCCCGGCAGTTCCCTCCGCTGCTCGCCAACGGCATCGACGAGATCGACGTGAAGGCGATCGTCGTCGACGGCAGCGGGCGGGGTCTCCAGAACGTGGGCGTCCTGTTCACCACCTCCCGTGGATCCATCGTTCCGTTTGCCACGACCGACAACACCGGCACGGCCACGACGAAGCTGACCAGCGAGGCGAGCGCCACGGACATCACCGCCACGATCACCGCCCTCGCCGTGGGCGACACCGCGAGCGCCGCGGCGATCCTCGCCGGCACGAAGACGGCGGAGCCGATCCCCGGGGCGGTCGTCCTGATCTCCCGGACCGCGCTGTCGCCCGAGCAGGTGCAGGAAGCCCTGGCCAACCGGACGAACGTCCGCGGCCTGGAACTGACGGCCGTCGACATCCAGGACCAGACCACGGTCCGGATGAAGGGGATCACCGTGGCCCTCGCGGCTTCGCCCGGAACGATCCCGGCCGACGGCATCTCGTCGAGCCGGATCATCGCGAGCCTCATCGAGACGACGAGCCGCATCCCGGTCGGATCGCAGACGGTCCGCTTCGGCGCCACCGCCGGATCGATCACCGGCACGTCCACGACGAACACGGCCGGCGCGGCGGAAGCCACGCTCACCGGCCTGGCCAGCGGCGCCACGTCCACGATCACCGCGTTCTACGGCAACCAGCTCACCGCCCAGACCACGGTCACGTTCAGCGCCCTGAGCCTCACCGTCAGCAGCACCGCCGCGATCGTCAGCGCCGACGGGATCTCCACCACCGAGATCGTGGCCCGGCTGATCAACGCGGAACGGAACCCGGTATCGGGCGCCCGCGTCGATTTCAGCACGTCGCTCGGCAGCGTCACCTCGCCGGTCATGACGAACGCCGAGGGTGAGGCCCGCGCGGTTCTCCGTTCCGGCAACACCGCCGGCACCGCCGCGGTCACCGCCCGCTTCTCGAGCCTGACCCAGTCCGTCAACGTGACGTTTTCCGCGCCGCCGGCCACCGCCTCGATCCTCGTGACGCTCTCGCCCTCCAGCATTCCGGCGGACGGCAGCTCGATTTCGCAGGTCACCGCCACGGCGCTCGACGGCAACAACAACCCGATGCCGAACGGCACGCTGGTCACGTTCTCGATCCAGGCGGGGGGCGGCACGATCATCGCGCCGGCCCAGCTGACCACCGGCGGCCAGGCGAGGGCCGCCTACGTGTCGTCCACGACGCCGGGGCCGGTCACGATCCGCGCCGTGTCCGGCACGGCCAACGGCGCCCGCCAGCTCACGCTGACGCCGCTCGACGCCGGCAGCGTCACGCTCACTTCGGCGGCGCCGTCGATCATCGCCGACGGGCTCCGGACCACGAACCTCACCGCAACCGTGCGCGACAACTTCGGCAACCCGGTGGCGCCGGGCACGGTCGTCACGTTCGTCACGAACCTCGGTTCGATCGAGGCCGTCACCGCCACGAACTCCGCCGGGATCGCCACGGCGCGCCTGCGGGCCGGCCGGTTCGAAACCGGCACGGCGCGGGTGTCGGCGCGGGTCGGCGAGGCGGTCGGCTCGGTCGACGTCAAGTTCGCCTCCGAGGACGCCAACCACATCGTCATCAAGGAACTCGACCGGCCGTCGATCGGCATCCGCGGCAGCGGCGCCCCGGAAACCGCCACGCTCACGTTCGAGGTGCGCGACCGCTCCGGCATTCCGGTGGACATCGATCACCAGGCCACGGTCAATTTCACGATCGTGCCGTCCGGCGCGAACGACGCCACGCTGTCCTTTCCGTCGTCCACCACGAACGACCGCGGCCTGGCCCTGGCCATCGTGCGGTCGGGCACGGTGTCCGGATCGATCGAGGTCCAGGCGGCCATCGGATCGATCGTTTCGAAGCCGATCCGCGTGGCGATCCACGGCGACCTTCCCGATCCGGCCCACTTCTCGGTGTCCTTCGAGCGCCTGAACATCGCCGGTCTCGTGTTCGACGGCATCCGCAACGGCGTCACCGCCCGCGTCGGCGACCAGCACGGCAACCCGGTTCCGGATTCCACGTCCGTCTGGTTCAGCTCGCAGTTCGGCCTCGTGCAGGGGAGTGCGTTCACCGACGACCACGGCGAAGCCACGGTCTGGGAAGTGACCGCCGCCCCGCGCCCGACCATCCCCGGCGGCGACGGCCTGGTCCTGATCACCGCCCAGACGGTATCCAAGGCCGGAAACACGATCACCACCAGCGGCAACGTGATGTGGTCCGGTCCGACGATCCTCGAGATCACGAGCCCGACCACGTTCGCCATCCCGAACGGCGGTTCGCAGGTCATCCAGTTCCGCGTCCGCGACGCGAACAACAACCCGCTGACCGGCGGCACGGCCATCAGCGCCGAAACCACCGCCGGCCAGCTCGGCGGCAACGTCGACTCGATCCTCCCGGACACCCAGAGCCAGTCGTTCACGTTCTTCTCGGTGACGCTGTCGGATGATGCAACAAACGAGAACGACCCGCCGGT
>CAZQVN010000103.1:0-7210 GCA_964596775.1 uncultured bacterium
TCCATGCTCTATCTCGACTATTCGCGGCGCGACGGCGAGTGGATCCCCAACCGCCACGGCGGCCGGGAGAACCTCGAGGCGATCGCGTTCCTCAAGCGGCTGAACGCGGCCGTGTACGACCGTTTTCCCGGCGTCCTGATGATCGCCGAGGAGTCGACCGCCTGGCCGATGGTGTCGCGACCGCTGTACCTCGGCGGCCTCGGCTTCGGCCTCAAGTGGGACATGGGGTGGATGCACGACACGCTGCACTATCTCGGCCTCGACCCGATCCACCGCCGGCACCACCATGCGAACCTGACGTTCCGCGGCTTTTACGCGTTCAGCGAAAACTTCCTGCTGCCGCTGTCGCACGACGAGGTCGTGTACGGCAAGGGGTCGCTGTTCGGGCGAATGCCGGGCACGCCGCGCGAAAAGTGCGCGCACCTCCGCCTCCTGTTCGCCCTGCAGTACGGGCAGCCCGGCAAGAAACTCCTGTTCATGGGGGGCGAGTTCGGCCAGCCCGGGCAGTGGAATCATGACGCGTCGCTGAACTGGGCCGTGCTCGACGACCCGGACCATCGCGGCGTCCTCGCCTGGATCCGCGACCTGAACGGCGCCTACCGGAACTGCCCGACGCTCCACCGCAACGACTGTCACGAGTCCGGATTCGAGTGGATCGACGCGAACGACGACGACCAGAGCGTCGTGAGCTTCCTGCGCCGCGGCGCCGCGGACGATCCGCCGGTGGCGGTCGTGGCGCACTTCACGCCGGTCCTCCGCGAAGGCTACCGGGTCGGCGTTCCCGAGGGCGGCTTCTGGCGCGAACTCCTCAACGGCGACGCCGCCGACTACGGCGGCCGCGGCATCGGCAACATGGGCGGCGTGGAGGCGGAGGAGATCCCCGCGCACGGCCGCCCCTGGTCGATCCGCATCACGATACCGGGCCTCGCGGCGCTGTTCTTCATCCGGGAGGGAAAGGCATGACGGAAGCGTCCGGCGGTTTCGTCTTCAACCGGGGCGCCGACCCCGGGGCCACGTTCCTTCCCGACGGCCGCTGCCGCTTCCGCGTGTGGGCCCCGCACGCGGAACGGGTGGAGGTTCGCCTCGGCGACCGCATCGAACCGCTCGCCCCCGAGGAAAACGGCTATCACGAGGCGGTCCTTGCCGGCGTTCCGGCCGGCACGCGATACGTGTACCGGCTCGACGGGTCGCTGGAGCGCCCCGATCCGGCGTCGCGCTTCCAGCCGGACGGCGTGCACGCCCCGAGCGCCGTGGTCGATCCGCGGGCGTTCGCCTGGACGGACGCCGCGTGGAGGGGGCGCCCGCTCCGGGAGTTCGTCCTCTATGAACTCCACGTGGGCACGTTCACGCCGGAGGGGACGTTCGACGCGGTGATCCCGCATCTCGACGGGCTGGCCCGGCTCGGGGTCACGTCGATCGAGCTCCTCCCGGTGGCCCAGTGCCCCGGCCGGCGCAACTGGGGGTACGACGGCGCCTACACCTGGGCCGTGCAGAACAGCTACGGCGGCCCGGACGGGCTGCGCCGGCTCGTGGACGCCTGCCATGCCCGTGGCCTCGCGGTCACGCTCGACGTCGTCTACAACCATCTCGGCCCCGAGGGCAACTACCTCGGCGCGTTCGGCCCCTATTTTTCGGACCAGTACCGGACGGCGTGGGGCGAGTCGATCAACTTCGACGGTCCGGACAGCGACGGCGTGCGCGACTACTTCCTCCGCAACGCGCTCCACTGGATGAACGACTACCACGTGGACGCGTTCCGCCTCGACGCGATCCAGGGGATCTTCGACCGGTCGGCGCGCCCGTTCCTGGCCGAGCTGACCGACGCCGTGCGCCGGCGCGCTGCGGAACTCGGCCGCCCCGTTCCGGTGATCGCCGAGAGCGACCTGAACGACGCGCGGGTCGTCACGCCGGAAGCGGAGGGGGGGCTCGGCCACGACGCGGAGTGGAACGACGACCTGCATCACGCGCTGCACGCGTACCTGACCGGCGAGCGCTTCGGCTACTACGCGGACTTCGGGGGGATCGCCGAGGTGAGGAAGGCGTACGCGGAAAACCAGGTGATCTCCGGCGGCTACTCCCGCTACCGCCGGCGGCGCCACGGAAACCCGGCGCGGCACCTGGCGCCGGAGCGGTTCGTCGTCTGCGCCCAGAACCACGACCAGACCGGCAACCGGATGCTCGGAGAGCGCCTGTCCGTCCTCGTGCCGTTCGAGCAGCAGAAGCTGCTGGCCGGAGCCGTCTGCCTGTCACCGTTTCTCCCGATGCTGTTCATGGGCGAGGAGTACGGCGAGACGGCGCCGTTCCGCTACTTCGTGGATCACGGCGATCCCGGGCTCGTGGAAGCCGTGCGGCAGGGGCGGGCGCGGGACTTTGCCGCGTTCGGCTGGACGGGCGACGTGCCGGACCCCCAGGATCCGGCCACGTTCCGGGTGTCGCAGCTCGATCACGGACTCAAGCGGGAGGGGCGCCACGCGGTGCTGCTCGCACTGCACACGGACATCCTCGCGTTCCGGCGGAAGCATGACGATCTTTTCCCTGCCGCATCACCGGGAGACGTGACCGTGATCGAGGGAGATTCCGACACCGTGTTCGCCGTGCGCATCGGCGGCGGCGGAAAGAGCGTCTGCGTGGCGATGAACTTCGGTAGCGCGGCGGCTCCCCTGCCGCTGCCGGCCGCGTCCGGCCGCTGGCGGACCCGGATCTACTCCGCGGAGGAACGCCGCGGCGGCCCGGCGGCGCCGCTCCCGGATCTCCTCGAAGCCGGCGAAACGGCGGGCTCGGGCAGCGCCTCGCTCGCCCCCTATTCCTTTGCCGCCCTCGAAAGCGAAGGCGACGGCGCGTCCGGCGGCCCGGGCTCCGCGAAGGGAACGCGATCGTGAAACCGCTCGTCTGCATCCACGGCCACTTCTACCAGCCGCCCCGCGAGAACCCGTGGCTCGAAGCCATCGAGCTCCAGGATTCCGCGTATCCGTATCACGACTGGAACGAACGGATCACCGCCGAGTGCTATGCCCCGAACGCCACGGCGCGGATCCTCGACGAGGACAAGCGGATCCGGAAGATCGTCAACAACTACTCGTGGATGAGCTTCAACTTCGGCCCCACGCTTCTCTCCTGGCTGGAAGCCCGGTCGCCGCGGGTCTACCGCGCGATCCTCGAGGCCGACGCCGAGAGCCGGAAGCGCTTTTCCGGGCACGGGTCGGCGATCGCGCAGGTGTACAACCACATGATCATGCCCCTGGCCAACACCCGCGACCGCGTGACTCAGGTCCGCTGGGGGCTGGCCGACTTCGAAAAACGGTTCGGCCGGAAGCCGGAAGGGATGTGGCTCGCGGAAACCGCGGTGGACATCGAAAGCCTGGAGATCCTCGCCGACCACGGCATCCGCTACACGATCCTCGCCCCGCGCCAGGCGCGCCGCGTCCGGAAGGCGGGAGGTCGCTGGAAGGACGTGCCCGGGGACTCCGTGGACCCCCGGATGGCCTACGAGCAGAAGCTCCCCTCCGGCAGGTCGATCGCGCTCTTCTTCTACGACGGCCCGGTGTCCCGCGCCGTGGCGTTCGAGGGGCTCCTCGGCGACGGCCGGCGTCTCGCCGACCGCATTCTCGGCGCCGCGTCGGCGGAGGAGGAGGAACCGCAGCTGCTGCACATCGCCACCGACGGCGAAACGTACGGACATCACCACCGGCACGGCGACATGGCCCTGGCCTGGGCGATCGAGCACATGCACGCCACCGGGAAGGCGGTGATCACGAACTACGGCGAATTTCTCGAGATGCATCCGCCGCAGCACCAGGCGGAGATCCGGGAAAAATCCTCGTGGAGCTGCGCCCACGGCATCGATCGCTGGTGGAGCGACTGCGGCTGCAACTCCGGCGGAAACGCCGGCTGGAACCAGGGGTGGCGGACCGGCCTCCGCGACGCGCTGGACTGGCTTCGCGACGGGATGGCGGAACCGTGGGCGGCGGCGGCGGGACGGCTGTTCCGGGACCCATGGGCGGCCCGCGACGCCTACATCGACGTGGTGCTCGACCGCTCCGCGGAGAACCGGAACGCGTTCCTGGCCGCCCACGCCGTCCGCGCGCTCTCTCCGGAGGACACCGTGGAAGCGCTGGAGCTGCTCGAGCTGCAGCGCCACGCCATGCTCATGTACACGAGCTGCGGCTGGTTCTTCGACGAACTTTCCGGCATCGAAACCGTGCAGGTCATCCAGTACGCCGGTCGCGCCGTGCAGCTGGCCGGGCGGAGGCTCGGTCGCGATTTCGAGAGCGGCTTCGTCGAAAAGCTGGCCGCGGCCCGGAGCAACATCCCCGAAGTCGGCGACGGCGCCGCGATCTACCGCCGCTTCGTGACCCCCGCCGCCGTGGACATGGCCAAGCTCGCGGCGCACTACGCCACCAGCTCGCTGTTCGAGAACTACCCGGACAGGGCCGGCATCTACTGCTACGCGGCGGAACGGGAGGCGATCGAGGAGACGGCCGCGGGAAACTCCCGGCTCCTGCTCGGCCGGGCCCGGTTCACCTCGAACATCACCGCGGAGTCGGGGAGCCTGAGCTTCGGCGTGATCCACTTCGGGGATCACAACATCCAGGCCGGCGTGCGGACGTACCAGGGAGACGAGGCGTTCGGAAAGCTCGTTGCCGAATCGACCGAGGCGTTCTCCCGCGGCGACATGGCCGCGGCGCTGCGCTGCCTCGACCGCCACTTCGACGGCGTGACCCTGTCGCTGCGGTCGCTGTTCCGCGACGAGCAACGGCGCATCGTGAACCTGCTCCTGGAGAAGACGCGCGAGGAGGCGGAGTCCGGCCTGAGCCGGATCTACGAACGGAACGCCCCGCTCATGCGCTTTCTCGGCGACCTCCGCGTTCCGCTCCCCGCCGCGCTCCAGGCCTCCGCGGAATTCGTGCTCAACTCGCGGCTCCTCCGGGCGCTTTCGGCGGAGGCGCCGGACGGCGGCGCGGTCCGCGCGCTCCTCAAGACGGCCCGCGAGGACAAGGTGGCGCTCGACGGTCCCGGACTCGGGTTCGCCCTCGGCCGGACCCTCGAGGCCATGATGGATCGTCTCGTGGAAGCCCCCGCGGACCAGGCCCGGCTGGACCGTCTCCTCGAGACGGCCGGGCTCCTCGAAGTCGTGCCGTTCGAGGTGAACCTGTGGCTCGTGCAGAACGGGTTCTACGACCTTCTCGTCCGGACCCATCCGGAGGTCGCCGCCCGGGACGACGCGGAGGCGAGCCGCTGGGTGACCGCCTTCGGCGCGCTCGGCGAACGGCTGTCGGTCCGGGTGCCGTGATGACGCGCGGCATGGACACGGAGGAGCCGGCGCCCCCCCGCCGCGGCCCACTTGAAAAAGGCCGGCCGCTCCCCCACTCTTTTCCCCATGCCGGACCAGCCGAAGGAGGCCACGCGGCGGGCGACGTTCCTGACCACCCGGTTCGAAGCCTGGATACTTCCCCGGATTGCCGCGCGGTTGCCGGCGGCGGTCCTGCCGGATCATCTCACGATCGCCGGAATCCTCGCGGCCACCCTCATCGCGGCCTGCTACCTGCTGTCGAACCGCGATCCCGGGTGGCTGTGGCTGGCGAACGCGGCGCTGGTCGTCCACTGGCTCGGCGACAGCCTCGACGGCACGCTGGCCCGGGTCCGGAAGATCGAGCGGCCGCGCTACGGGTTTTACCTCGACCACTTCACCGACGCCTACTCGACCCTCGCGGTCGGGCTCGGTCTCGGACTCTCCCCCTACATGCTCCTCTCCGTCGGCCTCGCCATCGTGATCGCCTACTACCTGCTCTCGATCAACGTCTACCTGGAAACGCATGTGTTCCGGGAGTTCCGTTACGGCTATGGAGTCGTCGGCCCCACCGAGGCCCGGCTGGCCCTGATCCTGCTCAACATCACGGCCTATTTCTGGGGTGCGCTCCCGTTTCACCTGCTCGGCGTGGGCGCCACCCTCTTCGACGTGGCCGGCCTGGCCGGCGCGGTGACGATGTCCGCGCTGCTCGCCCGGCGCGTCGCCCGGAACCTGAACACCCTCTCCCGCCTGGAGCCACCGGGCCGGGACAACCGCTGAAGGAGACGCCATGTCCAGCTACATCGAATCGCTGATCGACCAGGTGAAGGCCAGGAATGCCGGTGAACCGGAGTTTCTCCAGACGGCGGAAGAAGTGCTGACTTCCCTCGCGCCGGTCATCGACCGCCGGCCGGAATACCGGCAGGCGCGGATCCTCGAGCGGATCGTGGAACCGGAACGGGTCATCATGTTCCGGGTGCCGTGGGTCGACGACCAGGGCGCCGTCCAGGTGAACCGCGGGTATCGCATCGAGATGAACTCGGCGATCGGGCCGTACAAGGGCGGCCTGCGCTTTCACCCCTCGGTGAACCTCGGCATCCTCAAGTTCCTGGCCTTCGAACAGGTGTTCAAGAACAGCCTGACCACGCTGCCGATGGGCGGCGGCAAGGGCGGCTCCGACTTCGATCCGAAGGGGCGGAGCGACAACGAGATCATGCGCTTCTGCCAGTCGTTCATGAGCGAGCTGTTCCGCCACATCGGGCCGAACACCGACGTTCCGGCCGGCGACATCGGCGTGGGCGGCCGCGAAATCGGCTTCCTGTTCGGCCAGTACAAGAAGCTGTCCAATTCGTTCACCGGCGTGCTGACCGGCAAGGGGCTGAACTGGGGAGGGTCGCTGATCCGTCCGGAAGCCACCGGGTACGGCTGCGTCTACTTTTCCGCGGAGATGCTCGGCGCCCGCGGCGAATCGCTGGAGGGGCGCACCTGCCTCGTGTCCGGCAGCGGGAACGTGGCCCAGTACACGGTCGAGAAGATCAACGACCTCGGCGGCAAGGCGGTCACGCTGTCCGACTCGTCCGGCTTCATTCATGACCCGGACGGGATCGACGCCGAAAAGCTCGCGCACGTCATGCATCTCAAGAACACGCTGCGCGCCCGGATCGAGGACTACGTGAAGAAGTACCCGAAGGCGAAGTACGCGGCCGCCGACCCGGGCGCCGATCACAACCCGCTGTGGACGATCAGGGCGGATTGCGCGTTCCCGTCGGCCACGCAGAACGAGATCAACGAGAAGGACGCGGACAACCTGGTCCAGGGGGGCGTGAAGCTGGTGGCCGAAGGGTCGAACATGTCGACCACGCTCGCGGGCGTGAAGAGGCTTCACGAGGCGAAGGTCCTCTACGGCCCCGCCAAGGCCGCCAA
>CAZQVN010000104.1:0-6887 GCA_964596775.1 uncultured bacterium
ATCGCCTTCGACAGCCTCGGCAGCGAAAAATCGTAGCGGTAGCTGATCCCCATGTGCCCGTCGTCGAACTCCTCGTGGACATGCTTCACGCCGAGCTTCTTCAACTCCTTCGACAGGACCCGCGCGCCGATGTGCAGATGCCATTCGTCGCGGATGCCGGCATCCAGAAACACGAGCCGCATCTTCTTGAGCGCCGCCGCATGTTTCGCCGCCATCCGGACGGGATCATGCGGCAGCCACTTCGCCCACACCTTTTCGTTGAGCGCGCCGGTCTTCATGTCGAACGGCAGATCGAAGCCGAGCGGCGATTTCGGATTCGGGCTGTAGCAGCTGGCCATGCCGATGATGTTCAGGGCGCCGACCATCTCGTTCTTCTTTTTCGGGGCCGCGTCGAACGCCTTGAGAAACGCCGGCACGCCGCCGTGACGCGAGATCTCGTTGAACGCCTTCGGAAAATCGGGCAGATAGCCGTACTCGAAGTACGCGTCTCCGGAATGGCTGGCCAGGGCGCCGAACACGTCGGGATGCCTCATGCCCAGGACGAGCGCGCCGTAGCCGCCGCTCGACTTCCCCATCACCGCCCGGTGACGCGCTTCCGCCTTCGTGCGGTAGCGGCTGTCGATCCACGGGACGATCTCCTCGACCACGTGATCCTCGTAGCGGCCGGTGGCGGTGGAGTTCAGGTACTGGCTCCCGCCGTAGCGCGTGTAGCAGTCGGGCATCACGAGGATCATCGGCTTGACGCGGCGGGCGGCGATCAGGCGGTCCATGCGCTGGTCGAGAGCCTCGTCGAAGTTGGAACGGTTGAGCATCATCCGGCCGCTTCCGGTGAATCCGGTCAGGACGAAGACCACCGGGTAGCGCTTCGACTTCGACGCATCGTAGTCCGGGGGCAGGTACACCGGAACCTCGCGGACGTGGGGATCGCCGGGCTTGTTGCCGCGCAGGACGCGGCTGTCGATGTGGTCCAGGACCACGCGGCCGCGGGGAAACTTTGCTTTCGTTGCCATTTCGCCTCCCAGAGTTTCGATTTCACGAAGGCGGTGACTATAATGGAAAATCACCGCCGTGTTGAGCGGCGCCACTCAACGCAACCCGCAGGCAGCCGATGCCGTACCACTGTTGGCTTGAGGAGCCGCTGCGGCATTCCGACGGCGCCCCGAACTGCCCGAACCGAAAATCGTCCGCCCATCCCCAGGGAGGCTCCAATGCTCGTCGTGAAGGAACTGATCAAGATCTATCCCGGCCCGGTGGCCGCGCTCCAGGGCATCAACCTCGAGGTTTCGCACGGGATGTTCGGCCTTCTCGGGCCGAACGGTGCCGGCAAGTCGACCTTCATGAAAATCCTCGCCGGACTCCTGGAACCGACATCCGGCACCGTCAGCCTGAACGGCGACGACATTCTGAAGGATCCGAAGAAGCTCTGGCCGCGTCTCGGATACCTCCCGCAGGAGTTCGGTTTCTACCCGCATCTCAACGGCGAACAGATGCTGACGTATCTCCTTGAATTGAAAGGTGTTACCGCCCCATCCGGAATGAAGAAACTGACCGCGGAACTCCTCGATCGCGTCA
Organism: uncultured bacterium; assembly: GCA_964596775.1. Classification (GTDB taxonomy): domain Bacteria; phylum Eisenbacteria; class RBG-16-71-46; order JABDJR01; family JAWXBZ01; genus CAZQVN01. Next base: position 1,573 of record CAZQVN010000104.1, read on the forward strand.
ACCTGACGTTCGCGGCGAAGCGCAAGGTCAAGGGGTACTCGGGCGGAATGCGCCAGCGGCTGGGGATCGCGCAGGCGCTGGCCGGAAACCCGGAACTGATCATCGTGGACGAACCGACGGCGGGTCTCGATCCGGAAGAGCGGCTGCGGTTCTACCGTCTCCTGGCCGAACTCGCGCACGAACGGATCGTTCTGCTGTCCACGCACATCGTCGAGGACGTTGCGGTGCTCTGCCCGCGCTTCGCGGTGATCCGCGGGGGCCGTCTCGTGTCGCTGACCACGCCGCAGGAAGCGCGGCAGTCGATCGAGGGAAAGATCTTCGAGGGCGCCGTGGGATCCGATGAGTTCGATGCGCTGAAGGGGTCGCACCAGGTGATCCAGGCCATCCTCGTGGCCGGGAAGAACCGGGCGCGCGTGTACACGGCGGCCGGAGCGCCGCCGGCCGGTTTCGAGCCGGTCTCGCCGACGCTCGAGGACGCCTATCTCATCCTGATGCAGTCCGACCAGGCCCGTGAGCGCGGGGACGCCGCCGCCATGGCGGGCGCCGCCGCGGCGGGTGCCGACCGATGAGCCTCACGCGCCAGAACCGGGTCATGGCGCTCGACCTGAAGCACAACCTCACCCGACCGCTCTTCTGGATGCTCGTCCTGTTCCTCGGCCTCACTGCGTGGGGCATGTCCACCGGTCACATGAGGATCGCGTCCGGCGACAGCATGGTCGGGGGCACGAAGGCGTGGCTCACGTCCGAGTTCGCGGTGGCGCAGATGGTCACGCTCATCACGTTCCTGTTCTACACGTTCTTCATCGCGGTGGCCGCGGGGATGGCGGTAATCCAGGACGACGAGGCCAGAGTCGGCGCGGTGATCCACGCCACCCCGCTCCTTCCCGGCGAGTACATCCGGGGCAAGTTCCTCGCGGTGATGCTGAGCTTCGTCGCCGTCCTCCTCCTGCACACGGCGTTCATGATGTTCTTCAACCATGTCGTCCCGAACGCGGTGGCCGACGAGATCCGCGGCCCGTTTTCGGTGATGAACTACCTCCGCCCGGCGCTGCTCCTCTGCGTGCCGCTGATCTTCTTCCTCACCGCCACGGCGTTCCTGGTCGGCGTGTGGACGCGGAAGCCGGTCCTCGTGTTCGTCCTGCCGGTGGTGCTGGTGCTCGGCGGCGCGTTCTTCCTCTGGGACTGGTCGCCGACCTGGCTCGACCCGAAAATCAACCGCCTGCTGATGATTCTCGATCCGGCCGGATTCCGCTGGCTGAACGAAACCTGGCTCAAGGTCGACCGCGGCGTGGAGTTCTACAACAAGGCGCCGATGGGCTTCGATCTGACGTTCGTCCTGAACCGGTCGTGGCTGATCCTGGCCGGCGTCCTGTCGCTGGTCGCCGCGAACCGGGTGTTCGCCGGCCAGATGCAGGGGGAAAAAGCCTCCCGGAAGAAGGCCGGAAAGGGCGCCGCACCGGTCGCGGAACCCGCCGCCGGCGGCCACACCGGCAGCATCGCCGACATGGGTATGACGTCCTCGTCCCCCGGATTCCTGGCCTCGGCGTGGACCGTGGCCCGGGCGGAGACCCGCGAACTCCTGAGCCAGCCGGGGCTCTACCTGTTCGTGCCGATCATTCTGCTCCAGGTGATCGCCAATACGTTCTTCCGGACCGGAGCTTTCGAAACGCAGCTCCTGGCCACGCCGGGAACGATCGCCGTCGAATCGTTCACCACGCTGACGCTGCTTCTCTGCCTGCTGCTGCTCTTCTATACCGTGGAGTCGATGGAGCGCGAAAAGCGGAGCGGGTTCGGGAGCATCTTCCTGTCCACCCCGCTCCGGACCGGTGCGGCGCTGCTCGGCAAGGCTCTGGCGAACAGCCTGCTGGCGGTGGGCATCCTGGCCGCCGCGCTGCTCGGCGGCCTCGTGGTCATCCTGATCCAGGGGAAGGTTGCGTTCGACCTCATGCCGTTCCTGATCGTCTGGGGACTCCTGCTGATCCCGACGTTCCTCGTCTGGACGACGTTCGTGATGGCCGTGCAAGCGCTGCTCAACAACCGCTACACGACCTACGGCGTGGCGCTCGGTGCGCTGATCTTCACCGGCTACCGGCAGATGACCGGAAAAATGAACTGGGTCGGCAACTGGGACCTCTGGGGCACGCTGCAGTGGTCGGACTTCGGCGTTTTCGAGATGAGCCTTCCGGCGCTGCTGCTGAACCGGATCATGGTGCTCGGGCTCACCGTTTTCTTCATCGTGCTGACGATGAGGCTGTTCCCCCGCGCCGAGCGCGACACGTCGCGCACCGGGGCCCGGCTCGCGCCCGGCGCCCTGCTGCGGAGCGGGTTGCGCCTCCTGCCCTACGCCGCCGTGCCTGTGATCGCCGGGGTCCTGCTCTGGGTGCAGGTCAACGACGGGTTCCAGGGCAAGGCGATGGAAAAGAAGACGAAGGACTACTGGCGGCGGAACCTGGCCACCTGGCGCGACGCGAAGTACCCCGACCTCGTCGACGTGTCGCTGGACCTGGAGCTGGAGCCGGCGAAGCGCTGGTTCCGGACCGACGGCGTGTACACGCTGGTGAACCGCCAGGAGAAGGCCCTCCACCAGGTGCCGCTGACCGGCGGCCCGCACTGGAAGAACCTCGTCTGGACGGTGAACGGCGACTCCGCAAAGCCGGACGACCGCGTGGGCCTTTTCGTGTTCGACATGAAACCGCCGCTGGCTCCGGGCGACACGGTGCGCATCGGCTTCCGCTTCGACGGAAAGGTGCCGGACGGCATCACGAAAAACGGCGGCGGCAACGAGGAGTTCATCCTCCCGTCGGGCGTCGTCCTCACCAGCTTTTCCGGATCGTTCACGCCCCTGGTCGGCTACCAGGAATCGGTGGGCATCGACAAGGACAACAAGTACGACGCGAAGGTCTTTCCCGACGATTTCTACGAGGGAATCACGAAGCCGGCGTTCGGCAGCGGCAACAACGTGACGACCCGGGTCAGGATCACCGGGCCGGCCGACTACCGCTACAACTCCGTCGGCGTGATGGTGTCCGACGAGGTCAAGAGCGGCCGGCGGACGACGGAATGGCGGACGGATCACCCGGTCAACTTCTTCAACGTGGTGGCCGGCAAATGGACGGAGAAGCGGGGCAACGGCACCGTGATCTACCATCACCCGGAACACGACTACAACGTGGATTCGATGCTCGTGGCGCTCGACGCGTCGCGCAAGTACTACTCGGAGTGGTTCCACGAGTATCCGTGGAAGGAGCTCAAGCTGTCGGAGTTCCCGGCGCTGGCCAGCTACGCGCAGGGCTTCCCCACTGACATCACGTTTTCCGAATCGATCGGTTTCCTCGTCCGGCAGGACAGGAAGGCGGACCTGGCGTTCATGGTGACGGCGCACGAGGCGGCGCACCAGTGGTGGGGCAACATCCTGCTGCCCGGCGAAGGCCCCGGCGGCAACATCCTCTCCGAGGGGATGGCCCACTTTTCGACGCTCCTGCTCTTCGAACAGGTCAAGGGGCTGGAGGGGCGTATCGAATTTGCGAAGCGGATCGAGGAACGCTACGGCGACCGCCGGCAGGTGGACTCGGAGCGGCCCCTCGTGAAGATCGACGGGTCGAAGGCCGGCGACACGACCGTCACCTACGACAAGGGGGGCTGGGTGATGTGGATGCTGCTGAACCGGATGGGGCGCGACAACGCGCTGGCCGGTCTTCAGGAGTTCATCCGGACCTACACGAGCGGACCGGACTTCCCCGTCCTCCAGGATCTCGTGAACACGCTGCGGCCGTTCGCGCCGGACTCCCTGGCCTACGAGGACTTCGTGCGGCAGTGGTACTTCGACGTGGTCATGCCGCAGTACCGGCTCACGGAGGGCACGCGCAGCGAAACGGCGATGGCCGGCGCCTCCCGGAGCGGATCGGGCCCGGACAGCGCCGGCGCCTCCGACGGATCGGGCACGGCAATCGCCGATGGCGGGTCGAGCGCATCCTCCGGCGCCGTGTCCGGATCGAAGCAGAGCTGGCAGGTGACCGTCACGGTCGAAAACATCGGCACCGGCACGATGCCGGTGGAGGTGGCGGCGGTGAGCGGCACCCGGTTCCGAAAGGCGAAGGAGGCGAAGAAAGTGAAGGTCGGCGGCGGGTCCTCGGACAAAAAGGAGCGTCCCGGAGCCGGTTCAGCGGCCGATGCCGCCGCGGGGATCACCGTGCCGGCGGCCATGGCCTCCGAATCGGGGGAATACCGCGAGTCCCGGTCCACGGTCAGGCTCGAGGCGGGAGAAAAGAAGACCATCACTCTCGTCTGCGACTTCAAGCCGGAGAAGGTGATCATGGATCCGGACGCGCTCGTGCTCCAGTTGAAGAGGAACCAGGCGGTGTTCGAGTTCTAGGAAGGGGCGAGGCGGGGCGGATGCGGGATCCGTTGATCTCTTATCGCCTTGATCCGGCTTCTTTCACGCCGGCCTCGATCCGCGGCGATCGACCTCGCCGACGCCGGTCCGATGCCGATGGCCCCGGGTAGATCGAGAACCCCTCCAGGCGGGCCGCCCGGTTGAGTCTCTCGTCGAGGCAGACAAAGCCCTCGGTTCCTGGGTCGTTCTCGACCCAGATCAGGGCGGCGGCAAGTTGCAGAGCATCGGCCGCACGCAGGTCGTGAACGGCCAGGAGCCGGCCCGCGCGGCTGCGCACGGGTTCCGAGGGAAGAACGGAGTGCACGTCCGCCATCAGATCCCTGAGACGGGCTTCGCTTTCGGCAACGTCGACATCGTCCATGGCGATCGACCGGCGTCTCCGGTAGAGGGCCGACAGACACTCCACGGGACTTCCCCACCATATGACCGGATTCGAATCGTCGAGGAGAAGCGACGCCATGGCCGCGGATGACCGCTCTGAAACGAGCAGGGGCACAAGGGCGGAACTATCCCAGAACATCAGCGCCCCCCCCGTCGCTCCTCGAGCAGGGCTTCGAGTACACCGGCGCTTCCCTTTCCGCGAGGCGGCTGGGAGAGTGACCCCCGAACCTTGCCCCTTCCCGGCCTGACGAGACCCGCCTTCGTCAGCCGGGTCAGCCGATCATCTTTGACCGCGTGCTTCTGCAGAGGGACAATCCGGGCGACCGGAACACCACGTTCCGTGATGACGATCTCGTTGCCGGACTTCACCGTCTTTATGAAGGCGCTGAGATGTGCCTTGAGTTGGGCGATGGCCACGGTTTTCATGATGACTATTATGGTCATCATGAAACGTCCCGACAAGACTTATTTCGGGATCACTTTCGCGCCGGCGCCGCTTCAGTTCCTCACCAGCATCTTCATCGACTCCGCCCGCTTCCCG
>CAZQVN010000105.1:0-6829 GCA_964596775.1 uncultured bacterium
GGCGGTGGCGCCGGGATAGCTACGCTCGATCCCCTTCATGAGTCGCATGGCCGCTTCCTCCGCCGTGCCGTTGCCGGCCTCGACCCCGAGTTTTCCGCCCGAGTAGAGCGTCAGGCCGCCGGCCGGGCCCGCCTGGAGAAAACTGTTGTCCCAGGCGAGCTGAAACGATTCGTCCGTGTAGGTGGCGCCGCTGTATCCCTGCTTCTGCCAGGGGCGGCTGTTGAAGCCCACAAGGACCTTCGCGTTCATTCCGTAGCCCAGCTCGTCGATGGCCTTCTTCTTGAACGGGGGCAGCTCCACCTGCACGGACACGTCCCGCAGCAGCGTGAACGGAACGGCCAGGACCACGATGTCCGCGTCCTGTTCCACCGCCCCTCCGTCCGTCTGGAACGACAGCGTGAACCCGCTGCCGCGGCTCCGGATCGCCTCCAGCTTGTGGCGGCGCCGGATCTGCGGCTCCACCCGCGCGGCCAGCTCGTCCACGATCCGCTGGTTGCCGCCGACCACCTTGTAGCGCTCGTCGCTCTCCCCGAACAGCTCGAAGGCGGAGGCGTCCTCGAGGTCGCCGGTGCCGATGAGGAACAGAAAGTTCAGAGCCGACTGCTCCTCGTTTTCCAGGCCGTACTCCGTCACGTAGGCCACGTCCAGGACCTTCCGCAGCCATCCCGAGGCGCCGATCGAATCGAGGTACTCCGCGATCGACATCCGGTCGATCTCGCCGCCGCCGCCGTCGATCTCGTAGTTGACGACCTCGCCCATGGCGTCGTAGTGGTTGAAGATCTGCCCGGCCAGCGACATGAACTCGCGCGCCGCCTGCTCCTGCGTGTAGTGACGCCCGTCGATGAAGTACGTTTCCTTCCTGAGCGAACCGGCCTCGGCCGACTGCGTGTCGAGCAGCTCGAGGTTGAACTCCTTCATCAGGGCCAGCATCTCCTCGTGACCCGAGTCGATGAACTCCCCGCCGAGTTCCGTCGTGAGCCCGGGGCCGAGCAGGTCCTTCGCGGTGAACATCCGCCCGCCGGTCCGGTCGGAGCCCTCGTAGATCGTGGCCTTGAGGCCGGCCTTCTGCAGCTTGTACGCCGTGTTCAGCCCGGCCATGCCGGCGCCGACGATCGCGATGCGCCCCGAGTCCGCGGACGCCTGCTGCGCGGGCGGCGCATCCTGTTTCCGGTCGCAACCGGTGGTCCAGGATCCGGCGGCGATCGCCGCGGTGGCCAGCGCGGAATTGCGGAGAAACCGCCGCCGGCTCTGGGCCATGTCGAGCAGTTCATCGAGCGGCGGCGTGCCCGGCCGGTTGCGGGCCGCCAGCGCCGCGAGGCGCAGCGTCTTCTGCAGCGAGTCGAAAAGCGGAGTTCGGGCCAAGGGAACCTCCAGGAAACGGGACACGGAGCGGGTGCCGCGGGATCACTCCTTGAGCAGCATCCGCAGTTCGTTGATGCGGGCCTGCAGGGCGCCGCGGTCCAGATTGCGATAGATCTCCGGCAGGACTTCGCGCGATGTGCACTCCTGCACGGCAACGAGGATCTGCAGCTCCCTCTCGAACTGGCTCGAAGCCGGGATGAAATCCGCGAACGTCCGGCGCATAACTTCGGCCGAAACGGGCTGATCCTCCGCCTCGGCCTCCGAATCGGACGCCAGCGCGGCGCGGGCGAGGATCGCCTCGATGTCGGCGCCGGACAACCCCTCCACGTTCGACGCGACCTCCCCGATCGAGGTCACGGTGGTCTTGATGCCGCTCTTCTTGAGCATGATCCGGAACAGCGCGTCGTACTCCGCGTCGTTCTGCGGATAGAACAGCGCCAGGTGCTCCTCGGCGCGCCCCTGGCGCTTCAGGTCGATGGGCAGGAGATCCGGCCGGCAGGTGATCAGGAACCACACGATCTTGCCCCGATACTCGGTGTTGGCCATGAACGAGGAGATCTGCGCGAAGACGCGGTTCGACGTCCCTGAGTCCCCCTGCTGGTTGCGGTCGCCGAGAAACGCGTCGGCCTCGTCGATCACGACGCCGATCGGCCACATGGCGTGCAGCAGCTTGAGGATCTTCTCGAGGTTCCCCTCGGTGACCCCCTGCCACTGCGACCGGAAGTTGAGGAACTTCACGCAGGGAAACCCGAGTTCGCCGGTGAAGCAGTTGACGAGGAACGTCTTGGCGGAACCGACCGGGCCGGCGATCAGGTAGCCCATCGGCACGCCGCGCAGCCGCCCGGCGAGGATCGCCTTCGACGCGCGGCGGAGCCGCTCCTTGACCCCCTCGTGACCCGACACCATGTCCAGCGTGTACTTCGACTCGATGTACTCGAGCAGGCCGAAGCACTCCGCCTCGATGACCGTCTTCTTCTGGTCGCGGAGCGTGGCCGCGTCGAGCCGCCCCTTCTTGTCGTCGACCGACGCGAGGATCTGCCGGAGCTGGATCCGGGTCAGGCCCGACGTGAGCCGGGCCAGGCGCTCCGGCGGCAGGTCGGAGCTGGCGGTGAACCACGCCTCGTCGCGGATCGCCTTCACGAACTCGAGCCGCTCGGCCTCCTGCGGGCGCTGGACCTCGATCTCCACCGTCTGGGGGGACCGCACGATCCGGGTGCTGATGTCGGCCAGGTTTTCGGTGACGAGAACAATGGTGACGTTCGTGCCGAGCAGCGCCGGATCGGTGGCCCATTTCTGGATGAAGACCTTGACGGCGCGATCCTCGGCGCCCGCCTCGCCGCCGGACTCCGGGATCAGCGTTTCCGCGTAGGGGAGGAGCACGGCCACGCCGAGTTCGGGCTTCGTATGGACGATCATCCGGAAGAACGAATCGAGGAGCTGGAGGAACGTGCCGGGGTCGCGCGGGAGCGACCGCGCGTAGTCCGTGCCGTGCACGGCGTCGACCGCGGCCAGGCATTCCGTGAAGTGCCGGTGCGAGTCCTTCGTGTGGAAGATCGCGCCGTTGGCGCGCTGGAACTCGATGACGACGTCGCGCCGGCCGAAGATCCACTCCGCCAGGAACGTGGTCAGCGGAACGAAGTCCGCGCCCGGCGCGGGAGCGTCGAGCCCCCGCGGGGCCGGGACCAGGTCGTGGGTGCTCCCGTGGAGGAGGAACGTGTTGCCGAGCCGCGCGCGGATGCCGTGCGCCAGCTTCCGCGCCCAGGCGGGGTAGGACTCGAAGAGGTCGCTCATCGTTCCTTCTCCTTCCGCCGGATGGACCCGACGACCTTGTTCGTGATCTTTCCGATGCGGGGCTTGCCGAACTCCGATTCGGTTGCTTCCGTCAGCGGATGAATCTCGTCGTTCCACTCCGGCACTCCGGACCGGAGCAGCGCCTCCATCTCCCGGACGACCTTCTGCGAAGCCTCCGACTGGCGGACGATGCTGTCGAGCTCCTGCGAGATGGCCATCGGGTCGCGCATGGAAATGGAGTTCTGGTGCAGGACTTCGAGGAGCGACGCCATCGAGTCGAGTTCGGTGGCCAGGGCCTTCATGTTGCCGCGGGCATCGGAGTACGAGGCGAGGAGTTTCCCCTTCAGCTCGAGGTTCTCCTTCAGCGCGTTCCGGGCCCGCTCGTTGAGGTCCGGCTGTTCGAGTTCCGCGGCCAGGGCGTCGATTTCCTCCTTGATCCGGTCCGGCGTCCGCTGGCTCAAGGTGCGTTCATAGCGCTGCAGCGCGGTCATCCGGTTCAGGCAGCTTTCGAGAATCATGTCGAGCTTGCCCCGCTGCTCGGACAGGTACGCCTGAGAAATACCGTGCAGCCCCTGGTAGTTCGACTCGATCATCCGGCACTGCTTTTCGAGCGCCGCGTACCGCCGGGCGTAGTCCGGGTTGAACGACGCGATCACCCGGTTCCGGCGCGACGCCGACTCGCGGCGCCGGCGGTCGCGGCGGCGGCGGCTGACCAGGCGCCGGAACGGGCCGGTGTCGAGGATCGGGAGCAGCACGAGCTCGGTGCCGAGCCAGAAGAGCAGCGGCAGCGGATTCAGCGTGAGGAGCGAAGCCAGTCCGACCCCGCCCAGGACGATCGCCTGGTACTGGTTCATGACCAGCTCCCGGAGAATCGAGCCTGCCGAGTCCCTGTCTTCCGGCGGAATCGACATCGCCGGGCTTAGGAGCCCTGCTTCTCGGCCGTGCGCGGTCCGACGCTCGGCGAAGGAGCCGATTCCTGCACCGGCGCCGGCTTCGCGATCCCCATCTCCACCTCGAACTGGTGGAGGATGCCGGCGGCCTTGACCTTGCGCGATGTCCGCTCGCGCTCGATCGACGCGGTGTCGATGGAGCCGGTGGCCACCTCGACCGCCGCCTTCGACTCCGCGGCCTCCTGCTTGATCTTCTCGAGGAACTTGTCGGCCGTGGCGGCCACGCCGTACGACTGGAGTTCCACGATGGCGTCCGCGGCGCTCTTCATCACCAGCGACTTCTGCCGCTCCTTGAGCGCCTTCTGGCAGGTTTCGATCTTGGCCCTGAGCCGGGCCTGGAGCGCCTCGACGGAAATCTTGGCGCTGTCGTGGGCGTTCTTCGCGGCGAGAAGCTGCTCTTCCGTGCTCTTCAGGTCCATGCGGAGCTGCTGGAGCTGGATGGCGTCCTCCTCGGCCACGGCGCGCGCCGCTTCCGATCCGTCGCGCAGCGCGGCCTGGATGGCGGCGGTCAGGTTGCCGTCCTGCTGTGCCAGCTGGTTCCGCTCCTCCTCGAGCCGGATGACCGTGGCCCGGGTGGCCACGAGAACGGAATTGAGCTTCGGCATCGTGGTGCGCATCTCCTCGATGGCATCCTCGAGCATGACTTCGGGGTCCTCGGCCTTGGAGATGAAAAAGCCCACCCAGGCCCGGAACAACCGCGACAGCCTAGCGAACATGATCGGCGCCTCCTTCTTCCTGTTGGGGTGCTTGCGTCGTCGAAATCGGGTTCTCGGAAACGAAGTAGCCGACCGCCCGGGCGATGCGTTCCTCTTCCTGCATCTTGCGGTCGCGCCAGGCCACGAGCGCCTGCTCCTCCCGGTCCACTTCGCGGCTGTTTTCCTCGATCTGCTTCTTCAACTCGGCCAGCCTGGCCTGGATTTCCTCTTCGAGACGCTTGTTGTCCAGGTCGGTGCGGGCGCGCAGCGCCTCGATGTTCCGGGCGAGTATCCTTTCGTACGTGTCGAGGGCCCGGTCGCGGTGCACCGCGTCCTGGACGATTTCGTCGACGCCGACGCCGGCGGCGTCGAGCGCCACCATGATCGATTTCTTCTTCACGTCCGCCGGGAGCGAGCGGATATGCTCGCTTTCGAGCATCGCGGCCACCTTCAGTATGGTGTAGCCGTGGGCCGGAGCGGCGATCTGCGCGGAGGCGTAGATCTCGTCCAGGGAAACCGGACTCGTGACCGGGGCCGCAAACGCCGTTTCGACCGCGGCATCGGGCACCACATCGGTGACTTTCCGTGCCGGGGTCGCGTCCCCCGGGGCCTTTTTCGTTTCCGAAGCGGCCGAACCCTTGCGGTCCTCGTCCGTCACGACGAAAAAGCTGTACCACTTCTTGGCCAAGTGACCTGTCTCCTGACGGCTACGGAATAATGACGGGGCGCGGTCCGGTCGCAGCCGGACCTCCGCGGACTCGACCCCGCGCACGCCCGCCCGGGCGGGCGAGGCGGCTCTGATTCACCGGTTACGCCGGTCGGGCCGGTACGTTGCACATCCTGCTGTTTCAGGCAATTATTGTCAATTGCAAGGTCCCGAATCCCCTGGAGGACACCCTGTCCAGCCCCGCAGACCTCATCCATCGCCTGGAATTCGCCGTTGATCTGGCCCGGAAGGCCGGCGACGTCACCCTCGAGCATTTCCAGACCGACCTCGGCGTGGAACGCAAGGCCGACAGCTCCCCGGTGACGGTGGCCGACCGCGGAGCGGAGCGGCTGATGCGGGAGTTGATCGAGGCGGAGTTTCCCGCCGACGGCATCCTCGGCGAGGAATACGGGGAAACGCGCCCGGGCGCGGCGGGTCGCTGGATTCTCGATCCGATCGACGGCACGCGCTCCTTTGCCCGGGGCGTCCCGCTCTACGGAGTGCTCATCGCGTACGAGGCGGCCGGCCGGAGCGTTCTCGGCGTCCTTCATTTTCCCGCTCTCGGTGAGACGGTATACGCGGCCCGGGGCGAAGGGTGCTGGTGGAACGAGAAGGAGGCCCGCGTGTCCGAAGTCGACCGGCTCGAGGATGCGGTGGTCCTGACGACCACGGTCGAAGGGCTCGCCGACGCCGGATTCGGCGACGCCTGGTCGGATCTCGCGGCGCATTCCGGAAAGCCGGTGGACAGCGGGGCGCGCGGAGCGGGCGGTGGGGCGCCCGAGGCCGGCGGCGGGGCGCGCGGCGCCGGCTACGCCCGCACCTGGGGCGACTGCTACGGCTACGCGCTCGTGGCCACCGGTCGCGCCGAGGTCATGGTCGACCCGCGGATGCACCTCTGGGACGTGGCCCCGCTCGTCCCGGTGATCGAGGAAGCCGGAGGCGTGTTCACGGACTGGCAAGGTCGCACGGGGCACAACGTGACGAACGCGATCGCCACGAACGCCCGCCTCGCGGAAGACGTGCGGAAGATTCTCGCAAGGGAGCCCGGCTGACCGGACCGCCGCCGACAAGCGCCCCCAACTGGGTCCGGACCCAGTCAGGCAACAATATCGTGCACCTTATCGGCACCACGCGCACGCAACCGCGGCGCCGACCCCCACCACAAGCGAGGCCGCGTCAAGCGGTCCGGGCGTCGTTCTCCTCCGAGGGGGCGTCGCGGAGCCGGCGGAGCCAGGATGGCGGAGCCGTGCGGAGCGCCGAGCGGAGTCGAGGCAGGGATGCCGAGACGGAGCGTCCCCCGAGGGGGAGAACGGCGTCCGGACCGC
>CAZQVN010000106.1:0-6829 GCA_964596775.1 uncultured bacterium
CAAATCCCCTATAATGTGGAGCCTTGACACCTTCCGTGGAGGCTTCACATTCGTAAAACCATTGGTAAACAACAGGTTAAGGCTGACCTGTATCTGAAGAAGGCCCGCCGCGCGTGGCTCGGGTTGATGGACTACGAATCCGCCGAGCAGCTGCAGCGCCGGACCGTGCGCGAGCGCCAGTCCGGCGACGCGCCCGATACGATCCTTCTGCTCGAGCACCCGATGACGTACACGATCGGACGGAGCGGCGGCGAGGATCACATGCTCGTGCCGGAAGCGGAGATCGAAAAGGCCGGCGGCACCGTCGTCCGCGTCGACCGCGGCGGCGACATCACGTATCACGGACCGGGACAGCTGGTCGGCTATCCGATCCTCGACCTGAACGAACATTACCGCGACGTGCACCGCTACCTGCGCGACCTCGAGGAAGTGATGATCGGCATTCTCGACGACTACGGTCTCAAGGGAACGCGCATCGAAGGGTTGTCCGGCGTCTGGCTCGGCCAGGACAAGGTCGGCGCGGTCGGCGTGCACGTGAACCGCTGGGTGACGAGCCACGGCTTTGCGCTGAACGTGAACGTGGACCTCGACGACTTCCGCCGGATCATCCCCTGCGGCATCACGGACCACGGGGTCACGTCGATGGAACAGCAGCTCGGAAGATCCGTTTCGCTGGAGGAAACGGCCGAGCACGCGGCCGGGCACATCGCCCGGGTCTTCGATCTCAAGTACGAACCGGATACATGGATCGCGATCGGTGAAGGAGTGGCGCGTGGCTGACAGGAAGAAGACGGCACGACCCGCCGCGAAGAAGGCGGCCCGGGGCGCGAAGAAGAAAGCGGCCGGCAGGGCCGCGGAAGCCGCCACGAACGGCGACAACCCGCTCCGGAACGGAGCGCGCCGGACCGGCGGAAAAGTCGCCCCCGTATTCGGCAGCGTGACGCCCGGGCCGGTGATCGTCCCCCCGAAGCCGATCGTGGACGAGAGCGGCCAGATCCGCATCTACAACGACGAGGGAAAGAAGATCGGCCCCTGGCCGGACGGATCGCCGCCGCCGCCGCTCGACCCGAAGCTGGCCAAGGGCTGGACGAAGGAACAGCTGATCGAGGTGTACCGCTTCATGCGGATGTCCCGCGAGATCGAGAACCGGGTCATCAACCTGTACCGCCAGGGGAAGATCTCCGGCGGCGTGTACCTGGGTCGCGGCAACGAAGCCACCGCGGTGGCCGGCCTGTACTGCCTGGAACCGACCGACCCGGTGACGATCCTCCACCGCGACCTCGGCGCGCACCTCGTGCGCGGCTGGACCTGCCGCGAAATCTTCATGCAGTACTTTGCCCGAAAGGACGCGCCGAATTTCGGGAAGGACACCGGTCTGCATCTCGGGTCGCTGGAGCGCTTTTCGCTCGGCACGGTGAGCCCGCTCGGCTGCATGATCCCGGTGACCCTCGGCTGCGCGGTCGGCCTCAAGATGCAGGGAAAGAACGCGGTGGGCCTCACGTTCACCGGCGACGGCGCCACCAGCCTCGGCGACTTTCACGAGGCGCTGAACTTTGCCGGCGCCTGGAAGGCCCCGTTCATCCTGATCGTGGAGAACAACCAGTTCGCCTACTCCACCTCGAACGTGAAGCAGTTCGTGGCGGAGCGGATCGGCGATCGCGGCGAAGGGTACGGCATGCCGGGACTCACGGTCGACGGCACGAACATTCTCAGGATGCTCTCCGTGGTCCGGACGGCCGTGGAGCGCGCGCGGAGCGGCGAGGGGCCGACGCTGATCGAATCGATCACGATGCGGATGCGCGGTCACTCCGAGCACGACGACGCGTCGTACGTGCCGAAGGGGATGGCCGCCCAGTGGGAAACCTGGGACCCGATCCAGCGCTACGAGACATTCCTGACGGAGCAGAAAATTCTGACACCGGGCATCCTCGAAGCGATGCTCGAAGAGATCATGGCCGCCATCGAGGATGGCGTGACCTGGGCGGAAGCACAGCCGGTCCCCGAGGGACCCGAAGCGGCTGAGGGGGTATACGCGTAATGGCGGTCAAGACGTACATCGAGGCGCTGAGCGAGGGGCTCCGCGAGGAAATGCACCGGGACAGGAACGTGTTCATGCTCGGCGAGGACATCGGCCAGTACGGCGGCGCGTTCAAGGTGACGAAGGGATTCCTCGAGGAGTTCGGACCCGAGCGGATCGTCGACACGCCGCTCGCCGAATCGGCGATCATCGGCGTGGCCATCGGCGCGGCGCTCATGGGGATGCGCCCGATCGCCGAAATGCAGTTCGCCGACTTCGTGGCCTGCGGCTTCAACCAGCTCATCAACAACGCCGCGAAGATGCACTACCGCTGGGGAGCCCCGGTGCCGATGGTCGTCCGCCTGCCGTCCGGCGGCGGCGTGTCGGGCGGCCCGTTCCACAGCCAGAACCCGGAAGCCTGGTTCTGCCACACGCCGGGCCTCAAGGTCGTGGCCCCGTCCACGCCGAACGACGCGCGCGGCCTGATCAAGGCGGCGATCCGCGACGACAACCCGGTTCTCTACTTCGAGCACAAGTACCTGTACCGGCGCATCAAGGAAGAGCTGGTCGACGGTGACGGCGTGATCGAGATCGGCCGGGGCGACATCAAGCGGAAGGGCGCCGACGTGTCGATCATCACCTATGGATCGATGGTCCACTTTTCGCTCGAGGCCGCGGAAAAGCTGGCCGCCGAGGGGATCGACGTGGAGATCATGGACCTGCGCTCGCTCCTCCCCTACGACCAGGAGATGATCGCGGAGACGGTGAAGAAGACGAACCGCTGCGTCGTCGTCCACGAGGCCACCCGCACCTGCGGCTTCGGCGCCGAAGTGGCCGCGTTCGTGGCCGAAGACCTGTTCACGCATCTCGACGCGCCGGTCAAGCGGGTGACGTCGATCGACACGCCGGTGCCGTACGCGCCGCCGCTCGAGGATTATTTCAAGCCGAACGCCGCGAAGATCGCCGCCGCGGTGCGGGAGATCGCCGCTTTCTAGACTGAGTCGCCGGTGCTCCGCGCCGGCGTGATCGTTTTTTGTCACTACCGAACAAGGAGTCCACAAAATGGCTAAAGTCGAAATCATCATGCCCCAGCTCGGCGAATCGATCGCCGAAGGCACCGTCGTCAAGTGGCTGAAGGCTCCCGGCGACAAGGTCGGGAAGGACGAGTCGGTCCTCGAGATCACGACCGACAAGGTCGACTCGGAGATCCCCTCCCCGTCCGCGGGCATTCTCGTGGAGATCGTGGCTCCGGAAGGCACGACCGTGGAGATCGGGAAGCCGCTCGGCATCCTTGAGACGGACGCCGCGGCGGCCGCGGGCGCCACGAAGTCGGGCGGCGGCGGCGCGGCGGCGGAAAAAAAGGACGAGGCCCCGGCACAAGCTCCGGCGGCGCCTGCCGCTCCGGCTCCCGCCGCGGCGGCATCGACGGCCTCATCGGCTCCCGCCCAGGCTCCGGCCTCCGGCGGGCAGAACGGCGGCTCCGACCGCTTTTACTCCCCGCTCGTGAAGAGCATGGCGAAGGCCGAGGGGATCGCGCTGTCCGAACTGGATCAGCTCCAGGGGTCCGGAACCGGCGGTCGCGTGAACAAGGACGACGTGCTCGCCTATCTCGAGCAGCGGAAGGCCGGCGGCGGGTTCGCCCCGCAGCAGGCCATGCCGATCGCACCTGGCGGCATCCAGGGGGCGCCGCAGTTCCGACCCGCCCCCTCGATGTTCATGCCGCAGATGCCCGGCGTGCCGCAGGGACCGCCCCCGGTGCCCGCCGCCTACCGCGTGCAGCGCCAGGCCGGCGCCGCGGAGACGCGGATTCCGTTCGACAACGTGCGGAAGAAGATCGCCGAGCACATGGTGCGCAGCAAGCAGACGAGCCCGCACGTGACCTCCTGCTCCGAGGCGGACGTCACGAATCTCGTGAACTTCCGCGAGGCGGTGAAGGACGCGTTCCAGGCGAGCCAGGGCGTCAAGCTGACCTACACGCCGTTCTTCGTGCAGGCGGTCGTCCGGGCCATCCAGGATTTTCCGATGATGAACGGCACGGTCGACGGCGAGAGCCTCGTCGTGAAGCATGCGATCAACCTCGGTCTGGCCGTGGCCATGGACGACGGCGGCCTCATCGTCCCGGTGATCAAGCACGCCGAGGAAAAGAACTTCGTCGGCCTGGCCCGCGCCGCGGACGACCTGGGACGCCGCGCCAAGAACAAGAAGCTCGTGCCCGACGACATTTCCGGCGGCACGTTCACGATCACGAACCCCGGCGTGTTCGGCGGCCTGTGGGGCACGCCGATCATCAGCCAGCCGCAGGTGGCCATCTTCGGCATGGGCACGATCCAGAAGCGGCCGATGGTCGTCAACAACGCGATCGCCATCCGCGACATGATCTACATCACGATTTCGTACGACCACCGGGTGATCGACGGCGCGCTGGCGGTGCAGTTCCTGGAGCGGGTCGCGTGGTACCTGGAGAACTTCAACCCGACCGGACAGATCCCCGGAGTCATCTGAAGTGTCGTGCGGCAACGGACCTCCCCCGCTCCGCCGGAGCCTGATTTCTCCGGAGCAGGAGCGGGATCACAAGTGGAATACGAAAGGTCGTGACGGCGACGACGTCGCTGCCCGCGGGGTCAACATTCCCGGGCAGCGGCCGTCGTGGCTCAAGGCGAAGCTCCCCTCCGGCGGCACGTACGAGGAGATGAAACGCCTCGTGGCCACGCACCGCCTGCACACCGTCTGTCAGAGCGCGAACTGCCCGAACATCGGCGAGTGCTGGAACGAGCGGCACGTCACGCTGATGATCCTGGGCGGCGTGTGCACGCGGTCGTGCGGCTTCTGCGACGTGCTCACCGGAAAGCCGGCCGAGGTGGATCACGGCGAGCCGGCCCGGGTGGCCGACGCGGTGCGGATCATGGGGCTCGACCATGTGGTGATCACGAGCGTGGACCGCGACGAGCTTCCTGACGGCGGCGCTTCGATCTGGGCCGAGACGATCCGGCAGGTGAAGCGCGCCAATCCGGAGATCACGGTGGAGGTGCTCGTGCCGGACTTCAAGGGGGAGACGAAGGACATCGACACCGTGCTCGACGCCGCCCCCGAGGTGTTCGCGCATAACATCGAGACGGTGCGCCGGATGCAGGCGTCGGTGCGACCCCAGGCTTCGTACGGGTGTTCGCTGTCGGTGTTGCGCCAGTCCAGCGCGCGCGGGGGCCTGACGAAGTCGGGAATCATGGCCGGTCTCGGTGAAACGGAAGAAGAGATCCGCGGCGCGATGCGCGACCTGGCCGGTGCCGGCGTGGACATCCTGACGATCGGCCAGTACCTGCAGCCGTCGGCGAAGCACCTCCCGGTGGACCGCTGGGTGACGCCCGAGGAGTTTTCCCGTCACAAGGAATACGGTGAGTCGATCGGAATCCGGCACGTGGAGTCGGGCCCGCTGGTGCGCAGCAGCTACCGGGCGGGCAGGCAGGTGCGGGAGATGATGGCCCGGAAGTAGAATCGGACGTTGTATCCGGCCGGGAGCGGCAGCGCGCCACCGGCCGGAGAGAGACAGCACGCACGGGCCGAAGAGACACCTCACCGGCCCCGGCTCCCCCCGACCGCAACCGCCCCCGCGGAGTGTTTGTTCATGCGGTACCCCGCCCTTTCCGAATCCGTCATTCACTGCCCCATCATCCGCGACGCGCCCCGTCTCATGGATCGGCTGCGTTCCGCGATCCGCACGCTGCATTACAGCCGGCGGACCGAGAAGGCCTACGTCCACTGGGTGCGCCGTTACGTGCGGTTTCATCGACTGAGGCATCCGGCGGAGATGGGACGTGTCGAGATCACGGCGTTTCTGAATCACCTGGCCGAAGAGAAAAAGGTGGCCGCGTCGACACAGAATCAGGCGCTGGCAGCCATCCTCTTTCTCTATCGCCACGTCCTCCACGTTGATCTGGAGTGGATCGACGACATCGTGCGCGCCCGGCGCCCGGTTCTGCTGCCGGTTGTCCTGACACGTGACGAAGTCGAGGAGGTACTGCGCCAGCTCCGCGGAACGCCGCGGCTGATCTGTTCTCTTCTTTACGGCTCCGGCCTGCGGCTGATGGAGTGCTGCACGCTTCGCGTGAAGGATGTGGATTTCCGCCGGGGCGAGATCATGGTCCGCTGCGGGAAGGGGCAGCGTGACCGTTGCACCGTCCTTCCGGCAAGGATCCGTGAGCCGCTGGAGCATCACCTGGAGGCGGTTCGGAAACAGCATGAGCGCGACCTGGCTGCCGGGCGTGGTGCCGTCGAGTTGTCCGGAGCGCTGGAGCGCAAGTATCCAACTGCCGCGCGAGAGTGGGCCTGGCAGTGGGTCTTTCCGGCCACACGGTTCTATTCCGATCCGGGCTCGGGAGAGCGAAGACGACATCACTATCATGAGTCTGCGGTCCAGCGCGCCGTTCACCAGGCCGTCCTCCGGGCGGGGATCGCCAAACGGGCCACCTGTCACACGTTCCGGCATTCGTTTGCGACTCATCTGCTTCAGGCCGGCAACGACATACGGACGATCCAGGAGTTGCTGGGTCACCAGGATGTGTCCACCACGATGATTTATACGCATGTTCTTGGAACGGGCGCGAAGGGGGTCAAGAGCCCGCTGGATAGGTAGGTGTCATGGGTGGGAGCGTGGGGTATCGCTTGCAGGAATAACTCCGCTATACGGAACTGCTCATTGAGTTACGAGCAAGATTCCAAGGGGTTGCCGAAAATATATGTGGCTTTAGGCACCCGATTGGATAAACTGAATTCAGGGATTATGAAGTGCACTGAAGAGATCTGGTGAATTGTTGTTAG
>CAZQVN010000107.1:0-1113 GCA_964596775.1 uncultured bacterium
GCAAACGCCTCGGAGCCCGCCGGGGTCGGGTGCTGGTCGTCCGGGAGCAGATAGTACGGATCCACGTTCACATCGTCCAGTTCCATGTGGTCCATGAGCAGAAGCGGGTCGACTCCCGTGATCGAACGCAAGCTCTTGAGCAGCGACATCCCCTGGGAGCTCGACCTCACTTTCCAGCGGACGATTTCGTCATGACGCGGCAGGATCACGAGATGCATCGGCACGGAAATGGCACGGACATCCTCGACGAACCCGGGAACCCCGTCGAACTCCATGAGGTCGAGATGCGGATTCCGCGACGGACTGTGGACGCCGTGGAGCGGATCGCCGTGGCGGATCCGGTTGAGGATGAGGCTGTGCCGGACATCGAGGAGAAAACTCCGGGCGTGCCGCGTGGCCAGGTCGCGAAAGCGCCCGTTCAGCCGCTTGAGCAGCGGATCGCCGGGCGCCAGCCCGGAGCGGAC
Organism: uncultured bacterium; assembly: GCA_964596775.1. Classification (GTDB taxonomy): domain Bacteria; phylum Eisenbacteria; class RBG-16-71-46; order JABDJR01; family JAWXBZ01; genus CAZQVN01. The sequence goes on from CAZQVN010000107.1 coordinate 465, forward strand.
GCGCTCGCTCCACTCCGGTGTGACCTCCGGATCGATCAGGGCCAGTTCCGCTGCTTCCGGGTCGCCGGCCACGTCCGGTTTCGGCGAGGTCAGGCTGACCCGGCCGCCGGCCCGTTCCGCCGTGTCGCGCCAGGTGGGCGCCCGCCACAGGTCCTCCACGATGAACGCCACGATGATGAAGTCCGGCTTCAGCTCCCGCGTCTTCTCCGCGGCCAGGCGGAACATCTGCACGACTCCGAAGCCGTCCCGGGCGAAGTTCATCACTTCGTAGCCCGTCTGCCCGGCAAAGTAGTGGGGCCAGCCGAGCGGCTGGGCCGGGTTGGCGGTGAACGAATCGCCGAAGATCAGCACGCGGGTGGACGAGCGCGGCGGTCCCGGGCGCGTGTCGAGGTTGCCGCGCGCGTCGACGGAGATCGTGCGGCCGGACAGGACGACGCCGTTCTTGACGTCGCAGGCGAAGACGTCCTTTCCCGGAGCGTAGGAGTAGCCGGACGCCGCGTCGTACACATGGAGCGGCTCGCGGTACACCGTGTAGCCGGAATCCCGCGCCCGCGCGGCGAGGTCGATCCACAGCTTCAGGCGGAACGCCGTTTCCGCGAGGAGAAGTCCGACGGCGCCGGACAGGACCACGACCAGGACCCGCGCGGCC
>CAZQVN010000107.1:1213-6554 GCA_964596775.1 uncultured bacterium
TCAGGAGTCCCAGTGGAAGCGCAGTTCCCCGTCGGCCACGCCGACCCGCACCGTTCCGCCGTCGCCGCTCCGCGCCAGGATCTCGCGGGCCAGCGGCTGGCGGATCAGGCGGTCCACGACGCGGCGGAGTTCGCGGGCGCCGTAGCGGTTTCCGTCTCCCTGTTCGATCAGCAGGTCGTGGACGGCATCGTCCAGCTCGAGTTTCATCCGGCGCGGCTCCAGGAGGTCGCGGATCCCGGTGATGTAGCGCTCGACGATCCGGGCCAGGCTCTCCCGCGACAGCGGCCGGAACGCCACGATCTCGTCGATCCGGTTGACCAGCTCCGGCCGGAAGAATCCCGACAACGCCGCGCGCATGTCGATGACCGGGGGGGCCGTCTCCCTGTCCTCGGAGTGGAAGCCGAGTTCGCGCTTCGGCGGCTCCCAGGACGGCCGGAGGTTCGACGTGAGGATGACCACGGCCTGTGTGAAGTCCGCGGTGCGCCCCTGCGCGCCGCTCAGCCGCCCCTCGTCGAAGATCTGGAGAAACAGGTCGAACACCTGCTGGTGCGCCTTCTCGATCTCGTCGAACAGGACGATGCAGTGCGGTCGGGTGCGGAGCGCGGAAATCAGCAGCCCCTCCTTTTCGTAGCCGACGTAGCCGGGAGGCGCGCCGATCAGCTTCGCCGCCGAATGCGGTTCCATGTATTCCGACATGTCGAAGCGGACGAGCCGCTTTTCGTCGCCGAACATGAGTTCGGCCAGGCTCCGCGCGAGCTCCGTCTTGCCGACGCCGGTGGGCCCCATGAACAGGAACACGCCGAGCGGTCGGTTCGGCGCGGCCAACCCGGCGCGCTGCGTGAGCATGGCCCGGGCCACGACGCCGACCGCGTGGTCCTGGCCGATCACGCGCGCCTTGAGCTTCTCCTCGAGATCGAGAAGGCCCGCGGAACTCTCGCGGGTCAGCCGCTCCAGCGGAATCCCCGTCCAGCGGGCCACCGTGGTGACGACGTCCGCCTCCGCGATCGCGATGCGCCCCGCGTCGGCCCGCGCGCCGCCGGCGTAGCTTTCCAGGCGCTTGCGGGCGCAGGTCTGATCCAGCGCGTCGATCGCCTTGTCGGGGAGCTGGCGGTCGGGCACGTGGCGCACGGTGAGATGGATGGCGGCCTCCAGCGCCCCCGGTGCGATCGCCGCCTGGTGATGCGCCTCGAGCGAACCCCTGAGCCCGGACAGGATGGACAGCGTTTCCTTCGGCGTCGGCTCCTCCACGAGAACACGGTCGAAGCGGCGGTCCAGCGCCGGGTCCTTCTCGATGAAACGCCGGTACTCCTCGACCGTGGTGGCCCCGATGCAGCGGATGTCGCCGCGGGCCAGCGCCGGCTTCATGATGTTCGAAGCGTCGAGCGAATCGCCGCCGGAGGCGCCGGCCCCGACCAGCGTGTGCAGTTCGTCGAGGAACAGCACGATGTCCGGGTTCTGCGCCGCCTCGTTGATGATGCCGAGGATCCGCTCCTCGAACTCGCCGCGGAACTTCGTGCCGGCCACCAGCGACCCCACCGACAGCTCGATGATCCGGCACTTCCTGAGCGGCGCCGGGGCCTGGGGAGAGGCCATCCGCTGCGCGAACCCCTCGACGATGGCCGTCTTGCCGACGCCGGCTTCGCCGACGAGCACCGGGTTGTTCTTGTTCCGGCGGAGGAGCACCTGGGCCAGGAAGTCGAGCTCGCGCTCGCGGCCGATGACGGGGGAGAGCCGCCCCCGCTGCGCCATCCGGGTCAGGTCGCGCCCGTAGCGGGCCAGCAGCGGCGTCGGCGTTTCCTCCGCTTCCGGCTCCGCCTCACCCGCGCCGATCGCCGCGTGCATGTCGGGAACGTCGAGACCGAGCGCGCTCATCAGCCGGACCGGAACGTTCCGCCCCTCGCGGAAGATCGACTCGAGGATGTGCGCCGGCTCCACGACAGCCTGCCCCCCCTGCCCGGCGATCCGCCCCGCCAGCCTCAGGATGTCGCGGCCGCGCTTCGTGAACGTGAGAACTCCGGAGTCGGACGACGCCCCCGGCGTGGCCACCCGTCCGCGGAGCGCCGTCGTGAACTCGGCAAGCGTGACGTCGCGGTCGGCGAAGACCCGCTCGAGCTGTTCGGGTGTTTCGACGGCGAGGCCGAGAAAGAAGTGCTCCACGCCGAGCCAGGCGTTTCCGAGATCGGCGCTTTCCATGGCCGCCGCGGCCAGGACCTGCTCGGACGCCGGCGACATCCTGGGAAGGTTCATGACGCCGCGCTCCCGGGAAGGTTCATGGCGTCGGTGCCCCGCTGAAGGTTCATGAAGAACTCCCGGCCGCTATCGCGGCATGAATTCGAGACAGGTGCGGCCGACCGTGAACAGCGAACCGGGGGCCAGAAGGACGCGCCTTGCGATCTTTTCGTCACCGATGAACGTGCCGTTGCGGCTGTCCAGGTCCTCGAGCCAGAAGTGCTCCCCCTCGCGCACGATCCGGGCGTGACGGGAGGAAACCATGGTGTCGAGCGGAAGCGCGAAGTCGTTCTCGTCCGCCCGGCCGATCGTCATCGACGCGGTGGTCACCGCGTGGCGCTGGCCGTCCATGGGACCGCCGACCACTTCCAGAAGGATCCGGTGGACGTGAACCGGCAGGGCCTCCATGTCCGGATGGGGCACGACCTTGTAAACGGCCGTCTGGGTGACGCTTTCCGGCGGGACATCGGAGGGTGGGTGCTGTTCATCCATGGCGGACCTCCCTGCGGGGGGCTGAGGATGTCGATAACAGACGGACATCCGGGAGTTTAGCGAAGCTTCGACCGGCGCGCCAGAGAAAGAGAGCGCCACCCGGGACCCTGAGGAAGGCGCCGGCCCGCGTCGGAAGGCCCGGGATGTTATCATTGTCGCTCTCTCAGGGAGGTTTCCGCATGCCGACACGCCGTATCCTGTCCGCCCTTCTGCTCTCCGCCGGCCTGTTCCTGGCCGTTTCCGCCCCGTCCGCCCACGAACCGATCCGTCACCAGATCGACCGGGTCAGCGAACTGCTGCGCCTGGACCCGGACAACGCTCCGCTCGTCCTCGAACGCGCGGAACTGAACCGGATCGCGGGGCGGTTCGATGAGGCCCGCGGCGACCTTGACCGGGCCGCGGCGCTGGACCCGCATCTCGATCGCCTTCCGCTCTGCCGGGCGGCGCTGGCCCACGATCTCGGGCACCGGGACGAGGCGCTCGCGTTCGTCCGCGCCTGGCTCACGGCGTACCCCGGCGACCGGCAGGGGCAGGAACTTCTCGGGAAAATCGGCGCCGGCACTCCGGATGCGTTCGAAGCGGTGCCGGGCGGGACGGAGATTCCGGCGACCGCGCCGGGAGCGCGCGCGGCCGGTGACCCCGCGTCTTCGCTCTCCGGCACGCCGGGCGCCGTCACCGCCGGCACGGTCCTCAACCGGGGCGCCACCTGGCGCTACCTGGTCACCGCGTCCGACCCGGGCACGTCGTGGCGGAACGCCGGATTCAACGACGGCGCGTGGCCCGCCGCGCCGGCCGTGCTGGGCTACGGCGAAAGCTACATCACCACGACCATCGGGTACGGTCCGGACCCGAACAACAAGTACCGGACCACCTACTTCCGCATCCACTTCACCGTCACCGACAACCCGGCGGTGATCACGAACCTCGTTCTGAACGCGCGCTACGACGACGGCTTCGTGGCGTACCTGAACGGGGTCGAGCTGACGCGCGCCTCGATGCCGGGCGGCACGATCACCTACTCCACGTATGCCTCTAGCCACGAGGCCTCCACCTACGAGGCGCTCAACGTGTCGGGCGGAATCGGTCTGCTCGTCCAGGGGGACAACGTCCTGGCGGTGGAGGTGCACCAGACGTCGAACGCCAGCAGCGACCTCGTCTGGGACTGCGACCTCGTCACCTCCACCGGCGGACCGGACGTCGTCCGCGGCCCGTACCTGGGCACGGGCACGCCGGACGGCGTGACGATCCGCTGGCGGACGAGCGTGCCCGCCGGCACCCGGGTCCGCTACGGCTCGAGCCCCGCGGCGCTGACGTCGTTCCTCGACGGCCCGGGCGGGACGACCGAGCACGAGGTGCCGCTGACCGGCCTCGCCGCGGACACCCGCTACTACTATTCCGTGGGCACGCCGGCCGCCACGCTGGCCGGCGGCGACTCCACGTACACGTTCCGGACCGCGCCCCCGGCCGGAACGCCGGCCCCGGTCCGCATCTGGGCGATCGGCGATTCCGGCGAGCCGACGCAGTTTCCGCACGTGATGCGCGACGGTTATCTCGGTTACGTCGGCGACGACCGCGCCGACGTCTGGCTGATGCTCGGCGACAACGCGTACGGATCCGGCACCGACGCGCAGTACCAGGCCGCGGTGTTCGACATGTTCCCGAACGAACTCCGCAACACGATCCTCTGGCCGACCCGCGGCAATCACGACGCGCTCTATTCCGGCCCGAACAACGACTACTACGAGATCTTCACCATGCCGGCCGCGGGCGAGGCCGGCGGCCTGCCGTCCGGAACGGAAGCGTGGTACTCGTTCAATTACGGCCGCGTCCACTTCATCTGCCTCGACTCGGAAGGCAGCAGCCAGTCCACCGCGATGAAGGACTGGCTCGCCGCCGATCTCGACGCCGACGACTCGGACTGGGTGATCGCCTACTGGCATCACCCGCCTTACACGAAGGGGTCGCACGACTCCGACAACGACGCGGACTCCAGCGGCCGGATGAAGCGGATGCGCGAGGACGTGCTGCCGATCCTCGAATCGCGCGGGGTGGACCTCGTGCTCGGAGGTCACAGCCACGCCTACGAGCGGTCGATGCTCCTCGACGAGCACTACGGCTACTCCAGTTCGCTGCACGACTCGATGAAGGTGGATACCGGCGACGGCGATCCCGCCGGCGACGGCGCCTACCGGAAACCGACGGCCGGCTCAGCCCCCCGCGAGGGCGCGGTCTACGCCGTTGCCGGGAGCTCCTCGAAGATCAGCGGCGGGCCGCTGAACCACCCCGTCATGGTCACAAGCCTCAACGTGGTGGGGTCACTGGTGATCGACATCGACGGCCACCAGCTCGACGCGGCGTTCATCGACATCAACGGGAACGCGCTGGACGAATTCTCGATCATCAAGGGCGGATCGACCGGGGTGCCGGAGCGGGCCGGAGTCGCGGCGCCCTCGCTCGCGCCGAACACGCCGAACCCGTTCCGCGCGGCCACGCGGATCGCGTTCGACCTCCCCCGCGCCGGAACCGTGGACGTCACGCTGTTCGACGTGTCGGGGCGGAAGATCCGGACGCTGGCCGACGGGCACCGCGACGCGGGTCGCCACGACGTGGAGTGGGACGG
>CAZQVN010000108.1:0-6394 GCA_964596775.1 uncultured bacterium
CTCACTCCCGGGGCAGAATCGTCACCCCGATGGAATCCACCGCCGCCGACCCGAACAGGCCGATGCCTCCCTCCACATGAAAAATCGGCCGGTCGACGTTGTCGCCGATGTTTCCACCGAATCCCTGGTTGCCGCCGAAGGCCGGCGTGGACCGGATCAGGTCGTACCAGTTCCGGTCCAGCGCGTGCACCTTGATCAGGTAGCGACCCTCGAAAAAGATCGCGAACCAGGGGAGTCGGATGAAATTGTCCGGCGCGGCCAGCGGCGGCGAGCTGCCGATCCGGTCGAGGTCGGCAAGGTCTTCGTCACTCAGAAAATCGGCGTCGATCACGATCGGTGAATCCAGGTCGAGGCTGAACAACCCTACCTGGTAGGCCGGGACGGACGCCGGCTGAACGAGCGCGTCCAGAAGTCCCTGCTGATAGACGATGCGGTTCTCATCATAGATGCCTGCGCCGGCCTCGGAGAAAGTCCTGAGCGTTCGCAGAGTCCGGCGGCCGGCGGCGTCCTTGATCACCCAGTTCGATACCCGGAAACGGGCCGGCGTGGTGGTTTCCGCGGTCAATTGTTCCCCTTCAATCGTTGTGATCTGCAAGGCGTACCGGACGCCTGGCAAAACGATCGGCGCGCCCGCCGGCGGGATGTAGCGCCCGGCCAGCAGGGGATCCTCACGATAGGGAACGGGAGGATCCAGCAGGATCGTCACCGTGGCATCGCTCACGCCCGCGGCACTGCGTCTGTACGGCAGATCCGGAGAAACCGTCCGGGTGAGATCGATCACCGGAAGCGGTTGATCGACGATCAGCATGGCCTGGACGACCAGCACGCCCACGTCGGTCGGCGCGAAGAAATCGGAATTGCGCCGTTCCGTGGAACAGCCGGTCAGGACCAGGCAGGCCGCCAGCAGCAGCCGCAATCCGGTTCTTCGATCAGAACGCAAAGTTCACCCCCACGGTCGGAATGATCGGAAGCTGGTACGTCACCTGCGGTTCGATTTCGGGATTCGACGTGTCGTACTCGATGAACCACTCGTTTTTCCGGTTCAGCGCGTTGAAGATCTGGAGCGTCCACTCGACCGGTGTTCCGAACAGGCGCCCCTCGCGGGCCACGTTGAGGTCGAGCCGGGCAAACGACTTCAGCCGCCCGCTGTTTTTCGCGGCCGGAAGTATCAGGTCCTCGTCGCCGGGCCGCTCCCCGGTGGACGGATCCACGAGCAGGTAGCGCGCCCCGGCCGGCGTGAACGCCTGCCCGGTTCCGTAGACCGCCGCCGCCCCGAACCTCCATTTTCCCTGGTTCCAGTCGAGGACCACGTTCACGTCGTGCCGGCGGTCGTACTTGGGCGGATAGGTCCGGCCCCCGTTGACCTCGGCAAACTTCCGGCGGCTCCAGCCGAGCGTGTAGCCCGCCCACCCGGTCAGGGCTCCGGTCCTCTTCTGCGCGAAGAGCTCGAGACCGGTGGCGTAACCGGTGCCGCCGGTCCGGAACAGGTCGGCGGATGTCGTGCCGGGATCGTTGGCGTTCCGCGCATTGTCGAGCTGGACCAGCCCCGAAAGATCGGTGAAGTAACTCTCGGCCGAGAGGTTCCACTGTTTCGACGGTGTCCATTCCAGGCCGCTGACCCCCTGGTACGCCCGCCCGGCATCCGCCGTGCCGTCGATCGGCACCCAGAAGTCGGCGGCGCTGAATCCTTCCGTGGACACGAGCTGAAGACGCTGGTTGAACAGTCCGCCGCCGAGCTTCAGCTTCAGCGTGGGGGAGAGCCGGCGCGTGACCGACACGCGGGGCTCGAGGTCGAAACGGTCGGAGGACTCGTACCAGGCGCCGCGGAGCCCCGCCCGGAACGTGGTGCCCTCCATCGGCGTCCAGTCGTCCTGCACGAAGACGGCGGCCTCGCCGGGCCGGTCGTCGATGCCCGGCTGGAGGTCGCGATTGAATTCCTGCTCGAGGTGAAACCGGCGCTTCGACAGGTCGATCCCGGTCTTCACCCGGTGCGCGGGCGTCGGGTCGAGGGTCAGCCGCCCGCGCAGCGTGACGTCGTCCACGCCGTTGTCGAAGCGGATCGGAGTGGAGAAGACCGAGATCCGGCTCCGACTCCGGTACCGGCTCCAGGATCCCGTCACCGTGCTCACCGCCTTCGGTCCCAGCGTGCGGGTCCAGCGACCGACGGCCACCTGGTTGCCCCAGCTCAGGTCGAGGTTCGTGCCCCGGTCGAGATCGAGGCCCAGGTTGTCCAGGCCGAGGTAATAGCTGACCGCTATTTCATCACGCGGGGACAGCCGTTGCGTGAAGCGCCCGGTCGTGTCGTAGAAGTAATAGGAGGGGATTTCGTTGTCCTCGTTCCGGATGGCGTTGAGGATCGGGTCGAGATAGGTGCGACGCCCCGATACGAGCCAGGAACCGCGGCCGACCGGCCCCTCCAGCGTCAGCCGGGCGGCGATCAGGCTCACGCCTCCCTTTCCGCGGAAGTCCGTGGCGTTGCCGGACCGGGAGGTCACATCCACGACGGACCCGAGACGACCGCCGTACTCGGCCGGGGGCGTGCCCTTGTAGAGCGTCACGTCGCGGATCGCGTCGGCCTCGAACGTGGAAAAGAATCCGAACGCGTGCGTCGGGTTGTAGACGACCGCGTCGTCGAACAGCACGAGGTTCTGGTCCGGACCGCCGCCGCGGATGTAGAGGCCGGAGCTGATGTCCGAGGCGGTGGACACGCCCGGCAGCAGCTGGAGGCTGCGGAAGATGTCCTTCTCGGCCACGCCGGGAACGCGTTCGATCTGCTCCGGCGTGATCTCCACGATCCCCGGCTGGACTTCCGAGTCCGTCCTCACCCGCCGGCCCTCGACCCGCACTTCGGGGATCGCGATGGCATCGACTCCGAGCCCGAAGTCCCGAGACAGGCCGGCCGACGGCACGACGAGCGTGTCCTCGAGGACGTCGTAGCCGAGCGCCTGGACACGCACCCGGAACCGGCCCGGTTTCAGGCCCGCGATGCGGTAGGTGCCGTCCGTGCGCGACGCCGCGCCGCCGGCCAGCGTGTCGGCGAACAGCGTGACGATCGCGTTGGACACCGGTTCGTCATTGGAGCGGTCGAAGACGCGCCCCTTGAGTTCGGCGGCCGGGGCCGTTGCGGGGAGGGCGATCAGGCAGAGGATCGCAAGGATGGCCACGGCGCACCGGTGAAAAGTCGCCACCCCGGTGGCCGGTGCCGGTCGCGGCGAGGGCGCGGACCGGCCGGGTATCGACGAGACTGGACTCAGGAACGCAATCATGCCCGGAACGTGCCTCCGCTGTTCATGTCATTCGGGATTCGTTGAACGGCACGCGGGCGGCACCGCCATGGTCAGGACTGCCTGCGGAACGGTGGGGCCGTTCCGTCTCCCCGACAAGGAGAAGATCACGACTTGTACATCAGGATTCAGGATATTTTCAAGCGGGGCGCTTCTTTGTCGCCGGACCGATCCCTTGCCGCCCGAGGAAACCGGGGTACCGTGCCGCGGGGTTCCGGACACGGCACGCAGGAATGCGGCCCCTCAATCCTCCGCCCTCTCTCCGTGCGGCGCCATCTTGACCAGCTTCGGGTCGAACTGTCCGAGGATCGTCACCAGGTCCTCCTGTGCCGACATCACATCGTGGATGTTCTTGTACACCATGGGTACCTCGTCGAGCCCGGCCGAGATCAGCGTGACGCCGCGATCCATAAGCAGCCGGTTGATCTCTTTCCAGCGGAATTTGCGGATCGCCTGCGTCCGGCTCATGACCCGTCCGGCGCCGTGCGCCGCGGAGTTCAGCGAGTCGGGGTTCCCCAGGCCCCGGACGACGAACGCCGGCGAGGCCATCGAACCGGGGATGATTCCGAGCACGCCTTCGCCCGCCGGCGTGGCGCCCTTGCGATGCACGATCACGCTGCGCTCCACGCCGTCGATCACGTGCGATTCCTTCCAGGCGAAATTGTGATGGTTCTCGAGACTGAGCAGCACTTCGGCGCCGAGGTGTTGCGCCATGTGCCGGTGGATCAGATCGTGATTCGCCGAAGCGTAGGCGCCCATCAGATCCATCGCGTTCCAGTACTCCTGACCTTCCGCGGAGTCGAGCGACAGCCAGGCGAGCTGTTTCAGCTCGCGGGGGATCTCCGCCCGGCGCGAGGCCAGCTTGCTGTAGTGGCTGCAGACGGCGGCGCCGGTACCGCGGCTGCCGCTGTGGCTCAACAGCGCCAGGTAGCGCCCCGGCGCCAGGCCGCCGATCGCGCCGTGGGCGGTGAAGCTTCCGAATTCCACGAAGTGATTTCCGGTTCCGCTGGATCCAAGCTGAGCCCAGGCGCGATCCCGGTTCTTCTGCGTGATCGGGCTGACCGACCAGTCGGCGTCCATGACGGCATGTTCGCGGCGATCCCGGAACTGGGCGCCGAGGCCGAACCGGGTTTCCGTCTCGATGGCGCGCGTGAGGCGGTCCCGTTTTTTTTCAAGAACGGTCAGCGGAAGGTCGAGCAGCGTCATCTTCATCCGGCAGGCGATGTCGACGCCCACGGCATAGGGGATGACCGCGTTGTCGGTGGCGAGTACGCCGCCGATCGGCAGCCCGTATCCGACATGCGCGTCCGGCATCAGCGCCGCCGCCACCGCAACCGGCAGGGAGCAGGCGTTCTTCATCTGGGAGATCGCCTCGGCATGGAGATCGGTGCCCCACTGGCGGTGCGTGAGAGGCGTGCGGGGCGGCGCGTCAGCTCGGTGCGTACCGGGTGTGTCCAGTCTGTGTTTTTTCATGGCGCCACCCAGTCTACACCCTCCAACTGGTCCCGGGACCAGTACATCGTGCCCCTTTCCCGCACGATCATGCCGGAGCGTTCGCCGAACACCTGGATCGCTTCATACTGATTGTGGGCACGGCAGCGCAGTTCGATGTTGTCCGCCGTGGCCCGGCCACCCCGGGCGAACGGCTCTACATGATGCAGTTCGAGAGAACCGGTTTCCGAACAGCGCCGACCGCTTCGGGCTCGGAACGCGCACTGCCCCGCGTCGCGCCGCCAGACCTCGCGTCGGACGGCGGCCGGGATGTGGCGGGTGTTGGCTACAGGTTTCGTTGTTGACGGACGGCGAGCGCCGGACGCATGGGCTTCTCCGGCCGGACTCGGTTTCGCCGCCCGCGGACGTGCTGTTGCCGCCGCCATCCGCTTCTCCAGTTTCTGAACGAGATCCCCCAGCGCCATAGCGAAGATCGCCGCTGGATCTCCGTTCGGAATCTGGTGACGGAGGAGATCCTGGGCCCGCCGGAGCAGTTCGACGGTGGCCGGGTCGGCGGTGAACTGGATTTTGTAATGTTCCATGGAAAGCGGCTGGACCCGAGTACGCGGACCAGTCCGCGGACGAGCGAAGCTCGTCTGCGAGGTCTTTGGCGGCTCGGGCACAGCACCTTCGTGCGACATGATCTCCGGAGCCAGGCAAGATTCCTTCGGCACCAAACCGGTCAACGCCGGCGCCGGACCAACCTGATCCGCCCCCAACCCGACCCCCTCCTCCGCCAGAGGCGTCGTCGTATTCCTGACCGGCAACTTCCTCACCATCGAAACCACCGGCGGCCTCGGCGCGATCTCCGCCGCGATCCTCTCGACATCTCTCTTGCTCCGGTGCCGCGCCCGGTCCAGAAGATCGCGATGATTCTCCTCCGTCAGGTGCGGCGCCAGAAGATCCACCGCCGACAGGTGAACCTCACCGCCGGCCAGCCGCTCGAACACCAGCGGAAACTTGCGTCCCGCGCGTGCCGCAGCGATCCGCGTGTAGGCCGCGAACTCCGAAAGATGCAGCGCCTGCGTGCAGTACACAAAGAGAGACGAATACCCCTCGGCCAGGTACAACCGCCGCGTATCCATCTCGGCGAGATGCGCCACCAGCGCGGCCGTGGCCGCGCGCTCGTTCCGAACCAGAGACCGTGTCCGTGCGATGAGTGCGTCGTCGGATAGCTCCGCTATCGAAGTGTGTGTGTGCATTCACTGTTTATATCACGCCGGTTTTTCAACGCATGGCGGCGAGCTGGAGACGAAAACGCAAGCGCAAACCTCAACGGAATCGAAGCGCGCTGAGTTCGCAACGGAGTCGAGATGCAACGAATCCAAAGAGTGATTCAGCGTGAAGCCCGCGATTCAACGCAAGGCGCCCCACAAAACCCGTCAAGAGTTTTTGTGGAAATGTGTCTTCGCATCCAACTGGTCCCGGGACCAGTACCCCCCCAAAAGCGGGGCCGGGTAACAGGCGGGGGCGGCGTTTCCGTTTGAGGGGCCGTCGCGGAGCCGGCGGAGCCAGGATGGCGGAGCCGTGCGGAGCGCCGAGCGGAGTCGAGGCAGGGATGCCGAGACGCAGCGTGCCCCGAGAACGGGAACGCCGTCCCCGCCGGAAGCACGAGACCC
>CAZQVN010000109.1:0-6204 GCA_964596775.1 uncultured bacterium
AGATCTCCGGTTCTGGCCGGTGGCGCCGCGGACGGGGGGAGCAGCGCCGGAGGCCCGCGCGTACGCAGACCCGTGAACGAAGGTCGGGCAAGGATGACCTTCAATAAATGAACACTAAACTAATGAGTAGCTATCGTCAAGAAAAAAAGTGGCGGAGAGTGAAAAGCCACCTGGACCGATCCCGCCGGATCGCTCGGGGATTCGCTCGGCAGCGACGTCACGCGGACCCCCTTTCTATCCTCAGATCCATCGCCGGACCCGCTGCTTGTAGGCCCGGTAGCCGTCTCCGAATTTGCTCTCCAGGTAGGCCTCTTCCGGTTCGATGACGAGGCGCTGGAATCCCAGCACGCACAGCGGAGTCAGAAGAAGCGTCCAGACGTTCCAGTCCAGGATCGCGAGACCGACACAGATCAGGATCATCTGGAGATACATCGGGTTCCGGGTCATCCGGTAGGGACCGCACTCGACAACCTCCGTCGTGGGCTTGTACGGATTTTCGCTCTGTCCGCTCTTTCGCATCAGGGTCACCGACCAGGCGCCCAGACAGAGGAGCGCCGGAAGGATGATCGCCGCTCCGAGCAGACGGCGCGCGGTGCGGGAGAGGGCGAAGCCCGGATCGATCGGCATCCACGATTCGAGGATCGCGCCGAGCGCCAGGCACGCGATCGGAATCAACGGAGGGAACACCTTGATGGCGGCGGCGTCCTTTGGACTTTCCTTCATGAACAACCTCCGGCGCGATGGAAACAGCCTTGCTTCGGCCATTCTAACCTGTCCGATCAGGCCCGTGGAGCGGGGCCAGGGGTTCGCTGCCCCTGCGGATCAGCGGGACTCCGGCGTCTCCCCGGCCACGAACTCGATCCAGAGACCGTGGGCCCGTTCCGGCTCGATGAGGATCCGGTCCGCCCGCGCCCTGCCGCGCACGCGGAAGCCGGCACCAATCACCGGGCGGCCGGGAACGACCTGGCGTTCGGCGGGGAGCAGGACGACCTCCCCCGCGTCCAGTTCCACGACCGTGGCCTCCACGGAATCGGGGGCCGCGACCGTTCGCACCCGCGCCCGGCCGCCGAGCGTCTCCAGGAGGCGGGCCAGTGCCGCGCCATGCTCCGTGGCGATCCACACCGAGCGGAGTGCGGTGGCGCCGTTGGCGTGCGCAAAGTGTTCGGGCCGGTCGCCCGGGGAGCGGTTGTCGCGGACCAGGAACAGGAACGCGAACTCCGGCGCCGACAGCGTCGTGATCTCCCCGCGCTGTTCGAACGTGTAGCCGCCGTCGCGGAGCGCCTCGTGCAGGCGGCCCGTGTCCCGCGCGTGGAACGACACGAAGGCCGGCCCGTCACCTTTCTGGAGATGGTTCCAGTAGTGCGTCGACAGGGCGTCGACCCCCTTCGGCACGGTGATCAGCTCGATGCCGGCGCCGTCCGGAAACTTGACGTGGGCATTCCGGATTCCGTTGGCATGGTCGCGGCCGGGCTTCAGCGTGAACCCGAGCGCTTGGAAGGCGGCGGCGGCGCTGTCGAGCTGGCTCACGGCCAACGGGATATGGTCGAGGCCGATCCGGACCGGTGGGCGGGCTTCGGCCGGCGGGGTGAAGAGGGCAAGGGCGAGAGTGATGGCGAGCGGGCGGAGGAAGGTCGCCCGCGGCTCGGTCACGACGCCTTTCTCTCCAGCATTTCGGCGATCCAGATCTTGATGATCGACTGCCTCGTCACGCCCAGCCGTCTGGCCTCCCGATCGAGCGACTCGACCATCCACGTCGGGAAGTCGACGTTGATCCGCTTCGGCTCCTGATTGAGCCTGCGGGCTTTGGAAACGTCCAGGTCCGATGTGACATCGACCTCGGTCTCGAATTTCTTGTCGAATCTACTCGCCTTCATAGAGAGCTACCTCCTCATTCCGCGAACGGCGTGCGGAAATGATACGCACCGTGTCCCCCCTGTACGTCACAACGGCGGACCAGTGCCTGTCTCCGAGTCTGCCCACAACCAGAAATCGCGGTTCGTCCGATGTTCGAGCGGGAATTTCCAGAACCATCGAATCGAACCACAAGGCCTGTACCTCAATGAAATCGATACCGTGTTTTTCCTTGTTGGCCCTGCTCTTTGCAGGGTCGAACTCGAAATCCAAGATCCATCTCCCATCGACGGGAAGGATATAAAAGGTATGATTATTATAATTGATATGGTGCTAAATACACCCCATATTCAGGAGCACCTGCAATCCCAAGTCAGGCTGAATGTTACCGCTTCGAGGCCTGCGACCCCCAAGGGGTAGCAGCACAATCACACCCCTACGTGGGCTGCGCGCCGTGCAGCGGACCCGTGGCATACACGGACAGCGCACAGCGGTCGACGAAGCCCAGCCGTCGATAGACGTTGACGGCCATCGCGGACGAATGCAGAACCACGCTCTTCATCCCCAGGTCGGCGGCCCGTTCGATCGCCAGTTCGTTCAGCCGCCGCGCGACCCCGTGACCGCGCGCTGCGGGGGTCACGTACACGCCGAAGATCGCCGCCGTGTCCGGGCCGCTCAGCGACAGGTAGGCCTTTCCGACCGGCTGACCGTCCTTCCAGGCCACCCATCGCACGCCGGGCAGGCCGGTTTCGTGGGCCCAGCGGCTCAGGCTCAGTGCCCAGGCGTGGCTTTCCGCGGGGAGTTCCCAGTAGGCCAGCATCAACTCCTCGAACGCGCCGAGACCCTGCTCGTCCTGGACTTCCCGGTAGACGACGGGACCGGCGGGCGGCTCGGCCGGCTTCTTCCACGAGGCCAGGTCCAGCGACATGCCCGTGGCCCGTTCCACCAGCGACAACCCCGCCGCGCCGAGTCGATCGCCGAGGTCGCGGGGCGTGGCCGTCGGATGGACGATCCACATGAACTGCACGCCGCGTTCGCGAAAGTGAGCGGTGACCCGATCGATCCGTTCCTGCGCGTCGGATCCCAGACGCGTCCGGACGACGGCGTTGTAGGGCAACTGCGATACGGGCGCTTCGGTCCAGAGGAGATCGCGTTCCTCGTGCCAGGTTCCGCCCGGCGCCCGGCCGAACTGGCTCCACTGGGCAACGAGAGCGTCCTCGATGGCGGTGATGATCGGGGCCGGCCCGGGCTCCGGCGCGTCCAGAGGTTCGGTGAGATGCCGCCGTTCCGTGGCCGGCGCGAACGGCTCGGGCCAGTATTCCACGATCCGGGCCACCTTTCCGTCGCGGACGGTGAAGAACGACACGGCCTCGGCATCCTGTGTGCCGTCGGTGACGCGGACACGCGTGACCACATCGTCGGGGCCCGCAACAAGCTGGAGGATCGTGAACCGCCACGGCCCGCTGGCCGGGTACTCGGCGTTGACCCTGGCAAAGTTTTCCGGCCCGCGGATGCGTTCGCCGGATTGCGGCCACTCGAGGACGAAGTCGTCGGACAGGACGGTCTTTACCGAACTGAAATCGTTGGCGGCCATGAGGCGCCAGAATTCGCGGACAGTGCTTTCGGGTGTCTGCATGGGTTTCGTGAGTCGCGGTGGACGGTTCGGGTTACTTGCTCCGTCGATGGAACTCACAATCCCCGTGCCACCCAGGGCGTGAGCTCTTCACACGGCTATGCCTCATTGTACGCTTTCTCAAGAGCCGCCACGTCGAGCTTCACCATCGTCAGCATGGCGTCCATCACGGCTTTCACCTTTGCGGGATTGCTGTCGCCGATCAACTCCATGAACCGCCGCGGGACAATCTGCCACGAGATGCCGAACGGATCCGTGATCCAGCCGCACGCGGTCGGCTTTGCGCCGGCCTTGACGAGCTTGTCCCAGTACTCGTCGACTTCCGCCTGGTCCTCGCAGTCCACATAGAGGGAGAAGCCTTCCGAGAACGTGAAGTGCGGCCCCCCGTTGTAGCCCATGAAGACCTGGCCACCGACGACGAACTCGGCGGAGGCGACCGGACCGTCCTCGCCGGTCCGGGCGACGTTCCTGATTTCGGAGTCCGGGAACGTGGCGGTGTAGAACTCCATGGCCGCCTCGAGCTGATCGTTGAACATCAGGAAGGGGGTCACCTTGGTCATGGGAGATTCTCCTTCGGGCGATGGTGGCGGAAATGGCGTACCCGCTCCGAGGCACGCGTGGGCAGTTTCGGGCCGGTGCGGCCCAGGCCCATCAGCAGGCCCGGCGGCGCGACGGGTGCCTTGCACCGATGGCTATTGTTCCGGCAGCGCATCAATGGATTGGAGGATCGCGCGCGTTATCTGTTCCCGCTTGGCAAGGTCGCCGGTTCGGTTGGGGGTGTCGATGTTGAGTGCGAAGAACACCGGCCCGGTCGGCCACTCAACCCATCCGACCCACCACCCTGTCCGGCCCTCCCAGCCGGTCTTGGCGCGCAGGATCCAGTCCCGGCCGGCCTCGACAATCATGATGTCCTTGACCAGGCGCTGGTGCTCGGTCCGGAAAGGCAGTTCGTTCCGGTACAGACGCTTCAGGAAAGCAACCTGCTCGAGCGCTGAGATGGCCAGGTTGCCGTCGACCCAATAGGCGCCCTTGTCCGTCGTCGGGTCGGCGTTGCCATAGTCGATCCTGCCCAGATAGTTCCGCGCCCCTTCTTCGCCGATTTCCTTCGCGAACCGCTCATAGACCCACAGTGCGGACACGCGCATGGCGGAGCGGAGGTCCTGGTCACAATTGTGACCCGAAAAGTCCCGTTCGATTCCGTCCCATTTGAACACCTGGAATTCATCGCGAACCACGCCGGCATCCAGCGCGAACAGGGTGTGCGGAATCTTGAAGGTGGAGGCGGGAGAAATGCGCCTGCCGGCTCGTTCCTGCCCGTGGACCCACACAGGACTGTCTTTCACACGCTCATCGACGACCACAATCGTGCCCTGGGCATCGAACTCGTCGAAGAACCGGCCCCAGTCAGGACGCTCCTGGGCGGCGCCGCACATGGGGAAGGTCACTGTGAGCAGGACAATCAGAATGGATCGGGTTCGCATTGTGGTCTCCAGAGGGTCCGACTATCGAGGCCAAGGCTGATTCCGAGAATAACAGTGAAGTCCACCACCGTCGTGGAGCAAGGCGAGCACGTCGACCTGCACGACCTTGCGGCCGGGAAACGCGCGCTCGAGAGCTTCCCGCGCACGTCGATCCCGATCCCGGTACGACTCCGGCATCCCCTCGCGCCAGAACCGGGCGGTCACGACCACGTCGTTGGCGATGATGAAGTTGAGATATCCACCCGGCAGATAGAATTCGACGACATCACCTCGTTTCGCTCCTTCGAACCAGCTCCGCTCGTCCGCCGAGAGCGAATCATAATTCACGGTGGCTGTCATCGGCTCGGGCACGGGAACCCGCAGAATGCGAAACGGTCTCCCGGCCTCATCTCTCGCAGCTTCAAGAATACGGAAGTTCTCTTCCATCCGATCATACGTCTCTCGAGTGACGGGACTCGCGTCCTTGTCCGCCTCGTCGACTTGGGCAAGGAGGATGGTGCGAGCGTCCGCGAAACGGGCGAAGACGTCCACGTGCCCGCCGGTACCTATCCCCCACCTGCCGTCCGGCAGTCGGCCCCAGCCTTCCTCGGCAGGACCATTCTTGAGCCACACGACGTTCGTGACGCCATGAACACGCCGGTGCTCCCGTTCGATCTCGTCCCGAGTCCGAGTCGGGTTGCGTGCCAGCTCGACGGCTTCGACCAGCAGGAGCGTTCCCTGTCCATTGACCTGTCGTCCGCCCCCCTCGCTCACCAGAGGCGATTGGATGGTCGGCAACCCCATGTGCCTTGCGACCTCCCGGTCCATCGCTTCGATCGCGGGGAAAGGGTGGTCGTAACTGTAGTCGGCGATGGCAAGCTTCCCCTCTCCTGAGCGAAGGAAGTAGGGTCCCGGATCCTGGATTGCCCCGGCGGGCGTGGCGTAATAGAAGAAGCTCACCCTCGAAAGGTCCACGCCTTCGCGGACCAGGCGCTCGCGCAACCGCTCCTCGGCGGCGGCCTGAGACAGGCGATGAGGCCCGCGGAACGATACATCGTCGGCTGTAAGACTGCTGTATACGAGCTTGACCTTCACGCAGGGCGTGATGGCCCGCAACACATCAAGAGTGACGTCGGAGGCCGGCGGGCCCCCGAGCCAGCCTTTCTCGACCCAGCTCAGCCAGATGTACTCCTGGGGCTCGAACTCGCCGGGGGCCACGAAAGATGTATCCGCAGCGGACGCCCTGCACGCCGAGGCGGT
>CAZQVN010000110.1:0-6108 GCA_964596775.1 uncultured bacterium
CCGCGCTACTCCTCCCCGCCCATGACCGAGGCGGCCACCGGAAGCGGCTTCCGGGCCAGGAAGTCCTCGACGCGGAGGAGATCCCCCTTGGCCCGCTGGATCGTCCGCAGCAGGACGTCCATGGAGTTCACTTCCTCGAGCTGCTCGTTGACGAACCACTGGAGAAAATTCTGGGTCAGGTGATCGTTTTCCTTGATCGCCAGGCCGACGAGATCGTTGATCTGCTTCGTGACGGTCAGCTCCCAGTCCAGCGCCAGCTGGACGGCCTCCTCGGCGGACTTGAAGTCGGGCTTGCCGGCCGGGATGGACCCGATCACGAGCTTGCCGCCGGCGTCGTTCACGTAGCGCGCGATCTTCATCGCGTGGACATGCTCCTCCTCGGCCTGGGCCATGAACTTGGCGGACAGCTGGGGGAGGGCCTCCCGCTCGAAATAAGCCCCGAGCATCACGTACTGGATGGATGCGCCGAATTCGTTGCCGACCTGCACGGACAGGGCCTTGGACAGCGTCTTGCTGAGCAGCATATGAAAAAACCTCCTGAGTGGTTGGGATTGGTATCGGAGTGCGGCCGCACATCTTGGAGCATCATAGCGCAAGGGGGATTCGAACCCAATATGGCCCCGGCGGGGGGTATCCGGGCGCTCAGGATGCCTGCCGGCCCGCCGATAACCTTTTCAGGATAATCGGTTACCGTCGTTTCGCGGATTCCTGTATAATCGTCGCTTCCCGTTCGCGCCGGACCGGTTTCGAAGGAGTTTTTCTGAATGTCGGACGTTCTCTACCTCGGTTTTCACAAGAGTCACGATTCCAGCCTCTGTCTGGCCGATGAATCGGGCCGGATGCTCTTCGTGGCCAACGAGGAGCGGTTTACCCGCCAGAAACTCCAGGCCGGGATCCCGCACCTGGCCAAGCAGTACATGCTCGAGCACTTCAAGGTCGGCCCCGTCGTGGTCTGCTACGGCGGGCTCAAGGTCGGCCCCCGGATGCAGCGCGAGGCGGCATTTCACATGGCCAGCCTGGCCCGCGGCCTCAACACGCCGCCGCTCCAGCACGACATCGGAAAACTCTACGGCCGCCTGACCGGAAAGAGCTCGGGGGGGAACAGCCCGAAGCTGTTCGACGGCCTCGACATCCGGCGCGTCGTCCACGTGGACCATCACGACTGCCACGCGGCGGGGGCCTACTACCAGAGCGGCCTGGAAGAATCCATGGTGATGACGCTCGACGGCCTCGGCGACTGCTTTTCCGCCGCGTTCTACCGCGGGCGCGGTTCCAACCTCGAACGCCTCCGCGCCTACTACCACAACGACGTCACGATCGGCGAAGACTACGAGATGATGACGGCGCTGCTCGGGTTCAATCCGCACCGCCACCCGGGGAAGATCACCGGACTGGCCGCGCACGGCACGAACAACCGGGAGTGCATCGAGGCCGTCCGCGCGTTCTTCCAGCGGGTCTGGAAGAAGGGGAGCCGGAACTACTTTTACGAATTCCACACCGAGCAGGAAGACAGGGCGGTGGCCGACCTCCGCCGCATCCGCGAAACGCTGTTCAAGGACTACACCCGCGAGGATCTCGCGTACGCCATCCAGGACATCGCCGAGGAGGACACGCTGGCGCTGATCCGGGAGAACATCCCCGACCCGAAAAACCGGAACATCTGCCTGGCCGGCGGCGTCTTCGCCAACGTCAAGCTGAACAAGCGCGTTCACGAGATGGGTTTCCGGAACGTGTTCGTCCAGCCGGCCATGAGCGACGCCGGCCTCGCCAACGGCGCGGTGCTCGCCCACCTCGGCCTCGAGCACGGGCTGCGGCCGTACAAGCTGTCCAACGTGTATCACGGCCCCGGCTTCACGAACGAGGACGCGGAAAAGGCGATCCGGGCCCAGGGGCTGGATTTCGAGGTCGTGGACCCGATCGAGCCGAAGGTCGCGCAGCTCCTGAACGACGGTTACGTGGTGGCGCGGTTCGAGGGGCGGATGGAGTTCGGTCCGCGGGCGCTCGGGCATCGTTCCATTCTCTACGCGGCCAAGGATCCCACGGTCAACGACTGGCTCAACAAGCGGCTCGGCCGGACGGAGTTCATGCCGTTCGCCCCGTCCACGCTGTACGAGTACGCCGACCAGTGCTTCGAGCGGGTCAACGGCGCGCACCACCCGGCCCAGTTCATGACGATCACGTTCGACTGCACGCCGTTCTTCCGGGAGAACTGCCCGGCCGCCGTGCACGTGGACGGCACAGCCCGCCCGCAGCTCGTCACGAAGGAGGACTCGCCGTCCTACTACCGGATCATCGACGAGTTCCGGAAGCTCACCGGCGTGCCCGCGGTCATCAACACGTCGTTCAACATGCACGAGGAACCGATCGTGATGTCGCCCGAGGACGCGGTGCGCGCGTTCATGGAAGGGCATCTCGACTACCTGGCGATCGAAAACTGCCTCGTCCGGAACCCTGCCCTGGAAGAGAAGAGAAAGTGAACGTCTCGGTCTTCGGCCTGGGATACGTCGGCTGCGTCACCGCGGCTTGCCTGGCGAAGGACGGCCACACCGTCGTCGGCGTGGACGTCAGCGCGGACAAGGTGGGCGCGATGAACGCCGGCCGCGCGCCGTTCGTGGAAGCGGGGCTCGACGACCTGAGCGCGGCGGGGGTGAAGTCGGGCCGGCTGCGCGCCGTCACCGGCGCGGCCGAGGCGGTGGCCGCCACCGAGATCGCGCTCGTCTGCGTCGGCACGCCGTCGCTGGCCGACGGCGGCCAGAACCTCGACTACGTCCGCCGCGTCTGCCAGGAGATCGGCGAGGCGCTGAAGACGAAGAACGACTACTTCTGCGTCGTCGTGCGGTCCACGCTCCTGCCCGGCCTGTTCGAGGAGGTGGTCGTTCCGGTGCTGGAGATGGCGTCCGGAAAGAAGGCGGGCCGCGATTTCGGCGTCTGCCAGAACCCGGAGTTCCTCCGCGAGGGCACCTCGATCGACGACTTCGCGAACCCGCCGTTCACCGTGATCGGCGAGCTGGACGAGCGGAGCGGCGCGACGGCGGCGCGCCTCTACGAAAACCTGAAGGCCCCGCTGTTCCGGGTGACCCCCGGTGCGGCGGCCATGCTCAAGTACGCCTGCAACGCGTTCCATGCCGTCAAGGTGTCGTTCGCGAACGAGATCGGCAACTTCTGCAAGAAGGCGGGCGTGGACAGCCATTCGGTGATGGACATCTTCACCCACGACACGAAGCTGAACCTGTCTCCCTACTACCTGAAGCCCGGTTTCGCGTTCGGCGGTTCCTGCCTGCCGAAGGACATCCGGGCGCTCATGGCGGCGTCGCAGCTGCACGGCCTCGACCTGCCGCTGCTCAAGGGAACGCTCGAGGCGAACCGGATGCAGGTGAACCTGGCCGCGGAGCGGGTGCTCAAGACCGGCGCCGGAACGGTCGGCCTGCTCGGCCTCACGTTCAAGCCGGGCACCGACGACCTCCGCGAGAGCCCGCAGGTGGAACTGGCGGCCACGCTCCTCGCCCGCGGTCGCGACCTGCGCATCTTCGACCCGAACGTGAAGATGCAGAACATCGTCGGGCTGAACCGCGAGTACATCCAGAGCCGGATCCCCCGCGTTGCCGACATGCTCTGCGAAACGCCCGACCGCCTGGTCGAGGACTGCGGCGTGATCGTTCTCGGCAACAAGTCGAAGGAATTCCGCGACGTCATCGGCCGCCTGCGGCCCGAGCAGACCGTCGTGGACCTCGTCCGTCTCGTGGACGACCCCCGGGGGCTGAACGTCGCGTACGACGGCCTCTGCTGGTAATGCGCGGTCACAAGGTCCTCATTCTCGTCGAGAACTACCCCCTCCCGTTCGACCGCCGCGTCTGGCTGGAAGCGCTGACCCTCAAGGGCGCCGGCTACAGCGTGTCGATCATCTGCCCCAAGGGGAAGGGGGCCATGGAGTCGTTCGTCGAGCTGAACGGCATCCGGATCTACCGCTACACGGCGTTCGAGGCCACCCACGGCGCGCTCGCCTACATGTGGGAGTTCGCATACTGCTGGCTCCGCACGTTCCTCCTGACGATCCGGGTCCTGTTCCGCGACGGCTTCGACGTCATCCACGCCTGCAATCCGCCGGACACGTTCCACCTGATCGGGATGATCTACCGGCTGATCGGCAAGCGGTTCATCTTCGACCAGCACGACCTCTGCCCCGAGGTGTACCTGTCCAAGTTTCCGGACAAGGGGGGGAACCTCGCGCACCGCGCGCTCCTGTTCATCGAGAAGATGACGTACCGCACGGCGCACGTCGTCATCTCCATGAACGAGTCGTACCGGGCGGTGGCGCTGGAACGCGGCAGGGTGGATCCGGAACGGGTGTTCGTCGTCCGGACCGGTCCGGACTTCGAGCGGCTGCACCCGGTGCCCGCCGACGCATCGCTGAAGCAGGGCGCCCGCTACCTCGTCTGCTACCTCGGCACGATGGCGCCGCAGGACGGTGTGGACTACCTGCTCAAGGCGGCGGAGTATCTCGTCCGGGAGAAGGGGCGGACGGACGTGCGGTTTGCCCTGATCGGGTCGGGGCCGTCGATCGAGGATCTCAAGACGATGGCCGCCGAACTCGGCATCGCCGACCGGGTGACGTTCACCGGTCGCGTGTCCGACGCGAGCCTGCGAACCTGGCTCGCCACCGCGGACGTCTGCGCGAGCCCGGACCCCCGCAATCCGCTGAACGAAGTGTCCACGATGAACAAGACGATGGAATACATGGCCATGGGCAAGCCGGTCGTGTCGTTCCGCCTCAAGGAAACGGTCTACTCGGCGCGGGACGCGGCGCTCTACGCCGAACCGAACGACACCCGCGAATTCGGCGACCGGATCGCCGAACTGCTCGACGATCCGGAGCGGCGGCGGACGATGGGGGAGTACGGGCGGAAGCGCGTTCTCGAGAGCCTGGCCTGGCCGCACTCCGAACCGCGCCTGCTCGAAGCGTACCGGAAGGCGCTGGAAGGGCTGCCCGCCCGGAAACTGCGGATCCTCATGGTCGGCCAGAAGGGGATTCCGGCCACCTACGGCGGCATCGAGCGCCACGTGGAGGAGATCGGCGCCCGCCTGGTGGAAAAGGGACACCAGGTGACGGTCTACTGCCGGCCGCACTATACGAAGATCAAGGGGATGCACCGCGGCATGAAGATCGTCAAGCTGCCGAGCCTCAACACGAAGCATCTCGACACGTTGTCCCACACGTTCGTCTGCTCGCTCGACACGCTGTTCCGGCGGCGGGCGGATCTCGTCCACTATCACGCGCTCGGGCCCTCGCCGTTTGCGCTGCTGCCGCGGATGCGCGGCATGAAGACGCTGGTGACGGTGCACGGCCTCGACTGGGAGCGGGAAAAGTGGGGGCAGCTGGCGGCGTACATTCTCCAGCGCTGCGAGTATCCGGCCATCCACTTTCCGCACGCCACGATCGCGGTGTCGAAGACGCTCGAGGACTACTTTGCCGGAAAGTACCGGATCCGGCCGCGGTTCATCCCGAACGGCACGCCGGAGGCGGTGATGGCGGCCCCGGACAAGATCCGCGAGTGGGGGCTCGAGAAGAACAACTACATCCTCTTCGTCGGCCGCCTGACGCCGGAGAAGGGGTGTCACTTCCTGCTCGAGGCGTACTCGCGGATCGACACGAAGATCAGGCTCGTGGTGGCCGGCGGCACGTCGTTCACCGACGACTACGTGGCGGACCTGGAAAAGTACAGGAGCGACCGCGTCGTGATGACCGGCTACGTGTACGGCGAGGCGCTCGCCGAGCTGTGGACGAACGCGTTCTTCGTCGTGCTGCCGTCCACGATGGAAGGGCTGTCGATCGCGCTGCTCGAGGCGGTGTCCTACGGCAAGTGCGTCCTGATCAGCGACATTCCGGAAAACGTGGAGGTCGTGGAGGACTGCGGTCCCCGGTTCGCGAGCCGGAACGTGGACGATCTCGAGGCGAAACTCCGCGAGCTGCTGGCTTCGCCGGAAACGGTGGAGCGCTACATGGCGCTGACCCGGGAAAAAATTGCCCGGCGGTTTTCCTGGGACACGATCGTGGACGAGCTG
Organism: uncultured bacterium; assembly: GCA_964596775.1. Classification (GTDB taxonomy): domain Bacteria; phylum Eisenbacteria; class RBG-16-71-46; order JABDJR01; family JAWXBZ01; genus CAZQVN01. The sequence continues at coordinate 6,061 of CAZQVN010000110.1, forward strand.
GAAGCCTGCTATTACGACACGATGGCCGGGCGGAGGAGTGCGGTGGCG
>CAZQVN010000111.1:0-5822 GCA_964596775.1 uncultured bacterium
CGCCGCGCGGTGGAATCGGATCGACAGCGTTCCCCCGGCGCGCAGCGGGTTCGGCCAGACGGCGAGGGTCACCGGGGTTTGCCGCGGCGCCAGCGAGATCATGAACGCGCGCAGCCCCGGGACCTGCCCCGGCAGGGCGAGCGCGGCGTTTTCGATGCTGCCGCTGTAGTTGGCCCGCTCGCCGCCGAACAGGACGCGGAAGTCCTCGGCGAAGATTTCATTGGGGCGGTTCCGGTGCGCGGCGCCTTCGTGATAGACGGCGGTGTCTCCGATCCCGCGGAGTTCACGGTAGCGATTCCACGCCGCGCCGTTCGAATCGGGAAGCAGGCGCTGGTGAACGACGTGGCCGAGTTCGTGGACGACCAGGGCGTGCACCTGTTCTTCGGTCCGCGGATATGTGCCGGGGCTCAGGTAGATGCGCCCCTGTTCCGTCGAGGACGCCATGAGACCGCGACGCGGATACGGAAGGATGTAGATGTTCACGTTGACCAGGCCGGGGGTGTCGGCCTGAAGGCTCTTGAGGGCCTCGTTGACGACGCGGGCGTCGACCGGGTGAAAGCGGCCGGATCCGCGGTTGGTGATGGCGGGGTCGTCGATCGACGTGACGAGATCCCAGGCACCGCCGGCGGGATCGTCGAAGACGAGACCGTTTCCGCTCGCGCGCGTGAACGACGCCAGAACTTCGCCGGCATCGTGGATACGCCACGACATGTCGGCCCGGGCCGTTCCGCAGAGAACGACGAGGGTCAGAACCGCCGCGGCAGCCCGAAGGCCGGCCCGGCGGGCCCGTTGCGCTGATATCATGATGTTTTTTTCCTCTAGGACGGCACCTAAAGGTTACAACATCCGTGCCATGAAAACGGGAAAAAGCCGGAGCGGAGAGGGCGTGACGTCACGCGCCGATGTGCGTGCGCAGTCGGCGGTTGCGGGAACGGAACGATTCGAGGCGCGCTTTGGGCGCGGACGACGCCCGCTCGACCCGGGCGGACACACCCGATGCGGCGGGGGATCCGGCCCGTTTGCGGGGTCGCCTATGGAGAGTCCGGTCCGCGCGTAGGTTGCGGCGGCGGGTCCGCCGGGCCTTCCGATGCCGGCGGCGGCTGGGCTGCCGGCGGCGCGGGAGGCGCCGGGGCGGCCATCGGCGGGCTCGGCGCAACAGGCGGATTCGGCGACAGCGGAGCCATCGGCGCGTAGGGCGACGGCGTTCCGGGAGGGAGCCCCGACGACGGCGGCGGTGCGGCCGCGGGCGGCGCCGGCGGCGTCGGGCGGCTGCGGAACCGCGTTCCGAGAATGGCGCCGAGGCCGACCAGCGACGACGTGAACGAAATGATCATCCCGGCTAGAAGCAGGAAGAAGATCGGGAATCCCCCGACGCCGAGGCCGCGCAGCAGGACGGACAGCATGTGCAGGCCGCTGATCACGAGAAGGCCGATGAACACCGTCCGGACCTGCGTGCCTCCGCTGCCGTGCTCCACGGACGCTCCGACCCGGTGCCCGGCGACGACCCAGCCGAGGAACATGAAGATCGGATAGAGAAAGATCAGCGCGAGGGCCACCGGTATCCCGATCAGGGTGATGAGGAGCAGAACGAACGCCACGAGGGCCAGGAACGGCGAGAGCAGGCCCAGCAGGAACGACGGGAACGGCTCGCGGCCCAGGTACTCGCTGGCGAACGCGATCCGGTCGCGCCCGAGGTAGAGGGCCACCGCGGCGAACGCGAAGACGATGAGGTAGAAGACGATCCAGCGCATGAGTTCGATGAACGTGCTCTGGCGCGGCGTCTTCGCCTTCCAGAACGGCATCGGGAGCTTCAGCCCCACCTGCACCTTCTCGCCGCCGACGCGGGACGTCCTCGAGCGCTCGAACCCGCCGGCCACGGACACGGCATCGCCGGACACGTAGGCGCTGTCGCCGAGAGTGAGCGTGCCGCCGATGGCCACGGCGTCGCCGTAGACCTTGCCGAGGATCGTCACGCTGCCGCCGATGGCCACCACGTTTCCGTCGATGACCTCGTCCTTCTCGATGAAGATGTCGTCGCCCATGAGGACGATGTCGCCCTCGTTGCCGTCGTCCACGCGGACGTGCGCGGACCCGAGACTGATGTCGACCTTGCCTCCGCGCGACCCGGATCCGACACGGATCACGCCGTCGTCCTCGCCGTCGCTGCCGGGTCCGAGATGGATGTCGACGGTGTCCGATCCGGCCCCCTCGGTCTGGGCCCGGGCCGCCACGGCGGACAGGAGCCCGCAGGTCGCGAGGCTCAGGAATAGGGCGTGGACGAGGACACGGAACTTCAGGGAACGGATCGTTTCAATCATGCGACTCCTCACCTCAACAGAACAGACTGACACGATGTCCCCCTCCCCCGACGGCGGGCCCGGAGGCCAGCCGCACCGCACCCAGCAGAACCAGCAGCGACACGAGCATCGTCAGGAACCAGAACTCCGATCCGACGGCATTGAAAGCCAGAGACAGCGAATGTGCAACCGGCCGGAACCGGACCGCAACGTCCATGAGCACGTCGGACACCGTGACCGCCGCCACCACCTGGCGGGCTCCGTCGGTGACGATGCCCGCGCCGGCCTGCGCCGCCTGGACGATGGTGCGGTTAGCCAGCTTTTCCGGACCGCCGACGCTCTGCGCGTAGAGCGTGAGGAACGTGAGGACGGCCACGCCGAGCAGGGCCGCGGCGCCGAGATAGGCGCGGACCGGCGCCGGCAGAACGGCGAAGCGGCGGGCCACCGCGTCCAGCGGCCGGGGCCGGTGGACGTGAACCGGGGCGTGCAGCGCGGGAATCCGGGAGAGGACTTCCTCGTTGAACGCCGGGCGGGGATCGAGAAGCGACAACGAGTTCAGCGAGAGTTCCAGGCTCCGGTAGGCCTCGGCCTCCCTGCGGCAGACGGCGCAGGCCTCCAGGTGCGTTTCGAACACGCGCCGGGACGCCGCGTCGAGGTCGCCGTCGAGCCAGGCGAACAGTTCCGCCTCGCTGGATCCGCAGTCCCTCCGTGCCGTCATGTCGTCGAACTCGTTCATGGTGTCCTCGTCCTTCGTGCCGCCGGGTCAGCCCCAGCGTTCGAACTTTTCCCTGAGCATCTTGTGCGCCCGATGGATCCGGGCCTTGACCGTGCCGAGGGGCAGGTTCAGCGCCTCGGCGATTTCATCGTACGACATATCGCTCTGATGCCGGAGCAATATCACGATCCGGTACGGCGCGGGCAGGGTGCGGACCATCCGGTCCAGCCGTTCCGCGCTTTCCTTTTCCTCGAAGTTTTCGTCGGGGCCAGCGTCGGCGCTTTCGAGGTCGATCGTGTGCTCTTCGCGATCATGGCCCGCCTCCTGCACCAGGGAGATCGTCTTCAGTTTTCTCTTCCTGTAGTAGTCCACACACAAGTTCGTCGTAATCCGGAACAGCCAGGCCGGGAAACTGCGGCTGGTGTCGAAGGACTCCAGGCTTCGGAACGCCCTGATGAACGCCTCCTGGGCCAGGTCCTGCGCTTCCTCCTTGTTGTTCACCATCCGCCAGACCAGGCTCAACACCTGCCGCCGGTACTTTTCCAGCAACTGCGTGTAGGCGCTCTGGTCGTTGGCCAGGCACCGCTGGATCAGGTCTGCATCGTTGTCGCGCTTCTCTGACCTCACGGCGTGTCCTGTGTTGTGGTTTACGGTTTCGGCGGGAGTCGGGTTTCAGGATGTTGCCACCGGCCGGGAACTTAGGGACAGGGCGCCCGCCGCGTCAACACGGCGCCCGCGGCTTCCCGACCGTGTCGGGAAGCTCTAAACCCTTGACATGTAAGCAAATTAAGGATAGAAGTGACAAGTTGCTTTATTCTCCCCCATCCGACCCCGGACAGGGCCGACGGGCGTTCGACGGCGATTCGATCCAAAGAGGACATGGCGTGATGACGACGATTGACTTCGTGTATGCCCGGGAGATCATCGACTCCCGCGGAAACCCCACGATCGAGGTCGATGTGCACCTGACCGGCGGCGGCGAGGGGCGGGCGGCGGTGCCTTCCGGAGCCTCGACGGGCGCCCTCGAAGCGCTGGAACTGCGGGACGGCGACAAGGGGCGCTATCTCGGCAAGGGCGTCCTCAAGGCCATCGAGAACGTCAACGGCGTGATCGGCCCGGAGATCGCCGGCGAGGACGCGCTGGACCAGGCGCTGATCGACGGCATCCTGCTCGAGCTGGACGGCACCGACAACAAGGAAAAACTCGGCGCCAACGCCATGCTCGGCGTTTCGCTGGCCGTGGCCCGGGCCGCGTCCGACGCGCTCGGCGTTCCCCTCTTCCGCTACCTCGGCGGCCCCACGGCGCGCGTTCTTCCCGTGCCGATGATGAACGTCCTGAACGGCGGCGCGCACGCGGACAACAACGTGGATTTCCAGGAATTCATGGTCGTTCCGCACGGCGCGGACACGTTTGCCGAAGGCCTGCGGATGGGCATCGAGGTGTTCCACTCGCTGAAGGGCGTGCTGAAGGGGAAGAACCTGAACACGGCCGTCGGTGACGAGGGCGGTTTCGCGCCCGACCTCAAGTCGAACGCCGAGGCGCTCGAACTGCTGATGACCGCCATCGAAAAGGCCGGCTACAAGCCGGGCGGCCAGGTGTCGTTCGCCCTGGATCTCGCGTCGTCGGAGTTCTACAAGGACGGCACGTACACCCTGGGCGGAGACGGCAACAAGAAGCTCGATTCCGCAGGCATGGTCGGCGTGCTGAAGGAACTGTGCGGCCGGTTTCCGATCGTCTCGATCGAGGACGGCCTGAACGAGGACGACTGGGACGGCTGGAAGATGCTGACGGACGCCCTCGGATCGACCGTGCAGCTCGTCGGCGACGACCTGTTCGTCACCAACACGAAGATTCTCAGGAAGGGGATCGACGCCGGCGTGGCCAACTCGATCCTCGTCAAGGTGAACCAGATCGGCACGCTGACCGAAACGCTGGCGGCGGTCGACATGGCCCATCGCGCGTCGTACACCGCGGTGATGAGCCACCGCAGCGGCGAAACGGAAGACACGACGATCGCCGACCTGGCCGTGGCCACCGGCGTCGGCCAGATCAAGACCGGCAGCGCCTCGCGCACGGACCGGGTCTGCAAGTACAACCAGCTCCTGCGCATCGAGGAACGTCTCGGCGACGCCGCGCTCTATCCCGGACTGTCCGCGTTCAACGCGAAGGGAGGCCGTCGATGAGCCGCCCCCGCTTCACGCCGGACGCCGCGCTGAAGTACCAGCGCGCCTACCAGGGCGCGTACGAAGGCGCGCTGCATCACTGGAAGAAGTTCCTGTTCATGCTCGTGGCCGGGCTCACCGTCCTCTATGCCTACGAGTTTCTGGCCGGCCCGAACGGCTGGTGGACGATCCAGAAGGTGGCGCGGGAGACGGAATTGATGGAGCAGGAAAACCAGCTCCTGGCCCGGCAGGTTCACGAGTTGAAGATGCAGGACCGGAAGCTGGAAACGGACGATTTCGTCCTGGAAAAGACGGTCCGCGAGAACCTGCGGATGGCGCTGCCGGGGGAGGTCCTCTACCTGTTCAACGAAACGCCGGAAAACGCCTACAGCACCGCCCCGGTGGAATTCGAGGACGTGACGGTGGCGAAACGCCCGCCGAAGAAGGAGCCGAAGGCCCCGAAGGGGCATTGAGGGGGCGCTGAGGGGCGAAAATGCGCCGTTGCCGGTTTCGAGGTTGACATCCCGAGGTCGGGACGGTAAGTTCTTCGGGCTTCAAAAAACAATAATGATGCGGGGTGGAGCAGTCTGGTAGCTCGTTGGGCTCATAACCCAAAGGTCGTTGGTTCAAATCCAACCCCCGCTACCA
>CAZQVN010000112.1:0-2445 GCA_964596775.1 uncultured bacterium
AACTACTGCTTCAGGAAATAATCGATCGTGGACACCACACGCACGGTCTTGAACAGCTGCTGCTCCTCGGTGATGCCCGAGGCGATATCCCGCGGCAGGATCACGAACACACCCTGGTTGGCCTGGCGGATCGACCCGACCCTGCTCTTCGCGTCGCGGGCGAACTGCTCGGCGGCCTCGCGGGCGTTGGCGGTGGCCTCGCCGATCATTTCGGGCTTCAGGTCGTTCAGCTTCGTGAACAGGAACGTCGGGCCGGACGGGCCGTACTCCATCCCCGAGGAGAGAACGATGCCGGCGCTGACCAGCTCTCCGATCTTCTGGTTCGTGTTGAAGATCAGGTCCGGATCGGTGGAGCGGACCATGATCGTTTCGGTGATGATGTACCGGCTCGCGGCGTTCTGCTGCCCCCCGTAGCGGTTCGCGAGGAGATCGGTCACCTCGAAGTTCTGGACCCGGGCTTCCGCGGTGTCGATGCCGTTGCGGCTCAGAAACTCGAAGATCGTGGCGGCGCTCCGCGCCACCCGGTCCTGGGCCACGTTGAGGTTGTCGTCGGTGGCGGTAAAGCGGATCGGCCACAATGCCAGGTCCGCCTTGACGTTCCGTTCCGCCACACCCTTCACCGTGACGTACCGGTCCGCCGCCTTCGCCTGGATGAATCCGTTGCCGACAAACCAGCCGCAGACGCCGAGGCCGATGGCCACCAGCAGTCCCGCCGGAAGAACGGCTCCCGAGGAACGATCCGTGGTCATGACGCTACTTTTTCCCCGCTGAACTGAGATTCGGAATGAGCAGTGCCGAAACCGTCGGCCCGCCGCAGGTGAGGCGCCGATGGTAATCGATCTGGCCGAGATGGTAGCCAAAGTGAGCCACGAGGTGAATCAGAAAGTCACCGCTGTGCACCGTGGTGTCGCCGAGCCGGAGCGGAAACGCCTCGTGCAGATCCGCGTCGGTCAGCGGGGCCAGGCTCGCGTCCACCGCCGCGATCGCCGCGTCGAGCCTGGCGAGGATCTCCAAGCGCGGAATGTCCCGCGCCGCGAACTCCGCCTCCCGATCACGAACGTAACCGGTTTTCCCGAGCTGGGCGCCGATGAAGTGGCTCAGGTTGCCGGCGAGGTGCAGGGCCAGTGTTCCCGCGGAATTGACGATGCCGGGCGGCGTGGCCCAGACGCTTGCGTCGTCCGGGTACGCCGCGATCTCCCCCTTGACCGTCTCGAGGCCGCGGCAGAGGATGGCGGAGGCATAGCGGGCATGGGAAGGTGCGTTCATGGAAGGAACTCCTCCGGAGAGTTTGGGGCCGGCCGTCGCCGCCCTGGACAACCCGCGGGATCGGGCCGGTCCATCGGTCAGTGGGTTCGGCGTGCCGCCGTGGCGCTCAGGGCCCGAACCGCGCGGCGGCGCGCAAACTTGAGCCCGGACCAGACGTCGTCGATCGCGCAGATCTTGTAGTCCACGAGCCCGGCACCCAGCCCCGTCTCGCGAATGTGCGACTCCACGAGATCGGTCTTGACGCCCGAAGCCTTCTTCGGCCAGCAGATCCACAGACCTCCACCGACCCCCATGGCCCTCGCCGCGGGCGCGAACCGCCGGGCGAGATCGGCCTGGGACTTCACGAAGAGAAGGATGAGCCCCGCGTCCTTGCGGATCCGGCGCGCCAGCGTCACGCTGTCCCCGAACGGCTGGAGGTTTTCCTCGAACCCCTCGGGCGCGCCGAGCAGCAGAACGGTGATTCCCGGGTGGATGCCGAGCTTTCTCGGGAGCGGCGTTCCGGAATAGCCGGCGGGTGCCGGCGTCGAGCCGTCTTCGGGCCGGTCCAGTGCCGTCCTGACCGCGCTCTTGATGCGCCCCGACGTGGTGAAGATGGCGTCGCGCAGCAGCGACCTCGCCGCCGCGCTCTGCTTGGCCGAGCCGTCCACGAAGATCAGCGGGATGTGGCGCGTTTCCTTCCAGCGCCGAAACACGCCCGCCACCGCCCGTCCATGGGTGGGAATGCGGCTCTGGTCCACGACGAGAACATCCGGAGGCGTCTTCCGGTAACGGCCGAGTTTCGAGGATTCCTTCTTGTTCCAGTGAACGTCGACGGCGTAACCGGCCTCGCGGAGGCGGTCCGCGCGGGTCTCGGCGTCGTCGGAATTCCAGCAGACCAGAAGAATCCGGGGGTTTGGCGTGCTCTTGGGGGTCATGGGCCCATAGTAGCAGATCCGCAGGCCGAACTGAATTCCGCGTTCCGGACGATCCGGCTCGACTGCGGATCGGAGGCGCTCCCAGAAGCCCCGCGGACCCGGAAGCGATCCCCGAATTGCGGCAGATCAGGCCGTTACGGACCTCGTCACGGCCGCCAGCCGCCGATACGCCTCCGTCACGATGAGGACGGTCATGGGGATCGTCAGAAGCAGCCCCACCCCGAGAAACACCGCCCCGAAGAAGTTGAGAACGGCCAGAAAGACG
>CAZQVN010000112.1:2545-5683 GCA_964596775.1 uncultured bacterium
GTCGTCGGCGTGTTCATCGGGGTTTCTCCAGGCACCAGTTCGTCATGCACCTCTGCCCCTGCACGTTGACCGTCTTGATCGGGTCCGTCAACCGGGCGCCCAGCCGGTTCGTTCGGCCGAGCAGGAACGCCTCGTCCACGAGAAAGCGGTCGCTGCCGTCGGGAAGGGTGTATCTCCGGTCGCCGAGCGGAATGACGCGGTCCTCGATGCCGATGCTCGAAGCCAGCCGGGCGAAGAAGAATCCGCCCGGGCGAAGGGTCCGCCAGACGCCGTCGAGCATGGCGTCGAAGTCGCTTTCGTCGGCGGCAAAGTGCAGCACCGCAATGCAGACGACCACGTCGAACGATCCGGCCGGAAACGTGAGGTCACGGAGGCCGTCGGCTCGGAAATTGTCGGGCGACAGGTCCGGCGCCAGCCGGGCCGCCGTTTCGCGCATCCGGGTGATCGTTTTCGGGCTCAGGTCCGCGGCCGACACGTCGTAGCCCGACCGGAGGAACCAGGTCATGTTGCGCCCGCCGCCCGTTCCGGCGTCGAGGATCCGCATTCCCGGGCGGATGCGACCGCGCAGGACCTGGTCGAGGAGGTAGATGTCGATGCTGCCGAGCCATTCGGAAAGATCAGGGGGTTGCGGCCGTGACGTTCCATCGCTCGATTCCGCTCCCCCGGCGACCGTGGCCGCCTTCCCCGGCGCTTCTCCACCGGCCGGCACTCCCCGTTTCCCGACGGATTTCCGTGTTCCCCGGTCGATGCCGGTTTCGATGAAAAAGAGATTCACCGCCTCCTTTTCCCCGGGGAGATCCTCGTGAGCGATGGAGTCGATCAGCCCGGACGGACCGAGCGTCACGTGCTGCCGGCAGCGATGGGTCAACGTCCGTCCGGCATGTTCGAGGTGGTCGATGAACGTGATCGTCGCCCGATTCTCCCCGGTGGTCGCGATCTCGCTCTCCCAGGACACGGCGTCGAGCGTCTCCGCCACCCAGTCGCCGTTCGACCTGTAGGACGCCACGATCGCCGCCGGGCCGGTCAACTCCTCGCCGGCGATCGTGTAGCGGCACCGCGGGTCGAGGCAGCGCAGCGCGGCATCGTAGTCCCCGTCGTCGAGGGCGCGGGCAAAGGTGGTCACGATGTCGGTCACGACACCTCCGGGTACTGCCGGGTATCAGACGGCGCGGCGTTTCGCGAGAGCCGCCTCGAGGACGGCGGTCACGTCCGAGTCGCGGTCCATGGACATGTCCAGGTCGGTGAGATGCCCGTCCTTGAGCCCGTAGATCCAGCCGTGCACCTCGAGATCGCCGCGGCGCGACCAGGCGTCCTGGAGGACGGTCGTCTGCACGACGTTCACGACCTGGGTGATGACGTTCACCTCCGCGAGCAGTCTCAGGCGGCTCTCTTCATCCGGCACGCTCGCCAGCCTCTCGCGGTGGGCGATCACGATGTCCTGGATGTGACGGAGCCAGTTGTCCACGAGGCCGTGTCGTTCTCCGCGGTACGCCGCCGTCACCGCGCCGCAGCCGTAGTGGCCGCAGACGATGATGTGCCTGACCTTGAGAACGTCCACCGCAAACTGGATGGTGGACAGGCAGTTGAGGTCGCTGTGGATGACGAGATTGCCCACGTTCCGGTGCACGAAGATCTCGCCGGGCGCCACGTCCACGATCTGGGTGGCCGGCACGCGACTGTCCGAGCAGCCGATCCAGAGATATTCCGGCGCCTGCTGGGCGGACAGTTTACCGAAGAAGTCCGGGTCGGCAGAGGTGATCCCCGCCGCCCACTCGCGGTTGCGCTTGATCAGCCGTTCCAGGCTGTCCATGCGTTCTCCTATCCGAGAAGAGGGGCGATCGCCTGCCGCGCGATCTCGTACAGCTGGCCGGGGAAGAAGCCGAACTCGATCACGCCGATGGCCGTGATGGCGAGCGCCGCGGCCAGGGGCCAGGCCACCGGCACGATCGGATCCTCGCCGCCCGGGTCCGGACTCATGTACATCCAGACGACGACGCGCAGGTAATAGTAGACCGAGATCACCGAGTTGATGACGCCGAGCACCGCCAGGCCGATGTAGCCGGCCTCCACGGCACCGCTGAAAATGTAGAACTTGCCGGCGAAGCCGGCCGTCGGGGGAATGCCGGCCAGCGAGAACAGGAACAGGGCGAGGATGGCGCCGAGCCAGGGGCGGCGATAGCCGAGGCCGGCGAAGTTCGACAACTGCAGGCCGTGGTCGTCCTCGTTCCTCAGGAGGCCCACGATCGCGAAGGCCCCGAGATTGGTCAGCGCATAGGCCACGAGATAGTAGAGGATCCCGACACCGGCGAGTTCCGTCCGGGGCACGAGCGCCACGAGCAGGTAGCCGGCATGGGCGATCGCCGAGTAGGCGAGCATCCGCTTGACCCGTGTCTGCACCAGCGCGGCCACGTTGCCGAGCGTCATCGTCAGCGCGGCGGCAATCCAGAGGATCTGCCCCCATCCGCCCTGCAGCCCCTCGAACCCGCCGAACAGGATGCGGGTCAGCGCCGCGAACCCGGCGATCTTCGATCCGGCGGCCATGAACGCGGTGATCGTGGTCGGGGCGCCGTCGTACACGTCGGGCGTCCACATGTGGAACGGAACGGCGGAGATCTTGAAACCGAGCCCGACGAGCAGCAGGCCGCAGCCGGCCATCAGGAGCAGCGGCGTTTCGCCGACGGAATGCGTGAACGCCTGGATCGCCGCCAGGTTCGTCGAACCGGTGGCGCCGTAGACCAGCGCGATGCCGTACAGGAGAAATCCGGTCGAGAACGCGCCGAGGATGAAGTACTTGAGCGACGCCTCGGTGCTCCGCGGCGCGTCATGGCGGAACCCGGCGAGGATGTACTGCGAGATGGAGGAGATCTCGATCCCGAGGAAGATCAGGACGAGGTCCGACCCGGACGCCATCAGCATCATGCCGACGGTGCCGAACAGCATCAGCGCGTAGTATTCCGCGCTCTCCACTTCCCTGCGGCCCGCGTATCCGGCGGACAGGAGGAACGTCACGAACGTGGCCCCGCACAGCGCGATCTTCATGAACCGGCTGAAAGCGTCGACCGCAACGGAGTCGTGGAACGCCGTCGTGGCCGCTCCCCCTCCGTAGCGCCACGCGAGTGCCGCCGCCAGGGCCAGCCC
>CAZQVN010000113.1:0-5334 GCA_964596775.1 uncultured bacterium
CGGAGAAGGAAGGGAAGTTGCTGGAGGCCTATCGCTCCGGAGATCGCTGACGCAGGTTTCGAGACCCTTCAGAGCTTTCTCCGCGGGCTTGACGCTGCCGACCCCACCAATCAGGATATTGTCTCCCGCCCAATCTTGAACTCCCTTGCTTCAGTTGCTATCCGCTTGAAAAGCAATTTCACCATATGCATAAGTTTCTCCATGGTGACACGTGACGCGGCGGCCTCGGTGGCTGCCGGGCGTGTTGAAGGTGATCCACGTACTCCTTCACCCCGTCAATTGGCAGACAGCAGATCTATCTCAAGATAGTACTTCGTGGCGGCTGTCTCATAATTTCATTCCATGAGGACCGTGTGACATGAAGAAGAGAACCTTTCCAGGAGCACGCGGAAGAAGCGGCGGGAAACTCCCGGAAGAAGCCTGTCACGCCTGCGGAGCCGTAGTGAAGAGTCATCGCGGCACCTGGACTTATGCGGTCAACGGTGAAGATGTTGCCGTACCGTCCACCAGCTACATGAAGTGTTTCGGGTGTGGCGAAATGGTCATTGAATTTGCCGAACTCAAGCGAGTGCACGCATCGGCGAATATCCTGTTCCGCAAGAAACACGGACTCCTCTCCCCCGACGAAATCCGCGCCATCCGCAAGCGCTACAAGCTCACCCAGGCTGATCTCGCGCGTCTCCTCCGCCTCGGGGGCAACACGATCTCCCGCTGGGAGTCGGGCCGGAACGTGCAGACCGGGGCCATGGACATCCTGCTCCGCCTGATCCGGGACCTCCCCGGAAGCCTGGCCTGGTTGAGGAAGAACGCCGCCTGAACCGCGTCGAAACCCCCGGATCGCGTGGTGGAAACCCCCGAAATCATGACTTCCTGGCCGGGGTAACCGCGCATTCCGTCCAGCGGGTCGGTATTCGGCCGGACTGTGTCGACCCTGTCCCGACCCCTCAAGGTGCAGTGGATACGACGGTTGCCGGCGCGGACGTCAACCTGCCGCGGACGTCATCGTCCTGCCTCGGCCCATCTGGCATGTCTCCTGCAAATACACAACATCACGCCGGTCATCACGACGGCGTGACGAGAGCGAGAGCTCTCTGCGATGTGCGAAAACGGCGGGAGCCCTGATCCCCATTTATGGCGATTCCACCCCCCGCAGGAACGGCATCGGCGGAGATGACGTTCTCTCTCTCGTGTCCGAGCACCAGGAATGTTCGAGGGAAAGGCCCGGCGGAACGACCGTCGGGCTTTTCTGTGTCCGGGATCCGGAGATCGCGCCTCGAATGGAAACGCCGGCATTCTGACTTCGCCCGGCGGCCCGTCACACCGCCTTGATGCTCAACCCGATCCGCTTGCGCTCCACGTCCACATCCATCACCCGCACCTTGACCTTCTGCCCCACGTGCAGCACATCGGCCGGGTTCGAGATGAAGCGGTTCGCGATCTGGCTGACATGCACGAGACCGTCCTGGTGCACGCCGACGTCGACGAACGCGCCGAAGTTCGTGACGTTCGTCACCGTGCCGTCGAGGACCATGTCCTTCCTGAGATCGCCGATCTCGTGGAGGTCGTCACGGAACTCGATCATCTCGAAGTCGCGGCGGGGATCGCGTCCGGGCTTCTCCAGCTCCCTGAGTATGTCCTTCAGCGTGAACAGTCCCACGGAATCGTCCACGTAGCGGTTGACGTCGATCGCGGCGATCGCGGAGTGATCCCCGACGAGTTCGCCGACGTGCCGGCCGAGGTCCTTCGCCATCGCTTCGATCAGCTCGTAGCGCTCGGGATGCACCGCCGAGTTGTCGAGCGGGTTCGACCCTTTCACGCGGAGAAATCCGGCGGCCAGTTCGAACGTCTTCGGCCCGAGGCCGGGCACTTTCAGGAGTTCATGGCGCCCCGTGAAGGCGCCGGAGGCGTTCCTCGCCAAGATTATCGCCGCCGCCGATTTTGCGGAGAGGCCGGACACGTAGCGCAGGAGCGACGCCGAAGCCGTGTTCAGGTCCACGCCGACGTCGTTGACGCAGGCGGTGACGACGTCGCCGAGCTTCTGCTTCAGCAGCTTCTGGTCCACGTCGTGCTGGTACTGGCCGACGCCGATCGACTTCGGGTCGATCTTCACGAGTTCGGCCAGCGGATCCTGGAGCCGCCGGCCGATCGACACCGCGCCGCGCACGGTCACATCCTGGTCGGGAAACTCGTCGCGGGCGGTCTCCGACGCGGAGTACACCGAAGCGCCCGACTCGTTGACGGTGACGACCGCCACGTCGCGACCCCGGTCCTTCACGTAGTCGCGGAGAACGGCGAACGTCTCGCGGCCGCCGGTGCCGTTGCCGACGCCGATCGCGGCGATCTCCGGATACTTTTCGAACCAGCGGTCCAGCGCGGCGCCCGTCCCCCTGATGTCGTTCCGCGGCTCGGTGGGATAGACCACGCCATGATCGAGGAGGTCGCCGGTGGCGCCGAGGACCACGACCTTGCAGCCGGTGCGCAGGCCGGGATCCACGGCGATCATCGGCCGCCCGCCGAACGGCGGCGCCATGAGGAGGTCGCGGAGGTTGCGGGCAAAGACCTCGATCGCCGCGATGTCGGCGCGCGACTTCAACTCGGCGCGGATCTCCGTTTCGATCTGTGACGAGAGCAGGCGGTCGTAGCCGTCTTCCACCGCCGCCCTGACCTGTCCGGACCAGATCGAAGGACCGGAGGACGCCGCCCGGACGAGCAGCGCCTTCGCCTCGTCGGGGTCCGGATGAATCCGGACGGAGAGAAACCCCTCCGCCTCACCGCGGAGGATGGCCAGGAACCGGTGCGACGGCACGCGATGCACCGGCTCGCTGAACGCGTAGTAATCGGTGAACTTGCTCCGCGTTTCCGCCTTCCCCCGGGCCGCCTGGGCGTGAACGAGCCCCTTCTTCCAGGCGAGGCTGCGGATCCGGGCCCGCATCTCCGCCGTTTCCACGACCCGCTCGGCGATGATGTCGCGGGCGCCGGCGAGCGCTTCGTCCTCGGTGGCCACGCCTTTTTCCGCGTCCACGAACGGGCGGGCCAGCGATTCCGGCGTTCCCGAAACGTCGGCCTGGGCCCACATCCTGTCGGCCAGCGGTTCGAGCCCCTTCTCGCGGGCCATCGTGGCCCGGGTGCGCCGCTTCGGCTTGAACGGCAGGTAGAGATCCTCGAGTTCCGTGCGGCTGTCCAGTTTCCGGATCGCCGCGAGCAGTTCCGGTGTCAGCAGGCCCTGGCCATGGATGCTCTCGAGGATCACGTTCTTCCGCTCGACGAGTTCGCGGTGCGACTTGAGCCGCTCCATCGTCTTGACGATCGACAGGTCGTCGGCGCCGCCGGTGGCTTCCTTGCGATAGCGGGCAATGAAGGGAACGGTGGCGCCGTCGTCGAGCAGGGTGATGATCGCCTGGACCGCGGCGGGGGACAGCGACACCTCGGCGGCGATCGCGGCCGATAGCTCGGTCGCGGACACCGCGACCGTCGGCGCGTGGGAAACGGGAGTATCGTTCATGGTCAGCTTGAGTTCCTGGTGGAGAGTGAGAGTCTCTGCCGATCCTACATCAACTTCATACGCTTCGAAATCCCGCCGGGCGGCCGCCTTTCGGCGGGGCATCGCCCCCGATTTCCTGCGCGAATTCCCCCGGAATCCGGCGATTGGCAGCAGGCCTGAAGCCCGCGCCCCACGACGACCGCCTCGGACCTGCGCGGTGTTTCCGGTCGCCTGCCATGAGGCAAGAGTTTGATGCGCCGCTCTTTACGCCCCCCCGCGGCCTGCCGGTCGCGTTCGTCCCCGGCCGTCGCATCGCGAGGACACACATCTGGCACGACCCGTGCAACGTACAGAGATCACACCGGCTCACCAGCCGGTGTCATGAGAGCGAAAGTTCTCTCTGCGATGTTCGAAATCGGCGGGAGCCCTGATCCCCATTTTATGGCGATTCCACCCCCCGCGGGAACGGCATACGGCGGAGATGCGTTTTCGCTCCCAGGGACGAAGCGAAACCTGATTGTGGAGGGCCCGGCGGTGTACCGTCGGGCCTTTCCGTGTGACGGCACGATCGCGCGGCGCACATCACCGGGACTTCAGCGCCTGGAGTCTTTCCGCCGCGTTTCGATTCCCTGGGTCCAGCTCCAGGACTTTTTTGTAGTTTTCGATCGCTCGCGGCTTCAGGCCGGCCGCCTCGCAGGCCTCCGCCAGACTGTCGAAGGCGTTCGGCGACGTAGGAAAGTGCCGGACGTTGAGCTCGAAAACGAGAAGAGCCGCCTGGACATCCTTCTTCTCGAGCAGGCCGTAACCGACCTGATTCAGGCTGTTTTCACCGAAGTCATAGGAGCCTCGACCATAGAAACTGTCGCGCAGCCGGCTGTAGTGAATGACCAGAGAGTCCGCGCCTCCCTTGTCATAAACCAGGTCCAGTTCCTCAATGAGCGTCATCGGCAGAGGCCGCCCCCGGTGGCAGGTGTGGCACCACATGTTTACTTTTTCGCGGTTTGGAGGAAGCGTCGCCAGCGTGTCGTTGATACCGCCCAGCATTCTGAGCATCGTCCGGGCGATCTCTTTTTTCGGATTTTCGTCGGACGCGAAGTCGATTTCCGAAAGCGGTGCGTCAGACGGGCCAGCGTGGCAATGGGAACAGCGGACGCCGAGCGAAGCTGAGAACCCCCTCATGACCGGCCGGAGGCGTTCACCGGACCACTCCTGGGGCAGAACCTGGAGATTCTTCGGCTTCTCGGGCCATTCGAATGGCTGCTGCCCGAGCACGGGAAAAGTAAACGTGGCGGCGACGAGCAGAACAAGGCAGAGAAGACGACCCATCAGCCTTCTGGACATTCCGGCCCCCCCTCAAGAGTGAAGAGTAGGACCACGGGAGGGGGCCGTGCTCCTGGAAAGTGAGATAATAGAATAGCACCGGACCAGCACCGCGGAAACGACCCGGTCCCGTGGCAGCCAGGGGCTTTCTGCGCATCCCGGCTCAGGTTAAGATTCATCCGTGACCTGCACACATGTCGGTATCGCGAACCCGGAATGACTGGACAAGTACGCGCCGTCTACTCGCTCCTCTTCTGGATCTTCGTCGCCCTGAGTTCCATCCTCCTGTTTCCGGTGGCGCTCCTGATCCGGATCCTCACCGCCCCGTTCGATCCGCGGGGGCGGGCGCTGCATCTCTTCACCTGCTTCTGGGGATCCCTGTACACCTGGCTCAACCCTATCTGGCGGGTTCAGGTGGAAGGGCTGGAGAGGATTCCGAAGAACCGGGCCGTCGTGATGGTGGCCAATCACAATTCGCTGGTCGACATCCTCGTCCTGTTCCGGCTGTTCCGGCACTACAAGTGGGTGTCGAA
>CAZQVN010000114.1:0-4964 GCA_964596775.1 uncultured bacterium
GACGAAAAGCACTTCGGCCGCATCTTCTACAACCAGGCGCGGCTGTCGCTCAACGGCATTCCGCAGATCGCGGCGGTGATGGGCTCCTGCACCGCCGGCGGCGCCTACGTTCCGGCGATGTCCGACGAGTCGGTGATCGTGAAGGGGAACGGCACGATCTTTCTGGCCGGACCGCCGCTCGTCAAGGCGGCCACCGGCGAGGAAGTGTCGGCCGAGGATCTCGGCGGCGCCGACGTGCACAGCCGGAAGAGCGGCGTCACCGATCACATGGCCGAGGACGACCCGCACGCCATCGAGATCGTGCGCTCCATCGTGTCCAACCTGAACCGCCGGAAGACGATCACGCTCGACGTCCGCCGGCCCGAACCTCCGGCCTACGATCCGGAAGAGCTCTACGGCATTCTCCCGAAGGACACTAGGAAGCCGTTCGACGTCCGGGAGATCATCGCCCGCATGGTCGACGGCAGCCGGTTCCACGAGTTCAAGGCGCTCTACGGCACCACGCTCGTCACCGGGTTCGCCCGGCTGCACGGTTATCCGGTCGGTATCCTGGCGAACAACGGCGTCCTGTTTTCGGAGAGCGCGGTGAAGGGCGCGCACTTCATCGAGCTGTGCAGCCAGCGGAGGATCCCGCTCTTGTTCCTCCAGAACATCACCGGGTTCATGGTGGGCCAGCGCTACGAATCCGGCGGCATCGCCAAGGACGGCGCCAAGCTCGTCCAGGCCGTGGCCGGAACGAACGTGCCCAAGTTCACCCTGATCATCGGCGGCTCTTTCGGCGCCGGCAACTACGGCATGTGCGGCCGGTCCTATTCACCCCGCTTCCTCTACATGTGGCCGAACTCCCGCATCTCGGTGATGGGCGGAGAGCAGGCGGCGAGCGTGCTCGTCACCGTCAAGCGCGAGCAGCTGGCAAAGCAGGGGAAGGAACTGTCCGACGAGGAGGCGGCCGAGATCGCGAAGCCGATCCTCGAAAAGTACGAGGCCGAAGGCAATCCCTATTATTCGTCCGCCCGGCTGTGGGATGACGGCGTTCTCGATCCCGCCGAAACCCGCAACGTTCTGGCCCTCTCCCTCTCGGCGGCGCTCAACGCGCCGATTCCGGAGACGCGCTTCCCCGTTTTCAGGATGTGATCATGGATGCAGAGACTCTCGAGCTTGAAGCCCGGGGCCCGGTTCTTCACGTCCGGCTGAACCGGCCGGACGTCCACAACGCGTTCGACAACACGCTGATTTCCGAGCTCGCGCAGGTGTTCATGGCCATTCCGGACATGACGTCGGTGCGCGCCGTCGTCCTGTCCGGCAACGGAAAATCGTTCTGCGCCGGCGCCGACATCAACATGATGAAACGGGCGGCCGGACTGACGATCGAGGAAAACCGCGATGAGGCCACCGGCCTGGCCGCGCTGTTCCACGCCATCTCCGCCTGCCCGCAGCCGGTGATCGGGCGGATCCACGGCGCCTCACTCGGCGGCGGCATGGGCCTCGTGGCCTGCTGCGACGTTGCGGTGGCGGAAGCCGGATGCGTATTCGGGTTCAGCGAGGTCAAGCTCGGGATCGTGCCGGCGGTGATCTCGCCGTTCGTCGTCAACAAGATCGGCGCGTCGGCGGCGCGGGCGCACTTCATCACCGGGGGGCGGTTCAATGCCGCCGAAGCGCTGCGCATCGGCCTGGTCCACCGGGTGGCCGACGGCACCGAGGCGCTCGACGCGGCCGTGAACGCCGTGGCCGGCGAATGCCTGACGGCGGCTCCGGAAGCGATGGCCTACGCGAAGCAGCTCGTCCGCGACCTCGACCAGCCGAACCTGCTCAACAGCGAGGCCGTTCTCGACCTGACCACGAACCTGATCGCCGACCGCCGCGCCTCCGACGAAGGGATGGAGGGGATGGCGGCGTTTCTCGAACGGCGGAAACCGAACTGGGTGACCGAACTCCCGAAGGACGGGGAGTGATGTACAGGACGCTGCTCGTCGCGAACCGCGGGGAGATCGCGGTGCGCCTGATCCGGGCGGCGCGGGAGCTCGGCCTGGAAACGATTGCCGTGTTTTCCGAAGCGGATCGGGCGGCGGCGCATGTCCTCGAAGCGGACCGGGCGGTGTGCGTGGGGCCGGCTCCGGCGCTGGAATCGTACCTGAACATGGATGCGATCCTGGAAGCGGCGGCAAAGACGGGGGCTGAAGCGATCCATCCGGGGTACGGGTTTCTTTCCGAGAACGCAGTCTTCGCTTCCCGCGTCATTGACGCGGGAAGGACTTGGATCGGCCCGCCTCCCGAGGCCATGAAACTGCTCGGCGACAAGTCCGGCGCGCGCGGCGTGGCGGAGAAGGCCGGCGTGCCTACCGTGCCCGGCGACGATTCGGAGATGGCCCGCACCGACCGCGGCGCCGAGCCGGCCGACGCCGCGGCCGCCGACCAGGCCCTCGCGCGGCACGCCGAAGCCGTCGGGTTTCCGCTCCTGCTCAAGGCGCTGGCCGGCGGCGGCGGAAAGGGGATGCGGCGGGTGGACCGGAAGGAAGACCTGGCCGATGCCATCGCCGCGGCGCGGCGGGAGGGGTTTGCCGCGTTCGGCGACAGCCGCCTCCTCGTCGAGCGCTACGTGTCGCCGGCGCACCACGTGGAAATCCAGGTCTTCGCCGACAACCACGGCAACGTGATCCATCTCGGCGAGCGCGAGTGCAGCATCCAGCGGCGTCACCAGAAGATCGTGGAGGAATCGCCGTCGCCGACGATCGACGATGCGCTCCGGGCGAAGATCGCCGAAGCGGCGGTGGCGCTGGTCAGGACCGCCGGCTACCGGAGCGCGGGAACCTGCGAGTTTCTCGTCGACGAGAGCGGCAACTTCTACTTCCTCGAGGTGAACACGCGCCTCCAGGTGGAACACCCGGTCACCGAAATGGTGACGGGACTCGACCTGGCCCGGATGCAGATGGTGGAGGCGTCGGGGAAGAAACTGCCGTTCGGCCAGGAGGCGGTGGAGCATCGCGGCCACGCCATCGAGTGCCGGCTGTACGCGGAGGATCCGGCCCGCGGTTTCCTGCCGTCGTCCGGCCGAATTCTGTTGTTCCAGCCGCCGGAAGGGCCGGGCGTGCGCGTCGATTCCGGCATCGCCACCGGCCAGACGATCGGCGTTCACTACGATCCGATCCTCGCCAAGATCATCGTCCATGATTATTCCCGCCAGCGGGCGGTGGCCCGCATGCGGCGGGCTCTCGCCGAAACCGTGCTGCTCGGCATGGCCACGAACCTGCCTTTCCTCCGAAGCGTGATCGGCCACGAGGAGTTCGCCGCGGGGCGGACGCCGATCGATTTCCTCGACCGGCACTTCAGGAACTGGGCACCCGAAGCGGGCGAGCCCGACGGTTCGGTGATGGCCATGGCCGCCATGGCGGAGTGGGAGGCGATGGGGCAGGGGGCCGGCGGCGCGGAGGAGTCCGCCGGAGATTCGGGCGAGATCAATTCGCCGTGGCGCAGCCTGGGGGCGTTTCGGCAGGGGGAAGGGTAGGGAGGGCGCCGCACCGGTTCCCGCGCAGTCCCAAAAGAAGAAGGGAGGCCGCATCAGCAGCCTCCCTTCCTTGCATCGATCGTTCCCGGATCCTAGCCCTTCTTCAACAGATCCCGGATCTCCGTCAGCAGCACTTCCTCCTTCGGAGGCGGCGCGGGAGCCGCGGGCTTTTCCTCTTCCTTCTTCTTCAGGTTGTTCATCCCCTTCACCAGCATGAAGATGACGAACGCCACGATCGTGAAGTCCACGACGGTATTGACGAACACGCCGTAGTTGATAGCGACAGCCGGCGTTTCCCCCTCGGCGGGTTTCAGCACCATGGCCAGCTTGGAAAAATCGACGCCGCCGAGCGCGAGGCCGATCGGGGGCATGATAACGTCGGCCACGAGGGAGCTGACGATCTTGCCGAACGCGCCGCCGATGATGATACCGACGGCCATGTCCAGGACGTTGCCGCGGAGCGCAAATTTCTTGAATTCTTCGAGCATGGGTTCTCCCTTGGTGAGTGTGGTTCCTAGAAAAGCCTGTATGTCAAACCGACCGCGATGTTCTCCTTGAACTGGGCGGCCTTGCGGATGCCGCGGTCCACGGCCGGGATCAGGTCGGCGGCGTCTTTCGACGTGTCGATGTTCGTGGCGGCGTCGAACTTGTCGTACACCATCTGCAGGTAGAGATTGACGGAGATCACCTTCGTCACCTGGGCGGTGAACGTGTTCTGGAAATTGACGTCCGGCGTCTTCCAGAAGCCGGCCACCGGCTCACGGGTGTCGTCGAACGCGATGGCCTTTTCGTCGAACTCCTTCAGCGCATCGGACTGGCTGAAGAAGACGGGCACGAACACGAGGAGCTTCCCCTTGTACAGCACGCGCTCGTTCAGGATCGGCTTCGTGGCCATCGTCTGCCACTCGAGGCCCCCGTCGTTCGTCGAGAACGACGACGTTTCCGGGCCGCCGTCCACGAATTCCTTGCGGAACGTCTGGCGGAAACCGAGTCCCGCCCGGGTGATGATCTCCGACTTTTCCGTCTTCTCGAGGACCCGGGCCAATCCCGCGGACTCCGTGACCTTGACCGGGTTGAACCGGATCGTTCCGGCCGGATTGCTCTGGTCCTCGAACTGGGAGTCGAGGCGCACCGAGGCATAGGGATCCGCGAATCCGCCGAGCGTGAACCGGCCGGTCGTTTCGGACAGGATCAGGTCGGTGGACTTCGACGGGCTGTCCCACAGGCTCCGGTCGGGATCGTTGGGGTCCGCGATCTGCTTGGACGTCTGGCCGTAGGCCAGCTGCGTGAGGTTCGACAGGTTGAACGTCTTCGAGAACTGCCGTTCCGCGGTGACGTCGGCATTGAGGACCCACACGAACGATCCCCGGTCGCCGCCGGCCCAGTTGCTGGAAAAGGCGCTCTGGGACAGGTTGAGTCCAAGGGTCGTGCCGAATTTCCAGGGGCCGGGTTCGATCGGTTT
>CAZQVN010000115.1:0-4612 GCA_964596775.1 uncultured bacterium
CGTACCGATGAGCCTGGTCGGAGGAAGGCTGGCTCCGCGCTCCGTGTGACCGGGCAGGTCTCCCGGGCCGGAAACGCCCGGGGCATCCCGTGCGTTTCGTGGAACGTGGACGAGCAGGGCGACTCGTCTACGGCCGGAATCCCAGGTCGAACTTTCCGTTCGTGATCACCATCGTTCCCGTCGCCTGGTTTACCGGCTGCGCTCCGAGCGTGGCGCTGAACGTGCCGATGACCCGGTCCGCAGTCAGCGTCGTGATCGTCACGGTGCCCGTGTCCGAAGCGTTGAGACCGTAGCAGCAGTTCGGAGAGTTGATCCCGCCGGTTCCGCCGCCCACGATGATGGCGCGCAGCGGTGCCGCCGTGCCGAGCGCATACGTGCCGGGTCCGGTGATCGCGGCCAGATTCAGGGACACGGAGTAGGTGCCCCCGGACGTCGAGATGTTGAGCTGATTGCCGGCCAGCGGCTGGACAACGATGTTGGGGGCAGTCCAGGCCGTACCGTTCAGCGTGGCGGTCATCGTCTTGCCGGCGTTCGCCGGCATGGCCGGAGGCGCAAAGCTCAGCGGCAGGTCGAAGCGGCCCTCGGTGATGGTCCGGTTCACTGTCGACGCGTTTCCCCTCCCCGGCGCCGCCGTGAACTCGAACGTTCCGGCAATGCGCGTGGATGTCAGCGCCGTCACCGTGACCGTCCCGGAACGCGCGTCCGTTTCGGTGGCCCAGATTGCGTTCATCTCGCCGTAGGAGCCGCGCCCGCCCCGGACATCGAACGATGTGCCCAGCGGAAACGAGCCCGTGGCCGAGACGCTGTGGAGGGTCAGCGTGATGTTCTTCGAACTGTTCCCGTCGGGCATCGTTCCGACAAGCGTGAACAGTCCGGCCTGACCGGGAATCGCGGCCAGGCTGATCGGCACCGCCTGCCAGCTCACGCCGTCGATTTTTGCGGACATGCCGGTTCCGCCGCCGCCGCCGTTCCCGCCCGGTCCCGTCGGGCCATCGCTTCCGCAGCCACCGACCAGCAGCGTCGCCAGGGTCAGCGCCATACATCGTGTGTTCGTCCGGTGCATCGTGTCCTCCTCGGGGTTTTCCGGATCGCCTTCCGGTGAAGTCGTCCCGGTCCGTCCGGGTGCCGAAAGGCTGCCGGTCTCCCGGTTTTCGCCACCGGCCCGAATCCCGGGTCGGTTATAATTCCGGTCCGGCCGGCGGCCGGGTGACCTCACCACGCTGTGCGTCAAATAGGGGACAGGACCGTCATGAAATCGGAGGGGCCGGCCGAAAGAGTGGAGCCGGAAGGATCGGACATCCCCGAGAGCCTGGACCGCCCGTCCCTGGACGCGCTGTTCTCGGCCACCTATGAGGAGTTGCGCCGGCTGGCCGCCGTCGTCCGCGGATCGGACCCGTCCGCAACGCTCAACCCGACGGCACTCGTCAACGAGGCCTGGCTGAAGCTCGCCGCATCCCCGGGGCTTCTCATTGCCTCCCGCCTGCACTTCAAGCGGATTGCCGCGCGGGCCATGCGGCAGATCCTCGTGGAAGCGGCCCGCCGGCGGAATGCGAAAAAGCGCGGAGGCAGGGAGGCCGTACTCGTGACGTTCGACGACCAGGTTTCCGGCGCCTCGGCCACCGCCGGCGATCTTCTCGGGCTCGACCGGGCTCTCGAGACGCTGGCCCGCATTGCGCCGCGACAGTCCACGATGGTCGAGGTCCGGTACTTCGGCGGCCTGGACGTTCGGGAAACCGCGGAACTCCTCGAGGTTTCCGAAGCGACGGTGCTCAGGGACTGGCGTTCCGCCCGGGCCTGGCTGGCTCGGGAACTCCGCCGGGATGCCTGAGCTTTCCATGGTCGGAGTGCGGCACCGCAGATCCCGGAGCCGATGATGGATGCCGCCCGCTGGAAGCGGATTCAACAGCTGTTTCATGACGCCGCCGCGATTCCCGGGGCGGATCGCGCTGCGTGGCTCGGAACCCTGTGCGGGGATGACCCGACGCTGATACCGGAAGTCCTCGCGCTCCTCGAGACGGAGAACTCCGAAACGCTGCTCGACCGGGATCTCGGCGACGTGGCCCGCGGACTCTTCGATTCCGGTGAATCAGCCGGTTCCCCGCCCGCCTCTTTCGGCCCGTACAGGGTTGTCCGCATCCTCGGTGAAGGGGGGATGGGTGTCGTCTACCTGGCCGAACGCGAGGATCTGCGGAGCCGGGCCGCGATCAAGGTCCTGAAGGACGCCTGGGTTTCACCGGCTCGTCGCGAACGATTCCAGGCGGAACAGCGGACCCTCGCCCGGCTGAACCACCCGTTGATCGCCCGTCTCTATGACGCGGGCACGCTGGCCGACGGCACGCCCTGGTTCGTGATGGAGTACGTGGCCGGCCGCCCGCTCAACCTGCATGCACGCGAGGAAGAGCTGTCGATCTCCGGACGACTCAGCCTGTTCCGGTCGGTCTGCGAAGCGGTTCAGCATGCCCACCGTCACGCGATCATCCACCGCGACCTGAAGCCGTCGAATGTTCTGGTGACCGCGGACGGAACCGTGAAGCTTCTCGACTTCGGCATCGCGAAGGAGCTCGAGGAACGGGAGGAGGGCGGCGCCCCGACCCGCACGCTGCTGCGCATGATGACGCCCGCCTATGCCGCCCCGGAGCAGGTCCGCGGTGATCCGCCGGGCCTGCACACCGACATTTACGCGCTGGGCGTGATCCTGTACGAACTGCTTTCCGGCCGCCTCCCGTTCGACCTGGCCGACCGCACTCCGGGTGAAGCGGACACGATCATCCTCGAACAGTCTCCTCCGCGGCCGTCCACGATCCGTGATCTTCGGGAAGGGGCTCCGTCCGGCCGGGGGCGGCTCGACGGTGGACGGGGAGCCTGGGCCGATCTCGACGTGCTCATCCTCACGGCCATGCACAAGGATCCCGGCCGCCGGTACGCCTCCGTCGATGCGCTCATTCGCGACCTCGACCGGTTTCAGCGCAACGAGCCGCTCGAGGCCCGACCGGACTCCTTCGGTTACCGGGCCGGCAAGTTCGCACGCCGGAACAGGACTCCCCTGATCGTGGCCGGGGCGGTCGTCGCGGCGATCACCTCCCTCACCGCGTGGTACACCGTCCAGCTCATGTCCGCCCGGGACGCCGCACTCGCGGAGTCCACGCGCGCGCGCCGGACGCAGAAGTTCATGACGGACCTGTTCGAGGGGGGCGACCCGGCCGCCGGGCCGGCCGAAAGCCTGCGTGTCGTTACCCTGCTGGACCGGGGACTTCTCGAAGCCCGCAGGCTCGACGCGGAACCGGAGGTCCAGACGGATCTGTACGCGACGCTCGGCGGAATACAGCGGCAGATGGGCAAGCTGGACAAGGCGGATTCGCTGCTGGGGCTGGCGCTGGCCGGAAGCCGGGCGGTTCACGGCGCGTCTGACCCGGAGACGGCGGAACGGCTGGTGGATCTTGGCCTGCTCCGGTCGGATCAGTCCCGGTTCGACGAGGCGCTGTCGCTCGTCCGCCAGGCCCTGTCCGCGCAGCGGAAGGCACGTCCTCCCGATCCGGCGGGGATGGCCCGGACACTGTCGGCGCTCGGACTGGTGCTGCAGAACAACGGCGACAACGCGGCCGCCATCGACACGCTCAAAGAAGCGCTGCGGTTCCACGAGCTGGCGGGATCCTCGCCGGAGGAGCGGGGAGAGACGCTGACGCAACTCGCGAACAGCCACTTCTACACGGGTGATCTCGCCGCGTCCGATTCGCTGAACCGCATCGTGCTGGAGCTGGACCGGAAGATCTTCGGGGACCATCATCCCCACGTGGCTTCCGACCTGCTGAATCTCGGGGCGATCCAGCAGGAACAGGGACGGAACGCGGATGCGGAGCCCTTCTACCGTGAGGCGCTCGGCATCTACGAGTCCTGGTACGGGCCGGACCATCACGAAACCGCGGCCACGCTGACGATGATCGCCAGGGCGCTGATTCCGCAGGGCCGGAACGCGGAAGCGGCGGAAATGCTGAAGAGGTCGCTGGACATCCGCATGCGCATCTACGGCCCCGAGAGCCCGGGCGTGGCTTCGACGCTGAACGAAATCGGGCGGCTGGCGCAGGCCGAGGGTCGGCTCGATGAGGCCATAGACTGCTACTCGAGGATGGCCGCGATCTACCGGATCGTCTACACCGGAGAGCATCAGCTGATCGGGGTGGCCCTCGCGAATCTCGGCGGGGCGCTCACCGAGCGAGGTGACTACCGGGCCGCGGAGGCGAGCTTTCGCGATGCGATCCGGATGTACGCGGCCACGCTGCCCGGGGACCACCTTTACGTCGGCATTGCCCGGACGAAGCTCGGCCGTTCCCTCCTCCGCGCCGGTCGCATCGCGGATGCCGAAAGGGAGAGCCGGGCCGGATATGCGATCCTGGTCCGGCAGGTCGATCCGCTTTCCGGCTGGCTCGTCAACGCCCGAAAGGATCTGGTCGAGGAGTGCGATCGCCTGAACCGTCACGAGGATGCGGCGCGGTTTCGGGCGGAACTCGAGGACTCGACGATCGCGCGGGCGGCGGCGGGATCGGACTAGGCTTCCCGGTTCCTCTCCGTTGCTTGTCCCGGTTGTTCCGTGACGTCAACGGGGCGGACGGCGCCT
>CAZQVN010000116.1:0-4230 GCA_964596775.1 uncultured bacterium
CAAATTATATTCTACGAATACTGATCCACTTGGTGAAGTGGGCTGGGCGACCTGAAGTGCTCCGCCATGGTCATTAGCCACATTGTTCGAGAATTGATTGCCTGTAATGTAGACGACACCAGCAATACCGTGTTCTAAGTAAATTCCAGCACCGTCGCCAACTGAAGTAGAGTTATTGCGAAAAACGTTGTTTCTTATGATTGTTCCATCCCCAGGGTGGCTTACAAACAGTCCTCCTCCAACGAATCTAGTTCTGTTGTTTTCAAATATGTTTGCTTCCACCAAAGGTGATGGCCGCGGTGCTCCCGTTCTTCCATCTCCTATGGACATTCCACCTCCGCTACCACCAGTTTCTGTAATAGCCACGTTGTCGACTATCCAGTTGTTTCGAATGGTTGGAGAAGCAGAAGCGCATATGATGCCTCCTCCCCTTGTTGTGCCCTGAGCACTTCTACCGGTTCCACCTCGGATTGTCAGGCCATTCAGTTCGCAGGCCCGCGATTCTCCTCCTTCAAACACGACAGTCGACTGCAGGCTACCTGATCCATCGATCACTGTCCGACTCGGGCCATCCTCACTCATGAGAGTGATGTCCTTGTTTCTGAAAGAAATGTTTTCGACATAGGTACCGGGGGCGACAAGAACCGTGTCCGACGTAGCTGCGGAGTCAATCCCAGCTTGAACGGTTGAGACATCTCCATCGCCGTTCCGGTTGACGCGCCAGACTTGTGTCGCTTTCCCTCTTACTGCAACCGGACCGCAGAGATCAGTTCCAAAGGTAAGAACGCTCTGGTACGTTCCGCTCCGGCGAGGCATAAAGCGAATACTCACCACTTGACTGTGGCCTGCGGCGAGTGAAAAGGGCCCGCCTCCCGCGATCAATGTGAATGGCGGAGGTAGACTTCCCACGGCACCGGATATCATCAACGTACCGGTGTTTGTGATTGCAATTGTTAAAACTCTATCGTCCGTAATCGAACCCGTTTTAAAATCTGGATTAGAGGGCGAAATACTACAGGCGAGAAGGTCTCCCTCACCGTGGAGAGCGACATCTGGACAAACACCATTCGTGAAGGTCAAGTATCCGTCAATAGAGCCGGTGCTTCTGGGAGCAAAGTTGACTCGAACAGTCCTTGAATCTCCCGGGTTTAGGCTCAGAAGTCTCGAAGATCCGACCAGGAAGAAGTGTGTGTCTGGCAATTCCATTGTGGTCGTCACCAGAGAAGTGCCGGAGTTCGTTATCGTGATCTCCCGCATAGAACCGTTTCCGATTAGCACTGCGCCAAAATCGACAGCTGAGGGAACTGCAGTGCACACAGATTTTTCCCCTCTACCTAGAAGCTCTATCGTGGCACAACTTGAACCATGAAATGCGAGCAACCCGTTCACCTCCCCGAGAGTAGTCGGGGTAAACGAAACGGATATGGAAGTGGTTTTTCCTGGATCGACCGTGATCCCAGTGGAATCGACTCCCGTAACACCGAACTCCCGCGGGAGTGATCCGAATTGTGTTGAGATTGTTGCCGGTCCGGAGTTGGATATCTGGACCGTCCGGACACGTTGCGACCCGATGGCGACTGAGCCAAAGTTAATCGAGTCGGGGGCTACCGTGCACAATATCTCGGGATCCATCGGACTACAAGCCGCTAGATGAACCGCAATCACTACTAGACTCGTAATTGCCGCCTTGATGACTTGATCGACCAATGTGCGTCTTGACCAACGATTACCCAATAACGTGTCTCCGATAGCTGTGTGGTGCATCTCCGGCACATTCCGTTCGAGGTGCCGAAGAGTTTCGGAGTGGAATCAGTGACGACGACGCGGGGAGGTTGAGAAGAAGAAGAAGAAGAAGAAGAAAGAAGGGGTCGGGAACAGCGGTTGCCCTCTACAACTTCTCCGCCGGCGACTCCTCCTCCACCGGCTCCGCTTCCTCGACCCTCCCGCTGCACCCCGCCGCCGGCGACCCCGTCAGCGGTTCCATCGTCAGGGCGTCGAACGACAGGATGTTCCCCGCGGCGTCCAGCGCGTGGAACCGCCCGCCGCCGGCCGGCACGCCGACCGCGGTCATCTCCTCGATCTGGCGGCTCTCCCCCGCCTTCACGTTGCCGTGATTGATGTGCCAGCGGATCGCGGAATCCGATTCGTCGATCGTCACCGCGCTCTCCACGCTGCCGGCAAAGAAAACGGCGCGCACCCTGCCCCACGCCTTGAGCTGCGTGTTCATGAACGGGAGCTTCCAGGCGCGGACCTTGATCGCGTTGGCGGCGGCGATGAACCAGGATCCGTCCGGCGACAGGGCAATGGCGGTGATGGCCCCGTCCACGGCGCGGTCCACGTCCTCCTTGTACACGGGGCGCTTCGTCGGCACGCGGTAGATGACCAGGCGGTTCGTGTCGTCGGCGGTCATCAACGTCCGGCCGTCGGCGCTCCAGGTGAGATGCGTGACGGCGCCACCGTCGTCCTTCGGCAGCGTCACCGCGAGCGCCGGCGGAAACTTCCAGACCAGCACCGACTCCGAAACGACCGGTCCGCCGGGAGCCGCGGCCAGGTGGAGTCCGTCCGGAGAAAACCCGGCGGCCGCGACCTCGGCGCCCTGCGGCCAGCCCGGAAGCGCATACGCATTGTCGCCCTCCACGAGAACGGGTCCGGCGGGGCCGCGCACGACGATCCGTTCGACGCCGCCTTCGGCAGTATGGCGGGCCAGGATGTCCCACGCCGGGCGGGGCGCTCCGGATGCCAGTGCACCGTCCTTCTCCAGGGGATGCAGGCCGTCCGCGCAGAGCAGCGCCAGGTCGTCCGCGCCGCCGCCGGCGACGAAACGCGGCGCGGTCACCGGCTTCAGCGGCAGCGAAGCGGGATCGATCGCCTCGACCGGCCGGCCACCACCGCCGCCGCATCCGGCCAGCAGACAGAACAGGAATACGGACAGCCGATGGAGTGTGCCCTTCGTACGTGGTCGTGACCCTGCCGGCGTCATCAGGCCCCCTGGTCGAGAGTGAACCCGTTTTCTCCGTTGAACGTGTACAGGTTTTCCGTCTTGATCGAGTCGAGCTTCTGGCTTCCGATCCGGGTCAGCAGCGACACGATCTGGGCGTGCGTCACCGCGCCCCCCTTTTCCGGCGCCATGAACCGGCAGCGCCAGTGGTCGGAGCAGAACGCCTCGGGCTGGAGTTCCGGCCACACGCGGAGGCCGCGGTTGCTGATCATGGCGAGCTTCAGGCCGTCGCCGTCGGCGCGCGCCAGGACGTTTCCGAGATCCTTCGCGGTGCCGTCCGTCCAGTCGAGGAACACGTCGACGCCGACGAGCTCCTTCTTCTCGACGGGGCGCGCCTTGAGCGCGGCGCGCTCGGACTGCACGCCCCCCGCGGCGTAGCGGGCGGCCCTGAGCGTGGACGGCTCCTGGCCGAGGCGCTTCACCACGGCCTGCGCGAACTCCTTCGTGCCGACCTTCTGCTTGCTGACGGACGCGTCGAACACGTCGTAGGTGTGGATGCCGTCCTCGATCGTCTTGAGCCAGGCGTTGTGCACCCGTTCCGCCACGTCGGCCTGGTCGATGTGCACGAGCATCATCACCCCGCCGAGCAGGAGGCCGGTGGGGTTGGCAAGATTCTGTCCGGCGCGCCGCGGCGCCGAGCCGTGGATGGCTTCGAACATCGCGCAGAGGTCGCCGATGTTCGCGGAGCCGGCCAGGCCGACCGAGCCGGCGATCTGCGCCGACACGTCGGACAGGATGTCTCCATACAGGTTCGGCAGCACGACCACGTCGAACGCGTCCGGCGTGTCCGCGAGCTTCGCGGCGCCGATGTCCACGATCCAGTGTTCGTTCTCGATGCCCGGATACTCCTGCGCCACCTCGTCGAACACCTTGTGGAACAGGCCGTCGGTCATCTTCATGATGTTGTCCTTCGTGAAGCAGGTGACCTTCTTCCGGTTGTTCAGCCGCGCGTACTCGAACGCGTAGCGCACGATCTTCTCGCTGCCGGGGCGGCTGATCAGCTTCAGGCACTGCATCACGTCCTGCGTCTGGCGGTGCTCGATGCCGGCGTAGAGGTCCTCCTCGTTCTCGCGGACGATGACCACGTCCATGTTCGGGTGCTTCGTCTCGATGAACGGGTGGTAGGACACGCAGGGGCGGACGTTCGCGTAGAGGCCGAGCGTCTTGCGGGTGGTCACGTTGAGGCTCTTGTAGCCGCCCCCCTGGGGCGTGGTGATCGGCGCCTTGAGGAA
>CAZQVN010000117.1:0-4212 GCA_964596775.1 uncultured bacterium
TGGCGGCGATGAGGATGACCCCCTCGTTCGACTCGAAACCGTCCATCTCGACCAGAAGCTGGTTCAGCGTCTGCTCGCGCTCGTCGTGACCGCCGCCGAGTCCGGCGCCGCGATGGCGCCCGACGGCGTCGATTTCATCGATGAAGATGATGCACGGGGCGTTGCGCTTCCCCTGTTCGAAGAGGTCGCGGACGCGCGAGGCGCCCACGCCGACGAACATCTCCACGAAATCGGAGCCGGACATCGAGAAGAACGGCACGCCGGCCTCGCCGGCCACGGCCTTGGCGAGGAGCGTCTTGCCGGTGCCGGGAGGGCCGAGCAGCAGCGCGCCCTTCGGGATGCGCCCGCCGAGCGCCTGGAACTTCTTCGGCTCGCGGAGGAAGTCGATGACCTCCTGGAGTTCTTCCTTGGCCTCGTCCGCACCGGCCACGTCCTTGAACGTGATCTTCGGGTTGGACTCGATCAAGAGCTTGGCGCGGCTCTTGCCGAACTTCATGGCCGTGGAGCCGCCGGACTGCATCTGGCGGATGAAGAACAGCCAGAACGCGAGGATCAGGAGGATCGGGAGGTAGGTCAGGACGAACGTGAGCCAGTTCGTGCCCTGCTCGGCGCCGTCGATGACCGCGTTCGGATTCTTCTCGCGGATGAGCTGGATCAGCTCGCCGTTCCCCTCGACGGGGAGGATCACCGTGTAGTTGCGGACCGGCACCGTGCGGCCTTCCATGGTGATCGTGACTTCGCTGACGAACTCGCCGCTGGCCTTCTTCGAAGACTGGGTGAACGTCTTGATGTTCCCCTTTTCCACCTGCTCGTAGAGCTTGGAGTAGGTGATCTTCTCCTCGTGGGGCTTGCTGAACCGGTAGAAATGAACGGCCAGGACGATGAACAGCGTCATCATCACCCAGAACGCGAGCGTGCGGAGCGGTTTCGGTGAGAGCATGTTCGGCGGCTTTCTCGGCCCGCCGCCGCCAAAACCGCGCGGGGGGCGGTTGTCACGACCTCCGCGATCGTCGGAAAACTCGCTCCGGATCGAAATCGGCCTGTCGCTGTGATTGTTCAAGGCAAACTCCCTTTAGTGTGGAACGGCGCCTCCGGCGCCGGATCGTGACGTTGGGTACTGCACTAAGGATCGGCCGATACCCCGCGAGGATTCACCCTCGTTGTGCCGGATTTCGGGATAAGGCTTCGACTTGCGTGCTTTCCTTTACCGCGCGCAGCCCGAAAAGTTGCTGATGACGCGAATACAGGCCGGATCGTTCATTGTAGCCTCGCCCGGTGAAAAATGCACCCCGTCCCGTGATGGTCCGGGAGCGATGCGGCTCCCGGCGCCTAACATCTTGTCCAGCAATACTTTAAACGTTGAAAGCTCGGCCGCGTTCGTCAGCGGGGGTCGGTCCGAAGAGATCCAGCATCAAGAGTCGCCCTGTTTCGGTCGTCACGGGCGCTCCGCTTCCGCGCATCACGCCGGGAATCCAGAGGATCTCGTCGGGGCTTTCCCGGTCCCCGCCGGCGTTTTCCTGAACGAGGGCCGGAAAGCGGGTGCGCCGCGGGGCCGGGATCTTCAGATCCACGAGGACATCGCTCACCTTCCGCCGCCCGGTCATGCCGTACGGGCGGATGCGGTCGCCGGGACGCAGCGCTCGCAGAGTCGGCGACCCGCCCAGCCGATCCGCGTCGAACCAGGCGGAGCGCCGGCCGTCCGGCGGACGGAGCGCCCCGGAGTTCCCGCCCGGCGCGACGAGGCTCACCCGAATGCGGGCACCACCCCACGTGACCTCCGTGCCGTGTGCCAGGGGTACGGACACGGGGCGCTGTTCGGATGGTTCCGGGCCGGGCCGGCGCTCCCGGTGACCGGATTCCCCGACGGCGCCGTCCGGCGCCCGCAGCCACAGCCGGGCGCCCTCGCGATCCGCCGCCACGCCGGGCAGGTCGGCGTGACCGGAGCCGGTCCGCGTGACGAGTTGAACGAGGGCGTCGATGTGCGCATGCCCCACATGTTCGAGGTTTCCGGTGAGATCGCGGATCGCCGCGCGGAGCAGCTTGCGGAGAAGCGGGAGCGGAAGCCAGTCCAGGTCTCCCGTGTCGAAGGAGCGCGCGCCGTCGTCGGTCCGCATCCATTGCGCGAGGCCCCGCGCCGACTCCGCCACCAGCCACGCGTCGATTTCCGCGAACAGTCCGGCCTGGCGGGCGAGCGTGTCCGCGATGTTCGGATTGAACTTTTGCCGGATCAGGGGCAGGAGTTCGTGCCGGATCCGGTTCCGGGTCATGTCGAGGTCGGAGTTCGTGGCGTCCTCGCGATACGGAAGCCCGTGCGCCTCGACATGCGCCAGCACGTCGGCGCGGCTCACCCCGAGCAGCGGGCGGGTGAGCCGGCCCGGGCCGTACTCCGGCATCGCGGCGAGCCCCTTCGGTCCGGCGCCGCGCAGCAGGTTCATGAGCAGCGTTTCCGCCTGGTCGTCGCGGGTGTGGCCGAGCGCCGTCGCGGCGGCGCCCGAGGCCACCCGGACCTCCTCGAGGAACGCGCGCCGGGCGCGCCGGGCCGCGTCCTCCAGCGACAGCTTCTCCGCCGCGGCGATCGCGGGAACGTCGACCCGCTTCGAATGGAACTCGAGATCGCGGCTGTGCGCCGCGTCCTTCACGAACGCGTGGTCGAGATCGGCGTCCGCCCCCCGGATTCCGTGATGCAGGTGCGCCACGATGAACCGGTGCCCGCGATGGCCTGCTCCGTGGACGACCGCGTCGAGCAGGACCATGGAATCCGGCCCCCCCGACACGGCGAGGATCACCGGGGCGCCGGGGGGGCAGAAGGGGTGGTTGTCGAAGTGGCGCGCGGCGGCGTCGCGCGGGGACAGGTTCATGAAACCCCTCAGTCCCCCTTCTTCACCTTCAGGAACGTCCCGTCCTTCAGCTCGCTGAACGCCTGCCGGAGTTCCTCCTGCGTGTTCATCACGATCGGGCCGTACCAGGCCACCGGTTCCTCGAGCGGCTTGCCGGACACGAGCAGGAAGCGGATCCCTTCATCGCCGGCCTGCACGGTGACCTCGTCACCGGAGTCGAACAGGATCAGCGACCGGTTGTCCGCGGCGGTCGGAGGCGCCGTGTCGTGCCAGCCCACGCTGTCGGTCGGCACGGCCAGCGGTCCGGATGCGTTGCAGAACGTGCCGCTCCCCTCGAAGACGTAGGCGAACGCGTGACTGGTCACGGCCACGGAGAGCGTCTTCCGTTTGCCGGGCGGGACGGTGACGTCCACGTAGACCGGGTCCGCGGCGATCCCGTCGATCGGGCCGCGCTTTCCCCAGAACGAGCCGCAGACGAGCCGGGCCACCGATCCGTCGTCGTCGGTGATCACCGGGATGTCCCTCGCCTTCACCTCCTGGTAGCGGGGCGCGGTCATCTTCAGCGCCTGCGGAAGATTGGCCCAGAGCTGGAAGCCGTGCATGCGACCGCCCGGCTCCCCCTTCGGCATCTCCTGGTGCACGATGCCGCTTCCGGCGGTCATCCACTGGATGTCGCCGGCCTCGATGGCGCCGCGGTTGCCGATCGAGTCGCCGTGCTCGACCGTGCCGGCCAGCACGTAGGTGATCGTCTCGATGCCCCGGTGCGGGTGCCACGGAAATCCGTTGAGGTAGTTCTCCGGACGCTCGTTCCGGAAGTCGTCGAAGAGGAGAAACGGGTCGAAATCGGACGTGTTGCCGAAGCCGAACGCGCGATGGAGGTGGACGCCGGCGCCTTCCATGGTGGGTTTGGCCTGGATGAGCCGCTTGACGGGTCGGATGGACATGGGTGCCTCGATTCGGAAATAGGGAACGAGGGAAAGCTTACACCCATCCGGCCTTCGGGCGCGCCGGGCTTCGCAGGCTCTTCCGGTGTGGCGGGACCGGTCGCCGGTGGCGGTCAAGCGAGTCGGCGACCGGTCCTGTACCTCCTGCACAGGGTAAAGCGCCGTTTCAGGGGGAAAAGGGCCAAAGAAAATGAAAAAACGCAACAAACGGTCCATCGAAGGACCGGGCCTTTGTTTTAGACTCCCCGAAACGGGGTCGGCCCCCTCCCGACTCATCTGCGATCCGCGGCGCCGCCGCCGTCTTCCTTCAAAAACGTCCATCAAGGAGATCCCATGAGTGGTGTACGGGTACTTGTCGGAACAAAGAAAGGCGCGTTCGTCCTCACATCGGACGCAAAGCGCCAGAAGTGGGACATCACCGGTCCGCACTT
>CAZQVN010000118.1:0-4084 GCA_964596775.1 uncultured bacterium
CCGGTGGCGGAGATGAACGCCCGCCGCGCCCTGCGCGACGCGCTCTACTCGGAAGGGGGGCCGGGGCCGGATGCAGTGGCCCGGCTCCGTGCGCTCCCGGCGCCGGTGTACGTGATCGTGCGGGCCGGAGCGGCCGTGCCGGGTGCGGGCTTTCCGCCCGGCACCGGCCCGGTGGACGGATCGTTTGCCGGCGGTGCCGGGGATCCGCTCGCGGGCGTGCCGGGATTCGAGCGCGTGTTCGATACGGACGATGTGCGGGTGTATCGGGTGGAGGGGGGAGGGTAGGGAATAGCGCGGTGAGCCCGCTTTCTGGTTTCGTGCCACGCTGCCCTTTCGTGGAATGGCGTTTGTGGCGAATCGCAGACTCGGGATTCGATTTCGATTGCGATTATTGGAATGCGTCCCTACGCTCAAAGGAGCCGAATTTGGGCAATTGCAGTGTAGGCTCCATCCCGCCTTGGTGGTGAGATTTCGGTGAGGTTCAAGGAGGCATTACTTTATGGACCGCGTAATATCTACCTCCCCGCGAACAATCAATGCGGCACGCCTTCGAACTTACGATCTGCGCATCCTTCTGTTTGCAGCCTTTCTTCTTGCCTCCCCAGACTCTACTACGGCACAGGTTTTCGGTCCTGATGTCGATATCACCCGGGAAGTCAATTTCGACAGGAAGGAGCACTCCCCGGAAGTGGCGATCTTGGGCAACATTGCTGTGGCTGCCTGGTGGATTGACTTTCGAACGCGAAGCGTTGCTTGGAGCACGTCAACGGATGGCGGGCAACATTGGTCCAACCAGGGGCTGCTGAACCGTCGTCAATCCTTCGAGTCGATTGTTGGCTTTCCATCTGTGTGCGCCGACAGCGCGGGGACATTCACGATTGCGTGTCTCTATATCGATAGTCCCGGCGGAACCAGCGTGGCGATCTATGAAGCTCATCTGGAAGGGGCGAGTTTCGTCATAAGTGGTCCGACGTTTGCGATTCCATTCTTGAGTCCAGGCCGCGTCATGCTTCCCCGCATCACCTGCGATCCCTCGAACGGAAACCTCTACGTGAGCTATTCCCGTGTCGCCACTCCGGGCGCGACCGTCCATCTCGCGACGTTCATCAATGGGGTCTGGACGCCTCCCATTCTCCTGGGAACGGGGGTGTGCCTGGGATCCCGACCGGTCGTCGGTCCCGACGGTGAGCTGTACGTCTTCTGGGAGGATTTCGGGACGAGCCGTGTGCTTGGAAGGCGTTCCGACGATCATGGAGTGACTTTCGGACCGGAGTTCACTTTGGGAACGACGCTGGACAATTTCACGAATCCACCGGGATACTCTTATGATGGAAACGACTGGCTGAACCCATCCCTGGAGTGCATCGGTGACAATGCCCCTCCAGACTTTCCATCGATCGACATCGACCGGAGCCTGGGGGCCAACCGGGGGACGATCTACGCAGTGTGGACGGAGCGGGTGTCGGGAACACCCAGCCCGATCATGAGGTCGTTTGGCGAGATCGAGCCGAACGGTACTGCGGAGACGGCTACCAGGATCGAGTTCGGCCAGCAGATCACGGGAACGACGTTATCCCCGGACCTCATCGGGCATCCGGATGAGGATGTCTTCTACTTTGAGGGCGTGGAAGGACAGACGGTTTGGCTCGAAGGGGAGGTCACCGGATTCTCACGCCAGGGAATCCCAATGTCGGGAGAGTACTGCCAGTATCCATACCTCTTTGGTCCAGGATCCGCCACGGAACTGGGACCATGGGTGTTCTTCGGAGCGATGGCGCGCATCGCCCAGATTCCTCCCATGATCCTGACCCTCCCTTCAGATGGCCGCTACGCGACGTGTATCACCTCCAACAGTTCCTACACGGTGAGCTACCGGATGAGGCTCCGGACGCTGACTTCGGACGGGACGAGCGTCGCCCGGGACCACCGGGACGTGATCCTGACGAAGTCGAGCGACGGTGGTCAGACGTGGTCGCCGAAGATCCTAGTGAATGACGACTCGCCCCTGTTCGACAATTTCATGCCGGAGCTGGCGGTGGATGGTATCGGCGGGGTCCATGTGACCTGGTACGACCGGCGCGACGACCCCGTTGCCGGGGAAGATTACAACGTGTACTGGGCTTACTCGGACAACGGCGCGTTGAGCTTCCGTCCGTCGCAGAGACTCAGCGACACGACGAGCGTGCGGGGGAACTCGGGCCTGGAACTCGGCGACTACATGGGACTCGCTCCCTGCGCCACGGGTGTTCAGTCCGTCTGGACGCAGGCCTGGCTGCACGGAGTTGCACAGGGGAGCGGAACGGACCACGATATCCACGCCCGCCGGGTGGATGTGATTCCGGACATCGAAGTGCGCGGTGGCATCACCGTTTCGTCAGGGGTTGCCACCCACGGAACGGGCCCCAGGAGACTCCGTCTCCAGTGGTCCGTAGTCGATCCGAACTTCGTCCACCGTTTCCGCATCCATCGATCCATGCAGGCGTCCGGCCCGTATGACTTCCTGGGTGAAATTGGTGTTTCCGGAGACGGCGGATCGTTCGTGGAGGACGGCCGCCGACCGAACGAGGTCCTCCACTACCGGGTGGATGCCGTTCGGACGGATGGCACGGTATTCGAAGGAACGCCGGTCCGGATACAGGTTCCTGCCCGCCCCGGCCTGACCTGGACATCGGCGGGTCCGAACCCCGCGACGGGAACGGTGAACCTGGAACTGGAATCGCCGCGGGAAGGGGAACTGGAGGTTCGGATCTTCGACGCCCGGGGCGCGGTCGTTCGGTTGCTGTATCAGGGATCCATGGCCTCCGGGACGAGCCGGTTCGAATGGGACGGCCGGAGTGATTCGGGCCGGCGAGTTGCCGGCGGCATCTACTTCATCGAAGCCGCCATGGGAGAAGACCAGGTGAGGAGAAAAATCATCCGAACGGGATACTGAGTTTCGGCGCGGCTCCGCTTGCGACTTCCCCCGCCCGGCGTCTAAACTCATGGGGCGCGCAACACACCGACCGTCCACCTTCCCCCGGGGGAGCCCGATTTGAAACCAGCCGAACGCAGTGCCGGGGCGCCGGCGTCCCCCATCCGGCGCCTGATCCCCTACGCGGACAAGGCCCGCGAGCGCGGGATCCATGTTTATTTCCTGAACATCGGCCAGCCCGACATCGAGACGCCCCGGGAGGCGATGGACGCCGTCCGGAACGCCGATCTCAAGGTCCTGGCCTACGCGCCGTCCGCGGGGTTCCTCGAGTACCGGAAGGGGCTGGCCGCCTACTACGCGCGGGTGGCTTCCCCGGTGGAGCCCGACGACATCATCGTGACGACGGCGGGGAGCGAAGCGCTCACGTTCGCCATGGCGGTCACGATGGACCCGGGCGACGAGATCCTGATCCCCGAGCCGCTGTATGCGAACTACCTCGGTTTCGCCGCGCTGCTCGGCGTCAAGGTCGTGCCGGTCACCTGCCGGGTGGAGGACGGCTACCACCTGCCGCCGCGGAAGGCGATCGAGGCGCTGGTCACGAAGAGGACGAAGGCGCTGCTCGTCTGCAATCCGGGCAACCCCACCGGGGTCGTCTACACGGACGAGGAGATGGAGATGCTCGTGGGCCTGGCGCGGGAGCGGAACCTGTTCCTGATCGGCGACGAGGTCTACCGCGAGTTCGTCTACGACGGCGCGATGCCGCGGAGCCTGCTCACGTACCCCGACGTGGCGGATCGGGTGCTCGTCGTGGATTCCATCTCCAAGCGGTTTTCCGCCTGCGGCGCCCGCATCGGCTGTCTCGTGTCGCGGAACCGCGAACTGATGGCGGCCGCCATGCGCTTCGCGCAGGCGCGGCTGTCGCCGCCGACGCTCGGCCAGATTCTCGGTGAAGCGGCGCTCAAGCTGCCCGTGGACTACATGAAGGCCACAGTCGACGAGTACCGGGAGCGCCGCCAGGTCGTGTTCGACGCCGTTCATGGCTGGCCGGGATCCACGGCCCTCCGGCCGGGGGGCGCGTTCTATCAGATGGCGCGACTGCCCGTCGACGACGCCGAACGGTTCATCATCTGGCTCCTCGAGTCGTTCGAGATCGACGGGGCCACGACCCTCATG
>CAZQVN010000119.1:0-4010 GCA_964596775.1 uncultured bacterium
ACTCTGGCGGCCGTCATCACCTTCGCTTATCCTCCGGCCCGGAACCATCGTCCCATCCAACGCTGGAGGAAAACCAAGGTGAAACTCATGGCACGTGTGATCCCGATCTCCCTTGCGGCGGCGACCCTCTTCAGTTTCGGAACTGCGCAGGCCGGCTCTCTCCGGTTCGACGGCGTCGACGACTCCATCGTCGTGTCCGACGCCATGAACCTGCCCGGCGCCCTGACGCTCGAAGCCTGGGTGTACGTGGAAGGGGCCACGAACGGAGGGCGCATCATTTCCAACCGGCAGGGGCAGAACGGGTACGAATTATTAGTGCGCGACGGCGGTGTCGGGGAGCCGGAGTTCTGGCTTGTCGTCGACGGCGGCCTGGAGATCATCGGTGCGTTTCCGCGATCCCTGTTCAGCACCTGGGCGCACGTGGCATTTACCTATGACGGTCCGACAGCGGGCAACATGAAGCTGTTCCTCAACGGTGCGCAGGCGGCGGCCAGCGTCCGTCACACCACGATCACCACGTCGCCGGGACCGCTCCGCATCGGTTCCATTGGCGACGGCCTCGGTTTCCACTTTCACGGCGGCATCGACGAGGTCCGGATCTGGAGCGCGGCCCTGTCCGGGCAGGTTCTGGCCGACTGGAAGAATGCGGCCGTCATTCCCGCGCATCCGAATTACGCGGCCCTGGAGGGCTACTGGCGTTTCGAGGAAACCGGCGGCCAGACGGCCGCCAGCCAGGTCAACACACCCGCCCGCGACGCCACGCTGGGCCTGCAGACGGGTGCGGACTCCGCCGACCCGGCGTGGTGGGAGACGGGGGTGGCCGCCATGCCGTCCACGTTCGGACTCATCAAGGCGGGCATGGGCCGGTCGCGCCGCTGACCGGGCCGGACACCGCGGGATCTCGCTTCGCGTTGCCATGGCTTGTTGTATGCGGCGGTTGGGGTTAGGTCGGCGCCCATCCTTCGGGTCCCTCGAGGGGGGACCACCGCACCCGCCCCTGCAAGTATTTTCATTCTCCCGCGACACGTTTCATAGTATGATCTTAATTACCCTGCATGACGAAACGGGTCATCGACCCGTCAGGATCCCGTTCTCCAGCCTCAGAAGAGCGGGTAGCCTTGCGGCACCGGGGACGGGTTTGCATTGCAAGCAACAGTTATTGCACCGATTCTGAAACTGCAACGGAATTCACAGAGAAGAGAGGAGTTGCCCGAATGCGCAAGGTTACGATGACGCTCGCGGCGTTCACGCTCACGGTTGCCCTGACCGTGCCGGCGTTTGCCGCAAACCAGATCCGCATCAGCCAGGTCTACAGTGGAGGCGGATCCAGCACGGCCGGAACCACCTACTCCAAGGACTACGTTGAACTCTTCAACAACGGCCCGACCGCCGTGGACATCAGCGGCTGGGTCATCGAGTATGGCTCCGCCACGGGCAACTGGGGCAGCTCCGCCGGGAACTACTTCACGCTGCCCACGGGTACGGTGATTCAGAGCTGCTCGTACATCCTGGTGGCCTGCGGTTCGGTGGGAACGGCCGGTGCGGCGGTTCCTTCCCCGGACTTCACGACCACGAACATGAGCATGGCCGCGGCGAACGGCAAGGTCGGCCTGTTCAACGCCCTCAACGCCAACCTGCCCTGCGGTTCCGAACTTGCCGGCACCCTGGTGGACAAGGTGGCGTGGGGAACCGGCAACTGTCCGGAAGGCACGGCCATCGCGGCCTTGTCGACGACCACCGGCGGCGTGCGCAACGGCAACGGCATCGCCGACACGGATAACAACGTGGCCGATTTCACGGTCGTGACGAACCCGGTGCCGCGCAACTCCTCGTCGCCGGCAAACTCGGCCTGCCAGCCCGTTCCGACCGAATCGACGACCTGGGGCGGAGTGAAAGCACT
Source organism: uncultured bacterium (assembly GCA_964596775.1). Taxonomy (GTDB): domain Bacteria; phylum Eisenbacteria; class RBG-16-71-46; order JABDJR01; family JAWXBZ01; genus CAZQVN01. The sequence continues at coordinate 1,901 of CAZQVN010000119.1, forward strand.
CTATCGCTAGACGCTCCTGAATGACGATCAACGGCCACCCTGCGCAGGCGGGGTGGCCGTTTTGTTTTCGGGGTAGGCAACCTGCTTCGACCGCCTGGCCGTGTGCTAACTCCTTGCCAGGCTCCGCATCACCGTCTGGAGAATTCCGCCGTTCCGGTAGTAGTCCGCATCCACCGGAGTGTCCAGCCGGGCCACGGCCCGGAACGTGAGCACGGCGCCGTCGTCGCGCTTCGCGTGGACCGTCACCATCTGGCGCGGCTTGATCTCGCCGTCGAGCCCGGTGATGTCGAACGTTTCCGTGCCGGTCAGGCCCAGGCTTTCCGCGGTCTGCCCCGCTTCGTACTGGAGCGGCAGGACGCCCATGCCGACGAGATTCGAGCGGTGGATCCGTTCGTACGACTCCGCGAGGACCGCGCGCACGCCGAGGAGCAGCGTTCCCTTGGCCGCCCAGTCGCGGGACGAACCGGTGCCGTATTCCTTGCCGGCCAGCACGACGAGCGGCGTTCCCGCCTTGCGGTAGCGCTCCGCCGCGTCGAAGATCGCCACCTGGTCGCCCGTGGGGTGGTGCACGGTAATGTTCCCCTCGGAGCCGGGAACGAGCAGGTTCTTCAGCCGAATGTTCGCGAACGTGCCGCGCACCATCACGAGATCGTTGCCCCGCCGCGAACCGTAGGAGTTGAAATCCTTCTTCTCGATGCCGCGTGATTTCAGGAACTCGCCGGCCGGGCTCTTCTCCGCGATGTCGCCGGCGGGGGAGATGTGGTCCGTGGTCACGGAATCGCCGACCATCACGAGAACGCGGGCGCCCTCGATGTTCGTCGTCTTCGGCACGTCGAGGGTCAACCCCTGGAAGAACGGCGGTTCATGGATGTAGGTCGAGGCGTCGCTCCAGGCGTAGAGTTCGCCCCCGGCCACCGGGATGTCGTTCCAGCGCGGGTTGCCGTCGAACACGTTTCCGTAGCTCTTTTGAAACATCTCGGGCTTGACGGAGGCCATCACCGTGTCGGCGATCTCCTTCTGCGTCGGCCAGATGTCCCTGAGATAAACCGGTTTTCCATCGGTGCCGGTGCCGATCGGGTCGGTGGTCAAATCGATGTCGACCGTGCCGGCCAGCGCGTAGGCCACGACCAGCGGCGGGGAGGCCAGGTAGTTCGCCCGGGTCAGCGGATTGATCCGCCCCTCGAAGTTGCGGTTTCCGGAGAGCACCGACGCCGCCACGAGGCCGTTTTCGCCGACGGCTTTCGCCACGTTTTCGGGGAGCGGTCCGGAGTTGCCGATGCAGGTCGTGCAGCCGTAACCGACGACGTTGAACCCGAGCGTCTCGAGGGCCGGCATCACGCCGGCCTCCGTCAGGTATTCGGTGACGACCTTGGATCCGGGCGCCAGGCTCGTCTTCACGTACGGCTTGACCCTGAGTCCCTTTTCCGCCGCCTTCTTCGCGACGAGTCCGGCGCCGACCATCACCGACGGGTTCGACGTGTTCGTGCAGGAGGTGATCGCCGCGATGACCACCGAACCGTGGGCCAGTTCCGCGCGGTCGCCGTTCGTGCCGATGGTGGCCGCCCTGGCCAGGTCGGCGTCGGCGAGGCCGAAGCCGCGCTCCTTGACCGGCGCCGAGAGCGCCTGCCGGAACGCGGACTTCATGTGGGACAGCGCCACCCGGTCCTGGGGCCGCTTCGGCCCGGCCAGGCTCGGCTCCACATCACCGAGATCCAGTTCCAGGGTGTCGGAAAAGACGGGATCGGCGGTCGTGTCGGTGCGGAACAGCCCCTGTTCCTTCGTGTAGGCCTCGACGAGCTGCGCGGCATCGGCGCGGCCGGTCCGGTCGAGGTAGCGGAGCGTTTCGGCGTCCGTGGGGAAGAAGCCCATGGTGGCCCCGTACTCCGGCGCCATGTTGCTGATCGTGGCCCGGTCCGGGAGCGACATGGCCGAGATCCCCGGCCCGAAGAATTCCACGAACTTGTCGACCACGCCCTTCCGGCGGAGCATCTGGGTGACGGTCAGCACGAGGTCGGTGGCGGTGACGCCGTCCCTGAGCGTGCCGGTGAGCTTGAATCCGACGACCTGCGGCATGAGCAGGTAGAGCGGCTGGCCGAGCATGACGGCCTCG
>CAZQVN010000120.1:0-3749 GCA_964596775.1 uncultured bacterium
CCGCCGGCCCATGGAAGGGCCGGCGAAGCGTGCCCCGAGCGGGGAGAACGGAACGCCGCACCCCCGGGCTCGCGGCGTAATCAACAGTGCCGACTGGGTCCGGACCCAGTCGGTTTCGGTTGATGAAAATTTCCTGAAAATATTTCTTGACGGCTTTCCCGACGGAACAGTGCTCGCCGCGCGGGCGCGTTGCCGGCATCCCCTCTCGCGCTGCCGGCTCGCGTCTGCCGTGGGAAATCGGAAGACTCCGATTCCGGAAGGGTTTCCGTCTTCGATCCGCGCGCACGCCCGCCGCTCTGCGTCGAAAATCACGATTCATATAATTGCTTCATGCAAACACACTCGCTCGTATCGAGCCTTTCGGATGAACTGTTGATCACACGAACGAAGTCACTGGTTCAGAGGGAACGGTCCACGATCGCGGAGCTCGTTCTTCACCTCGCGGAGATCGAGGCGCGGCAGCTGCACCTTGCGGAGGGGTGCTCGTCTCTCTTCGGCTACTGCACGCAGGTGCTGCATCTCTCGGAGTACGAGGCGTACACGCGGATCGCGGCGGCGCGCGCGGGGCGCCGGTTTCCGCTTGTGTTCGAGTACCTGGCCCTCGGTGACGTTCACCTGTCGGCGGTGGATCTCCTCGCTCCGCACCTGACGAAGGAGAATCATGTCGCGCTGCTGGAGCGGGCTCGACACAGGAGCAAGCGGGGCGTGGAGAAGATCGTGGCGGAGATCGCGCCGAGGCCGGAGGTGACGGCGCTGGTGCGGCGGCTGCCGGCGCGGACGGGGGGTTGTCTGGATGCCGGCGCGGCGGGCCCGCTCTGGATGGGGCCGGAAGGCGCCGATGTGACGAGGACCGAAACGGTCGGGCCGGCGGAAGCAGGGTCGGTGTCCGAGGCCGCCGACACGGCGCGCGAACTTCCACCGCGCGATCCGGAATCCGCTGCGGTTGCGTACCCGGCGGCGCGCTCTGCCCGGCCGCGGGTCGAGCCGCTTTCACCGGAGCGGTACAAGGTTCAGTTCACGGCGGATTCTGAGACGGTCGCGTTGCTCCGGCGGGCTCAGGATCTTCTCCGGCATCAGGTGCCGGACGGGGATCCGGCTGTGGTGATCCGGAAGGCGCTGGCGGAACTCGTGCGGAGACTGGAGAAACAGAAGGCGGCAAGGGTGGATCGCCCGCGCGACCACACCGCGGCGCAGCCGCGGTGTAATACCCGGCACAATCGCACCATCACCGCGTCCATCCGACGCATCGTCTGGAATCGCGACGGGGGTCGCTGTGCGTACCGCGGTCGAAACGACAGGCGGTGCACCGAAACGGGCCGACTCGAATTCCATCACGTGAAGCCCTTCGCGCATGGTGGCCAGGCCACCGCGGACAACATCGAACTGCGCTGCCGCGCGCACAATCAGTACGAGGCGATTCAGGTGTTCGGGGATCGATCCGCGTTGAGGGTGCGGGAGAAGCGGCCGGGCTACTGGGTCCGGACCCAGTCGGAGTCGACGTTCACGGCGATCTCCGTGTCGAACAGCGATCCAGTCGGATCTACTTTGAGACGCGGATCACTTTTCTCCTGTCCACGTCCTGACCCGATCTGGCTTCGATAAAATACAGACCGTTCGATACCGACTTCCCGTGGTTGTCGTGACCATCCCAGGTCATCTCGATGAATCCGGAATCGGTTGTGCTGCCCAGCAATTCCCTGACCAGAGCACCACGGGCATCGAAGACCCGGACAACGGTACGCTCGGAGCTTCCCGTCTCGATATTCAACAGGATGGCACCGGTGGATGGATTCGGAGTGACGGACAGGATCGCCACCCCCACCGGGCGCGCGGGAACTTCGATCCGCACCGGGTCACCCGTGATACGTTCGCCGTCGGTCCGGATCGAGTCGATGCGATAGAAGAAGACTTCATTGGGGCGCACGTCGTCGTCGAAGTGGCTGTAGTGACCATCCTGCAGATCGGTCCCCTGGACGGAACCCATGGCCTCATAGGGGCCTCCGGCCGCCCGCGATCGGTGGACGTCGAACCGGACGACGAACGCCGGCTCCTGAACCGTCCAGGCAAGTTTCAACCGCCGCGGCCCCCGGCCGTGGGTTCGGACCTCCGAGCTGACCTTGAAGTCCGTCGCCCGAATCTCCGGCACCACGTCGACGTGCCGGATGTGGATGTCGTGGTCCACGCCGTTTGACTGGAACGCCGGCGTGAGGCGGCCCTGCGCCCACAGCGAGTACACACCCGTTCGCGTCGGCTCAAGAGCCATATGGTCCCCGAGCTCGATCTGGTTTCGATCCCGGACGCTGGTCGTATCACTCATCCGGACGGATGGTTGAAACGTCGCACCACCATCGTCCGACTGCGTCCAGTAGACGTTGTAGTCGTCGCCATTTATGGGGTCGTCACGCCGGTCGTACCAGGTGACATGAACCCTGCCCACACCATCCACGGCAACTTCAGGAAGGTAGTTGTCGAACATCGGTGGATCGTCGTTGACCAGGACTTTGGGTGACCAGGTGGCACCCCCATCGCTTGATGACGTGAGCACGATGTCCCGGTGATCGCGGGCCGGTTCTGTTCCACCTGGTATCAACTCCTGGATTCGAATCCGATACCCGATGGACCATCGGCCGCCGGAATGAAGACAGATGTAGTAGCGACCGCTCGAAGGTAATGTGTAGACCAGCGGAGAACTGCGACCAATTCGCGCGAACAGGGTGTGCGTCAGGCTCGCCGATGTGAACTCGGTCTCGAATCCGCTGTGAAACAGGGAAAAACCGTGACAGAACTCACCCGCAACTCCGGGACTGACGCCGGTAACCGTTCCTTCCATCCAGATGGTCTGCCCGGCGACTCCATCGAAAAAGTAAACGTCCGTATCCGCATCCCCCACATCAGCGGATGTTGCTACACCCGAGAACTCCTGGCCGATCCGGATTTCCTGAGCTGCAGCGGCTGAGCCGTTCGGTTCTCTTTCTCCGACCGACGTGGTCACCGGCAACTTTTCTCCCTCTACCCTGTCGGTCCAGACTGCATAGATTGTTCCCCGATGAGCCCCGAGGCTTCGGTCGATCGCTATGGACGGAAGACTCGGCGACTCGACATGGTTGCAGGCGAAAGCGGGGTTCGCAAACCCGGTGTGGTGGGTTGCCGGGGACGGAGAGAAGTTGTCTCGAGTCGCTCCGACGGTAAAAACAGGACCGAACGTCAGTCCGTCGTCGTCCGAGCGGCGCCCTTCGATAAGGCTCGTCGAGAAGTTTTCCCAAAAGACGTAAATCTCCCCATCCGGTCCGATCACGGTACGGGAGCCGACCCCGTTACCATTGCTCAGAAGGATTGGGGAACTCCACCCTGATCCAGTATTGCTCACGAAATAGATGCTGGATGCTGATCCTGATGTGTAGAAAGTGTATGACAGATATAGGTGACCTGAGGTTGGGTTGCAGACCATCCTCGGAAATCGATATCTCCCTTGTGTCCTGGGTATAGATGGAACGGCAAATTCGGGTCCGCTTACAGCGGGGCTCGGTTGGTCGAAGCGTACTTCATAAATTGCTATGCCCTCGCGGTTGCCAAAGCCTAAATAGTAGAGGGCAATGTAAAAAACACCGGATGGGCTTGCGCAGACTGTCGGTGGACCAAGAGGCTTGTCGAACAGCCCCGACGGTTGAAGTAGGCCGCCGGTGGCCCAACGCTACCCGGCGTCTGTTGAGTAACTCCAGACAACCCGCCGATCGGGGTGGTCCCACCAC
>CAZQVN010000121.1:0-3745 GCA_964596775.1 uncultured bacterium
CCGGCCGGAACGCACGGGCGCCCGCTCCCGGCCCCGGCCGGGTCGCGCCGCCGCGCTGACGAGTTCGCAGCCCGTTTTTCGGCGTGTATACTGGATCGGACCGATCCCGAAACCATCGAACAAGGAGTTCACGATGACCATCACCCAGGTCCTGAAGAACGAAGCGGAAGCGATGTACGCCACGACGGCCGAACTGATCAAGCTCGTCGACCCGAAGGATCTCGACTGGAAGCCCGCCACGGGAAAGAACTGGATGACGTTCGGCCAGCTGATCCTTCACTGCACGAACGCCTGCGGGACCGGCATCAAGGGGTTCGTCACCGGCGACTGGGGCATGCCCGAAGGGATGAGTCTCGAGGACATGAAACCGGAGGAGATGATGCCGCCGGCCGAAAAGATGCCCTCGGTGGCGAACCTCGACGAGGCGCTCACCCTGCTCGAGGAGGATCGGAAGCTGGCGCTCCAGTGCATCGACGACGCCGGCGAAGCGAACCTCCTGACGAAAACGTCCAGCGCCCCGTGGGGCGGCCCGACGGTCACGCTGTTCCAGCACATCGATCACATGATCTGGCATCTCGGGCAGCACAAGGGACAGCTCTATTACTATCTGAAGCTGCGCGGCAAGGACGTGAACACCGGACACCTGTGGGGCATGACGGCCTGACCGTCCCGCCTTCCCGCCGGGGCGGCCGCGCCGGATTCCTCCGGGCGCCGGCCGCCTGGTTGATGAGCGCAGTCCACGTTACGCACGCGTTCCGGTGAATCCGGCCGGTGTCACGCTTCGTGACGCCGGCACCGCGAAAAGCGCGATTTTGTTTCGATTCATGACTCCCCCGCTCCCCCCGAATGCGCTATTCTCAGCCCCGCCGGATCCGGATCGAAGCCCCCGCGCCTCGGCGCGCCCCTCGCGGCTGCGAAGTCCCCGGCTCATGAATCCTGTTCCAACGTCTCATTCGGGAGGAATGTCGATGTTCCGTATCACCCCCTCTCTCCGCTCCCTGGCGCTCATGATCCTGACTGCCGGGTTCCTGGCCGCGCCCGCCGCGGCCAAGGACAAGGACCCGTTCACCCACTTCGGTGAACTCACGAAGGACGCCGAACACAAGTCCGGCTTTCTCGACATCTACACGAAGCGGGACAACATCTACCTGGAGATCCCGCTCGACCGCCTCGGCGAGCCGATGCTCCTGATCCAGAGCCTCTCGAAGGGGATCGGCACGCACGGATTCCTCGGCGGCATGCCCACCACGATCTTCGACGGACAGATGGTCCGGTTCGAGCGGAAGGGCGACCGCGTCCAGCTGATCCTCGTCAACAGCCGGTTCCGGGCTCCCGAAGGGAGTCCCGAGGCGGCGGCGGTGGACCTGTCGTACGGCAACTCCGTCCTGGCCAGCCTCAAGATCGAGAGCGAGCGCCGCGAGGGGGACGAAGTCGGCAAGCCCCCCGAGAAACCGAAGAAGAAGGACGACAAGAAGGACAAGGACAAGAAGGACGACGACAAGGCCGGGAAGGACGACGAAGAGGAGGATGAGAAGGAGGAGCCGAAGAAGCCGGTCCGGAGCGTCGTGATCGACTTCGGCAAGATCCTCTTCTCGGACCTCCCGAACCTGACCCAGGGGCTGAACGACGGCGACGGCCTCATCGTCCAGAAGACCGGCGGTTCCTACCGCCTGGACGAGGACCGCTCCTCCCTCAACAGCATCAAGGTGTTCCCGAAGAACGCGGAGTTCGACGTCGACCTCGTCTTCACCTCGGGCAAGGATCCCTACCTCGAAACGGTGATGGATTCACGCTACGTGACGCTCGGCCTCCACAGCTCCTTTTCGGAGCTGCCGAAGGAGCCGATGCGGCCGCGCTATGCCGATCCGCGCGTCGGCTACTTCAACACGGTCTTCAAGGACTTCTCGCTGAACCGCGAGAACGAATTCTTCGTGCGCTACATCAACCGCTGGCGCCTGGAAAAGGAGAGCCCCGGCGCCGCGCTGTCGAAGCCGAAGAAGCAGATCGTGTACTACGTGGAGAACACGGTGCCGAAGGAGTACCGGAAGTACATCAAGGACGGAATCGAGATGTGGCAGAAGGCGTTCGAGGCCGCCGGCTTCAAGGACGCCATCGTGGCGAAGGACCAGCCGGACGATCCGGACTGGGCCGCCGAGGACGTCCGCTATTCCACGATCCGCTGGATCACGTCGCACAACGCGTCGTTCGGAGCCATCGGACCGTCGCGGACCGATCCGCGCACCGGCGAGATCCTCGACGCCGACATCCTCGTGGAAGCGAACATGTTCCAGGGGTTCCGCAGGAACTGGCAGCGGCTGGTGGCGCCCGGCAAGAGCGCGGTGGGCGTCGATCCGTTCGAATCGGTGATCGAGGCGGACCGGCTCGCCTGGGAGGAGGCCATGGCCACCGGCGGCCCGGAAGCGGCCCGCCGAAGCTGCGTGGCCGCCCAGGGGCTGGCCATGTCCGCGGCGTTCGCGAACATGGCCCTGACCGCCCGGGGCGACATCGCCCCCGGCGACGACGTGCCCGAGGAGTTTCTCGGCCAGGCGATCGGCTGGGTCATCGCCCATGAAGTCGGCCACACGCTCGGCCTCGAGCACAACTTCCGTTCGAGCATGAGCTGCCCCCACGCGAAGCTGAACGACAAGGCGTGGGTCAAGGCCAACGGCCTCTACGGCTCGGTCATGGAGTATCCGAACGTCAACGTGGCGAAGACCGCGGCCCAGCAGGGGTACTACTACTCGCCGGTGGTCGGCAGCTACGACGACTGGGTCATCCGCTACGGCTATTCCGAGTTCAAGGGCGCGAAGACGCCCGACGAGGAAAAGACGGAACTGGCGGCGATCGCCGGGCTGTCCAGCGACCCCCTGCACACCTACGGCAGCGGCGAAAACTCCTACCCGATCGGGGCGGTCGATCCGTTCATCAACACCTGGGACCTCGGCGACGATCCGCTGGCCTTCGCCCGCGACCGCGCCGCGCAGGTCACGTCCCTGTTCCGGGGTCTCGACAAGCGTCTGGTGAAGGACGGCGACCCGTGGGACAACCTCACGGCCGGCTTCAGCGTCCTGCTCGGCCAGTACTACCAGTCGATGGGCTACGTGGCCCGCTACGTGGGCGGCATGGAAACGAGCCGCTCGGTGAAGGGCGAGGTCAACGGCACGGTGCCGGTCCGCGTGCTTCCGGCCGCCAAACAGCGCGAGGCGGTGACGTTCCTCGCCGATCACCTGTTCAGCGACAGGCCGTTCGACCTCTCACCGGAGTTCATGTCGAAGCTCGGGCCGAACCGCTGGACCCACTGGGGCGAACCGTTCATGCCCGGCGGCCGCGAGGACTTTCCGTTCCACAACCGGATCCTGGCCATGGAGCGCCCCGTGCTGAACCGGCTCACCCACCCGCTCACGCTCCAGCGGCTGGTGGATGCCGAGTTGTACGACGCGAACGCGTTCTCGGTGGCGGAGCTGTTCGAAACGCTGGACCGGGCGATCTGGACGGAAGTGCAGAGCCCGCCGGCCGCCGGTGCCGTGAAGATCTCCACGATCCGCCGCGGCGGACAGCGTCTCTGGCTGGACAGCCTGATCGGGGTGGCGTTCACGCCCGAAAACGGCACGCCCGACGACGCCCGCGCCGTGGCGCGGATGTGCCTCATGGATCTCCAGAAGAAGATCGACGGCGCGCTGGACAAGGGCGCCGGCATGGACGCGATGACGAAGGCCCACCTCACCGACTGCCGCGCCCGGGTGGC
>CAZQVN010000122.1:0-1091 GCA_964596775.1 uncultured bacterium
CTGATCGACGCGTTCCGCGACTTTCCCGGCGCGCTGGTGGCCAACCGGGTGATCCGCGAGGACTGCGGCGACTTCGAGTTCACGCTCGGCAAGCCGATCTTTCCGAAGTACCCGCTGCCGCCGGGTCACACGGCCTACTCGTACCTGTTCCACCTCTGCCTGGACGGCATGCGCCGCCGCTACGGCGGCCTGCACCCGCCGGCGATGCGCCGGCTCACGTACGAGCTCGAGGTCATCGACCGCCTCGGGTTTCCGGAGTACTTCCTGATCACCGGCGACCTCTGCCGGTTCGCGCACGCCTCCGGCATCCCCACGGTCGGCCGGGGGAGCGGGGCCGGGTCGATCGTGGCCTACCTGCTCGGCATCACGAACGTGTGTCCGCTCCGCTACCGGCTCTACTTCGAGCGCTTCCTCCACGACAAAAGGAAGGACCTGCCCGACCTCGACATCGACCTCTGCTGGCGGCGCCGCGACGACGTCATCCACCATGCGTACAAGACGTACGGCGCCGACCGGGTGGCGATGATCTGCACGCACAACACGTTCCAGGCCCGCGGCGCGTTCCGCGACGTGGCCCGCGCCCACGGCATCGCTCCCGGCACGGTGGACCGCTGGTCGAAGGCGGTGCCGCGCCACGCGGAGGGGTCGCTCATCGAGGCGCTCCGGAAGAGCCCGCGCGCGCGCGACATCCCGCTCGACGAGCCGCGGATGAAGGCGATCATCTCCGAGGCGCAGCAGCTCGTCGGGGCGCCGCGCCATCTCGGCATCCACTGCGGCGGCATCGTGATCGGCGACCGCCCGATCGACACGTACGTGCCGCTCGAGGAGGCCACGAAGGGGATCGTGGTGACGCAGTACGAGATGCACGCGATCGAGGCGATCGGCCTCGTGAAGATCGACCTGCTCGGCAACCGGGCCATCTCGGTGATCTCGGAAACCGTGACGCTCGTGAAGGAAGCGGGCGGGCCGGCGATCGATCCCGCGGAGATCGAGGACGGCGATGAGAAGACCGCGGAACTGCTGGCCCGTGGCGACACGCTCGGCGTGTTCCAGATCGAGTCGCCGGGGATGCGGAACCTCCTGAAGCAGCT
>CAZQVN010000122.1:1191-3400 GCA_964596775.1 uncultured bacterium
GCCGAGGAGGCGTGGAGGTCGCTGCGGCGGTTCGGCGCCTACGCGTTCTGCAAGGCGCACGCCGCCGGTTACGGCGTGCTGGCCTATCAGGGCGCCTGGCTCAAGGCGCATCACCCGGCGGCCTGGGCGGTGGCGATCCTCAACAACCACACGGCCATGTACGAGCAGCGCGTGCACCTGGAGGACGCGCGGCGTCACGGCGTGCCGATCCGGCTCCCTTGCGTCAATCGGAGCGGAAAGGAATATGCGCTGGAGGAGGGAAAGGCGATCCGCATCGGACTCTGCCGGATCCGGAGCCTCTCCGACGGAGTGATGGATGCGATCCTTGCGCGGCGGCCGTTCACCGGGCTCGCGGATTTCCTGCGCCGCGTCCTGCCGCCGCTCCGCGAAGCGGAGAACCTGATCCTGGCCGGGGCGTTCGACTTTACCGGGCGGCTGCGGCCGGAGCTGCTCTGCGAACTCAGAATGACGTGGCTCGCTCACTCCCGCGCGGTGCGCCGCGAAGCGGTGAGCGGAAGAGGGGGCGGGGCGGAGCTGTTCGAGATCGACTCGTCGTATCGCGTCCCAGACCTCAGGGACTTCGACCCCCACCAGAAACACCGCTACGAATTCGAAGTCCTCGAACTCTCCGCAGAAGCCCACGCCATGACGCTGTTCGACACGTCACCGTATCTGCCGAGCCGCCATCTCGACGCACGCGCGGGGCGCCGCGTGGCCATGGCCGGCATCGTGGCGGCGTCACGACGGGTGCCCACGAAGAAAGGGGAGACGATGCAGTTCCTCACCCTCGACGACGCGGACGGCCTGTTCGAGTGCACGCTGTTTCCGAAGGTGTACCGCCGCTACGGCGGCTTCGTGCGCGACCTCGGGCCGTACATCGTGGAGGGAAGGGCGGAGGACCAGCACGGAGCGGTCACGGTGACGGTGGAAAGGTTGAGGAGGTGGGAGGGGTGAGGCCCCGGGAAGGGGGCGCGATCCCGGCCCCGAGCCCGGGCGTCGCAGGGTCACTCCGGAGCAGCTTCGCCCCTTCGCTGCGATATCACTCTGTATTAGACTCGCCGGAATGTCATCCCTTCGTTTCCCCAATCTCTTTGAGCCTCTCCCGCTCGGCCGTGGCGGAGTGACCCTCCCGAATCGGCTGGTCATGGGCCCGATGACACTCAATCAGGCCACCCCGTCGGGTCACATCACGCCGTGGATCGTGGAATGGTACCGGCGCCGCGCCAGGGGCGGTGTCGGAACGATCATCGGCGCTGCGGCGTTCGTGGCGCAGAACGGGCGGGCCTGGGTCAACGCAGTCGGCATCGCGGACGAAACCTGCGTCGACGGCTGGCGGCAGTGCGCGGACGCCGTCCATGCTCACGGCGCGCTTTTCGGAACGCAACTCGTTCACGGCGGTGCGGCGAGCCGTGTCAGCTTGCTCGGCCATCAGCCGTTGTCGTCCTCGGACTGGACGCGCGAGCCGTTCGATCCCGCCCGGGCCATGACCGGCGCGGAAGTGGAACGGGCCGTTGAGCATTTCGCAAACGCCGCGCGGCTGAGCATCGCTGCCGGCTGTGATTTCGTCGAACTTCACGGCGCCCACGGCTATCTGATTCACCAGTTCTGGCGGCGTGATGTGAACCGCCGCACCGATCGCTGGGGTGATCCGGTCGCGTTTCCCGAAGCCATCGTCCGGGCGACCCGGGCCGCTATCGGGCCGGAGACTCCACTTCTGTATCGTTTCAGCATCCATGCCGACGATCCCTCCGCGCAGAATTATCCGGTGACGCCGGATTCACTCGGAGTCTTCCTGACGCGGCTCGAAGCAGCCGGTGTCGACGTCTGGGACATCTCGTGCTGGCATGATTCGCGACGCGGTTACTTCGGTACGGATATCTGGCTACCGGACTGGGTGCGGCGTTTCTCGAAACTGCCGCGGATCGTGGCGGGAAGCCTGCTGACGCCGGAAAGCGCTTCGGACTACCTGGCCGGAGGTCACGCCGAGGCGGCGGTGCTGGCCCGGGCGCTGATCGCGGATGCGGCCTGGGCGACCAAGGCGCGCCGGGGAGACTCGGCTGGTATCCGGCCGTGGCGGGATGAATACAACGCGCAGATCAAGTCCGGAAGCGATCCGGGTTGAGAGGTGGCCGAACAGGATAGCCTTGTGATCCGACAGGCCCTGCTGCGGCTGGGAGCCGGCGGAAGGACCTGGAATGAAGATCGCTGC
>CAZQVN010000123.1:0-3256 GCA_964596775.1 uncultured bacterium
GGACGTGTTTGCGAACATCGGCATGAAATCCGGCTCCCCGCTGAACCTGTCGCTCCCCCGATGGCGGTCCGTGAAATCTTCGGCGCGGAGAACGATGTAGACATCACGGTTCAGCTTCCGGAGCACATCGACCGCCCCCGATACGGTCGACTCGGTGTTCCGACCGGCGCTGTCCCCGTAGATCGCCGCCAGCACGCTCCTCCTTCGTTCCATCTCCGTCCGGTCGTACCCCCACTGCTCCGCGTAGCTCTCGCTGGCAAAGTAGAGGCGGCGGGGTCCCCGGACCAGCAGATCCCTCCGCCCCTCCCGTTCCACGATCACGTCGTCCGTCGTGGTGTTCGCGCGGATCCAGGCGTAAGCCTCCTCCACGTCAGCCGACTCCGGCGCGGGCACAGCGTCGAACCAGTAGCCCGCGTATCCGATCAGGTTGGCGGGCAGGAGGAGGAAGAGGGCGAGGATCACCCCCCGCCCCCGCCGGAACGCGTGACCCGCCCAGCGCCCGGCGGCCACCGCCAGCGGCAGATACAGGAGATACGTGAACTTGTCCGAGGAGTTCGGCCCCGGAAGCCGGAGGACCGCGGCGAACAGGATCATCGCCGGAATCCAGAGCAGGAAGAACCGCCCCCCCGGCTCGCCCCGGCGGTGGAGGTCGCGGAGCGGGCCGATCGAAGCCGCCAGGACGAAGAAGCAGCCGATCAGGATGGACAGCAGCAGCCACGGGTCGAAGTGAACGGGGAGCAGCTGCTCCGCCGGCTTGTTCCGCATCACGAGCGCGAGATACGGGGCGGCCGCGGCCAGCGCTGCCGCGGCGGTGCCCCCCCACAGCGCGATCCTCGAAAACCCCGCGTCCCGGTGACGGAGCCCGGGGATGAGCATCGCCGCCCCGGTGACCCCGGACAGCGCCAGCGCGGTCAGCCCCACCACCGGATGCAGGAGGAACAGCGCCAGCAGTTCGAGGCCCGCGCCCGCGAGGTACGCCTTCCGCCCCGTGTTGAGGTAGCGGGTGACGGACGCCAGGTAGGCGAGCAGGAACACCAGCGCCAGGCCGTAGGCGGTGCCGACCATGAACTTGTTCAGGAAGAACGGCGAGCTCCCGAGGTTCGTCAGGAACGCCCGGGTGGCCGGGATGTCGAACGGCGCGAGCCGGAACGCCTCGGCCAGGTGCGTGAGGCCCCCGGTGTCTCCGATCATCGCGCGGACGGCCCGCAGCGGGAAGAACACCCAGAACAGCACGCCGAGACCGAGCGGGGTGACGAGCGCCGCCCCCACCGCGGACCGCGCGTCGTCCCAGAGCGACCGGGCCAGGTCGGCGGCGGTCACGCAGAGCGCGATCAGCGCCGCACCGTTCAGGGCGATCATGATGTAGAACGGCGACACCTTCGTCAACAGGTGCAGGCCGACCAGGATCTCGTGGAAGAACCACATGTACTGGAGCCGGAAGCCGGCAAAGTACGGATCCTCGGGGGGCACGCCGTGATGGAGGATCTCCTGGAACACCGCGGCATGGAACCAGGAGTCCCCCCGCACGCGGATCCACTCCCGGCAGAGCGGCGGGAGGAGTGCCACGAGCGCCAGGATCGCGCCGATCCGGAACGCCCACACCAGCGCCCGGTTCATCATCACCGTGGCCGGATCGGGCTCGTCGTCGTGCGGGTCGGCGTGACGTTCCGGCTCCCCCCCTTCCCAGGGCCCCTCCTCCGGCGATTCGCTGTCCTCGCGGCGCGCGCCGATGATGAACGCGGTGACCAGGAGCGCCGCGGCGGAGATCGGAAAGACGACCGTCAGGAACGACCGGCCCCCGGTGAGATCGAGCAGCGTCATCAGGACGCCGGCGAGGAGCGGGCCCCAGACCAGCGCGCGGGCCAGGTACAGGGGCCAGGACGGTTGGGGCCGGAGGAGAAGCGCCGGCCCGAGTCCCGGCAGGACCAGGACCGCGAGGATTCCGAGCAGTTGATTGAGCGTGTCGATCGGAGTCCGTCCTTGTTGGTGGGGGGCCGCGCCGTCGTTTGACAGCCGGCGAACCGCGTCCATAATATCAAACCCCATGAGCGACTTCGACTTGATGAAACGGCTGAACACGCCCGCCGACGGAAAGATCATCCTTCTCGTGATGGACGGACTCGGCGGCCTGCCGCGGGACGTCGGCGGGAAGACGGAACTGGAAACGGCGAAGACGCCGAACCTGGACGCGCTGGCCGCTCGAGGGTTTTCCGGGCTGTCGTATCCGGTCGGCCCCGGGATCACGCCGGGATCGGGGCCGGCGCACCTGGCCCTGTTCGGCTACGACCCGATCCGCTTCGACATCGGTCGCGGCGTCCTCGAGGCGCTCGGCATCGATTTCGAACTCACCGGTCAGGATCTCGCGGCGCGCGGCAACTTCTGCTCGCTCGACGCGGCCGGAAACGTCACCGACCGGCGCGCCGGACGGATCAGCACGGACCTCTGCATCGATCTCTGCCGGAAACTGTTCGAGGAGATCCGCATACCGGGCGTGGAGATCTTCGTCGAACCGGTCAAGGAACATCGTTTTGTCCTCGTCCTCCGCGGCGAGGGGCTGGAGGAAGGGCTCTCCGAAACGGATCCGCTGGTGACGGGGAAACCGCCGCATGCCATCGAAGCGCACCGGCCGGGCGCCCGCCGCGCCGCGGACATCCTGAACGACTTCGTCCGGCAGGCGGTTCGGGTGCTCAAGGACAGTCACCCGGCCAACGGCGTGCTGCTGCGCGGGCTGGCGAAGCACCCGGACCTGCCGACGATGACCGACCTCTACGGCCTCGACTGCGCGGCGGTGGCCGTCTACCCGATGTACCGGGGGCTGGCCAGCCTGGTCGGCATGACGAAGCTGAAGATCGCCGGCGAAACCCCCGCCGACGAGTTCAAGGTCGTGGCCGACCACTGGGACCGCTTCGACTTCTTCTTCATCCACATCAAGAAGACGGATTCCTACGGCGAGGACGGCAATTTCGACGCCAAGGTCGGCGTGATCGAGGCGGTGGACAAGGCCCTGCCGATCCTCCTCGAGAAGAACCCGGGCGTCGTGGTCGTCACCGGCGATCACTCGACCCCGGCCACGATGAAGATGCACTCGTGGCACCCGGTGCCCACGCTCCTCGCCTCCGAGTGGTGCCGGTTCGACGGCGTGAAGGAGTTCGGCGAGTCGGCCTGCGGGCGCGGCGGCTGGGGTCACTTCAAGGCCGTGGACATCCTGCCGACGGCGATGGCCCACGCCAGGCGGTTGAACAAGTACGGGGCGTAG
>CAZQVN010000124.1:0-3244 GCA_964596775.1 uncultured bacterium
GCCCGGAACATCCAGGCCTGCCCCCAGCGGATCTGCGGCACCCGGTTCGTCCAGTTCTTCCCCTTCTGAAAGAGGAAGCGGCTCTTTCCGTCCCACATGTTCCGGAACGTCCAGTCCGCGACCCGCCGGGCCTTCGTGAGGCCGGACGGGTCGAGCGGACGGCAGTCCAGGTAGGTGAGGATCGCCTGGGCGTTGCAATGGATGTCCACCGGCCACTCGTTCGTGTCGTAGTAGTAGGGGCGGCCGTCCGCGGCGAAGAAGTTCCTGTCCCAGTAGGCATAGGCCTTCCGCAGCACCGGCTCCACCCGCTTTGCGTCGGTGACCCTCCGGTAGTCCATGAGCGCCGACAGGTTGTACCCGGTGTGGAAGTTGTCCACCCAGGTCTGGTTCGGCGCCTCCCCGTACGGCCAGCTCCCGTTGTCGTCGAGCAGGTCGAGCGACCAGCCCATCGTCCGGTCCGCGAGCGCGGTGAGTTCCGGATCCGGTTCGCCGCGGCGCGCCTCCCGGGCCAGCAGGGCCGCCGCGAGCATGTTCACGTTGTGGACCTGCGTGTTCGTCGTCGGCGTGTAGGTGATCCACTCGTTCCCGGCGGCGTCCTGCCGGTGGAGATGCTCGCGGATGAACCGCACGACCTCGGCGGGAACGGCGCGGGGGTCGCCGCCGTCCGTCCGCTGTTCGAACGCCATGGCGGCGAACACGGAGCAGATCAGGTTCGGCGCGTTCTTCGGCTGGAAGAACGCGCGGCTCTGCCAGTCGTACGGGTACCCCCAGCAGCGCATCGGAAACCCCGGCGACCGGAGCGCCTCCATCCGTTCCAGAAGCACGCCGCCCCGCTCGGCCCACGCTCCGGCGTCCTCGTCGTCGCCGGACGCGAGATGCCAGGCGCCGATCGCGAACAGCGACAGCCCCTTGGCCAGCACTTCCGGCTTCTGGAAGACAAGCGGCCGGAGGTTCAGCGGCGATCTCTTCACGAGCTGGATCCAGGCCTGCCGGCAGATCGGGATGTGACGAAACGGCGTGGCGCGGAAGAGCCGGCTGTTCAGGCCGTCGTAGGGATCCCAGCCGGCGAAGCCGTCCGCCTCGGCATCGGCCCAGATCGAACCCAGCGCGACCTTGAGGTCGGGAACTACCACGCGACCGGAGTTTCGGCGCCGGTCCGCAGCGACTCGAGCGCCGCGAGCATCGCGGCCGCGCCGGACAGGAGCTCCTCGGCGGGGATCGGCGGCGGGGCGGTGCCCCGGGCCATGGCCACGAATGCGGCCACCTGGGCCGCCTGTCCCTTGTCCTGCCCCTTGCTCCCGATCGCCTTCGTCCTTCCGTTTGCGGTGAGGCTCCCCGTCTTGTAGTCGTCGAGCACGATCACCCGGCCGCCGCCGAACGACTCGACCCGCTCCTTCGGAAACGTGGGATCGCCGAGCGCCGTGTACAGGATCGAGCCGAGCGAACCGTCGGCGAAGAACATCTCGATGAGGAACGAGTCGACCGCGTCCGCTGCGCCGCCGCCGAGGTTCCGGGCGTGCACCCGTTCCGGCCGGGCGCCGCAGAGGAACTGGAGGAAGTCGATGAAGTGGCATCCTTCCCCGACGAGGCGGCCGCCTCCCTGGTGGGGGTCGCGGAGCCAGTGCGAGGCCGGCAGCGGCCCGGCGTTGACCCGGTAGTGCATCGTCTGGTTCGGCGCGTCCTTCATGAACGTGCGCGCTTCGACCGCCGTGGGCGCGAAACGGCGGTTGAACCCGACCTGAAGTCGGCCGCCGGTCCTTTCCATGACCGCGGCCACCCGCTCGAGCTCCGCGCGGTTCATCACCAGCGGCTTTTCCACGAAAACAGATTTGCCCGCCTCAAGCGCCTTGATGACAAATTCCGCATGAAGATGATGCCGGGTGGCGATGAGCACCGTGTTCACATCTTTATCCTTCAGGACTTCATCCGGGTCCGACGCGGCGGCGGCGAACCCGAGCCGCTGGGCCACCTTGCCGGCGGTGACGCCGGAACTCGTGGCCACGATCTTGAGCGTCACGTCGGGGTTCGTCTTGAAGTGCGGGAGCAGCATCGCCTGCGCGTAGTTGCCGGCGCCGATCACGCCGAGGACGCAGGACTTGAGCCCGGGTGCGGTGCCGTTCATGGAGATCACCCGCCGCGCGCTCTCCGCGTTGTCCGGGTATTCCAGCAGCACTCCGACGAAGCGCTCCCCCGTCTTTCCGGTGATCAGGTCGTAGGCTTCGGTGGCGCGGTCGATCGGAAACGCATGGGTGATGAGCGCGTCGAGGTTCAGCTTTCCGGCGGCGATCAGGTCGAGGAACGCCTCGAAGTTCCGCCCCTCGGTCCAGCGGACGTATCCGATCGGGTAGTCGATCCCGGTTTCCTCGTACAGCCGGTCGTAGCGTCCCGGCCCGTAGGAGCGCGAGATCCTGAACTCCAGCTCCTTGGCAAAGTAGAGGTCGCGCGGAATGTCCATTCCGGTGACGCCGACCATGACCACGGTGCCGCGGTCGCGGGAGATGTGCGCCGCGAGCTCCACCGGATCGTTCGTGGGGGCGGCCGCGGTGATGAGCACGGCGTCGACGCCGTACCCCTTCGTGAACCCGGAGACGATCGTTTCGACATCGTCCTGTCCGCGGATCGCGACGCGATCCGCGCCGCTCTTGACGGCCAGTTCGCAGGCCACCGGATTCACATCGATGCCGATGACGCGACACCCGGCCGCTTTCAGAATCTGCACCGCAAACTGCCCGACCAGACCCAGGCCGATGACCGCAACCGTTTCGCCGAGCCGCGGATCGGCCTGGCGGACGCCATGCAGCGCGATCGACCCGACCGTCGTGCAGCAGGCATGCTTGAACGACACGCCGTCGGGGATCGCCGCGCAGAGATTGGCCGGCACGTTCACGAAGTCGGCGTGACTCGCCTTGTCCTGGCCCCCGCAGGCCACGCGGTCGCCGACGGAGTAGCCGGTGACCCCATCGCCCACTTCGACGACGACTCCGGCCGTGGAATAACCGAGCGTCTTCCAGTTGTCGAGCCGCGCCTGCACCTTCTGGAACGCGGCGGCCACCCCTTCGCGGCGGGCCGTGTCGAGAACCTTCTTCACGAGGTCGGGGCGGGCCCGCGCCTTGCCGAGCAGGCTCTTCTGCCCGGTGGACACCGTGGACCGCTCGGTGCCCGCGGACACGAGCGACCAGGCGTTCCGGACGAGCAGGCACCCCTCGGCGGCCCGCGGCGCGGGCACGTCGACGACCTTGACTTC
>CAZQVN010000125.1:0-3192 GCA_964596775.1 uncultured bacterium
GACTCGGGGCACGCTTCGCCGGCACTTCCTGTGCCGGCGGCTCGGCGTCCGCTCGCCCGAACACCGCGACCCAGCGCCCCTCGCTACGGCGGTCCCTTCCCTTCCCCCGGGCGCGCGATTCGGGGCCGCGGAACACCTCGCCCCCTTCGGGGGCTGGTGTTGGTGGACGCACAAGTCGGCTGACGGCCGTGCAGGCCGGATGGGTTTGAACACCACAACAAAGGGTGGGGCGGCTCGGCCTCGGGGGTGTTCCGTCCATCGGGGTCCAGTCCCGCGCGGGACGGGCTCGACTTCGCGGGGATTCGGAGCTTCCCGGAGCCAGGGATGGCGGAGGGAGGCGAGCGTCAGCGCCGCCGGCACAGGAAGTGCCGGCAAGCGTCCCGCGAAGGCGGGACCGTCCTGCGCGGGACGGCGAGCCGAATCATCAGGGACAAAAACAGACGGCCGAATCACTCCACCCGCAACCGCCGCGTCCACTCCGCCAGCGCTTCGACCAGCTTCACCACCTTTTCCCGGGTCGCGTCGTCGGTGAGGTTTCCGTCGGCGTCGAACTTGTCGCGGGCATTGCTGACGTACAGCACCGGCCGGACCAGGGCATGCATGCCGTTGGCGAGGAGAACCTGGCGGAGGTGCTGCTGCGACAGGATGGTGCCCATTCCGCCGGGGCTGGCGCCGAAGATCGCCACGGGCTTGCCGGGGAGCGGTGACCCGGATCCGCTCGAGACCCAGTCGATGGCGTTCTTGAGCACGCCGGGAACGGACCAGTTGTACTCCGGCGTGGCGATCAGCAGGGCGTCGGCGGCGGTGATCTTTCCGCGCAGCGCCACGACGCTTTCGGGAAAGCCTTCGTCCTCCACATCGCGGTTGTAGAGAGGGATCGGAAGGATGTCGAAGCAATCGATTTCGACGCCCGCCGGCTTCGACTCCGCAGCAGCCCGGATGAGGCCGCGATTCATGGATTTCCGCCTCAAGCTTCCGGCAAGGGCGAGAATACGGACGGGACTTTCGGTCACGGCAGAACCTCCGGTGGGATGAATACGCAAGGCAGAATGGAGCTGGCGAGAGGACTTGAACCCCCAACCCCCTCATTACAAGTGAGGAGCTCTACCAATTGAGCTACGCCAGCGCTGGTGTCACGCCGCCCGAAAGGCGTCGTGGCCGGCCGGGCCGTTCAGGGCGGCCCGGTCCGCGTTCAAAAGAGAACGGAGAGTCTAGCAGGGAACTACTTCCGGCGCACCCTCGGGCCGTCGGCGCGGTCCTCGACGGTGTAGCCCTTCGCGTCGATCTCGGCACGGAGACGGTCCGACTCGGCCCAGTTCTTTCCCTTCCGCGCGGCTTCGCGGGCCTGGACCAGGGCTTCCACGTCGGCATCCACGGCGGAGGTTTCGGCCGCCAGCCAGAACAGGCCGAGCGTCGTACCGATCTCGCGGAGCGTGGCGGCCGCCTTCCGCAACGAGGCGGACGCCGTGCTCCCCTGCCGGTCGAGCGCGCCGTGAACGGCCCTGGAGAGGTCGAACAGGACCCCCGCCGCGCGGGCCGTATTGAAGTCGTCGTCCATCCCCGTCTCGAACTCGGCCCTGGCCTTGTCGGCGGCGGCGTCCAGCGCGTCGTCCCCGGTGTCGCCGGGGCCGTCCGGCCGTGCCTCGGTGTCGTCCACGGCGCGGCGCAGCCGTTCGTAGGCCACCGACGCCTCGTTCAGCCTCTCTTCGCTGAACTCGATCGGGCTCCGGTAGTGGGTGGACATCAGGTAGAAACGGATCGCCTCCATGTTGAAGCCGGCGGCGATCTCCTCGATGGAGCGGAACAGCTTGGTCGACTTGGACATCTTCTCGCCGCCGAGCGTCACCCACCCGTTGTGTACCCAGTAGTTGACGAACGGCGCGTGGTTCGCGGCCTCCGACTGGGCGATTTCATTTTCATGATGCGGGAAGATCAGGTCCTGGCCGCCGCCGTGGATGTCGAACGTGGCGCCGAGATATTTTTGCGACATTGCGGAGCACTCGATGTGCCATCCGGGACGGCCCGGCCCCCACGGACTGTCCCACGCGGGTTCCCCCGGCTTGGCCGCCTTCCAGAGCACGAAGTCGAGCGGGTCGTCCTTCCTTTCATCGACGCCGATGCGGGCGCCGGACTGCAGGTCGTCGAGCCGCTTCTTCGACAGCTTGCCGTAGGTGTCGAACGTGCGGACGCGGTAGTACACATCCGCGCCGGGCACGTGGTAGGCATGCCCCTGCTCGATGAGCGTGCCGATGATCGCGAGGATCTCCTCGATGTGCTCGGTGGCCCGGGGGTGGTGCGTGGCCGGCATGATGTTCAGCAGGCCGGAGTACTTGCGGTACTTGTCCTCGTTCCGCCGCGCCAGCTCGGCATAGGGGATCCCCTCGGCGGCGGCCTTCTCGATGATCTTGTCGTCCACGTCCGTGAAGTTGTAGACGAACGTGACCTCGAAGCCCTTCCAGGCCAGGTAGCGCCGGATGACGTCGCCGACGATCGAGGAACGCATGTGCCCCACGTGCGGCACGTCCTGGACGGTCATGCCGCAGACGTACATCCCGACATGACCGGGCTTCACCGGAACGAACTCCTTCTTTTCCCCGGTCAGCGTGTCGTAGATCCTGATGGGCACTAACCCTCCTCGGTGGCGTCGGAACGAACGGCCGGCGGCGGCGCGCCGGGCATCAAGAGTACACGATGCGGGTAGGGAATCTCGATGCCTGTTTCCTCGAAACGCTTCTTGACCCGCTTGCGGAATTCCCGGGCCACCGCAAAGTGTTTTCCCGGTGATGTCTTGAACAGGACCCGGATGGTGACGGAGGAATCGCCGAACGCGTCCACCCCCATGATCTCCATCGGGTGGATCATCCAGGCGCCGATCACCGGGTCGGATCGGATCCCTTCGGCCACTCCGGTCAGCACGGCGTTGACGGTGTCGATGTCCTCCTTGTACGCAACGCCGATGTCCACGACCGCCTGCGACCAGCCGCGGGTCATGTTGGACACGACGCGGAACTCGCCGTTGGGGATGAAGTGGACGCGCCCCTGGATGTCCCTGAGCTGGGTGAAACGCAGGTTCATCTTTTCGACGGCGCCAGACACGCCGGCGCCCTCGATCGCGTCGCCGACGTCGAACTGGTTTTCGAGCAGGATGAAGAACCCGGAGATGACGTCCTTGACGAGGCTCTGCGCGCCGAA
>CAZQVN010000126.1:0-3158 GCA_964596775.1 uncultured bacterium
CGCCGTTGCTCACCGCGCCGGTTCCGTTTTCGAAGAGCGTGTTGTCGCGGCTGGACAGGATCAGGGCGGTCTCGGAGTGAACCGGTCCGGCGGCGGCGATCGCCGCCGCGAGGACCACGGCCGAAACGAAAGCGTGCTTCATCGGGCGAGGACGACCTTCCTGGACAGCACATCCTCCCCCGCGTTCAGCTTGAACAGGTAGATGCCCGCCGGAACGACCCGGCCGGAGTTGTCCCGGCCGTCCCAGGTCACGACATTGCGGAGATTGCGGATGTTTCCGTTGACGAGCGTCCTGACTTCGCGCCCGGCCACGTCGAAGACGCGGAAGTCCACGTGCGCGGGGCGCGACAGTTCGAACGTCATCGACGTGCTCCGATGGAACGGGTTCGGCGTGTTCGCCGAGAGCGACGTTGTTACGGGACCCGGAACGACCGGCGCTCCGGTCGTGTTCACGACCTCGAATTGCCGCATCATCTCGTGATCCTCGTGTTCCAGGATGTGGCAGTGATAGGCATACCGCCCCGTGTAGTCGGTGAAGCGCGTGATGACCCGCAGGACTTCCTGGGGGTTCACCGGCGCGGTGTCCTTCCAGCCCGCCTCGCTCGCCGGCGGAGGCACCGGAGGTCCGGTGAAGATAATCGAATCCCCCGACGTCGTGAAGGGTCGGCGGTCGAGAACCTGGAACGCCACGAGATGCATGTGCATCGGATGGACCACGCCGGACCGGTTGATGAACCGCCAGATTTCCGTCGTGCCGAGTTCCGGATACTCGGTGATGTCGTTCCAGTGGAGGCCGTTGATCGTCCATATCGACCCCGCGCAGGAACCGGTCTCCTTCAGCAGGTTGAGATCGCGGACCTCGACGGCGTCCCCCTCGGGGATCGGCGTCACCGGAACCAGGCTCGTCGGGAGCGCCGCCGTGTGCCCGGCGGTCCCGGTCACGATGAACTTCATGATCTCGGGGATCACGCCGACGCCGGGCGTTCCCGGGTACGGCGCCGGCGCGCTGTTCGTGAGGAGGATCTCGGTGCCGGGCGCATAGGCCGCAAAGTCGACGATGATGTCGAAGCGTTCGCCCGGCGTGATCAGCAGCGTGTCCCGGGTCACCGGGGCGGCGAGCAACCCCAGGTCGGTTCCGATCACCAAAAACGGCGCGCCGCTGGACAGCGCCAGGCGGTACACCCGCGATCCGGAACCGTTGACGATCCGGAACCGGTACTTGCCCTGCTTCACGTCCAGGTAGGGCCAGACCTTACCGTTCACGAGGATCTTGTCGCCGAAGACGTGATCCTGCCAGACCGCCGGGTAGGAGAAGGACCCGTCGCTGTTGAACGTTCGGTCCTGGATGGCCAGCGGTATCTCGAACTCGCCGGCCGGGAGGTTCAGGCCCAGCTCGTTCGCGTCGCGGATCAGGTAGAAGCCGGCCAGCCCCATGATCACGTTGAGCCGGGTGATGCCGAGAGCGTGATCGTGATACCAGAGCGTGCCGGGAGGCTGTCCGTTCGGGTAGACGTACGTGACCTGCTCCCCGGGAAGCTGCGTGGAGTCGGGATGCCCGTCCGATGCAGCGGGAACGTGACCGCCGTGCAGATGCGTCACGGTCCGGGCCGTCGGTCCGGCCATGTCCGGGCCGTGCATGCACTCATCGACCGGGAGATAGTGACTCGTGCGGAGGGCGCCGAGCGAGTCGCGGAGATCGTTGATCCAGTTCACGGTCACCGGAAGACCGGTCGTGGCCTCGATCGTCGGCCCTGGAAACGTGCCGGCGTAGCCCCAGACGGTGGTCAGCGGAAGATCGCGGTGCAGCCGCTGCTTCACCTCCACGATAGGGATGTCGTACGTGGCGGTGCCGCCCTGGGTGCCCGACACCGGCACGGCCACCGCCGGTCGCGGGAGGGCATCCACGAACTTCTCGAGAACGACGGGGCAGAGACCCGGCGCGCAGGCCGATCCGTCGCCGTGGTACGTCCCGCTCTGGAGGGCGCAGTCCGCGGCGGACTGTTCCGAGCAGGTCCCGTCGTCGAAGCAGCAGGCTCCCGTGGGCACGATGCACGGATCGGGTGAACAGGACGTGCCGTTCCCCTGGTAGGTACCTTCCTGGAGCGCACAGTTCGCGGCGGTCATGACCGCGCAGCTGTCGTTCGGCAGACAGCAGGCGCCCACCACGGCCGGCGGCGTGTAAACGACTGTCAGCATCGGACGGTTGGCCACGGTCGGATGCGTACGGCTGTCGAAGCGCCGGGCCGTCCGCTTGGGGTTTTCGTCGCTCACGCGGACCAGCCAGCCGCGGTTCACCGCGGAACCGTTCAGCCAGGCCTGGACGTCTGCTGCCAGGCCGGCCGAGGACCAGGTGAACGCGCCGACCGTTGTCGTTACCGTCGTCGCGGCGCTGGCGGTGGCGACGAAATCGCCGCCGGCCGCGGTCCAGAACGCGGACGGGTAGGAGGTGTGAATCCAGGTGGCGTCTCCGGCGGTCGAGGGGGCGCCAGCGCCCTCCTCGCCGGGGGCGTTCGAAGAGCCTTCTCCCCAGGCGGCGGTGCAGCGGTGCAGGGTCACCGCCGGTGTGCCGGACTTGGCCTTCGACATGTACAGCCGGAGCGTCACGCCGGTGATGACCGAGCCGGCCGGGATTTTCCCGGCGATGTCGAACTGCAGAAGCGCTCGCCGGACTTCGTTCGTGCTGTTTGTCCGGCCCACGAAGATGTGATCCCCCGCGCCGTTGCTGAGCGCGCCGGTAACGGATTCGTACAGCGTATTGTCCTTGGCCGCACTCAGCACGACCGTGTCGGCAAGCACATCGGAGGGCGGCGGGAGCAGCGGGAGAAGGATTATCAGGAGTGCCGGAGCAAGCCGGCGCCGAGTCATTCCGTTCGGATACATGACGGTCCTCGCTTTCAGGGCCGGCCCGGCCCGGACATTCTGCGGGGCCGGCAGTGGAGTATCATGCAGTGTGGCCCTCTCGGTGGCGGGAGGAGAATGACTTCCATCACAGTGCCCGGAGAAACCCTGAGTACGGTGCAGGAGGGGCCGGTGACAGGGGTGTTGTCCGGGGATGCAAGCCCGGGATCCGGGCGACCGGGCGGAGGGAATCAAGGCCGGCGGAACCCGGCCTTGACGCCGTGGGGCTCCTTTCGGTTACGCTAGTCGCCTTATCCCGT
>CAZQVN010000127.1:0-2964 GCA_964596775.1 uncultured bacterium
CGTTGAGCGACAGCCGCGCCTGGTTGTAGAAGATGCGGCCGAAGTGCTTTTCGTCCGGGAAGACGTCGGCCTGGAGCGGCAGGAACGCTCCGCCCGAGTCGACCATGTAGATGCAGGGCAGGTTGTTCTCGAGCGCGATCTCCTGGGCCCGGACGTGCTTCTTCACCGTCAGCGGGTGGTACGTGCCCCCCTTCACGGTCGCGTCGTTGGCCACGATCATGCACTCGACCCCTTCGACCACGCCGATCCCGGTGACGATGCCCGCCGCGGGCACTTCGTCCTCGTACACCTCCCAGGCGGCCAGCGGCGACATCTCCAGAAACGGTGTGCCGGGATCCACCAGCGCTTCGATCCGGTCGCGGACGAACAGCTTGTTCCGCGCCTCGTGGCGCTCGCGCGACTTGTCGGATCCGCCGCGGCGGACCTCCGCCAGGCGCTCCTTCAGCTGTGCCAGGAGGGTCCGGTTGTGTTCCGAGTTGGCCTTGAAATCGGGATCGTTCGGGCGGATCTGCGAATGGATGGGCTGCATGGGGGCTATATTATGACGGCGTCACGGGGGGAACAAGGCGCTTGTCGGCTCACGTGCTTCTGCGGTCCGGACGTCGTCCTCCTCCTCGGGGGACGCTGCGTCTCGGCATCCCTGCCTCGACTCCGCTCGGCGCTCCGCACGGCTCCGCCATCCTGGCTCCGCCGGCTCCGCGACGCCCCCTCGGAGGAGAACGACGCCCGGACCGCTTGACGCGGCCTCGCTCGTGGGGGAAATGTATCCGTAAAGGTGGTACGCTTTCGCCATGTCACACGATGTGCCCGCAACCGTTCCTCGGAGCATGACCCGCTCATGCGTCCTCCTGTTTACCCGTGGTGCCCACCTTGAAAGTCAATCCAAGGGGATGCCCCTGGCCCGGCCGGTCTTTGACCGGATCCGGGGCAAGCTGGAAGAGTCGATCACCGGGATGACCGGCGTCGACCTGGTCGTGGCCGGCGCGGAATCGGGCCGCAAGGGGCGATCCATAGGGCAGCGCGGCGGCAGTTTCGGCGACCGCCTGCGCACTGCGTTCCGCGACGCCGCGACGCTCGGCTACCGGAAGATCATCGCGGTGCCGATCGATGTGCCGGGGCTCGGCGCCGCGGAAATTCGCGAAGCGCTGGACGCGCTGGACGACCGGCCGGTCGTACTCGGCCCATCGCCGGACGGGGGCGTGTACCTGCTGGGCGTCCGGTGCGATGCCCTGGATCTCCTCCGGAACATCGCATGGAAAACGCCGGCAGTTTTCCTGCAGCTCTGCAGGAACGCCGTGGACCCGGCGATCCTGGCGCCGCTCGCGGATCTTGATGAACGCGACGATTTCGCCGCCGCCGCGGACGATCCCGGCCTGGATCCGGTACTGAGACTCCTCATTATGGAGGTGTCGGTCCCGCCCGCCGCCCCGGCGGCGGATCCCTGCCGGGCTCCGGCCTTCCCGGAGCGCTCCGCCGCCCCGCCACGGGCACCACCCCTCCTGTCCGCAGCTTAAGGCGATCCCACGCGGAGTGCCGCTCCGCGGCCTGATCGCCAATGCCGGAACGTTCCTCGTCGAACGGCTCTTCGCCTCTCGATCGCGGAACGCGCCGCCTCCCTTCCGAAGCGGAAATCTCGATCCACTAAAAACAAACCCGGCCCAGGGGCCGGGTGATTTCAGGAGTTCAACCGTGAAAGCTCTCGAACACCGCACGCCGCTGCACCTCCCCCCGCTTCACTTTTTCCGGGAGGCGAACGTCGACTTTGCGCTCGCTCCCGATTCCCCGAACTGGGTGGCCCTCGACGAACGCGGAAAGACGATCGTCGAGAGGATCGTCGGGAGCGCCGCGCCGCCCGCGTTCGGCGACCTCGTGGCCTGGTACGCCGGGCATCACCAGATGGAAGCCGGCAAGGCCTGGGTCCACGTGCATGACTTCCTGGCGGCGCTGAACCGGGCCGGCCTGCTGCTGGACGAACCGGCGGTGATCGAGCCGTACCCGGGGCGCTCCGCGTTGATCGCGCCGGGCGGCCTCAGGGAGCTCTGGATCCAGATCAACAACGCCTGCAACCTGACCTGCACGCACTGCCTCGTGTCCTCCGGCCCCGGCGAGGATCCCGGCCTTCCCGCGGAGACGGTGCGGGCGCTCGTGGATCGCGCCGCCGCGAACGGCCTCGAACGCCTGTACCTGACCGGCGGCGAACCGCTGGTGCGGAAGGACTTCTTCGACCTGGCCCGCCGCGCCACCGGGGATCACGGCCTCGAGTTCATCGTCCTGACGAACGCCACCGTGTTCAAGGGCGCGATCAGGGACGGGCTCAGGGACCTCGACCGCGACCTCGTCCGGTTCCAGGTGTCGATCGACGGGGCGCGCGCGGAAACGAACGATCCGATCCGCGGCAAGGGGTCGTTCGAGCAGGCGATGGACGGAGCGAGGCTGCTCTCGGACCTCGGCTTTCCCGTTTCGCTGACGACCGTGGTGGCCGAGGAGAATCTCGCCGAGCTGCCGCTCGTTCCGGAACTCGTGAAGAAGGTCGGCGCCCGGAGCCAGCACCTGATGTGGGCGCACCGCCGCGGTCGCGCCGGAACGAGCCGGAACGGTTTCTTCCCGGAGATCGGCCGCATCGAGGCGGCGGTCCTGGCCACGCTCGACGCCGCAAGGGAAGCCGGCGTGACCGTCGACAACATCGAGGCGGTGAAACGCCGCGTCAACGGCGTGCCGGGGATCAAGTACGACCTCGGGAACGGCGGCTGGGACTCGCTCGGAATCCACTACGACGGCAAGGTGTATCCGACCGCCGCGCTCGTCGGCGAGGCGAGCCTCCTCTGCGGCGACGCCACCCGTGAGGACCTCGCCGCGATCCTCGAGAACTCGCCGGTCGTGAAGCGGCTGCGCGAAGCGAGCCTGGCCGGAAAGCCGGAGCTCTCCGGCGACCCGTTCCGCTACTTCACCGGCGGCGGCGACTGG
>CAZQVN010000128.1:0-2771 GCA_964596775.1 uncultured bacterium
CCTCTCCGTTGCTTGTCCCGGTTGTTCCGTGACGTCAACGGGGCGGACGGCGCCTCAGCGCATCGACCAGTTCCCTGACCCTGCTCTCCTCCACGGTTCCCCGCCAGTTGCCGCCGGTCTTGAACGCGGAACCGACGATCAGCGCGTCGGCGCGCGCCGCGTAATCCCCGACATTCGAGGCGGTGACTCCGGACCCGACGACGCGCCTCAGGTCGAGATCCGCGATGGAGTCGAGGTCGGCGGTCGACGCCGGTTTTCCCGTCATGCCGCCGGTGACGATCACCCCCTCGGCGCCGTAATAGGCGGCCCCTTCCGCAATGTCCCTGAGATCGAGGTCGGCGGTGAGCGCATGCGCGGAATGTTTTTTCCTGATGTCGGCCCAGATCTCTATGTGACGCGCCCCCAGGTGCGCGCGCCGGCGCAGCAGGGTTCCGGCGTCCGCCTCGATGATTCCTTCGTCGGCGACGTGCGCATAGGCGAATCCCTCGACGCGGATGAAATCCAGGTCGCAGGTGAGGGCGATCTCGAGGGCCGCGATGTTGGCCCCGGCCAGAACCTGAATGCCGAGCGGAAGATCCGTCGTCCTCCTGACGGCCGCGGCTGCGAGCGCCATGGCGGCCACGGTGGAAGCCTCCCCGGGGCGATTCAGGTACGGCGTGTCGAACGTGTTTTCGAGAATCATCCCGTCCACGCCGACATCCAGGTAAATGCGGCATTCCTCAAGCGCCCTGTCGAGGACCGCGGTCATGGAACCGCCCCAGTCGGGACTCCCCGGCAGGGGGAGAAGGTGCAGGCAGGCGATCAGAATCGCCTGGTCGCCCCCTCGTTCCGGCAGTCGATGTGTCTGTGCCATGCCCTCCCCTCGGGTTGTTCCGCGGGCACAGTGTCACCCTGGAGGCCGGAATTCAATCCCCGTGGAGCGAAAAAATCGCCGGAAGGCATCGACTTTCAGCGCAGGAATCGATTCGGGGCCGCCCCGCTGTGGTGCCCGCTTCAGGGGGGTTCCCGCTGGATCCGGCGGCCGGTCTGCCCTCTGCGCTCCGGCAGCGGGGCGCCGGATCGAGTGGACGCGCCGTAGATGGGGGGGTATTCTGAGGGCGATCGCCGTGGAGGCCGAAGGGGACACCTGCGCGGGGCACGGTTTCGCGCGATTCGCCTCACCCGATCCCGATGAATGGAGCGCCACGGTGGAAAGAACGTTTTCCAGGGACATCGATGCACTCCCGGAGATCGCGGGTTTCGTCCAGGATTTTCTGGCTTCGGAAAACCTCGACGGGTCCTATGCGTTCACGATCGACCTGATCATCGAGGAATTGTTCACGAACATGGTCAAGTACAGCACCGAAGGGACCAATGAAATCCCCATCCGCCTGGAAAACGACGGAGAAAGAATCAGCATTCGACTGACGGATCGGGATGTGGAGCCGTTCGATGTGACCCGCGCCCCGCGTGTGGACACCGGGCAGGGGCTGGCTGAGCGCAAGCCCGGAGGGTTGGGTATCCACTTCGTGAAATCCCTTGCGGACACCATTCACTATGACTACGAAGAGCGGACGAGCGTCATCACGGTGACCCGGCGCCTGGAGAACTGGCATGTTTGACATCAGCATCGCGGACGACGGGACGGTGTTTCTGAAGGGGAGGCTCGACGCCTCCCAGGTAGAGAAGGCCACGGCGGGATTCGAACCGGTTGTTTCGGATGCCACCGTCGACTTTTCGGGCCTGGACTACATTTCGAGCGCCGGCATCAGTGTCCTGTTGCGGGTCTACAAGCGCCTGAGCGACAAGGGAGCCCGGCTGCGCTTCGTGAATCTCACGCAGTCCGTCGGTAACGTCTTTCGCTACGCGGGTTTAGAGAAGGTTTTCATCATCGAGACGAATTAGTCGGCCCCCGGTCGGACCTGACGCAAACAATTTCAGTAGGTCACCAACTCCTTCAGGCTGCCCGTGTATTTCCGGGCAGTCGTACCGGAGAGGACAGGACCGCAACCGGACGAAGAAATCATTCGATTCCCGTTTCGCGGAGGATTGACGCACATGACCGGAGAACGCAGCTGGAGCCTCATCAACCGATCCATCGACGGAGATCTGTCTCCCGAGGAGTCGGTGGAACTCGAATCGATCCTTGCGTCGGATCCGGGAGCCAGGGCCCGTCACGATCAGCTCAAGGCCCTCCATGGAGCTCTCCAGGACCAGGAACAGGCGGAAGTTCCCGCAAACCTGAAGCCTTTGATCATGGGCACGATCCGGGCCCGCCAGCGGGAGAAGCGCGATGCGCTGAATCTCCGCTACAACCCATCGCAATATTCAGGGGGCCGCGACCCCTTTGTTGGGCGATTCCAGTCCGCGCTTTGGAATCGTTTGTTTAACCCACTCAAGGAGGTTCTCGTGGGCAGGAAAGCATTTGTAGGTGTAGGGCTCGTCGGTGTTGCCGGTGTCCTGTTCTTTGCCATCCAGGGGTTTCCCCCCACGCAGGATGGCGCCCAGGGAACCATCGGCACCGCTCAGCGCCATCGCGCCGAGCAGATCACGACCGACGATGTGAACCTGAACGAAACGACGCTTGACGCGGCGCTGCAGAACGACGATTTCCAGCGCGTGATCGCCAGCCCGGAGTTCAGGAAACTGGTCGCCAACGACAACTTCAAGAACCTTGTTCAGTCCGGGGCTCTCGAGAAGCTGTTCTCCGACCCGATCGGCAAGCAGGCGATCAGTGAGCTCGGCAAGAGTTTCGGTGAAGCCGGCAAGGGCATGGTAGAGGCCGGCAAGGG
>CAZQVN010000129.1:0-2447 GCA_964596775.1 uncultured bacterium
CGGAACTGGACGACTGATCCCGGATGCCGGCGACGACCCCGGTGAACCGGGGACAGGAAAAACAACGACACCATCAGGCGGGGCGGTTCTCGAAAGAGCCGCCCCGCATCTTTTTGCTCCACACGGCAACACATGTTTAGTATTCTGCCTGGATGAAACCGCGACCCGTTTCCAACCCGCCGAACCCGTGGCACGGAGATCGCCTGGACTGGGACGACATGCCTCCCCCTCCGGCCGACCTCAAGGTGTACGAGGAGCAGGCAAAGTCGATCATCTCCGAAAACACGAGCCCCGATGTCGGCTTCCGGTTCAGCGTCAATCCCTATCGCGGCTGTTTTCACGGCTGCGCCTACTGCTACGCGCGCCCCACGCACGGCTACCTCGACTTCGGAGCGGGCACCGACTTCGAGCGGAAGATCGTGGTCAAGGTCAACGCGCCGGAGCGGCTGCGCGCCGCCTTCCTGAAAAGGTCCTGGTCCGGCGACCTCATCGTCTTCTCCGGCAACACCGACTGCTACCAGCCCCTCGAGGCCTCGTACGCGCTGACCCGCCGCTGTCTCGAAACCTGCCTGGAGTTCCGGAACCCCGTCGGGATCATCACGAAGGGAACCCTGGTGATGCGCGACGTGGACGTCCTCGCCGACCTGGCCCGCGACGCCCGCGTGACCGTGCACATGAGCATTCCGTTTGCCGACGACGACACCGCGCGGAAGATCGAGCCGTGGGCTCCGTCGGTCACCGCGCGGTTCCGGGCGTTGAAGGTGCTGGCCGATGCCGGGATTCCGGTCGGCGTGTCGGTGTCGCCGATCATTCCCGGCCTGAACGACAGCCACATCGCGGACATCCTCGGCCGCGCCAGGGACTGCGGGGCCAAGCAGGCGTTCAGGATCCTCCTGCGGCTGCCGGCCGAGGTGAAACCGGTCTTCACGGAGCGGATCGAGGCGGAGTTTCCGGACCGGGCGGCGAAGATCCTGAACGGGGTGCGCGCCGCGCGCGAGGGAGCGCTCTACAACAGCGAGTTCGGCAGGCGGATGACCGGGAGCGGCCCGCGCTGGGAGGCGGCGCAGTGGCTGTTCGACGCCACCTGCGCGCGCCTCGGCCTGAACCGGAGGACGAGCGAGGAGTTCGAGTCGGAGAAGGGGAGCACGTTCCGGCGCCCCGGGGATCAGCTGGCGCTGTTCTGAGCGACGGTCGGCCCGGTACTGCAAACGTTTGCGAATCCGCCGGCGCCACGGACCACTCACATCGGCCGGCGGATCAGCCCGGGCTCGCCTCCGCAACCGGTTTTGCCTGGCCGGACGGAAAGTGCTTCTTGAGTTTCAGCCAGTGCCGCTCGAACAGGTGCCACGACAATACCGCCGCCACGTACACCGCGATCACGCCGACGACGAGGAAAAGAATCTGCAGTCCGACCATCGACCACCCCGACTGCCGGGCGATGAGCGGTTCCGTGAACCAGTGGCGTTTCAGCGCGTCGCGGATTGGTACGTGCAGCAGGTACATGGCATAGGAATACTTGCCCACCGACGCCATCCAGCCGCTCTCGAAGAACCGGCGGAACGGGTTGGCGGGCCGCGAGTGGAGCAGCAGGATGATGCTCCCCGCCGAGGTCAGCGCCACGAGGCTCAGTCCGGGCATGAGCTGCACCTTCGACTCGCCGGCGAGGAACCAGCGCGGGATGAGGAACAGGAGGACCGCGGCGGCGATCGTGGTGACCCACTCCACGATCTTCAGAAAACGGTCGCGGTCGTAGCCCGGGGTCCGCATCAGCGCGGCGGGCAGGGCCCCCACGGCCAGCCCGTCGAGGCGGCTCGGCGTGTTGCCGTACACCTGCACCCACGACGCGCCCTGCATCACCATCCAGATCCGGAACCCGAGCGCCGCCACGATCAGGAACAGGCACACGTGAACGATCCGGCGCGGCTTTAGAAAGAACACCGCCACCGCCCACATCACGTAGAACTGCTCCTCGATCGCCAGCGTCCAGGTGATGTCCAGCCCGTAGGGGGCAAATCCCCCCTGTTTGACGAAGAGCAGGTTGGACAGATAGAAGACGTACCAGGGCCAGTTGCGCGCCTCGGCGTTCCACTCCCGGAGGTCGCTGCGCATCTCGATGTTTCCGGCGAGGGAGATCGGCACCAGGACCAGGAAGAACGCGAGGACGAGATAGTAGAGCGGAAAGATGCGCAGCGTGCGCCGCGCGTAGAAATTGCGGAAGAAGTTCGGCTTGCCCCGGCTGTCGATGAGGATGCCGGTGATCAGGAAACCGGAGAGCGCGAAGAACAGGTCGACGCCGTGCTTGCCGAGATCGGCCGCCAGCGCGAACGCCTCGAGGAGCTCGCTGCGGGGGCCGAGGATGACGTAGTGATGATAGATGACCATGAGAATGGCCAGCCCCCGAACGCCGTCGAGGGCCGGCATGTGGCCATGTATATCCGGCGCCGGCT
>CAZQVN010000130.1:0-2149 GCA_964596775.1 uncultured bacterium
GCGGCACGGCCGGCACGAACCAGTCCGCCGACGCGAACCGGACGGCCGACACGAACGAGTCCGCCGAGACGAACCGGACGGCCGAGGCGAAACAAACCGCGGACCGGCCCCGCGAACCCGTCGTGGGTCTTCCCTGCGAGGGGTGCGAAGCCGTCTTCGAGGGGCTGCCGGACTCGCTGTCCTGGAGCGCCGTCATCGCCCCGGACGGGGAGCCGGGCGAGCGCCTCCGCATCGACGGCACGGTCGTGGACGGCGCGGGAGAGCCGGTGGCCGGCGCCATCGTGTACGCCTATCACACCGACGACCGCGGGATCTATCCGTCCGACGAACGCTTCCGCGGCACGGCGGGCGGCCGTCACGGCAGGCTGCGGGCCTGGGTCCGCAGCAACGAGGACGGTCGCTACCGCTTCGACACGATCCGTCCGGCGGGCTACCCGGATACGGAGATAGCCGCGCATGTCCACATGCACATCATCGAGCCGGGGCGCTGTACCTACTACATCGACGACATCGAGTTTCTCGACGATCCGCGCCTGTCCGAGGCGGAACGGCAGCGCCCGCGGCCGCCGCGCGGCGGTCGCGGCATGGTGATGCCGCAACGGGATTCCGACGGAACGTGGATGGTCACCCGTGACATCGTCCTCGGGGAAAACGTTCCGGGCTATCAGCCCCGCTGACGGCCGGAACACAGGGAACAAGGCTTTCGCCGTGACCGGGAGGGAAGCCTTCGGCAGCAACCCCGGGACCGGCGGCTCATGCTATTCGCTGAAAAAGGAGGAACCATGACCAGCAGTCGCGTCGTCCATTTCGAGATTCCGGCCGACAAGCCGGAAGCGTTGACGAAATTCTACGCGGAGATGTTCGGCTGGAAATTCTCGAAGGCCCCGTTTCCCGGACCGGAGTACTGGCTCTGCGAAACGGGCGAGGGGGAGGGGATCAACGGCGCGGTGATGCAACGCCAGGATCCGAAGCAGCCCTGGATGAATTACGTGGACGTTCCCGGCATCGACTCCGCCATCGAGAAGGCCGTGAAGCTCGGCGGGAAGGTGGCGCTCCCGAAGACGCCGGTGCCCGGCGTCGGCGCGTTCGCCGCGATCATCGACCCGCAGGGGAACATCTGCGGATTGTGGGAAAAGGCGTAGCTCCGGACCGGCCTAATCCCCCTCGTTGACCGTCCGACCCGCCTGCATCATCAGCGCGGCGCCCTTCGGGCTCTTTTTCAGGTCCTCGAGGAGCGGCTTCGGCAGGTTGAACGTGACGTTCTCCGGCACGACCTCGATCTCCTTCACGCGACCGCCGTAGCGGCGCAGGTGATCGAGCACCTCCTCGACCAGGTACTCCGGCGTGGAGGCGCCGGCGGTGACGCCGACCGAGGATACGCCGGTCAGCCACTCCGGCCGGATCTCTCCGGCGTTGTCGATCAGGTGGGAGACGACACCGCGGATCTCGCCGACCTCGCGCAGCCGGTTCGAGTTGCTGCTCTGCTTCGAACCCACGACGAGCAGCAGGTCGACGTCGGTCACCATGGCCTTGACGGCGTTCTGGCGGTTCTGGGTGGCGTAGCAGATGCTGTCGGACGACGGGTTGCGGAGCTTCGGAAACCGCGCCCTGAGCGCGGCCACCGTTTCCGCGCACTCGTCCAGCGAGAGCGTCGTCTGGGTCAGGTAGGCCACCTTGTCCGGATCGGGCACTTCCAGGGCCTGGGCTTCGGCGGCGTTCTGGACGAGGATTATCGACTTCGGCACGTGCCCCATCGTCCCCTCGACCTCGGTGTGACCCCGGTGGCCGATCAGGACGATCGTGTAGCCGTCCTTTTCCATCCGGAGCGCTTCCAGGTGGACCTTCGTGACCAGCGGGCAGGTGGCGTCGATGACCTTGAGTTTTCGCTCGGAAGCCTCGTTCCGCACCGCCGGCGACACGCCATGAGCGGAGAGGACGATCACCGATCCTTCCGGCACTCCGGTCAGTTCCTCGACGAAGACGGCGCCGCGGTCGCGCAGCGCCCCCACGACATGGCTGTTGTGGACGATTTCGTGACGGACGTAGACGGGGGCTCCGTAGAGTTCCAGGGCCAGGTCGACGATGTCGATGGCCCGGTCCACACCCGCGCAGTAGCCCCGGGGCCGCGCCAGGTGGATATCGATGTGGG
>CAZQVN010000131.1:0-2020 GCA_964596775.1 uncultured bacterium
TCCCACCACTTGATGGCCTCGCGGTAGATCTGGGCGTCGGCGAACGCCATGCCCATGTAGTAGGTGGCATGAACGCTGCGCGGATTGATCTCGAGGGCCCGCTTGAACTCATGAATCGCGTCCGGGTAGCGCTTGAGGTTGTAGTAGCTGAACCCCAGCGCGGCGTGCGCGACATCGTCCTTGCTGTCGATCGTCAGCGCCTTTTCGAGAATCTCGACCGCTTCCTGGCTGTCGCCGTTGTCACGGAGCGTTTCGCCGAGGTTGACGTAGGCCTTGACGAATTTCGGGTTGATCTCGATCGACTTCCGGTAGGCGCTGATCGAGCCGGTCATGTCGCCGGCGTCGAAGAGGGCGTTTCCGAGTTCATAGTGCAGGCGGTAGTCGTTGGGATTGACCTTGAGCTGTGTTCGTACCGACTCCACCTTCTGGGCCGCGTCCTCGGAATTCGTGGAGGTGGACAGAACGCCGCCGAGGCGGCTGTCGTTCTGCGCCAGGAGCATCCGCGGATCCTGATCGCCGGGGCCGCTCTGTCCGCGACGATTGCCCGCCGCCGCGGCAAGAGCCGCACCGCGCTCGTTGTCCGGCGGTATCAGCGGCGGACGCGGATCGAACGCCCGTCCGGTGAATACGTTCAGGCCGAGCAGACCCACGAGGATCAACGCAGGGAACCACACGTATCGACTGACCGCGTCATCGTTTTTCATGAATGTCATCCCGTCCATGACCAGAGTCCTTTGCACAGGCATCTCCCGAGAATTTTCTGCGTCCTGTATGGCTAAAACAAAGCCAAGATATTACTTGGAGCGTCCGAGGGTGTCAATTGAGGAACCGGGGAGCCTAACCGTTTGACACGGTGTGACATACACGTGGATGCCCGCCCGGGTTCCTGCTAGAGTCACGGTCCCGCCCGGGCCGACCGGCCCTCCCCCTCCGGCAATACCCCCCGGAGACTCCTCGACATGCTCGCCACCATTAGAAGCGCCGCCCTGACCGGCATCGACGCCCATCCCGTGGACGTGGAGGTGGACGTCAGCGACGGCCTGCCCGTGTTCACGATCGTCGGCCTTCCGGACATGGCGGTCCGCGAAAGCCGGGAACGGATCCAGGCCGCGTTCAAGAATTCCGGCCTCGTGTTTCCGGTCAAGCGGATCACGGTGAACCTGGCCCCGGCGGACGTCCGCAAGGCGGGCACCGCGTTCGATCTTCCGATCAGCCTCGCGCTCCTCTCGGCCATCCTCGCCGCAAAGAACGGTCGCGGCCTGGCCGAGGCCGGTCCGGTTCTCGCCACCGGCGAACTGGCGCTCGACGGGTCGCTGCGGCCGGTCCGCGGCATCCTGTCGATCGCGCTGCTGGCCGAACGGCTCGGCGCCCGGGCGCTGCTCTTGCCCGCCGCGAACGCCGCCGAAGCCGCCGTCGTGCCCGGCGCGCCGGTCGTGCCGCTCCGTTCGCTCGGCGAAACGCTGGAGTGGCTGGCCGGACGCATAGAGGCGGTGGCT
The DNA here is from genome assembly GCA_964596775.1 of uncultured bacterium. GTDB lineage: Bacteria > Eisenbacteria > RBG-16-71-46 > JABDJR01 > JAWXBZ01 > CAZQVN01. The sequence goes on from CAZQVN010000131.1 coordinate 1,497, forward strand.
CCGGAGTCCGCGGCTCCGACTCCGGAAATCGGAAACGGCGGCGCCGACCTCGCCGACATCAAGGGGCAGGCCCAGGCCCGCCGCGCGCTCGAGGTGGCCGCGGCCGGCGGTCACAACCTGCTCCTGATCGGGCCGCCCGGGGCGGGCAAGACGATGCTCGCCCGCCGCATCGGAACGATCCTCCCCGCGATGTCGATCGACGAGGCGATGGTCACGACCCGCATCCACTCCGTGGCCGGCCGCCTCGCCCAGGGCAGGAGCCTGGTGACCGAGCGGCCGTTCCGCGCCCCGCATCACACGGTGTCCGACGCCGGCCTGATCGGCGGCGGCACCCGCGCGCAACCCGGCGAACTGTCGCTGGCCCACAACGGCGTCCTGTTCCTCGACGAGCTGCCGGAGTTCCGCCGCAACGTCCTCGAGGCGCTCCGCCAGCCGCTCGAGGAAGGCTCGGTGGTCATCACCCGGGCGATGACCACCGTCCGCTACCCCGCCGCCGCCATGATCGTGGCGGCGATGAACCCGTG
>CAZQVN010000132.1:0-1872 GCA_964596775.1 uncultured bacterium
CCGGTAGCGGATGACGGTGGCGGCGCGGAACGGGTTCGGCGCGCTCTGCGCCAGGTACGGCCGGTCGGGTGCCCTGGGCGGGTCGCCGGCGCCGGACGGAACGTCGAACAGCGTCTGCGCCGACAACGACAGGAGGAACGTGCGCAGGTCCTGGTACTGGGAGCTCGTCAGGTTGTTGACGAGCGTCGGCGCGTACGAGGGATCGTTGTCGTCGTTGCCGTGAATCATGCCGGAGTTGTTCAGCGAGATCTGCGTGTAGTCGATCGCCCCGAGCACCTGGTCGATCGTCGTGTAGCGCCCGTCCGACATGTAGGGCTGCGAGTCCCAGATGCCGAGCAGGCTCGGGATATTCACGCCGTCGCGGAACGTGCCGCCTCCCTGGCCGGGCGGGATCACGTGAACGGATGTGCCCACGTTGACCGTGTCCGGATTCCCCGGCGAGAAGTTGATGACGGTGTTGTTCGAGTAGAACGGCGGCGTGTGGCAGTTGACGCACTGGAGCGGCGGTGCGGCCGGGTCGATGCCGAAGAAGATGTCGCGGCCGCGGCGGCCGGAATCGGTGAGCGTGCCGTCCGGGTTCGCGAACGGGCTGGGCGGGTCCTCGAGCGTGTTCACGAACGCGGTGAGCGGCGGCCCGGGGATCGCGATGCCCGGACTGCCGAACAGATCCTCCATCGTGATGACCCCCTTCGACAGCGCCGGGTTCGTCTTGCCGGCCCCGGTGTTGAACGCGGTCAGCACCTGGCGGGGGCGGCCGAACTCCATCCGGCTGCGGCCGTCGGTGTGGAACGCCGGGTGACAGGAGGAGCAGGTCATCTGGAGAGCGCCCGGAAACGAGTGCGCGGCGTCGAAGAACACGATCCGCCCCATGTCCAGATCGTTGTTCGGATCCGGCGCCGGCCCCACCGCCACTTCCTGCGAGGATCCGGACACCACGTCGATGATCGACACGCTGTTCCCGACCCGGTTGGCGGTGAACGCGGTGAACGACGGTTCATGGAAGGCCAGGCCGGTCGGCGCGCGGCCGGTGGGGTAGAACAGCGATGTCCCCGAGGCCACGGCGTACGCCATGAGCCGGTTGCTCCCCTGGAGCGCGGTGAACAGGATCTGCCCGTCGGACGTGCCGGCCATCCCCTCCGGCACCGCCACCTGGGTGGCGCCGGCCAGCGTGTCGAGGTTCACGACCGTCACCGCGAACGTGGTGCGGTTGATGGCGCCGACCAGGTTGCCGAACTCCGACAGTTCCTCGTCGCCGGCGTCGTCCGACGACACGAGCGACGCGAGCATGAACTGGGCGAACGGCAGCAGGGCCCGGGGCGGAGCGCCGAGGTTGATGCCGGACGCGACCGGCGCCAAGGTCAGCCGGTTGTACACGTTCGCCGTTCCCTGGAGAATGTTCGACACCCAGATCCGGTCCTCGGGGTCGATCACGACCGGCCCCGGATTCCAGCCGGCCGGCGCCGAGAGCGCGGCGCCCCCCTGGAACGAGTTGTAGTAGAGGATCTCGTCCCTGAACTTGTTCGTGACGTACATCTCGAGCGTCTGCGGATTCATGAGCTTGGCCACGAGATCGACGTCCGCGGCCGGCGGTACGGCGATCGGCTGCGCCGGGAGGTAACGCCGCACCACGACGTCCTGGCTGTAGAACGGCGTGCGCACCTGTCCGATCACCTGGTCGGTGGTGGTGGCCACGATCGTGAGGAACGACGACAGCTCGTTCACGACGACGAGGATTTCTCCGTTCGGCGACAGCGCGAGTTCCACCGGCTGGTTCCCGACCGGAAGATATTTCGTGACGGCGCCGGTGGCCACGTCGATCACCGCCACGTTGTCGCTCTCGCGTCCGGCGGCGTACACCTTCGATCCGTCGGC
>CAZQVN010000133.1:0-1782 GCA_964596775.1 uncultured bacterium
ACGAACCCGCTCTCTTTGATGATCGCGATCACCTCATCCGTCGACGTCCGATTGTGATGATCCGCAGCCGCCAGCACCCTCTCTTCGATGAGCGTGCCGCCAAAATCATCCGCGCCGAAGTGCAGCGACACCTGCCCGGTCTTCTTGCCTTCGCTGAACCAGGACCCCTGGATGTGATCGAAGTTGTCGAGGAACAGGCGGGCCACCGCGAGGATCCGCAGATACCGCGTCGGGCCGGCCACGGCGGTGGTCTTCGGCATCAACAGCGTGTTCGACGGCTTGAACGACCAGGGCACGAACGCCGTGAAGCCATGATATTCATCCTGCAGCGAGCGACAGACCTCCAGGTGTTCCATGATGTCTTCGTCGGTTTCCACGTGGCCGTACATCATCGTGGCGGTGGACTTCATGCCGATGGCGTGGGCTTCGCGGTGCACGCGGAGCCAGTCCTGGGTCATGATCTTTTTCGGCGAAATCCGGCGCTTCACGCGATCCGTCAGGATCTCGGCTCCGCCGCCCGGAATCGATGTCTGGCCGCGGTCCCACATGTCCTGAAGGACTTCGGACGTCGACTTCCCCGCGACTTCGGCCATCTGGAAGACCTCGGACGCCGACCAGAGATGGAGCGCCAGGTCCGGAAACGCCTCGTGCAGCGCCGCCACCAGGTCCAGATACCACTGGTAAGGGATCTCGGGGTTGTGACCGCCCTGCAGGAGCAGCGTGGTGGCCCCCTTGTCGACCGCACCGCGAACGATCTCCACCATCTCCTCGATCGAGTGGGTGTAGCCTTCGGCGTGACCGGGCTTCCGGTAGAACGCGCAGAACTGGCAGTCGGTGGTGCAGACGTTCGTGTAGTTCGGGTTCGTGTCGACGACGAACGTCACCACCGGCTCGGGGTGGCGCTTCATGCGGACATGGTGGGCCAGGGCGCCGAGGTCGAGGAGATCCATGTCGCGGAGCATGGTGAGCCCCTCGTCACGGGTGAGACGCTCTCCGGCGAGAACTTTATCCGACAGGTCAGGAACGAGAGTCTGTGTCACGATCGAACATCCTTTTGAAGGTTTCGAGCCCCTCCCAGTCGTCGGGACCGAGACGGTAGCGGAAGTTGCGCAGGTACTCCTCGACGGCCGCGGAACTGATGCCGAGATCCGGCGCCCGGCGGGCGGCGATCTCCGAAAGATGTTTCATGCCGTCGAAGAACGCGTCCTCGAAGCGCATGGCCAGGACCTTCTTTTCCTCGAGCGGCAGGTCGCGCCGGACGGCCCACAGCGCGAACACGAACGGCTTCTTCTGCCACTCCCACCACGCGGACGACAGGTCGAGAACGAGCGGGTACTCCTTGCGGGCGGCCATGCGCAGGGCCTGGTCGCCGATCAGGAGGACGGCGTCGGCGCCCTCGGGGTCACCCCGGCGGTAGGCGGCGGGCTTCACGTCGTAAAGCTCGCGGAACAGCAGCATCAGCAGCCGCACCGACGTGGACGTTTCCTCGGTGACCGCCACCGTTCCGCCGTGCAGCTCGGGAATCGGCTTCTTCGAGAACAGCAGCACCGAGTGCACCGGTCCGGCCGCGGCGATGCCGAACGGGCCGAGTGGTTCGAAGTCCCCCTCGAGGCGGAAGTAGTCGACCGCGGACATCGGGCCGGCGGCGATCGTCCCGCGCGCCGCCGCCTCGCCGAGCGCCTTCGGCGGCAGATCGACGAGATCGTAACCGGCGGCGTGGAAGCTGTGGTAGAACGGCTCAGTGTTGAGGTACGGGATCCTGGCGATCAGCGTGCTCGTCGT
>CAZQVN010000134.1:0-1661 GCA_964596775.1 uncultured bacterium
AAATCCCACGGGCTGGAGCTCGCCGATGCCATGATCGCCGCGGCGGCGTCCACCTCCGGCCTCATGCTCTGGACGCTGAACCGCCGCCACTACCCCATGCCGGAGCTGCGATTGTACGAACCGCCCGGGTAGCCGTCGGGCCCGGCCGGCGCGGAAACGGATCCCGCCCTACGGCAGCAGCAGCACCAGCTTCGGATAGATCAGGTTCTCGTTGGCCACCCGGTCCCGGTTCAGCTCCCAGAGGTCCTTCCAGCGCGCCACGTCACCGAGTTCGGTCTGGGCGATCCGGCTCAGCGTGTCCCCCGGCTTGACGGTGTACGTCTTCCGCCCCGGAACCGGCTTCATGAAGACATCCGAGGAGGTGGACAGGTACTCGCGCATCAGGTCCACGTACGCGGGCGTGGCCTTGAAGTCGTCCAGCGCCTTGTTGACCTCGAAGATGAGGTCGTAGTTGCCCTTCGGCACGCCCACCGCGTACCTCGACTGGTTCAGGTTGTACCGGACGATGACCGTCCGCGGATGTTCCTTGATCTCCTCGGCGGCAAACGGATAGTCGTAGATGAGGGCGTCCGCCTGGTTCGTTTCCACGGCCTCGAACCAGCCGTCGTCACCGGAAAACGTGCTGATCCGGGCGTTCGGAATGTTTTCGGTCACCCAGCGCTCGGCCGCGGGGTCGTCGTAGATCGCGATCCGTTTCCCGGCGAGATCCGACAGAGAGCGGATCGTGGACACCATCCCCTCGTGGACGATCAGACAGAGGCCGAAGTCGAGGTACCCGTTGGACCAGTCCACGCCTTCGATCGACGGATCGGGCACGTAGCCGGCCATGATCAGGTCGATCCGGCCGGCCCGAAGCTCCGCCGGAAGCTCCTCGTAGTCGGCCTCCACGACCTCCACCTTCTTCGCTCCGAGCGCTTCGGCGATCACGCCGGCCAGGCGGAAGTCGAAGCCGTCCTCCTGCTTCCTGTCGTTGATGAAGTGCAGCGGCGCCGCGTCGGGCTCCATGCCGACTCTCAATACTCCGTTCTCGCGGATTTTCGCGAGAACGGAGCCCTGACCGGAAGTTGAGCTCTGCGAAGGAGACGAGTCGGACCGCGCTTCCCTTTTCTCCGCCTTTGCCCCGTTCAAGCCGGGCACCGAAAACGGGAGACGGTCGCGGTAGTTCCACGCAGCGAACGCGAGGACTCCGAGTCCGACCAGAACGATGAGCAGCCGCCCCGCGAGGGTCAGCTGGATGGCGCCTCTTTCCGACGTGCGTACGTTCATCATCTCTCCTTGTCGTGTGCGGCCCCGCCCGGGGCGGTCGCCCGTATTTTCCCGGTGAGCCGGATTCCCGAGCCCCGTCCGTCCGCGATCAGCCCTGCGCCTTCGCCGCGGTCATCACTTCCATCACGGCACGGGCCGTGTCGAGACCGGACTGGGCCGCGCCGTTCATGTATCCCTGAAAATCGTAGCTGCAGTGCTCACCGGCAAAGAACAGGTTGCCGACCGGAACCCCCTCCGCGCCGGCGATCGTCGTCCACTGCCCGGGGCGGTAGCAGGCATAGCTGCCCCGCGTCCACGGGAACGTGGGCCAGTGAAACCGCGACACCTTGCCGCTCATCGTGGCGGTGGCGCCGGGATAGCTACGCTCGATCCCCTTCATGAGTCGCATGGCCGCT
>CAZQVN010000135.1:0-1618 GCA_964596775.1 uncultured bacterium
GCCCTCCGAGAATGTCGTGGGACTCCCGAAGCAGATTGCTGAAAACAGGAAACCGTGGGGTCGTATTTCGTCCGGCTGTCGGGGAACGGCCGGGCGGACACAGAAGGTGGTTCTGATCCGCTGATCGGTGCCCGGCCGTCTGCTAGACCGCCCTTTATCGCGCTTCCCGGCGCCGGCACGGGCTTCCGTCGGAGACGGACATCACGCTCAGGGTTTATCATCCCCCAAGGAGGATTGACCGATGGAAATCGAAGTCCTGTACTTTCCGGGTTGCCCGAACCACGCGCCGACGGTGTCCCTGGTGGATTCGGTCGCGCGTGAGCTGGGCATCACGGCACCCATAGTGGAAACGGAAATCCGCAACCTCGCCGAGGCGCACGACCGCCGGTTCCTGGGGTCCCCGACGGTCCTCGTGCAGGGCCAGGACATCGAGCCGGCACGGCGGGAGGATCGCAACTTTGGCCTGAGCTGCCGCATGTACGGGGGCTCGGGCGTACCCTCGCGAGAACTGGTGATGTCGGCACTGAGCTGCGGGACCGGATCATGAAGTCGATCATCTCCCTTTTCGCGGGCGCGGCACTGTTGATGGCCGCACTGGTCGCCGCCCCGCTTCCGGGCCGGGCCGGCAGCCTCTCCGAAGACGTCGAGCCACAGATCGCCACCCGGGGCGCGGACACTCGGGTCGACGGGATCGATGGTGCGGGTTGTCCCGCCGGCGCGTGGGCGGGCAGCGTGCCCCTCGAAGACGGCTCGACGGTCCTCCTTGTCGTGGACATCGGATTCGTGGGGAGCCGCTGCGCCGGCGAATTCGACGTGATGGACTGGGGCGTGGAAAACTACCCGGTGGAGGTCGTTCCGGCGGATTCCACCGTGCAGTTGCTGTTCGCCGGCGCCAACGCGGACTTCGCGGGCACGCTGTCCGGGGATTCACTGCTCACCGGGACTATCCGTTTTGCGGAACAGCAACTTCCGCTGACACTCCGCCGCACCGGAGACGCCCGATTCTCGGAGAACTTCCTGGCACTGGAGCGGGCCGCGGACGACTCCTCGGTGGTCGAGCGGCTTTCCTCCAATGGGGAGGAGTTGAGACGGCGGTTCAATGCCGATTCAGGGAAGACGCGGCTCCTGATGCTCCTGTCCCCCACCTGACCCGGCTGCCAGAACGGCGCCCGTGCGGTGCAGGAACAGGTGCTCGAGACCATCGACAGCAGGGACCTCGCGATTTACGCCGTGTGGGAACCCATTCTGAGGACGGATGACGAGCGGTCCTCAAGGAAGGCCACGACGTTCTTCCCCGACGACCGGGTCCGGAACTACTGGACCGGCTCGCAGGAGATCGGAAGGGCATTCCAGGCTCCGCTGGAGCTCACGACCGAACCGGCCTGGGATGTGTACCTGGTCTATCCTCCCGGCGTGGAGTGGGAGGAAGGGCAGCCGCCGCCGCGGCCACGGTTCTACATGCATCAACTGGGCGGCCGCCTGCCGGATGATCTCAGGCTGGACGGTCCGAAGCTGGCGGAAGAGGTCGTGGGCGTTCTTTCGCACTGAATCCTGGCTTGCGGCTGGGCGCCGCATCGGACGCATTGGATAATTGGTGGCGGCTCAGGGATTCGAACCC